>NZ_BJEC01000001.1:0-26232 GCF_005405465.1 Weissella thailandensis
CATAGAAGATCAGTTATTGCGACACCGCTTATCAATTATTCTTTCGGCACTGAAATTACCGCGCAGCACCTATTACCATTGGAAAAGATATCAACCTAGGCAACACGAACGTGTTGATAATCAGCTCAAAGAAAAAATTAAATTGATTTGGGAAAATAATTTTAATTTATGTTTCACTATATTCCGTCGGGAGATTCTGGATTGAAGGATTACGGACCGACAGTTTAATGCTAACAGCAAACTTGTGAATGGCTCAAGTCCTGTCCATAGTCCTATTAATTGGCTCTATATTAACTTACATCTATCTCAAAAAATCTAAGGAGGAAGATTCACATGGAAGCATTACTTAATCTCTTACCACTACTATTACTACTAATTTGCCCTATCTCAATGATGTTTATGCATAAAGGGCACGGACATGCTGGGCATCATCATATGCATGGAGAAGATCATTCAAAACACACTGGTTCCGAAAATGATATAGCAAGTTTAAAAATCCAAACTGAGCAATTAAAAGAAGAAGTTGCTACTCTAAAGAACTTAGTTAAGGAGCGATGACAATGCAGTGGTTATTACTTTTATTATGTCCGATAATGATGATATTTATGATGAGGGGTATGCACTCAGGATCGCATAATGAAAAAGATGACGAACAATTGAAACAGGATCTTGAAAATTTAAAAGAGCAAAATGATATCTTAAGTAGTGAACTAAGCTATTTGAAGTCAAGGTTAAAATAAGTTAAAGGAGTCGTGAGGTCTGTTGCAAAGTTTTAAATCTACTATCAAATAAGGTAGAATAATAGAATGTGTAACAAACTAACATAACTAAATATCTATTATTCCGTTTATGGAGCAATTTAAAAAGGATTTTTTTATGAATTTAATTTTAACCATTCTCTCTGCTTTAGGGTCTTTTATAGTAACCAATATCGATGACATTTTTGTCTTGATGTTGCTGTTCTCTCAGGCAAGTTCACAAGCTAAAGCAAGTAATGGACGAACGGTGAAGGGAAATCGTATTTATCCTAAAGATATAGTCATTGGTCAATATCTTGGTTTTGCACTTTTAGTTTTAATCAGTCTTTTAGCTACCTTTGGAGTAACACTCATTCCTGATCAATGGGTGGGTTTATTAGGACTAATCCCGATCTATTTAGGAGTTAAACTGTTTATAAAGGGTGAAGATGAAGATGAAGGTGCTATTCTTTCTAGTTTTAATAAATTTAATAAGTTCTATTTAAGTGTAGCATTTATCACATTTGCCAATGGTGGAGACAATATTGGAATTTATGTTCCATTCTTTTCTACTTTAAATAACAACCAACTGGTCATTACAGTTGTTACTTTCTTTATAATGGTTGCGGTTTGGTGTTTAATCGGCTATCGTCTAGCAAGATTTAGATATGTTTCTGAAACACTTGAGAAATACGGCCGATGGGTTATTCCAATTGTGTTTATAGGATTAGGATTTTATATCATGGCAGAAAATAATATATTTTCTAACCTGTGGTCTGACTTCGTAAATTTAAATTCCTAATTAACCGTAATAGTTCAAAAATTTTATTGTTATATCCCCTTTCCTTTTAAAGTAATGAGTATAAATCTTTATAGAAAATAAACTTTGAGGTGACGACTTTGTATTGGATCATTATTCTCACACTAAGTATTGATCAGTTTGTTAAATATTTAGTTAGAAATTTTATGGACTACGGGCAATCCATTCCCATTATCAATGGTTTTTTCCAATTAACATCTCATCGAAATGCAGGTGCTGCTTGGGGAATTTTTTCAGGACAAAAAATATTCTTAATTAGCATTGCCATTATTGTTATAGTCGTTGGTCTTATTTATTCTCGTAAAGTAACTGATAAGCTAACGCGTATAGCCTTTGGCTTTTTTATCGGAGGTGCAATGGGAAATGTTATAGACCGTTTAATTTTTGGGGAAGTAACAGATATGTTCGAAGTTACATTTATTAATTATCCAATTTTTAATACTGCGGATGTATTTTTAGTTAGTGGAGCTATCTTATTTCTTATTAGTACTTATAAAGAGTCAAAATTAGAGGATAATCAAACTTAAAGATTTTTTTGTTTTTTGCAAATTTCAATCCCACGAATAACCAGCTATGTATGACGATTGTTGATAGGAAATAACAACAAAAAAGAAATAGCATGGTTATTATGGTTCTGTTGCAAAGTTTTAAATCTACTATCAAATAAGGTAGAATAATAGAAAAAGATAGCAGGAGGAATGACGATGAATCATTTTAAAGGAAAGCAATTTCAGCAGGATGTGATTATTGTAGCAGTGGGCTACTATCTTCGTTATAACCTTAGCTATCGTGAAGTTCAAGAAATCTTATATGATCGTGGCATTAACGTTTCTCATACGACGATTTATCGTTGGGTGCAAGAATATGGAAAACTACTCTATCAAATTTGGAAAAAGAAAAATAAAAAATCCTTTTATTCATGGAAAATGGATGAAACGTACATCAAAATTAAAGGAAAATGGCATTATTTGTATCGAGCCATCGATGCAGATGATTTAACCTTGGATATTTGGTTACGTAAAAAACGGGACACACAAGCAGCCTACGCTTTTCTTAAGCGGTTAGTGAAGCAGTTTGATGAACCGAAGGTTGTAGTTACAGATAAAGCCCCCTCTATTACAAGTGCCTTTAAGAAAATAAAAGAATACGGCTTTTATCAAGGGACAGAACATCATACCATTAAATACCTGAATAATTTGATTGAACAAGACCACCGTCCAGTAAAGAGACGCAATAAATTCTATCGAAGTTTACGCACTGCCTCTACCACGATTAAAGGCATGGAAGCCATTCGAGGATTATATAAGAAAACCCGAAAAGAAGGCACTCTCTTCGGGTTTTCGGTCTGTACTGAAATCAAGGTAATATTGGGAATTCCAGCTGAAATCATAGATACCGTAAGGGATTTTATTCTTTATCTAAAACTTTGCAACAGAACCAGTCGTGACATAAGTTACCTAGTTACGCTCTCCAAAAAACAAGGAGCACTTGGAAATCATGAGATTTTTCGAGTGCTTCTTGTTTTTTTATTCATTTTGAGTAGTTCAAGTTCCTATTTTTGTCAATTTCATCATATTGATTGTCGTAATGAGTAAACCCGTCTGTTTGCTCTTATACTAAAAAAATGGACTATTTTTATTCAGTCCGTAAAATGAAAGTATAGGAGTATTTTTATGTCAATTCGTTATTCACAAGATTTTAAAGATTCACTGGTTAAACTTCACCAAGAAGGACGTTCGCTTAAATCATTGGCAGAGGAATCTGGACCTTCAAAAGATTCTATTGCTATTTGGGTCAAGCAAGCTACCCCAGTCATGATTCAGGGTCGGTCAAAGACGTTAAAGGATGTCAAGCAATTAGAAAAGCGTCTCGCTATTTTGGAGGAAGAAAACGAAATTTTATCACGCATAGCCTGACAGGCATTGAGCGGCCATCTTACTAGCCAAAAAATAGTCCGTAATGTGGGATTGCCGCTAGTTAACCAATTTTTAGCACAAGCGCGTAGCCATTGTTGGGGCCTCCTTAGTGGTAATGATAATCCATTGAGTGGTTCATCTAATAGCTTTGTAAAAACTAGCCAGCCTCATTTTAAAGGGTCTTCGGAATATATAGTGGAATTACTTTCTTAATAGTTTAAAAACAACTGGTGTTTAAATCGGATTTTCTGGTGGGATGTTAGGATAATCAATAGTATTATATAAAAGTATCAATCACATACGAGTGATACTTTGGGAAAAAAATAAAATAGTCCAATTTACTTGAACGTGTACTATGGTACATGGTTTATAATATTCATAGGGTGAAATAAGATGATTTATCACATTAGTGAGTTTGCAGATAAATGTGGAGTTAATAAAGAAACGATCAGATATTACGAGCGAAAAAATTTATTACAAGAACCTCACCGAACGGAAGCTGGTTATCGGATATATTCATATGATGACGTTAAGCGTGTTGGGTTTATTAAACGAATACAGGAACTTGGTTTTTCTTTAAGCGAGATTTATAAATTACTTGGTGTTGTAGATAAAGATGAAGTTCGTTGTCAAGATATGTTCGAATTTGTTTCTAAAAAACAAAAGGAAGTGCAAAAACAAATAGAGGATTTAAAACGAATTGAAACTATGTTAGACGACTTAAAACAACGATGTCCAGATGAAAAGCAATTACATTCGTGTCCAATAATAGAAACATTAACATGAGAGATTAATTAACGAAAGGAGCTTTTTTATGAATAAATTTAAGGTAAACATTTCAGGAATGACTTGTACGGGTTGTGAAAAACACGTAGAATCAGCACTTGAAAAGATAGGTGCTAAAAATATTGAGTCTAGTTATCGTCGTGGTGAAGCAGTATTTGAACTGCCCGATGATATTGAGGTTGAAAGTGCAATAAAGGCGATTGCTGACGCAAACTATCACCCGGGCGAAGCAGAAGAATTTCAATCGGAACAAAAGACGAATTTATTGAAAAAATATCGGCTAAACGTTGAAGGAATGACCTGCACTGGTTGTGAAGAACATATTGCGGTTGCTCTTGAAAATGCAGGTGCAAAAGGGATTGAAGTAGACTTTCGTCGCGGAGAAGCACTGTTTGAACTACCGTATGATGTAGACATTGATATCGCGAAAACACCGATTACTGACGCACAATATCAACCGGGCGAAGCAGAAGAAATACAAGTGCAATCGGAAAAAAGGACAGATGTAAGTTTAAATGATGAAGGTAACTATGATTATGATTACATCATCATCGGTTCTGGTGGAGCTGCCTTTTCATCTGCCATTGAAGCCGTTACTTTGAACGCAAAAGTGGCTATGATTGAGCGTGGAACGGTGGGTGGAACTTGCGTTAATGTCGGATGCGTTCCTTCTAAGACCTTATTAAGAGCAGGGGAAATCAATCATCTAGCAAAAAATAATCCATTTGTGGGATTACACACTTCGGCTTCAAATGTTGATTTAGCGCTATTAGTAAAACAAAAGAATGATTTAGTAACCGAGATACGAAATGAAAAATATGTGAATTTAATTGATGATTATGGTTTTGAATTAATAAAAGGTGAAGCAAAATTCGTAAACGAAAATACAGTTGAAGTAAATAGCAATCAAATCACAGCCAAAAGATTTTTAATAGCTACAGGTGCTTCTTCAACTGCACCTAATATTCCCGGATTAGATGAAGTAGATTATTTAACAAGCACTAGCTTATTGGAATTAAAGAAGGTTCCAAATCGTCTTACCGTAATTGGTTCAGGATATATCGGCATGGAATTAGGACAACTATTTCATAACCTCGGGTCAGAAGTCACTTTGATTCAAAGAAGCGAGCGTCTATTAAAAGAATACGATCCTGAAATTTCAGAAGCCATTACTAAGGCCTTAACAGAACAGGGAATTAATTTAGTAACAGGTGCAACCTATGAACGAGTTGAGCAAGATGGAGACATTAAAAAAGTTCATGTTGAGATAAATGGTAAAAAGCGAATTATTGAAGCAGAACAATTGCTAATTGCTACTGGAAGAAAACCAAATACAGAATCATTAAACTTACATGCAGCAGGCGTTGAAGTTGGTTCCCGTGGTGAAATTGTCATTGATGATTATCTTAAAACGACCAATTCCCGAATTTATTCAGCTGGAGATGTCACTCTCGGTCCCCAATTTGTTTATGTAGCTGCTTATGAAGGTGGACTTGCTGCTCGTAATGCAATCGGAGGACTAAATCAAAAGGTCAATTTAGAAGTGGTTCCAGGCGTTACGTTTACTTCTCCATCGATTGCAACGGTTGGTTTAACGGATCAACAGGCAAAAGAAAAAGGATATGAAGTGAAAACATCGGTATTGCCGTTGGATGCTGTTCCAAGAGCGCTCGTTAATCGGGAAACAACAGGTGTTTTCAAATTAGTGGCAGACGCGAAAACATTGAAAGTGTTAGGGGCGCATGTAGTGGCAGAAAACGCAGGAGACGTAATTTATGCAGCAACATTAGCTGTGAAATTCGGTTTAACTGTTGGAGATCTGAGAGAAACGATGGCTCCATATCTAACAATGGCAGAAGGATTGAAGCTGGCTGTCCTAACTTTTGATAAAGATGTTTCGAAATTATCTTGCTGTGCAGGCTAAGGGAACTTTTTTACAACTCCCTATTCAAGTGAACCAGCTAATGCTTTAAGGGATTTTCTAAGTACATTTGTGGTCAAAAAATAATTTAACACTGATGATTTCGACATCAAATCTATAATTGATACCTTAACACCGCAGAGTAATAAAGGATGAATAATATGTCAGACTTATTATCCCTACCAGACATTAAAACAATAGAGCCGCCACAAGAAAATGAAACCGATATGATGTTTAAAGTTGAAGCAGTCGGACCACCTGAACGTTGTCCTGAATGTGGTTTTGACAAGTTGTACAAACACAGTTCAAGAAATCAACTAATTATGGATTTGCCCATTCGTTTAAAGCGAGTGGGCTTACAATTGAACCGTAGACGATACAAGTGTCGTGAATGCGGATCTACCTTCTGGAACGCCTAATATCTGTAGATGAAAAGCGTAGTATGACCAAAAGGCTTTTAAAGTCCATTCAAGAGCAATCCATGTCTAAGACCTTTGTAGAAGTCGCAGAAAGCGTTGGTGTTGACGAGAAAACCATTAGGAACGTTTTTAAGGACTATGTGGCACTCAAAGAACGTGAATACCAGTTTGAAACTTCTAAGTGGCTTGGGATAGACGAGATACATATTATCCGTAGACCTCGGCTTGTATTGACTAATATTGAACGCAGGACTATTTATGACATCAAGCCTAACCGTAACAAGGAAACAGTCATCCAACGTCTTTCAGAAATCAGTGACAGGACTTACATTGAGTACGTCACAATGGATATGTGGAAGCCCTATAAAGACGCAGTGAACCCTATCCTTCCACACGCTAAAGTTGTCGTAGATAAGTTTCATGTAGTTAGAATGGCTAATCAAGCCTTAGATAACGTCAGGAAGTCTTTGAAAGTCCATATGAGCCAAAAAGAAAGACGTACCCTTATGCGTGAAAGGTTTATCCTTCTAAAGCGTAAACACGATTTAAATGAATGTGAATCATTCCTCTTAGATACTTGGTTAGGTAATCTTCCTGCTTTAAAAGAAGCCTATGAACTCAAAGAAGAGTTTTACTGGATATGGGATACTCCTGATCCAGATGAAGGTCATCTTCGTTATAGTCAATGGAGACACCGTTGTATGTCCAGCAACTCTAAAGACGCATATAAAGACCTCGTGAGAGCCGTAGACAACTGGCATGTCGAAATATTCGACTACTTTGATAAAAGGCTCACTAATGCTTATACGGAGTCAATTAACAGCATTATTAGGCAGGTAGAGCGAATGGGTAGAGGTTACTCGTTTGATGCCTTACGAGCCAAAATCCTTTTCAATGAGAAGCTCCATAAAAAGCGTAAGCCACGATTTAATTCAAGTGCTTTCAATAAAGCTATGTTATACGATACTTTCAATTGGTATGAAGTGAATGATCACGACATTACAGACAACTTTGGTGTCGATTTTTCCACACTTATTAAGAATTTGGAGAAGGGTGATTTATAAGCCCTTTTCCACCATAAAATCCGAATACCCATTTTAAATTAATGAATAATTTTAACGTGAAACTACAATAGTTACAAAATTTAGTGAATTGCCGGTGCGTATTACTATGATTTTTGGCGCATTATGCTACGATTAAATACATGGATAACTAAGAAGTTATTAAGCAATAAAGGTGAGCACTGGAGGTTAGCATGCAGACATTAATACAGACGTTTATAGATCGACGCGGGGATTTGCTGACTGCGCTATGGCAACACCTGGGGATTTCATTAGCATCATTAGTCATCGCAATGGTAATTGCGATTCCGTTGGCTATTTGGGTCGTTCGACGACCACGGTGGGCCGAGGGATTATTACAGCTCACGAGTGTCTTACAGACGATTCCGTCTTTGGCACTGTTAGGGTTATTGATTCCGTTAGTTGGGATTGGAACGGTGCCAGCAGTAATTGCGCTGGTGATCTATGCTTTACTGCCAATTTTTCAAAATACTTATTTGGGTATCTCAGAAATTGACGCCTCAATTGAAGAGGCCGCCGATGCCTTTGGGATGTCACGAATGCGTAAGTTGTTTAAAGTTGAACTACCCATTGCCCTACCACAGATCATTGCTGGGATTCGGACCGCGCTCGTCTTAATTATTGGGACGGCTACTTTGGCCGCTTTGATTGGTGCTGGGGGTCTCGGGACCTTTATCATGCTCGGTATTGACCGTAATGATACCTCGTTATTATTGATTGGGGCTATCTCATCAGCATTGTTAGCAATTCTGCTGAGTGCGCTCGTTCGGTGGTTTCAAACGGCTAAACCACGCCACGCCTTAATTGTCTTTGTCGGTATTTTAGCTTTACTAGGTGGTGGCGGGGCTTATAGTGTTTATGCCAATCGAGTTGAAACAATTACGATTGCAGGTAAACTCGGTTCTGAACCAGAAATCTTGATTAATATGTATAAGCAGCTGATTGAAGCTGAAGATGAGCATGTTCATGTGACGCTCAAGCCTAACTTTGGCAAGACCACGTTCTTATTCAGCGCGTTAAAGGATAATCAGGTTGATATTTATCCTGAATTTACTGGCTCGGTGCTGGAGACCTTAGTTAAGGGAAATAACCCAGCTGGTCAAACAGCTAACCAGACCTATCAGCTCGCCAAACAGCGCCTCGCTAAACAGGAACAAATGACTTACTTGAAGCCGATGCAGTATAACAATACGTACGCATTGGCAGTGACTAAGAAATTTCAACAAGAACATCATTTGAAGACAATCAGCGACTTAACGCAAGTTGAATCGATTCTGAAACCCGGAATGACCCTAGAGTTTATTGATCGTAATGATGGCTTAAAAGGAATCAAGAAGACTTATGGGTTAGACGTGACTGCAAAGTCGATGGAGCCGGCGCTACGCTATGAAGCTATCAGTAAGGGGAAAATCAACTTGGTAGATGCCTATGCGACGGATAGTGAATTACGGCAGTATCACTTGGCCTTATTGAAGGATAACAATCACTTCTTCCCAACGTATCAAGGGGCACCGTTGATGAAGACGAGCTTTGCCAACAAACATCCTAAGGTCGTTAAAGCGTTGAATAAGTTAGCAGGAAAGATTTCAGAAACTGATATGCAAGAAATGAACTATGAAGTCAATGTTAAGAAGCAGTCCGCTTCGACGGTTGCACATCGCTATCTTGTGAAGCACGGTTTATTGAAGGAGGGACGTTAAATGACAACGGCAATTGAATTTCAACACGTCCAGAAAGACTTTAATGGGCAGACTGTGATTCCCGACCTTAATTTAACGATTGACCAGGGTGAGCTATTTGTTTTGGTAGGGACTTCTGGGAGTGGCAAAACGACGTCACTTAAAATGATCAACTGCTTAGAGCCATTGACGGCTGGTAAAATCCTAGTTAATGGTACTGATACAACCACGATACCAGTCCGAAGTCTACGGTGGCAAATGGGGTATGTCTTACAGCAAATTGCCTTGTTCCCAACGATGACGGTGGCGCAAAATATCGCCGTGATTCCAGAAATGAAAGGGACAGCTAATAAGGAAATTAATCAAACGATTGATGAGCTATTGGCGGAAGTTGGCCTCGATCCAAAGGAATACCGTGACCGGATGCCGTCAGAATTATCCGGTGGTGAGCAGCAACGCATCGGTATCTTACGGGCGATTGCGGCGCAACCAGATATTGTTTTGATGGATGAACCATTTAGTGCGTTAGACCCCATCTCGCGGCAACAATTGCAAGACTTGGTCTTACGGCTACACGCCCGCTATCACAACACGATCGTCTTCGTGACGCATGATATGAATGAGGCGTTGAAGTTGGGTGACCGGATCGGTGTCATGCAACACGGTCAGTTAATACAAGTCGATACGCCGGCTGCTCTGGCTCAGCATCCAGTGAACGACTTTGTGCGGAACTTCTTTGGCGCGAGTCGAGCTAAAAATGTCTATGATGTCTACGTTGGGCGTGTAGGGCTTATTCAGGGTTATCTCACAGAAAAACCCAGTGTTGCGAGTGGTCGGATTCAATCATTAGACGTTCAAGCCACGTTACGCACCGCCTTTACGGCATTGACAGATCACGATTATGTGGCGGTCACGGAAGAAAATCGGGTTGTTGGCTATTTGGATAGCCAACGAATCGTGGCTTACTTGAGTCAACATGAAGAAGTATCTTAATCGTCAATTAAGGATGAATCAGTTACACTAGGTTGTGATAATTGATGGTCGCTAATGAATTTAAGGAGGAATTTCGAATGGCGGAACAGTACGATATTGTTGTGATTGGTGGCGGACCAGCCGGCAATGCCATGGCTAGCGGATTAAAGGCTCAGGGCAAGACAGTGTTGATCGTTGAAGCGGATCTGTGGGGTGGCACTTGTCCTAACCGCGGTTGTGACCCTAAGAAAATCCTATTAAGCGCCGTCGAAGCGCGACAAGCAGCGCAACATTTACAAGGGCGGGGCCTGATTGGTGCGCCCAAAATTGATTGGACAGCACTGATGGCGCATAAACGAGGCTATACGGATGGCATCAACGATGGGACGTTGAACGGACTAAAGGGGCAAGATATTGCAACGTTACATGGTCAAACGCACTTTCAATCCGACAATCAGTTAGCGGTCGGGGATCGAGTAGTCAGTGCGACTGATTACGTGATTGCCACTGGTCAGCGTCCGGCGATTCTACCGATTACCGGGCACGAATACTTTAAGACGAGCACTGACTTCTTAGATTTGGACCAGATGCCTAAACGCGTGACATTCGTAGGTGGTGGCTACGTAGGCTTTGAATTGGCGACGATTGCAAATGCCGCTGGCGCTGATGTGCACGTGATTCATCATAATGACCGCCCGTTAAAAGCTTTTGATGCAGATTTGGTTAAGGATTTGATGGCCGCAATGACGGCTGATGGAATCACGTTTGACTTGAATACGGATGTCCAAGCAATTACTAAAACGGCGACCGGTCTACAATTGACAGCTGATAATTTCGAGCTGACAACGGATCTGGTCATCAGCTCAGCGGGACGGATTCCGAACGCGGACCAGTTAGGTCTAGCCAACGTGGGCGTTACCTTTGATCGGCATGGGATTCAAGTCAACGATCATTTGCAGACGGCCAACCCGCACATTTATGCCATTGGGGATGTCAGCGATACACCGGTACCGAAGTTAACGCCAGTTGCAGGTTTTGAAGCGCGTTATCTGGTCGGTGAGTTGACGCATCCCGGCGCAGCCATAAAGTATCCCGTTGTGCCAACGCAGGTTTTTGCAGCGCCCAAGTTAGCGCAAGTCGGGATCAGAGCGGCCGCGGCGACTGAGCATCCAGATGAGTATCGTGTCAATACACTTGATATGACGAAGTGGTTCACTTATTACCGCTTTGGCGCACAACAAGCCCAAGCTAAAGTAGTGGTTGCTAAAGCGAGTGGGCAGGTTGTGGGTGCTACCCTTCTAAGTGATGTTGCCGACGAGATGATTAACTACTTCACGTTGTTAATTGAAAAACACGTGACTTTACCAGATTTACAACGGTTGGTATTGGCTTACCCAACGCCGGCTAGTGACTTACAATATTTGTATTAATGTGTGGTTGAATTAAATCAACGTCCTCGCAAAGTGTTAAACTATGAAACCCCATATGAAGTATTTTTTGACAAACCGTTGCACTTAGTTTGACAATTCGCCGAACACAAAAAAGAGTATCCTGGTTATTTATTCTCTGAAACAGAGAATAAAGATATTTTTTTAAAATACTCAATTAGCAAAATCATAGAGAAACATGATGCACAATTGAACAGCGATAGTCTTTGGAATAACCCTGAAATAAAAGCGCTACAAGGAGTTACGCCCCAAATGATTCTTACAACTAATTATGATCTTTTATTAGAGAAGGTTTTTCGCAGTATGATTCATATATAGGCCAAGATTCAATAAAGAGTAATCTAAGTGGATCTGGTGCAAACAGTGTGAGAGATGACCATCTAACCAGCTATTGATCCTATGTTGAAGGTTATGCAGCTAACAATGCTTCTAATTCGTCCACGACTGAGAACCCGATGAGACTTAACTCTCGTCGGGTTCTTTTGCGTATTGCGTGAACAATTTCCACACCGCTCAACGTTGCACTAGCGGTTCGAATGCTTTGAAAGCTTGCTGAGCGGATACGATGACGTTTAATGAATCGGTGGTCCTGTTCAATCAAATTATTTCGATATTTGGAACATTGGTGGGCTGATTTGCTAAAATAGTCTTGCTTTATCAGGTGCTTCACTGCTTTCAGTGTTGCCCGATATTGATCAGTGACTAATCGATCAGGCCGACCATTGGTCGTCAAGAGACGCTTCAAAAAGTGATAGGATGCGGTATAATCGCGGTGTTTTCGTAGCTCAAAATCCATGGTCAAACCGTTACTGTCAATAGCGCGATACAAATAGGCCCAACGGCCTTTAACTCGAATATAGGTCTCATCGATTCGCCAACTTTTAGCGTGAGCTGTTTGATGCCGACGTCATAGAGCCTTAAAGATGGGGCCATAGTGATGAACCCAACGTATGACCGTGGTGTGATGAACAGTGATACCCCGATCCCGAAGCAATTCAACGATGTCACGATAGCTGAGATGAATCTGAAATAGTAGCCAACGGCTACTAAGATGATGTCCTTTTGAAAGTGGCGTCCCTTAAAGTGATTCATGCGCGCAATCCCTCGTTTCTTGGCACCCAGTATACTAAAATCAAGTCAGCGAGGAAAATTTGCACCAGAACCATATTAAAAAGTGACATAACTTATAGTAATGTCGCTTTTTTATTGTAATGAAATAATTTGACATAACAATGGTTATAGTTAGTTGTCGATTTGACGGGCTTGTCAATGGTTTGTGCAGTCACGTCAATTCACAAACTCATTTTTTAGTTGGCAGCCAAGTTCACAAGCAAAAATTTTGCGAAATTTCACAATCTAGACCATTCATTAAATTTAGGGTTGATTCAAGCGATATTGTTGCCATTTATTGTGCATGTAACGCCATGACCAACCAAGACAAAATGCGATGCCACAGAGTAACCACGTTAATAAAATCATGAATAACTTGCCTAATAGTCCTAATATTAACTTAGCAATGCCTAAAATAATGCCAAAAATATAGGCAACGAGTTTGGCCGTCCAGCCAAGCAACACCCAAAAAATGGCAAAGAAGATAATTAAAATGAAGTAGGGCATCAGTGGCCTCCTTTCTGTCGGTTCTTAATGACATATGTATCCCAACTCAACCATGAGTTAGGGGTTCTGGCACACAGGTGTCAACAATTTGTTTTCAAGTTAATTGTCATGCATTAAAGGAGCATTTTTTTGCCAGAGCGATCTTTTAAGGCAGCCACGTTCCTAGGTTTAATATAACATGATTCAGTTTTTGCAGTAGTTGTTAGGTTTTAATAGCTGCGTTGCCAATTAGGCAGTTCTTGATTAATGATTTGCTGTAAATTTGATAGAAAATGGGCATCAGACATGGTGTCTTGAAATGCCATCGCTAGGATACCACCTAAATAATTTACAAAATAGTGGGCGATAGCGGTATCACTGACCGTTAACCGAAAGGTTGCTGCTACTAAATTGAGGGTGTTGGCGTCAATATCAACCGAAACTTGATTGAGATGTTGTTGGACGCATGATTGGTAGGTGTTTGCTGGGGTTGTAACGGTTGTCTTTATCATGTAGTTGCCTCTCTAAAAATTTTTCTGTTGGTCAATTGGCTTTGATTAACTAACCAAACTTTCATTTTGACAGGAGAATTGTGATATAGGCACTGGGCAATGACAAGGGCAGCAGAGCTGTGCTATTTACCCTTGTCATTGGTCGTAGTGTTGCTTAGGGCATTAGCCCTTAGCAATCACTGCCTATATTAGAGTTTGGATGGCAAAAAGAAAGGTGTAGTAATTTAAGACGGTTGCGCCGAGCGAAACCGTTTGGCCCCGGTGGGGTCGGGGGTACAAGGGAGCCCCGCTTGCGGGGACTGGGGCACACAGGGAAGGGCGCAGTGCGCCCCAGTGATTTAGATTTCAACCCAATCGTTGTCAGTGATTGGCGTATTGGTGAGATATTGAGCATTTGTTAAGTCAGTCGCGGATAACACGACTTGTTCGTTCTGGTAGGCTTGTCGTACTTGTTGGTCAAGCTCGTTTTCACTATCGACTGTTAGCGCAACCGTACGGGTTAATGTTTCTTCAAATGTGACGTAAATTTCTTTTTTCATGGTTTTTCTTACCTTTCAAAATCGTTTTTTACATGTAGATGAACTTATTGCGTGTCATCTGGGGTTAGGCTAATCTCGCCGTTATCGTACATGAGCATGGCTTGTTGACTTAAATCATCAATGTTCATTTCAGGAGTTAATTCAAGGGTCACTTCTTTTTGACGATATTCTTCAAATAAAACACGGACTTTCATTAGTTGTCTCCTTCATTTTTAAAGCGATACAATGTGCCATTTTCTAATACTTCATTAAAGGTTGTATGTGTTTGTTCATTTAACATATGCGCCTTTTTTGTTTGCTCAAATTCATCAGTGGCAACGGATAACGCTTGATACTGACTAGCTGACATAGTACTGGGTTTAACGCCGGTATCAATTAAAACTAAGGCTTGAAAGAATAACCGGGGGCTTTCTTTTTGTAAGCCAATTAACATGTTGTAAATCGTTTCGACTAGTTTCACACTGACGTTTGCCGATAGCACTTCTTCATAACCAGTTCCTAAAGCTTTTTTGTAGTGTTCTTTTGGGACTTTTGTTTCTTGATAACCGTAGGTTATATCTGCCATAGCTTGTGCCATTTTAGCAATGGGTAGTTTTGTAAAATCATCATAATAAGTTTTGGTCATGGTTATTCTCCTTGTTCAGCGTATTTAAGCAATGTTTTTAAACTTTCGACATCCTTTTCATAGTCGGCATTACTTAAGCGAATGGTTACTTGTTCATGATGAGCTTTTGCTAATTGTAAAGCGGTTATTAAGTTATCAATTTCTGCAGTTGATAAATCAATATCAGCAAAATTATCATTTGCAAAAGGTAGCGGTGTGGGTCGAAAACCACGCCATGCTAAAAACGTTAATGAAAAATCGGTTAAATTTTGAGACATAGTAAAACTCCTTTAATGTTGACTAGGTGTGACAAAAATTTTTTCTGCCAGCAACCACCTGTTGTTGCTGGGTTTGTCGTTGTGACGGGAAATTTTTAGCAGATAGCGGGACCAAGCACAAGGGCGGCGTAGCCGTGCTATTTTTACCCTTGTGTTTGGTCCTAGTTGTCCTTAGTCGCTAGCGACTTAGGACTAACTGCTGTCATGCTATAAATGATAGGCACATAAGGCAGGCCCAGTGACATCAGGTGGTGGCAGGCGTAAGCCTGCTTGGACCCCCGCTTGCGGGGCCTGGGGTTATTAATAAATCTTCTTTGTATAACTGTTAAAAATTTCTTTGGGACACTTTTACATAGGCCTTAAAAAATTCGTTACGATAACCCTAGAATCAAGAAATTAAAAAAATTTTTAAGGGAGATTGCACATGGTATCAAAGAAATTAGCAATGCGTTTAGACAAGAAACAAACTGAATTAGCCAATGCCGAGGCCAAAGTTAAGGTCTTAAAAGGCGAAGTAGCCGAATTAAAGCAACAAGTCCAACTAGAATTAGTTAAAAAGTTACAAGATAATCTACACACTGATGATTTAGGAACGATTGAGCAGTTTATTGCCCAAGTCGCACCGACTGATACTACAACGTCGACAACAGCGGATGGAGGTGAATTAGATGACCATTAATCGTGCCGCCATGAAAGCCTTACCGATTCAAGGCTATTTAGATTACAAAGGGATTGATTACACCACCGAACACAATCGTGTGCGGCTAGTTGATCATGATAGTTGTGTTATTAATACTGATAAAAACGTCTTTTTTTGGAACTCAAAGCAATTATCTGGTGATTTAGGAGATTTTATTGCCGCTTATGAGGAGGTAACCCCTAAAGAAGCATGGGTCCGTTGGTCAGAGTATGGGCGCCATTACAATGGGCAAGATGCAGCTAATAAAGCGAAGTACGAAACACCTGCAACAACAGACAATTATCAATTTAATTGGCAAAGATGGCGTACCGCGCAAACGACGAATAATTCAGAAAATTATTTGGTAAATGAACGAGGCTTTGATGCCACGTTTGTACAACGTCTGGCAAATGCTGATTTTATCAAACAAGGCAAGCCAAGACAGGACCGGCATACAAAGGCATGGCAAAAACCAGCCATTTTATTTCCATGGCACGATGAAAATGACCAAGTCGTCGGTTTAGATCAACAAGGGACTGAAATTAATTTTGAAAAATATGGCAAGCGTGGGACGCAAAAGAAGGTCGCCGCTGGATCCGATACCCGTTACGGGTATAACTTTCACACTGGAAATGGGGCTGATCAGTTGATTGTTTTTGAATCACCGATTGATGCACTCTCATATGCACAGATGCATTTTACGGAACCTCAAAATAAAAATACAACTTTCTTATCACTATCGGGGACGGATCACCAAAAGGTATTGTCTCAACTAGATCGCATGAAGCAATTAAACGGCCATTTACCCAAGCAACTTGTTTTAGCAACGGATAATGATTTAGCCGGGTTTAAAACAGCAGCACCCTTTGATATGTTGCAATTTGAAGGTATGACAAATATTAGGCAACTCCCAACACAAGGTAAAGATTGGAACGATCAATTAAAGGCACATGACCTCGCTATTAAAACACTCATAATGGTTGAAAACCAACAACAATTAGCCGCACTAGAAACGTTTACACAACAAGCTAAGCCGGCTGCTAAAGCACCGGCAACTGATGACAAGCAAGTTGCACAACCACAACGCAAGACGCGTGAACAACGGCGTGATGACCGTAAGGGCAAGAGTCGTGAACGGAATGAAGAAATTATTAAAGATGCGTTGACGCGTGTGCAAAATTATCAGAATGATCCCAAAGAAGTGCAAAACTATTTGGATTTCGTGGCCCAGGGCCAAAACTATTCACCGCGCAATACGTTATTGATTTATGGACAACGTCAAGATGCCACCATCGTCATGGGTTATAAACAATTTGCTGAACGGCGCATTCAAGTTAATAAGGGCGAAAAGGGAATGAAGATTTATGGCGCCCCTAAGAATTTGCAAAGTATTGTGATTCCCGAAGGTGATCGTGTGTACTGGCGTGATGCCACTGCTGAACAACGCCAACAAGCCAAAGCCGGTGATTTAGAAACGCGCACGGTCAAGCACTATCCAATTGAAACGGTGTTTGATGTCAAACAAACCAATGCGAAATTGAATGACTTACCGAAGTTGTTACCCAACCGGCCGGTTAATTTAGCCACTGATCAATCAGCGGAACACCTGGAAACCGTTTATCAAACACTTAAAAAGTATGCGCAAGATGAACAACATGCCCGGGTGGTTGACCAAGACCAAGGGGCAATTAAATTCTTAGCGGATCATAAGCCGATGACGAGTCACGGGGTAGCCAAAGGGGCGACAGCGATTAATCGGCAAAAACCGGATGAACCAACAATTATTTTACGCCCAGATTTACCCGTGACGGATCGGATTGCCACGTTAGCACATGAAATGGGCCATACGGCATTACATCAACAAAGTGATGACAAGATCCCTAACGGGGTGCAAGAGTTGCAAGCTGAAATGACCAGTTATGTGCTCTTAAAAAATGTCGGCGTGGAACCTGGTGATATTAGTGAAAAATATATGAGTGATTGGACTAATCACTTAAAGGAATTTTCCGACCTAAAAGAGAAATCACCTAATTTGATGACCGATGTGACCAGAGCGAGTACGTCAATCACAAATTATTTATCAGATCGCATCACAAATGGCCAACAAATAACGAATGCCCGGCGGGCGGTACCTAACATACGGCCAACCGCTGTGCAAATGGCCACAAACCAGGTTACCCAAGATCAAGCCAATGAAACGAAAACACGAGGACAAGCAAGATGACCACAATACAAGGTAAGTTAGTCCAAATTGCCCAAGGCAACGGACTGTATATGTTAAGCGTTGATACTGAACAAGCAGCGGACGGATTACTAGAATTACCCGTCACGGCTGAACATTATCATGTGTTATTTCCAGCGGGTGATCCCGTTTTAAATGAAATCTATGAATTTACGATGCAACCTGCTGATCAACAAATGACATTAGTTAATGTTTTCCCTGTTGATGCAGAAGTCATTCCAGCAGATTTAGTCCCGACTTTAACAGCAACCCAAAACATGGAATTACAAGGAGAGCATTTTATGGATACACAGAAAGCTAGTGCAGCGTTAGAAAAACGCTTAGATGCTATTCGACAAGATGACTCATTGATGCAAGATATTCAAACCGAACTGGATCAAGAAGCTGAACAACGCCGCGCGAATATTAAAGCCCGCCAACAAGGACAAGGGATTGAACAACTCTTTACGGCTGAAGAATTAGCGCAGCTGCAACAAAAGCAACAACAACAACCAACCAAAACCGTTTCACTGTCAGAACAAACCCGCGTTGCGGGTCAGGATGGTGATTTACCCTTGGGAGGAGATGATGACGCATGACAACCAGTTATTTAGACGTCTTTACTACGAATTTAAACCACGTAATTGCGGCAGATCCAACTGAATACGGTGCCTTTGGCCGTGATGTTGAACTGGGTCGTTTGGTCCGAATTTTAAATCAACATAAGAAAAATAGTGCCGCGGTATTAGGTGAAGCGGATAATGCCATGGAACGTCGATTTGACAAAGTCATGCTGGATGAATTTACACCAGCACAAACCCGGATCACTTTACAATGCATTATTGCGGTTAATCCAGATCATCTGACCGTACCGGATGAGGTAATTGAGACAATCATTCAGTTTTCTGATCGCTACATTACCACGCATTTCTTTCCGGAAAAGGCCATTACCTTACTAGATAATGCTTTAGTTGAGGCAAAAATGAATGACCGTTCGGTCTTAACAACCCAAGATGTGGCCAGTATCATCAGTGAACGTTATCGAGTACCCATGTCTGTTTTAACTGAACAAGATAATGACCGGTTATTCCAGTTATATGAACGGATGCAAGGGCAAGTGATGGGGCAAAATGCCGCTTTAAAGAAAATTGTCACGAGTATTCGCGTGCGTGCGGCTGGATTAGGTGATATGAGTAAGCCATTATCATTTCTGCTGGCCGGTACACCCGGTGTGGGAAAAACGGAAACGGCTAAAGCCTTAGCCGTGCATTATTTTGGAGACGAACGGCAATTAATTCGCTTTGATATGTCGGAATTTAAATTTGCCAAGCAATCAATGGCGCGGTTTGCTGAACGAGCTGCTGAAGCGGTTAAGTTTAATCCCTATTCAGTTTTGTTACTGGATGAGATTGAAAAAGCGGACCCGATGGTGTTGGACTTATTGCTACAAATTCTTGATGATGGGCGCTTAACTAACGAACGCGGCCAAACAATTAACTTTAAAGATGTAATTGTTGTGATGACCACAAATATTGGACATCAGTTAATTATCGAACGAGCTGCCAAAAGTGAGAGCTATCGTCATGATCCACAACACCAAGTGACCTTCAGTAAAAACTTTGAAAATGCCTTGTTAGGAGCTGATTTACGGCAAGAATTTATCAGTCGTATTGGGGCTACGATTATTTTTGAACCTCTAGAAGTACCAGATGTGAAGCGAATCATTGACTTGAAATTAACCAAACTTAATCGCCAAGCGCAACGACAAGGTTATCAATTGGTTTATCGGCCACAAGATGTTAGTCAATTAATTCCCAGTTTTGCCAGTGGCCAAGAATTTGTGAATGACCGGGTAGTTGAAACGCATCCATTGATTGATTTCTTAGTGGATAAGGGCTATCGCAAAAGTTTAGGTGTGCGGCCATTAGATGACGCCATTATGGAATTTGTTGAATCACAAATGGCAACGGCTATCTTACATGAACGACGAACCGGCCAAGTGAACGGGCATTCCTTTGTCTTTCGGGCTTGGGGAAATCCACCGGATGCGACGCATCCACGTGGTAGCTGGCAAGCGGTCGTCACACAAGCAGAATTACCCATTAAGCTAGAGGAGGTTGGTGCATGAGTCGAGAATGGTTTGGGAATCGTTATGAGCAAGCCCGGTCATATGAAAAGCAGAGTCAAATCCGTTTGCGCGGGCAGTTTTGGTTTCAACTCGTAATTTTTATTGGTTATTGTGCAGTCGGTATTGTGATGGCGCTACTTGTGGGGACGTTAGCCGGGGCGCTTTGGTATATCATTCGTTCAGGTTTGGGGAACATGGCCTTAAATCTATTTAATGTGTATTTTAAACCCGCTTTCAGTTGGGATTGTTTACAGCAATATGTGATGTTTTCCTTATCAGGAGGCGTTTTACATGAGCAGTCTTACATCATTTGGGCGATTATGTTGGTCATGTTTGCGATTTTCTGCCGGTTAGGGGTTAAAAATTGGTATGACTGGGTCCAAAAATTTGGTGATCGCACAACTAATCAAAATCGCTGGGCGACACTGAATGAAATTGAACGGACTTACGTGTTAATTCCGGACCGTAACAAGTTTTACAAGGGGCCAGCCGGTCAACCAATTGGTCATATTTCGGGATATGCGTTTGCTTTTTTCAAATTGCATCCGTTCCTTTGGCTAAAACAAGTGGTCAAAGCCCCTCTGGGCTTAAATCGCGAAAGCTTTCCCAAATGGTACCAGCAAGTGCGCCCACAATTAATGAGACTACCATTGTTAAACAAGTATTTTGATGCCCAACTCACGGTTGCAGGTGGTTTTCAAGGCTTTTACTGGATTGATCCCAAACCGACACACGCGATTACCACCGGGGCAACCCGTTCTGGTAAGGACCAACGCCGCGGCTATATTTTTATTGATATTATGCGACGGGCCGAAATTCAACCCAATATCATTGATACCGATGCAAAAAATGAAGATGCCAAGATGTCATTTATTCCGCTCCAAAAAGCCGGATATGAAGTGCAATTACTTAACATTGCCGACACAGATTGGTCTGAATCGTGGAACCCGTTTCAAGTTGCTTTGAATTATGCAATGGCGGGTGAATTAGATAAGGCCCGTGATGAAGCAATGGTGATTGTACAAATTATTGGTTCATCGAGTTCGTCTGAAGGTGGGAATGATATTTGGGATAAAACCGCTGAAGATACGCAACTAGCGATTATTTTGATTCTCTTATGGTTAGCGATGGAGCAGGATGACCAAACCTTAGCCACGCCAGCCGGCGTGCCACAATTTATTAATTCAGTTAATCAATTTAATGATCCGAAGGATAAAAATTTGGATGGCTTGACGCAGTATTTCAATATGCTACGCAAATTAGACCCGATGCCACCGATTATTAACGAAGCCATTCTAAAAGCCGGTTCTTACTTAGGTGCAACGGGTGATACGAAATCATCCGTCATGTTTACTTTACAAAGTCGCTCAAGTTTGTTTGCGTCAGAAACCGTGGCCCGTTTAACGTCTCGTTCAACCATCCAAATTTCAGATTACGGTTTTCCCCGCATGTTAAAGGTTAATGTCCCTACGGATTATGCCGGAGCAACCGCCATGGTGGAACTTTACAAACGTCAAGATGACGCACCCCAAGGACATTATTTGGAACAGGATGCTGTAAAAGTCAGTCGTGCCGGGGTTATCCAATATCCGTTCCAGCATGTCTTTCCGGATGATTGGTTAATCAAAATTCATTTTGCCGATAAGGGTAATCCCAAGTATCTACAAAAATCATGGCTCCAAATTAGTGGTGAAAAGCGCATTAAACGCCAGGTAAATCACCAAATTAAAGTGGATCCACAAAGTCAACGTCCCGTTAAGCAAGTCGTCAGTTATCCGTTGCAACAACATTTAATCAATGATGAGGTACCCGCTACTTTTAGCTTACGCTATTCAGAAAAGCCCAAAGCTGTGTTTATCGTCACACCACAAAGTAACGATAACTATGCTGCAATTGCATCCTTGTTCTTAGGACAAGTTTTCTCTGTTAATACGCAAATTGCCTCGGAAATTACCCGTCGTAAGATGGACCGGCAGATTATCTATAAGTTAAATGAGTTTTCTATTCCGGGATTTGATAATTTCTTAACTCGTGGTTTAACCTACGGTCATATCGTTGATATGTATGTGCAAGATGACGTCCAAGTCGCTAAACATTATTCAGAGTCAGAAGCTAAAGAAATTATGAACAATATGTTGACGCAATTCCATATTCAAACCAAGGACCGGGATACTAACCAAGCCGTTTCGGATCGTCTAGGTGAGATTGAGGTGCAAAAGGAAATTGTGAACTCACAGATGGGTGAACAGCAACAAGATAAAGGTAATCGTCAGGTTTCCATTGATAAAATGCCGTTGTTATCAGCCAAAGAGTTAGAGGAGTTGAACGATGGAGAAATGGTGATTATGCGAACGGCTAAACGTAACGATAAAAAGTGGCGCCGTATCCGACCACTACCAATTTTTGATACTGGGAAAACGTTGATGCCCAATGCGCGTGATCTCATTGGTCAGACTTATCGTTTGGATTACTACACCACTGACTTGCGGATTAAGAACAACACCAAGCATTTAAGTTATCAAGATATTTTCCAAGATTACAGTGGTTACTATCAACAATTAGCTGCGCAAGTTAATCCGGAAAAAATTGTGACGGACGAGGACGATAAGTTAACAGAGCAAACACAAACGACTATACCTGAACCACAAAATCAAACGTTAGCTGATACTACAAGCAACGATAAAATTGGTGAAACTAACGAGGTGGCTGAAAGCCAGGAAACTGCAACTAATGAATCTAACGCTGCTGATGATGAAGAAATTGACGATTTTACTGTCTGGCAACGTGAATTTGCACAACATGCTAATGATCCTTTAATATCGAAAATGGAAGTAGCAAATTGGGCGTTTGTTCAGCAAGTAGAAGATGCCATTGCCGACGCTTTAGATACGCCGGCCATAACGGCTGATACCGATAAGGTAGCAGTGCAAGCAGATGCCGTGGCACATAAATTCTTTAAGCGCCATGAGCAATTAAACCAACAAGCAGCGATGCGTGATTTTCTGGTTGATGATGACCGTTGTTTTAATTTGATGATGACCATTGCCGAATTACGTGATGTACAAGGAGCAGAAAATTAAGAAAGCGAGGGAAAACACATGATAGGATTGGTACCACTGCCAGCAAATGGGCCCACTAATGCGTTTTATGAGTCATGGGCCGACTATTTACAACCGAAATCCCGGATGCTTTTGTCGGTTTTACAAATGATGTGCCAAGGAATTGCCGATTTATGTTATGACTTAGCCAACGCGGTTTTAACAGCGTGGAATGCTGCTTGGAAACTAGCCCAGTTTAGTATAATTTTTACCAAGTCAGATGGGACGGGGCAAGATATTTCAGGGTATAGCTTAACTCAGTACATTGGCACATTTTTCATGATTGGCATTATTATTTTAGCAGTCATGATGGCGATTCAATTAATCCAATTTAATTTAACATCAGGTCGACGAGGTAAAGAATGGCCATCTGGTATTGTCACGGCCATTATTATCATTGCCATGGTGCCGCTACTGATTTCAGGAGGAACTAAGGTTGCGAAAAGTATGAATCAGGCCATGTTAGGGACAAATACCTCGTCGGCACAAAAAGGCGGCCATAGTATTCTAACTGATATTTGGCAAAATAATTCGGTTGATCTCAAAAAGGTGGCGCAAGTCGACTTTAAGGTCAAAGAAGGTAATATTCACGATTACAGTCCGATTAAAAAAACATCCTCGAACGCCATTGTTAAATCGTCTATCTTTACAGATACAATGGACGATAAGGCCAAAAAAGGTATCAAAAATAAGCAGGCAAAGGATGTTTTCGCAAAGAAACAGGGAGAAAGTACACCTGAAAAAGTTGATAAAGGTGGCTGGTTGAAAGGAACCGAGGAAGTTTATCCACGAGTAAAAGTGAATTGGATTGGCATTATCGCTGCCGAGATTGTCTTTGCCATTGTCGGATTTTTGGCAATTATTGAATTAATTGTCCGATTCTTCCGACTGGCTTACTATTCACTAACTCTACTTGCTTTAGCTTTTCGTGACATGGAGGGTAAAAAAAGCGATGCAGATATTACACGTGATGGAAGGCAGCATTTTAGGCATGGCACTGTTGCCGTTGAACCTTATTCTATTCTTTGCATTTGTGCAATGGGGTATGACAGCCATTAATGACCAAAACCTATCATGGGGACCTTACACGATTATCAGTGTGGCGTTACTATTAGCTGCTGGTAAAGGGATACTTTCTGGTTTTGCTTTGATTGATGACTGGACTGGTATGCCAACGGGTCATGGTAATACTGCCAGTGGTTTAATTGGGGCAGCTGCCACAGGTGCAACCGTAGGTCGAGCCACTAAGGGCGTCACGGGTGCCGCAGCACATATGGTTGGTGGTGCTACGCGTGGTGCTGCAAAAGGTGGTAAAAAAATGGTGGGTAGTGCCCAGTCGATGAAAGTTAAGATTGCCCAAGCAGGTAAGAATAATCAAGCGACGCAACAAGCAGTACAAGCAGGGTCCAATGCAAAATCTGCTAGTGCTGGTAAAGGCCTAGGTACTCAAAAAAATAACACGACCTCACGTTCAGAAAACAGCGCAACTGGCTTGCCCATTAATGCAGCTGCCAGTCAAGCACAAGCAACTGGTGGTGCTCATGAGACTATGAACAAAGGTGAAGATAACGGACAACAAGCGCCTGGTGCAGAATCTCGAAAGGCTGGTCAAATGACTGGCCCTAATGGCCTGCGGACACCCGCCCAAGCGCATAATCCTGGCACACAACCAAGTAACTCATTAAGTAACAGTAGCAGCGGTAGTAGTCAATCAGCAACCACGAGTCAGTCAAGTCAAACGACCGGGCAAACAACTCGTACAACTAATGGTACGAGTGCAGGTACAAGTACTAATAACCAACCGGGACTTAAAGTACCCAATAATGCGATGAATAGTAGCAGTCAAACAGCATCACAGGGTAACACAAACCCTAGTGGTAGCCCGCAAAATGCAGCCAAGCCAGCTGTGACACCACCTAGACCAACACCAGCAAGTACTGGTAGTCAAAGTAGTGGTCAACCAACTAGACAGACGTCAGCTACCCGGCAATCATCAAATGCTGTGTATAATAGACTTGAAAAGGAAGTACAAAATGATTTGCGTCAGGCTTATCCGAAAAAAGATAATCCGAAACGATCATAGTCAGGGCATGATGGAGGATTAAAATGAGTAACAAAATGAAATGGCTTATTAGCATCATCGCAGCACTCATGGTTATAACGGGTGGTGTGTCATACGGTATTTATAAACATAACCAACCCTTATCAGACGAAGCGTTTAGCAAACTGGAAATTGATGAACAATTTGAAAAAGCGCCGGCGGGCCATTATGTGCATTTGAGGAAGGACGATCCAACGCTGTATCGGACGACTTGGTCGGCAAAACAAATAAAACATTATTTTATTTATAAAAATGGTAAAGCAAAGAATCATCTGCCAGAAGGTAACTATAATGAAAAAACTAAATTAGGAACTAATCAATTATTCAACGATAAACGCTTGATCGATAAAGTGAAAGGTGACGGTATATTAGGTCAGATTCATACGGCACTTTTTGACAACAGTAAGTTCAATGAAAATATGTCCTATGATTCTGATTTAGCTTTTAATTGGTACTTTAATAGTCCCGAGCAAGCACAAAAAGATCCCGATGTTAAAGAGAACGCCAATGATTTGATTCGTTAATGATACAATATACTTAAGCGTATACGTTTAAGTATAATTATAAGTATACGTAGTGTTATACGATTACGTATAGGCTCCTATGTCAAGAATCCGGACATAAAAGTACGAACAAATTTGACTTTCAATTTAAATTACTTAATTTAATTTTCGGAGGCCGAAGTTTTAGTCCCGT
>NZ_BJEC01000001.1:26331-198590 GCF_005405465.1 Weissella thailandensis
GGCTCCTATGTCAAGAATCCGGACATAAAAGTACGAACAAATTTGACTTTCAATTTAAATTACTTAATTTAATTTTCGGAGGCCGAAGTTTTAGTCCCGTTCAGATTTTAAAAACGCTTTAGAGTATATTAAATAAGCCCCAACATTATTGAATTTAATAGCCTGTAGCTACGCTACAAGTGAAATACGATCACTGTTATACCAACGAATATAGTTATCAATTCCGGCGATTGCTTTATGAATTGTCTTAAAATCCTGGAAATTAACGTATTCACGTTTCAAAATTGAATGAAAACTTTCAATTCGCGCGTTATCGCCGGGCTGACCCTTTCGGGAGTAAGAATGCTTGATACCATACTTCGATAAAGTGTTTTCAAATAAGTCACTTGTGTATTGGCTTCCCATATCACTATGAATAATTTGTGGTTTAACTGCTTGCGCCATGACTTGGGTAATAACGTTAGTCGCTAGTTCTTTAGCCATCTGCGTATTAAGTTGGTAAGCAATAACCCGTCGGGTTACTGGATTATAGACACTAGCTAAGTAACACCAAGTATGGTTAAGGGGAATGTACGTAATATCAGTCAATAAAATACCAGATTGATCAGTTAACTGCTTAATCAAGTTTGGTTGCTGATCATAATCAGTCTGAGTGGTTGGCTTATTGATTCGTTTAACCATTCTAGATCTAATCCCTAATTCACACATTTGTTGATAGACCAGACGCTGACTAACGTGAATATCAGACTGTTGATTTAGTAAGATCGTTAATCGTGGGTAGCCATACATTGGATATCTTAACCAAGCCGTTAACACTTCTTGTTTAATTAAATGCCGGCGGCGTTCAGTTCTACTTGGCTGCCAATGTAGATAATCATAGTAGGTTGAGCGCGGAATTTTGAGTACTGATAAGATACGCGTAATGCGGTGCCCAACAAGTAAATTAGCGTTGACGACTTCTAACACGAGGGCACGCCCTTTAATAATTAGCTTTTTGCCATGAGCACCGCCGCTCGTTTTAAAATATCAAGTTCTTCTTTTAACCGTTTATTTTCTTTAATCAGAGCACGTTCCTTTGATGATAGCACTTTAGTGTTGTTAGGATCAGCTTGTTTAATCCACTTAGTGACCGTTGAAACACTGACGTTGTATTCTTTAGCCAGTGAGTTGGCCGAACGGCCAGTCTGGCTTAAGCTAACAATCGATTCTTTAAATTCATTTGGATATTTAATTGCCATAATAAAAAGCTCCTTTATGATGTATTATATCGAACAGTTTGTCCGTAATTCCATTATAGGAGCCCCTTTGCGAAAGATAAGATCAGTAAAAACCATCTAGCTTATCTAACTGCTTGGGTAGCTTAATTTTTTTAAAATTAGAAGGGATCGTTTGTTTGACGTACGCAAAAATAAAAGCGGAGTAAAAAAACAGACACTTTTTTTACACAAACCATGGAATGAACTGACTACTTTCCGCTATTTTACAAATAAGGAAGCCTACGGCTTATTTCGATGCTAGTTATTTTCACAAAAAATGGTACAACGTAATTTATTCTAAAAGAAACTTATTTTAAAAGAATAACAGATGGCGGTTTTTCATTATCTTGAATATGAACAAGCTTATTCTGGGAAAGTCCGAATGCTGGGCTATTGAATAGAAACCAGTTAAGGCAGTGGTGTATAGGTTCTTTTTGGACGATTAAAAAATGAACTGTTTTATATGGAGTATTCTGGAAGGATATTAGTATAGACCCAGTGAGCAGTATTTTTGACACTGAGTTGTTTAAATAGTACGTTTTTATTAGTAGAAATAAAACAAATAGGAGATGAAATAATGAAACAAGTACCAGAAACAAAAATCAAACTAACGGATGTAAAGGAGTTGATTAATAAAGGGTATAACCTTTTAGGTGAGCTTCGTGAAGAAGCAGATGCTCCAGTAGCAAAAGCAGAATTTCTGACAGAAGAAATTACAACCGTTTATGGAGAAGAAGCAGCGCGTAAATTTTATAATCCTGAAAACTTCAAGCGGGAAGGGTCTATGCCAAAAGCAGTATTGAAAACTTTATTTGGTGAAGACGGCGTACAGACGATAGATGGAAAGAAACACCATCAACGTAAAAATTATTTCATGGATTTGATGACTCCAGAACGTATGGAAGACTATAGAGCTATTCTAGATCAAAATCTTGCAACCGAACTCGATCAGCAACATGGCACTTTTGAGTTATTCGACCTTTCTAAAAGAGTTCTCTTTAACTCTATTTGTGAATGGGCTGGAATTAATCTAGCACAGTATGATCCGAAAGAAATCGATAAGCTTGCTAGTAATCAAATATCCATGATTAGCGGAGCCATCACTTCTCCAACGGACCACTTGAAAGGAGTAAAAGACCGTAACGAATCAGAGGGATGGGCTCAATCATTAATTAAAGAAGCTCGCAAAAATCCTGTACCAGGCAAAGAAAATCTTGCCCTCTATACATTCGCACAAGCAGAAGACCTAGAAGGAGAGTTATTACCAGTAGAGGTTGCAGCAGTTGAATTGCTAAACATCATTCGTCCTACTGTAGCACTGACGGTTTGGATGGCCTTAATGGGGCATGCGCTTTTCAGTAAAACGAACTTGTATGACCAATTAAAAGAAGACTTTGATACCCTACAAGATTCCTTTATTCAAGAAATGCGTCGCTACTATCCATTCTTTCCTATGTTACCAGCAATCGCTCTTCGTGATGTAGAAATTGATGGTTACGAAATACCAAAAGATAGCTGGGTTGTCTTAGATATTTATGGTACAAACCATGACGCTCGTACGATTGATCATCCAGAAAAATTTGATATCAAAAGATATATTGGAAAAACAAAAGAAATTTCTTATGAAGAAGAATACGAAATGATTGCGCAAGGTGGAGGAGAATTTAGAAATATGCACCGTTGTGCAGGAGAATGGATTACTCTTCACAGTATGCGTGTCTTTTCTGACCAATTAGTAAATAAATATAACTTTAGTATTCCCGAACAAGACTGGACCGTTCCAATGAACCAATTTCCTACGTATCCAAATAGTAAAGCATTGTTGTTTAAAGAATGATTTAAAAATAAAAGTTTGGTAGCGAGCTCCCGATAAAATGGTACCCATGTCAAGGACACAATAAAACAAGAGATTAAGCTGCTTGAAGATACCTCCTATATTGAATAGGGGTCATCTTTTTTAAATTCCATTGATAACGGTAATTGTTAGAGTAACGTAAGCGCCTAATAGAAAGGTACCTAGAAAATGAAAAAGGACACCTCTATACTGAGAGGTGGGCTCCTATGTCAAGAATCCGGACATAAAAGTACGAACAAATTTGACTTTCAATTTAAATTACTTAATTTAATTTTCGGAGGCCGAAGTTTTAGTCCCGTTCAGATTTTAAAAACGCTTTAGAGTATATTAAATAAGCCCCAACATTATTGAATTTAATAGCCTGTAGCTACGCTACAAGTGAAATACGATCACTGTTATACCAACGAATATAGTTATCAATTCCGGCGATTGCTTCATGAATTGTCTTAAAATCTTGGAAATTAACGTATTCACGTTTCAAAATTGAATGAAAACTTTCAATTCGCGCGTTATCGCCGGGCTGACCCTTTCGGGAGTAAGAATGCTTGATACCATACTTCGATAAAGTGTTTTCAAATAAGTCACTTGTGTATTGGCTTCCCATATCACTATGAATAATTTGTGGTTTAACTGCTTGCGCCATGACTTGGGTAATAACGTTAGTCGCTAGTTCTTTAGCCATCTGCGTATTAAGTTGGTAAGCAATAACCCGTCGGGTTACTGGATTATAGACACTAGCTAAGTAACACCAAGTATGGTTAAGGGGAATGTACGTAATATCAGTCAATAAAATACCAGATTGATCAGTTAACTGCTTAATCAAGTTTGGTTGCTGATCATAATCAGTCTGAGTGGTTGGCTTATTGATTCGTTTAACCATTCTAGATCTAATCCCTAATTCACACATTTGTCGATAGACCAGACGCTGACTAACGTGAATATCAGACTGTTGATTTAGTAAGATCGTTAATCGTGGGTAGCCATACATTGGATATCTTAACCAAGCCGTTAACACTTCTTGTTTAATTAAATGCCGGCGGCGTTCAGTTCTACTTGGCTGCCAATGTAGATAATCATAGTAGGTTGAGCGCGGAATTTTGAGTACTGATAAGATACGCGTAATGCGGTGCCCAACAAGTAAATTAGCGTTGACGACTTCTAACACGAGGGCACGCCCTTTAATAATTAGCTTTTTGCCATGAGCACCGCCGCTCGTTTTAAAATATCAAGTTTTTCTTTTAACCGTTTATTTTCTTTAATCAGAGCACGTTCATTTGATGATAGCACTTTAGTGTTGTTAGGATCAGCTTGTTTCATCCACTTAGTGACCGTTGAAACACTGACGTTGTATTTTTTAGCCAGTGAGTTGGCCGAACGGCCAGTCTGACTTAAGCTAACAATCGATTCTTTAAATTCATTTGAATATTTAATTGCCATAATAAAAAGCTCCTTTATGATGTATTATATCGAACAGTTTGTCCGTAATTCCATCATAGGAGCCATACTTAGCCATATGAAAAAGGCGTCCAACATGAATTTTGTGTTGAACGCCTTTTATTATGCACTTAATTAATCTTTTGATTGTTGATCTAAGACGGCTTGAAAAATTTCAACGGCAAAACTTGATAAACCGGTATAACCGTTTTGCTTCGCAAGAGCTGTTAATTCCTCTTTCATCGTAGGGGTCATTGTAATTGATACGGATTGCTTGCGTTCACTCGTGGGGTTGGTATTGATATTAAGACTAGCTACTAAATCAGCAGTGTTGTGTTGGCGAACGGGGTTTTGAGCAAAGGCCTCTTTCATCTGTTGGTCACTAGTGGATTGTTTTGAATTAAATGACATAAATATACTCCTAACTGTGTTGATTATCTTGCAAAGTTTGCGTCATATTCGTGAATTGGGTTATTAACTGCTCTTTAAAACCGGGGTACTGTCTTAAGATACTAGCGGGCATCTCAACGACGGCTTGTTTTTGAGCGGTTGATTTGCGCATGATTTCACGGGCGTCAATTTGGGCAATGACATTTGGCATCGTTGCTAATGCTTCACGAAACTGGCGACTTTCAATGGTATTATGTTGGATTTTATTACCAACATAATAAACTTGGGCATCAATATCACTGACGCCCGTCCGGGGGTCAATACTGTCTTGTTGGTATTCGGTCATGCGGAGTTCAAATTGGGTTTTGAGCTGTTTAAAACCATACTCACTGGGTTCCAACGGCACGATGACGGCATCACTAACTGCAATCATATTTTTCGTGAGTAAACCAAATTCTGGATGGGTATCAATCAAAATGTAGTCGTAAGACTGGATAGTATCGACGTGTAGACGCATCCACTGCATCAATAAATATTCACGATACATTTTCGTTTGAATTAACCCTTCAACGCGATCCAAATTGGGCGAAGCCGGTAATAAATCAATATTTTGGGTAACTGGTCGGATGACGGGTTCACCACCAATAAATACATCTAATAACGTGTTTTCGTTGGTAATTAAATCATATGTGGCACTTAAGTTAGCCTGAAAATCACCATCGATTAATAGGACGTGATAATTGTGTTGTGCCAGCCAGGCATCGTAATTAAAGACCAGCGTGGTTTTACCAACGCCACCTTTTGATCCAGTAAATGTCATAATTTGCATCATTATTTCCTCGCTTGTTTATTTGTCAAAATGAAAGTTTGGTTAGTTAATCAAAGAAATAATGTAACGCTGTAAACAGTATAACACCAGGCTTTTATTAAGGGTATACGATACGTATATCTTTAAACATACTTAATATTATACGCATAAGTATACGTATAATTACACTTATAAATATACTTAACCGTATAACAATACGTATACGGTTAAGTATAACGTTACATGCTTGATTTTTTCTTTGGGACACTTTTACATATGCCTTAAAAAATTCGTTACGATAACGGTAGTTAATCAAAGAAATAAATTATTGAAAGGTGGCATTTTTATGCAAGGTTATAACTATCGTGAGTTTTCACCAGGTAACAACATCTGGCAAAAACAACCACGACTTTTATTTTTAAATTTTGAACGACTAGCGGTATTAGGAGGCTTTTTCATGTTTACCTATATCATGCTATCCAAAGCGTTTTCGTATCAATTAACGTTTTCAAAAGACTTTTTTCTGGTGGTCATGGTGGTGACAGCAATTTACGCCATCTTACCAGCACCCAGCAATCCGAATAGTTTAGTGATTGATGAAGTTTTTGTACGCGGGCCGAAAACGGTCAGTTCACAAAGTCTGCACGGCTCAATGAAATGCATGCCGTTGGAAAAGGAGGATTAAATGGGGTTTAAACAACAAAAAAAGCACCAACTATCGCTAAAACAAGTAGCCGAATTAAGGCGACCAAAAGTTGATCTGTTGGATTTATTACCGTTTAAACGATTTGAAGGTGAGGATAATTTATTAGTGTTAGCCGGTAATGATAAACAAGATGCTGGTTATATGGATATGTTAACGATTTATGGTAAAGACTTAGATTTCGTCTATGGTGTCGGTTCCGAAGGAGCCTCAAATATCATTCGTGACTACCATTTGTTACTAAATACGTTTACCAGTGATTTTGATATTATCATTACCCGGATGGCTGCTGAAACTACCATCCAACAACGGGCTTGGTTGGCTAATCGGCAAGCAATTGATGCAGAAATGGCCCAAACCACAGATGAACGCCGTTATCGGCAATTACAACTACGCCATCGATTAGTCGCGGATCAAATCGCCAGTTTACGCCACGTGGCCGAAAACGTGAAGCACCAAAGCTATACGGCTTTTATTTATGGTGAATCAGCAGCAGAAGCCCGGACCGCCAGAGAAATCTTTATTAGTTCTGGTGGCCGTGCTATCACAGCCCAACCGATGTCATTAAAACAAAAGCAAACGATGTTGCAGATCTTACAAGATCCGACGCAACAATTAAATCAATAAACAAGCAATAAATTAAAGGAGGCGTAAACATGAAAAAAAGTGTAGCCGCAAAACTACGCAATCAAGCCTATGATTTAGATTTAATCTGGCAGGTCCAAAATCCGAGTCCTACCATTTATCATTCTGATTATATTCATTTTGGGAATGGAGTCGGCACGATTGTCACCATTTATGATTATCCCAAAGAAACGCAACAACAAATGTGGTTCCGTAATTTGTTAGATACGGATAACACGATTACGATTCTCAAAGTCGGGACTGAATCACGGGCCAAAGTCGAAAAAGCCTTACAAGATGCAGCGAATGCCAATAACGCGATTTTAGGGGATAAGTGGCAAAACGATCAACGCAAGTTGTTGGCTGGTAATGAGTACCAACAAAATATGGCTGATTTAAATGACGCCTTAAACGGCCAAGAAATCTATAAACGTCTATATGTTCGCGTATTATTTACCGAACGCACGATTGAAAAATTGCGCATGAAGCTAGATGATTTCCGACAACGTTTAAGTAACTACAAGTCGATGGTCTATGCTGGCGAAATGGCTAATCATATGCGCCAATTCTTTATTCCAGCGATGAAAGTACAAGATATTGCGCTCAAAGATAAAGGCTTCCCCATGAAATCTTATTCATTGGCCGGCACTTATGCCTTTAACCAAACATTTTTGGCTGATCCACGGGGTGCCAATTTGGCCACGACTTTTCAAGGGGGTGAGGTCACCTTTGATCCCAGTCATTCAGATGGTAAACATCGTACCACGGCCTATAACTTAATTATTGGTGATTCTGGTTCAGGTAAATCAACCTGGATGCATCAACAACTGGACCCGCTATTTGCTCGTGGCGACACGATTTGGTTATTCGATCGTACCCGCCGGTACTTTCCCCACATTCAACAGTTGGGGGGCCTAATTCTAACCATGGATGGTTCCCAAAACCGGGTTAATATCTTGCATATCTTTGGTACAGTGCTAGATGAACATGGTCAAATTGATGTCATTAATTCCTTTTTACAACACTTAGAAAAGGTTAAAACGTATTATGCCACCTTAAATCCAGAAGCCGGTGTGGGTGAATTGAATCTATTCATGGATGAATTACGACGCTTTTATATTGAAGATCAAGAGATGTGGTCGTATTCACCTGAAGATCACCCGGAAGAATTACGGATTATTGGATTAGATGCAAATGCCTATCCAACTTTGGAAACGTTTATTAGTTATCTACAAGCCCGACAACTAAATGCGCGTGACTTTACCGGTAATAACCGAGACCGCTTAGATAATATTGTCATGGTATTAAATAATCTTTTGAATCAATATGGCTCGAAAGTGAATGGTCATACGAATGTGCCTGATTTGTCAGACGAACAATTAATCATGTTTGATACGTCAGGTATGGCCGAATGGGAACCAAAAGTTTACGCTGCGCAATATTTTAGTATTATGTCGTTAATGAATGCTTATGTCGTCATGAATGGGTATCAACAGTTAGCCCGAGAACAACGTGGTGAATTTACCAAGCAAACGGTTGCCAATGGAACGGCAGCACCGAAATACTTCTGGTGGATCCAGGATGAGGCTGATGACGTCATTAACTATAATAACCCGTTAGGCGTTTCGTTTGCCGATAAGATGATGCAACAACAGCGTAAGAATTACTTTGGGTTATTTATGATTTTCCCCGGTTTAAAGAACGTATTACCGACTGGACAACAACAAGATTCAGAATAAACCCGTGCGATGACCGACTTTTTGAATCGTTTCCAAAATCATCATATTGGCCGGCTACCAGAAGATGACAAAAATCGTTATGCCAGCGTGACGAGTCGTTCAGATGCCACGCCGGATCAATTAGATACGTTACCGATGTTACAAGTGGGACAATTCTTATTAATTCTGCGGGGTTACGAATCAATTTTTATTACAGCTTATCGGCCAACCGATGCCCAATTACGGATGTATGGTGGAGGTATCTAAATGAGTCAAAAAGAACATAATAAAAGCCGTTTAAATCGTTATAAACCCAGTACCATTCGGGCGGATGCACAACGGGATTATGAACATTATAAAGCAACAGGTGAATGGCCCAAAAAGGACCCGGCAGTGGTGAAACGCACGTTACGTTTAGTCTTAATCACTGTCATGATTTTCTTAATGCTTGCCATCGTGTTGCTATTACAAGCGATAGGGGGTTAGACCATGAAAAAAGCCATTACAGTCTGGTTTTGGGTTAAAATCTTGGTGCCGATACTGCTTGTGTTAATTGGTTTATTATTCTTCTTTCTGGTAGTGATTAATCTGTTAGCCGGTGGCAGTAGTGATGATAGTCAAGTTTGCTACCCCAGTAATAACGACACTTCTGCTGGTGCCGGCATTGGTGGTGATTGGAAAGATAGTAAATCCAAAACCCACAAAGCGATGCAAGCAGCAGCTGATAAATTTAAAAATGAGTTACATATGAGCGGCGATAACATTGCTGCAGCATTAGCGATTGGGTTACGTGAAAGTCAATTTAATCCCAAAGCTGAAAATCCGAGCGGACAAGTGAAAGGGATTTGGCAATGGGGTGCTGGTGGTGTGAATGGTAATCGATATAAAGACACGCAAGACAATGTTGATAGCCAAGTTAATTTAGCAATTAAAGAATTAAAGTCTAGTCATGCAGCCACCTTAACGCATATGCGTAATGCCGACTTAACGCATTCGTTAGAAGCATGGGACGTGCATTTTGAAGGTGTCGCCGCCTCGGACCCACAGCGTAAGTCAACACAAACCTTAGCGACAGCGCAAAGGGTTAAGCAGGTGTTTAAGTTAGACTTTTCCGGGAGCTTAACGGACCTCACCGGCGATGATGCCACCACGGCTCAAGGTGGTGCCACATTGAACCCTAATAATTGTCCACCAGCAACTGGAACGAGTTCTGGATTACCCGTTAAAGGCCAGTACAACATTACCGGGGGTTATCCGAACTACCAAGGTGCCGGGGGTAGTCCGCATTACGGCATGGACTTTCAAACGGTGGGCGCCAAGGAAAATGGTGATGCCAGCAATGTTTATGCTGTTGCCGACGGTAAAGTCTATACCAAAGCCTTTGATGCCACGGGGGGTAACAATGTCATTATCAAAAATAACGATGGTAGTTATACCTATTATGGGCATGCCCCTTCACAAGAATCAATTGTTGTAAATAAAGGGGATACCGTCCATAAAGGACAACATATCTCACACCAAGGCCAAACCGGTCTCGCAACGGGTGTGCATGTGCACTTTGGGGTTAATAAGAAGAAGCCCGCTTTCGCACCTCAATCAGATGGGCTCGTAAGTGGTGGCGATTATCTATCAAAAGTGCCCCGTAAAGCAGTTCCGGAAAAGGGGCAAACCATACCTGCCGGACCATTTTCAACTGATCAAGACAAAGATAAAAAGTAGGTATTAAACATGAAAGTTAAACAATATGCAACCACGATACTGGCTTTGTTAGTGAGTATTGTGATTGCCGTTGGCGGTTACTGGACATGGCGTAATTATACGTACCATGACACCAAGCAGCCCCAACAAATCTTACAGCAACAACAGAAAACACAGGATGACGTCGTGTTAATTTTTCATAAAACGGGTTGTCCGGATTGTCAGCAAGTGGTCCGACAGGTGAATCAAGCCGTGCAAGCAGGCCAAGCCGATCACTACGTGATGGTGGATACCAAAGATTCAAACTTATATCAAAAATATAATGTGATTGAAGTACCCACGGCCATTCATTTAAAGGCCGGTCAGGAAGTGGCCCGGTACGCAGGTGCCAATAATCCGGATCGTTTAGTTAACGTCATTAAAGCCACGAAGGAGTAAGCCATGGACAAACAAAAAGTCACGAAAGGGCTACTGAAACTAGTATTAGGGTTAAGCATAATCTTTGCGGTTCTGGCCTTTGTTTACGACCAAAAGCAGTCCCAGCAACAACAGACAACTCAACAGCAAGTCCAACAAGTCAAACACCAACAAAAAAATACCCAGCAAAAACGCCAAACCCAAGAAAAATTAGTTGCTGATGCCGTTTATCAAAAGCGGGCGGTGGCATTTTTGAATCGTGCGTTAGCGCGTGCCACGAAATCAGGAGATATTAGTGCTAAGGATGAGACTTATGGGAACGCCGATGTTTATACGGCGATTCAAGCAATGGCCGGTATGAATAGCGGCATGAAATTAACCCATCATGATTTACAATTCAACAAAATGGCTGATGGGGAAATTGTCGGTGAGGGTCAAATTGAGATTGAAGCCTTTGGTATTTCGGATGATAAAAAGGCTAAGACGCGCCATGTCAAATCAAAATTTACCGTCTTATTGACCTTAGACCAATATCAAGGTCAGTTACGCGTTGAAAGCATCAAGTTAGGGGAGGTGAAAGCCAGTGAAAATGCCAAAGATACCGTCTACTAAGTGGTTCTATTTGATTACTAGCGGGTTAAGTGTTGTGGCCATCGTGATGGGGTGTGTCTTCATGCTTAATGGAGCTAATCATCAAACTGAACGTCAGCAACAGCAAGCACACATTAAGCAACAACAGACGCAATGTAAGTTGTCAAACTTTGAACGAGAACGCCCGTTGTGTAGTCGGACTGAAGAACGGTTAGATACGTTTATGAGTGCTTACTTTAATTATGATGATCAAAAAGCCTATAATCAGCGCCGTCAAGCCGCTAAAAAAGTGGTGAGTCCCGCAGTTTATGATAACCGACGGTTATTTAAAGAAGATAAGTACAGTAAAACCCGGCAGTTAGGCTTACAATCGACGTTTGTTAAAAATCAGATTGTGCCAACCAAAATTACCGATCAGCAACTAGAAGCAACCGTTTATACAACGCAAGAGTTAAACTTTAAAGATGAAGAAGGGCAAGATACCATTAAAGTTTTTCATATTATGTATGATGGCAAAACTGATAAACTAGTTAAAATTGATCAACAGGGGGTCTACAATATCGCCGTTGATAGTACGGAAACTGTTGATTAATAAAAGTATTCCAAATTAAGAGGAGGGCGTCATATGAATTGGATACCACACATTATGGCTGCTGGTCAGGGGGATTTAAATAGTCCAGCAGCGCAAGAGTTGGGCCACAAATATTGGCAAACGTCGGCACAAGGACATTATATTGTTGATTATGATGCCAAGTACTTTAGTAGTTTAATTGAACTCAGTCGGTATTTACGCGTCACCCAAGTCCAATTGAGATTAGCAATGATCAAGGCTGACGAACGTCATAGTCATCAATTCACGATGAATGATCATATTATTCGCTTTAATAACAATGAGGGCTATCAATCATTTTTGAAGCCCCAATCATAAACGTATACGCATTAACATACGAGTAAGTATACGGTATATCATACGCAATCGTATACGATACGTATACGTAAAATTATCGTTCGTGACAATTAGTTAATGTGCTATACTAACTTTGGTAATTAGATTTCAAGAACAACCGTTCACTTGGTGCCGTGCACTGCCAAGTTGAGCGGTTATTCTTTTTTTAATGACTTAAAAATTTCTTTGGGACACTTTTACATAGGCCTTTAAAAATTCGTTACGATAGGGTTGCACTAGAGATAGTGACATTTAAATTTTTGGAGGTCAGACAATGACAACATATACAAAACCATGGTCACGCGGCTTCGTGACGGCAACGCTTAGTGTAGGGACAATACTATTAGCTAGTAGTCAAGCAACCTTAGTCCACGCAGCTGCTTTGGAAGAAACGGCTAAAAACACCGGTAGTAAAGTGATTACCTTTTTAATTTTGCTAACGGTTGTTTTAGGAGCGATTGGGGCCGCTTTAGGTATTGCCATGATGGCATCAGGTAATCAAATGCTGCATGCGTCTGGTACGAAAAAAATCATGATTGGTTTAGCAAGTATTGTGGGAATCCTATGCTTGAGCCTTGGGGTAACTTGGATCGTTAATACCGTTACCAGTGCCGGTGGTGGCTTTAACTGGACTTGGCCATTTTAAGCGGCTGTATTTAATTTGAAAGGAGGGACATATGCATTGGTTAAAAGCAAAGAAACGACAACCGCCGGTTGATTTAGGCGATTATCGCGCCCAAGTGGTTAAAAGTACGTTAGATCGTGACAATCCGTTGATTAAACAATTGCTGGCTGATACGGGTCAAGTGATGCAAACCTGGCCTAATCTGAAACTAGATGAGTTAAAAACGCTGACAGAAAAAATACAACAAAACGTGGTGACTTCTACCGGTGAAGTGGTGCCGTTAGGTGACATCAGCTTTTTAACGGTAGACCCGAAAAACCCGAAGAAAACGGTGGAAACGGGCTTAACCTGGGAAAACGCTGTGGTAAGAAGCGACATGGAAAATTTTGTCGTGGAAATAGTCAATCAAGTATTGAACGATGAACAAGTACGTCTGGCCGATGATTTGACGTATCAAGAATTAACAGACGCATTGACAGCCTTTTTAACTGCCAGTCATGAGCTAGGAGGCTTTACTGATCAAGAGTTACCGACCTTGCCCAGTGAAGACGAATATATTGAAGCCGTTGAGCATAATGAGCTCTTTAACCGGTTACCACAACGGTTAGTGGTTCGTGATGAACCCACGACTGATCAACCTGAACAGACGGTTAAATCAAGCCAACCACAATCTGAAACAACCTTATCAGAAGCTTCATCACAAGCAGCTAACGATGCTGAACCAGCTAGTGCAGCTAGTCAAGCTGCAACAGCAGCTGTCGCAGATGCTGCTTCGGTTGCCACGCAACCGGTAATGCCAGCTGCAGCTACCGCCGATAGCACTTTAACCATTGCCAAACTTATTCAAGCCTTTCAAGTTAAAACTTCGTTTTTCAAAACGAAACCGTTGGATGAAAAACAAACGGTGGTACCGGAAAGCGATGATTATGTTGACGTGATGATGGTACGCGAAACTAAAGAAGCAAATGCCTTCATGCAACAAACCGCCGATAAGGTGGCCGATGCTTACCGTGAGACACTGACGCAAAACATTGCCGATGTGCATGAAGATACGCAAGCCATTGATGACTTGCTAACAACAGATTGGCAAACACCAATTAAACAACAGGTAACGCAACGCCATACGAAAGATTATGGCAATCGTTTGGACAATTCGTTAGCAGCTTTAGATAATGATTATCAACAGGCTGTTGCCGAAGAAGAACAACGTCATGAACAAACGTTAACCAAGCTTGAACAGCAATTAACCATTGATAAAGCCAAAACAACGGCTAAATTAACGGGTGATCGTGACCAAATTATTCAACATGAAATTGCCCAAATTATTACCACGCAAAAGCAATATATCGAGCAAGAAGTGCAACAATTACGCTATAACCAAGCCGAATTTAAACGCCACAAAGTGATTGACCAAATTGTGGCTGGGCAAAAGGAAGCTAATGACTTAATGACAAAAGCTTATCGGCAGTTATCAAGTGATTTAGAAGTACGCCGCCAAGATTTTATTAAGGAACATGAACATGCCTTAGGCATCCGTGAGGATTCAGATAAAGCCCAAGCTGAAAAGGAACGCCTCCAATTTGCGAATGCAGAAGTGCTTAATCTTGAGAAACGCCATGACCAATTGAAATCAGTTAAAATGGCCCTAGAAGGTCAAATTGGTCAACTGCAAGCTGAATCATCTAAGTGGCAATTCCGTGCGGAAACGGCTCAAGAAGATTTGGAACGCGTTAAGCAACAATTGGTTGAAGTTAATCAACAATATGAGCATCGTTTACAGAGTGATCAAGTCGATTTAGCCCAACACCAAGAATTGGCACAACAAGCCTGCCAAGCTAAGTTAGCCAAGTGGTTACATCCATTTAAAAATCGGCAAAAAGAAACGAAGCATGTCTCACAGCCGTGAGACGAATCACGTCATGCCTGGTGGTTAGTCTTAGATTGGCTGAGTTTCGAAATTTGTCGATATAATAATCTTGTGTGGATAGTAAAGTGCCACAAAAAATGGAGGGAATATGAATACGATAACATAGATAAATATTATGTAATACATTTTTAAAATTAGATTTAATATATGATATAATAGCCGCGTGGATTTACAGAAAATTAGATATACCTAGTTTTCATGACGCTTTAAATGGTAGTTATTAAAAGACATTCACTATAAATGAATGTCTTTTTGATTACGTAATGATTTTTTAAATCAACTTGTAAAAAAATATTCAAAAAAATAATTATGGAGTAGTATCTATGATAGAGTAGCCGATTTAGTAGTTGAATAAGTATTAATTAACCATGACGGAAGTTATTTATCAATTAACCTTCTGTAACGTGATTTAAAAACTGCTAGACGATTTTTAATCGATATATTTCTTTATATGTGGTATTACTTTGTTCATAGTATCTAGAGAGTTGAATTGCCAATAAATATAGAAAGTTGTTATAAAATGACCCCCAATAAAAGATTAAACATTACAGAAATTGAAGATAATATATCTAAATTAGTTACAGTGAATAATAAAGAAAAATTCATTATTGAATTTTTAAATAACTTCGCTATCCCTCAAACTTCTATTACCCGTGCTAATCGAAAATTTCAAGAGGGAGAGCCTTTTACAATTAAAAATAAGCTATATTATTTTGAAACCGAAGATGATGTTGTTAAAGGTGTGGATGCAATTCAGCAAAAAATTAAAGGCGAGAAATCTAAGCCAAGATTTATTATCGCTAATAATTTTAAAAATTTTGCTGCATTTGATACTAAGACAACAGCAACTCTCAACATTTTATTTACAGAGTTGCCTCAGAATGCAGACTTTTTTTACCTTGGAATGGGATAGAGAAAACGGATTATCAAGCGGAAAGTCCTGCAGATCGAAAAGCGGCCGAACGATTTGCACGGCTTTATGATGCTTTAGCTAAGGACAATCCTAGCACGGATGAACATACTTTCAATTTATTTTTAATTCGTATACTATTTTTATTGTTTGCAGAAGATACAAATATTATGAAAAAAAGTGTTTTTACTAATATTTTAAAGGCGCGTACTAATGATGATGGTAGTAACTTAAATGAAATTATAACCGCAGTGTTTGCTGTTTTGGATGTCCCTATAGATGCACGCTCTACTAAAGAAAATTGGTTATTAGATCTTCCATATGTTAATGGTAAACTTTTCAGAGAAAAGCATACATCGTTGTTGTTTACACGTAATTCCCGAAAGTTACTTATTGAAGCAGGTGAACTATTAAATTGGCAGGAAATCAATCCAGACATCTTGGGTTCAATGATTCAGTCAGTGGCGTCTGCTGAAAATAGACATGTTACTGGTATGCATTACACAAGTGTACCTAATATTATGAAGGTGATTAAGCCACTATTCCTAGACAAAGTTACTAATGCTTTTGAATCACTTAAGGAGCGATTAGAACAAAGTAACGAGAAAAATATCACTGAAAAAACACGTAATGCAAACCGTAAAGATATTTTGAATTCTTTAAATGTATTACATGAACGAATCTCATCCATTAAATTTTTGGATCCTGCTAGTGGTTCTGGTAATTTTTTGATAATTGCTTACAAGGAAATTAGGCGGCTTGAAATTAAAATTATTTTATTAGAACAAGAAATTGAACAGCCTGATCAAATGCCAATGTCTTCAATCCGGTTAGATAATTTTAATGGTATTGAAATAGATGATTTTGCCCATGAAGTTGCAAAAATATCGTTATGGATAGCAGAGCATCAAATGAATATGGAAATGGAAGAAGCTATTCCAGGAACTATTGCGCAACTTTTGCCTTTAAAAGATGCAGGGAATATCATTATTGGCAACTCTCTCAGAATGGATTGGGACAAGGTGGTTCCACACACTTCTGAAGATGAAATATATATTATGGGAAATCCGCCATATTTAGGAGCAAAGTTACAAAGTAAACAACAAAAAGAAGACCTGGCTTATGTACTTGGTAGTTCTATAAACTCAAAAAAAGTGGATTATATTACAGGATGGTTTTATAAGGGATCTCAGTTTATTGCAAAGTCAAACAGTCAGCTAGCTTTTGTTTCAACAAACTCAATTAATCAGGGTGAACAGGTTTCTTTAATTTGGTCTAATCTTCTTAAATATACAAAAATCTCTTTTGCTTACACATCATTCAAATGGGGAAATAGTGCAAAAAAAATGCTGGTGTAACTGTAGTAATTATTGGATTGATATCTAAAAGAATGAAAACTCTTAATTATTTGTTTTCGGATACCAAAATGCAGTTAGTGGAGAATATTAATCCATATCTAACTACGGCGCCGAATGTACTTGTGTCTAATAGTAGTGTAAGTATTTCAAACTTTCCAAAAATGGTATTTGGTAGTATGCCACGAGATGGAGGAAATTTTATTTTTTCTGAGAGAGAAAAAAGAACCTTATTTAACAAATATTCGAATCATAAAAGCTTACAAAAATACATGAAACACTATATTGGGGCTAATGAGTTTATTAAAGATGAAGCTAGATACACTTTATGGTTTGAAAATAAAATGCAGTATGATGAAGTTGCCGATATTCCAGAAATAGTTTGGCGTATTGGAAATGTTGAGTCAATGCGACTTGAAAGTAAAGCAAGTTCAACTAAAAAAGCGGGGGAAACGCCTTATTTATTTGTTCAGCGTGGAGAACGTATAGCAGCTTTTGAGAACTACAGAAAAAAACATAATGGTAATGAAAAAGGTATAACTCAAATTATTGTTCCTCGTGTGTCATCTGAAAATCGAGAGTATGTTCCAATGGGTTATGTGAATGAAAATACTGTTATATCTGATTTCAGCTATGGCTATATATAATGCGCCCATGTGGCTTTTAGGTATACTTGAATCCCGCATGCATATGGTGTGGCTACGTTCAGTGGGTGGGAAACTGGAAACACGTTATCGTTACTCAGCAGGGTTAGTTTATAACACCTTTCCAATCAAAGGACTTTCAACTCAACGAAAAAATGAAATGACTCGTGTTATGACGGAAATCCTCGAATTACGAGAATACGATGGAGGTACATTGGCTGAACTATATAATAAAGATACAATGCCAGAAAATCTACGTAAAAAGCATGAGGAACTCGACGGGATAGTAGATCGTGCATATCAACAACGCCCATTTGAAAGTGATGAAAAACGCTTAGACATATTACTCAATTTGTATCAAAAAATGACAACAAAAGAAGGATAAAAATGACTAGTAATTTATTCGAAATTAATTTTGATGAAAATAAAACAAAAAGCACTAATGAATTAGGTATGCGTGAAATGCAGGCCCGTGTATACGAAAAAAGAGCATCAAAATATTTATTAGTTAAAGCCCCTCCTGCTTCTGGAAAATCACGTGCATTGCAATTTGTAGCGTTAGACAAATTGCACAATCAGGACATTAAAAAGGTTATTATTGCTGTTCCTGAACGCTCAATTGGCAAATCGTTTGGTAATCGTGCCCTAACAAATAACGGTTTTTATTGGGATTGGATTGTAAAACCAGAGAATAACTTAACTATTGGTGGTGGTGAAAAGTCCAAGGTTAAACACTTTGAAAGATTTATACGTTCAACGGATCCAACGGACGATATTCTTATTTCTACACATGCAACTTTACGATTTGCTTTTGAAGAGTTAGATGATTCATCTTTTGATGATACATTAGTCGCAATTGACGAGTTTCATCATATATCGCATGATGATAATTCTATTTTAGGTAATGCTTTACGTAGTATTATGAAAAATTCTACTGCGCATGTTTTAGCAATGACTGGTTCTTATTTTCGAGGCGACTCTGTGCCCATTCTTGATCCGGCTGATGAAGAAAAGTTTGATAAGGTTACTTACACTTATTATGAGCAGTTGGAAGGTTATAAGTATCTAAAATCATTTTCCATGGGATATAGCTTTTATCGGGGTAAGTATACAGAGGCTCTTTCAGAAGTTTTAGATGTAAACAAAAAAACTATTATTCATATTCCAAACGTTAACTCAGGGGAATCTACTAAAGACAAATATTCAGAAGTAGATGAAATTTTGGATATTCTTACGGATGGTGGGTCAATTAAGGTCAATGCCGATGGTATTTATGAAATATCACGTCCAGATGGGAAAAAGTTAAAAGTTGCTGATCTTGTACAAGAAGAAGGTCGCGAAAAAGTCGCCAATTACTTGGCAAACATTTCCGATGATATTACAGATTTAGATAAACTAGATATTATTATTGCTTTAGGTATGGCAAAGGAGGGTTTTGACTGGCCATTCGCTGAATATGCATTGACGATTGGCTATCGTAATTCATTGACTGAAGTTATTCAGATTATTGGCCGTGTTACACGTAATAGTGTTAATAAAACACGTTCTAAATTTGTTAATTTAATAGCTGAACCGGATGCAAACGACGATGAAGTCCTTTTTGCTGTAAATAGTATTATGAAAGCAATTACTGCTTCTTTGTTAATGGAGCAAGTTTTAGCGCCAGTTTACAAATTTAAGCCTAAAGATGACGTAAGTGATACATCAGATAGCATGGCTATTAAGGGGTTAAGACCTGCAAATACAACTGAACGGACACAAAAAATTATTGATGATGATATGGCTGACTTGAAATCTAGTATCCTACAGAATTCAGATGTGCAAAACGCCATAATAAGTAATGCAGACGCGAAAACAATTAATAAAACATTAATTCCTCGTGTTATCATTGATCGCTACCCAGATTTATCTGAAGAAGAACTCGAAACTGTTCGACAACACGTGGTAACAGATATTAATGTTTCAGCTAGTGAACAAACTGTTTCTGATGATGGTAATCGACAAATTATCAAAATGGCTGATCGTTTTATCAACATTGACGACCTGAATATTGATTTAATTGATGCAGTAAATCCTTTTCAGCGAGCATATGCTGTGATTAGTCATGATATTAATGCGCCTACTCTGCACTTTATTCAGGATTATTTGGCTAAAAATAAATACGAATTTACAGATGAGCAGCTTGCACATGCTTATTATCAAGCAAAGCAGTTCTATGTTGAAAATGGGCGAAAACCTGATACAAATAGTAAAGATGAAACAGAAAAATATTTAGCTTTTGCTTTATTACGCCTTGCTGAACTGAAGAAAGAACGTGAGGAGGATATTAATGGCAATTAATTTTGATGATATTTTTAATGACATGGACTTTGATGAGTTAACTAAAGTTGATAAACCTAAAAAAAATGTAAATGAATCATCAGAAGTGTCGAAGTTTCAAGAAATTATTGACTTTGTTGATGATAACAAACGAGAACCTAAAAAAACTTCGGAATGGTCACACGAAAGAGCATTATGGGCACGTTTACAGGGATTTCGTGATAATGATGATAGAGCAGCATTAGTTAAAAAATATGATTTAAATGGAATTCTTGAAAGGCCAGTTGTTGGACTAATAATGACTTAACAGATAATCAGAAAGTGGAAGATTTAGACACCATTTTAAATGAAAGTAACTCATTAGATGATTTTAACAATTTATTAGATGTATCACGCTATAAAAAGACAATTAATGCTGCGGATAAAATAGGGCGTCGAAAACATGCTAAAAATTTTGATCAATACAAAAAACTATTTGAGGAAGTACATGCAGATATAGCATCGGGTCGACGAAATATTGTACCATTCAAACAGTATGATATTGAAGAAAATAGATTTTATATCCAGAATGGGGTGATGTTATATATTATTTCGATTTCTAGAGATAAATTTATTGGAGATAATGGAAAATTAAATGCTAGAATGCACGTTATTTATGAAAATGGTACTGAAAATAAAGATTTACTGCTACAATCATTAGCATCGTCCTTATACTCTAAGGAAAGAAATGGTCGTATGATTACAGAAGTTATAGACGGCAATAGCATTGCAGAAGATTTTGGTGCGAATTTTACAACTGGCTATATATATGTCTTAAAATCTTTGAGCAAGGACCCTGAAATTAGTAAAATCAGTAATCTATATAAAATAGGATTCACAAATAATAAGATTGAACAAAGACTTGAGAATGCAAAAAATGAAATAACTTACTTGAATGCACCCGTTCAATTAGTATTGTCAGCTGAAATTAAAAATATTAATGCTCAATTATTAGAAAGGACGTTGCATCATGTATTTAAGGACAAACAAGTAATATTTCAAGACGATAAGTTTAAAAAAGCAACAGAATGGTTTATTATTTCTTTAGACGATATAGAAGTTAAGATTAATAAAATTATTTCAGATTTACAGAAATAGATATGTTGACTTAGAGGATTAAAATATTTATGTTAAGACTCCTATTTGTTGTATTAGTCCTCTCTTTTGAAATTTGTATATATGTGTATAATTGTAATTTTGTCCTATATGTATATTCATATAGAGAAAGTTTTATGTGGACAGATGAAGTGCCCCATAATTGGGTTCAATTGCAGATGGCGTGACAATAGTTCAGATCTTTAATTTAGTTTGTAAAAATTGCTCGTAAATTTGATGTTTAACATCTGATTTACGAGCTTTTTGCATATATAATAAATTAAAAGCTGTTTAATAATTAAATTTAATACGATCATTTGAGTAAATGTTTAAGAAGGTGTTTTAATTCCATTATTAAATGATATATATATAAATTTGTGTATGGTAACTGTTTTGCCAGTAAACATACGTAACTCGATTAAATGTAACGCTGCCCCTCAATCCGAGTATTTATAATGTAAGTTCATTTTCACTTTTGTGTAATACTGGCCCAATTGAACATTATACAATTAAGCCTAGTAAGATTATCTCAAAATAGTAAAGGAGCAAATTAATGAAAGCTTACAAACGTCTATCCCGCTCTGAACGTTATTACATTTATGTTTGGTATTATGAACAGAAGATTAGTTTACGGCAAATTGCCTTACGTTTGCATCGAACGCCTAAAACAATCTATGATGAAGTCCACCATAATCGGCGTCGTTCTGATGTCCCACTAGATAAAATCCCGTATGATCCGGAATACGCTGATTGGTTAGCTGCCCAGAACCGCATTAATCGCAATTATGGCAACCTTCACGTATCAAAAGGGACTTTAAAACGGGTTCAAAAAGCCGTTGAAGAAAAACACTGGACCATTCCGATGATTGCGCACAGCATGAAAAATGCGCCTTCAGCAACCACTTTATATCGCTACTTAAAAAAAGAAGTCCCGGCACTATTGAATTATAAAAAACGTAAGTACCATATGCGACCTGTTTCTATGCGCGAAGCGATGCGCTCACATCATGAAAGTGATTTTATGCAAGACCATAGTATTGACCAACGTCCCAAGACAATTAATCAACGCCGTAATTTTGGTCACTGGGAAATGGATTGTATTGATTCACCTCAAGGGGTGAAGGCCAGTTTATTGGTATTTTATGAACGTAAAAGTCGCTACATGGAGCTAATGAAATTGGACAGTAAACGCGTGAGTGCCATGCATGATGCCATTGAACAATTTTTAACCCGACATCCAAATCAAGTGCAGTCAGTCACTACGGACCGTGGTCATGAGTTTACCAACCTTGATATCATGATGCTATTTGAAAAATGGCAAGTAACTGTTTATTTTACGCATGCGTATAGTCCGGCCGAAAAAGGGGGGATTGAACGTATTAATCGTGACATTCGGCGTTTCTTTCCCAAAGGGCAAAGTCTGACTAAAACCACGTTAGTGGCACTAAGAGCGGTGCAAGACATTATTAACCATTATCCAAAGGCTGTCTTAAATTGGCAAACGCCACAACAGTGTTATCGCCAATTCTTGCAAAGTCAACGGGCACGTCAGAAGAAACGCCAACATCGGTCACAATTAGCTTAATTAAAATTCTAATTTTTACTATTTGAACTTGTATTTTATAGCAATCAATACAAGTCGTTTTAGTGTGTGAGTAAATAATTATATTTTAAAAATTATTGTGACAACCACAACATGGGCAGACAACCAGAGCAAGCAAACCAAAAAAAGATACAAAAATGTAATAAAGCGGGTAAAGGTTGCTGGCAAGGCATGCACGGCTAGTCGTTAAAAATTTTTTGGAAAATTGATAGCTAATAACTTGACAATTCCTATAAAATTCTAGTTTACATAATACACCTAAGTTAAAATAAGAATGTTGTCATAACAAGATTTATGAGTTTTCATAGGGGTTGACAAGATGCTTGCATATTAAATATTCAAGCGTATAATTATAAGAGCTGGAAAAGTTCATTTTGATTGGAACGGAGGTGAAATATTATGGCACGAATTCCGCAGAATCTTGTTGAAGAAATTCGTGAACACGTTAATATTGTTGATGTTGTTTCACCATATGTACAGTTAAAAAAACAAGGACGTAATTTGTTTGGAAAATGTCCATTTCATGAGGAACGGACGCCTTCATTTTCCGTTAATGAAGAGAAACAAATTTTTCATTGTTTTTCATGTGGCCGAGGAGGAAATGCTTTTAGTTTTCTAATGGAGATTGAAAATCTTTCATTTCCGCAGGCCGTTGCCAAAATTGCACCACAATCTGGTGTTGATTTAGATGAATCGTATCTGGAGAATGACCAAGATGTACAAGTCGATCCAGAAGTAAAGGCATTGCGTGAATTATACGCAGAGGCAACCAAACTTTATCATCATCTATTAGTCAATACTGCTTCAGGTGAGAAGGCGCTTACTTATCTAACTTCTCGTGGGTTGGATGAGAAGACGATTGATGCGTTTATGTTAGGGTATGCACCTGAAGGTAATATTTTATATGATTACTTCCAGACGCAAAAAGTTGATTATCAGCTATTACGTAAATCTGAATTATTTGTTGAGTGGTCTGACGGTAGCCTCCATGATCGTTTTACCAATCGTGTCTTATTTACTATCAGGGATAGCACCGGTCATCCTATCGCTTTTTCTGGGAGAAAGTTAACTCAGAATGATGATGAACCGAAGTATATCAATTCCCCTGAAAGTCTACTATTTAATAAATCTGCAGAGCTATTTAACTTAGATTTAGCCAAGGATACGATTAAAAAGCAAAAACATGTGATTCTTTTTGAAGGGTTCATGGATGTTATTGCAGCGTTTCAGGCGGGTATTCAAAATGGTGTCGCCTCGATGGGAACGTCGTTAACGACTGAACAAGTGCAACGTTTGTCTCGCATGTCTGATGGCATTAGTATTAGTTATGATTCCGATATGGCGGGGCAAAAAGCAACAAAACGGGCGTTGGATTTAATTACCCAACAAGGTCGTTTATCTGCTCAGATTATTCATATTCCTGATAATCAAGACCCTGACGAATATCTACGTTCAAATGACGCAACGGCATTTAATCAAGTATTAGTGCATAATGTTGAAGATCCGGTTACTTTTAATTTGCGATATCTACAAATTGATCGTAATTTAAATAATCAAACTGAGATGTTCGCTTACATTAGTGATGCGCTTACGGTAATTGCGACAGTCAAGGAACCAGTAATACGTGAACAATTTTTACGTCAACTTGCTAATGAATTTGACTTGAGCTATGACGCTTTGCAAGATCAGATTCGCCCGCTGTTGCTACAAAAGCAAGCACAGAAGCCATCTACTAATACGCATCAAGGTGCTCGACAACAGTCTCATCAGCCATCCTTTAATGGTAATCAGGTTGTTAAAAGTAGTCTGACGCGCGTTGAAAAAGCCGAACAAATACTGTTGGCATGGATGTTACGTGATAATGACGTTTGGTTGCAAGTTACCAATCAGGCTGACTTTTCTTTTCAGGATGTACCATATGAAACATTATATATGATTGCAATGGCCTATCGTGAAGAACATCAGCAACAACCTATAACGGATATGGCAGCATTTATGGATTATGTTCAAAAACCTGGATTAACTAGAATATTAGCTTCATTAGAAGGTATTGATTCACAGTTATTTGAAGATCGCGAACAAGTATCAGCATACATTCGTGTGATTAGCGATGAAGCCCCTTTAGAGGAAAAAATCCGTCAATTATCACGTGATATTAAAGAAGCCAATCAGTTGCATGACCATGCACGAATTGCACAATTAAGTGTTGAATATATGACTGTTTTAAAACAAAAGCAAACAAAGAATTTAAATAATTAAGGAGTTTACTATGGCTGCAAAGAAAACCGAGGGAAACACTACTAAGTTTAGTAAAACTGACTTTGATAAAGCGGTTAAGGGTATCATCAAAGAATTTAAAAAGGATAAGCAAATTAAGGAAACTGATTTGCAAAAGGCAGTTGTTAAGCCAATGTCTTTGAATGCTGATCAGATTGATGATTTGTATGATCAAATTGAATCAGCAGGTATTTCTGTTGTTGATGAAAACGGTGAGCCAACTGCTCGTGCACTAGAAAACAAAAAGACCAAGTTGTCTGAAAAGGAATTAAAGCAGGCAGCAGATGCACCAACTGGTATGAAAATCAATGATCCAGTTCGTATGTATCTAAAGGAAATTGGCCGTGTTTCTTTGCTAACTGGAAAAGAAGAAGTTGCATTAGCCGAGAGAATCGAATCTGGTGATGAGACTGCTAAGCAAGAATTAGCAGAAGCCAATTTACGTTTGGTTGTTTCGATTGCCAAGCGATATGTTGGTCGTGGTATGCAATTCCTTGATTTGATCCAAGAAGGAAATATGGGATTGATGAAAGCTGTTGAGAAGTTTGATTACCGTAAAGGATTTAAGTTCTCAACATATGCTACTTGGTGGATTCGTCAGGCAATTACTCGTGCCATCGCTGATCAAGCACGTACAATTCGTATTCCAGTACACATGGTCGAAACAATTAATAAGTTGATTCGTATTCAACGTAATTTACTACAAGACCTGGGACGTGAACCAACACCTGAAGAAATTGGTGCAGAAATGGATGTTGCCACTGACAAAGTTCGTGATATCCTAAAAATTGCGCAAGAGCCTGTTTCTTTGGAGACACCAATCGGTGAAGAGGATGATTCTCACTTGGGAGACTTCATTGAAGATAATGAAGCCGTTTCACCCGCTGATTCAGCAGCATATCAAATGTTGAAAGAGCAGCTAGAATCAGTGCTTGATACGTTAACTGATCGTGAAGAAAATGTGTTACGACTACGCTTTGGTCTTGAAGACGGGCGTACACGCACGTTGGAAGAAGTCGGTAAAGTATTCGGGGTTACTCGTGAACGAATCCGTCAAATTGAAGCAAAAGCGTTGCGTAAATTACGCCATCCATCACGTTCAAAGCAACTACGTGATTTCATGGACTAAGGAACAAAACCAACAATTATAGAGTGGTTTAACTATCAAATAGTAGTTAAAGCCACTCTTTTTACATAAGAAGACTTATTTATATGAGTAAGGAGTAAACAGATGGTGGTTATTTTATTACCATCCCTCTAGTTTATGGGGTTGCTATCATGGGAGAGTGGACGCTTTTCTTATTAGGTACATTACTGATTGTGGGGATGATTGTTATTAAATTTATTAGTAAGCGACACAAGCAGAGAACACCCATAAATTAATGAACATTCAGTTATTTAAAAGTAGTGATTAATCCTTAACATAGGTAAGCAATTTACCTATTTTTCGTGGTAAACTTGTAGTTAATATATATAAATAGGAGTTTTCAGTTATGACAAAAGTTTTGGTCGTTGATGACGAACCATCATTACAAACTCTACTAACATATAACTTAAAAAAATCTGGCTTTGATGTGATTTTAGCCGAAGATGGTCAGCAAGCACTCGACATTCTTCACGAACAAAAAATTGATATTGTTTTATTAGATATTATGTTGCCTGAAAAAAGTGGTGTTGATGTCACTCGTGAATTACGTGCTGAAAAAAATCAAATTCCAATTATTATGCTAACAGCCTTAGATGATGAAATTGATAAGGTTGTTGGTTTAGAGATTGGTGCTGATGATTACGTGACAAAACCCTTTAGTCCAAGGGAAGTTATTGCGCGTGTTCACGCGGTATTACGACGCTTTAGTCAAAAAACACAAGCGCCAAAAGAAGAGAGTGTGAAACATAATCAATCATATGGTCGCTTAACGATTGATTTTAATAAAATGGTTGTGCAGTTTGACGATGAAATCGTTAAATTAACACCAAAAGAGTATGAGTTATTGGCATATATGGCTGAACGTGAAGGTCGCGTTCTCAGTCGTGAAACGATTTTAGACGGCGTTTGGGGCTATGAATTCTCGGGACCGGATACACGGATGGTCGATATGCACTTATCGCATTTGCGGGATAAAATCGAGTTAGACCCGAAACATCCAGTTTATTTAAAAACAGTGCGTGGCTTTGGATACCGTTTCGACAGTTCACGTAATGAACAAGATTCAGGGGGTGAATGATGAATATTGATGAATTAATCCAATCAGCAAAGCGATTTGTTCTTTTCTGGTTTCTCTATGCAGCCATTATTTGGCTAATATTATGGCTAACTTCTCTAACAGGGGATCAGAACGTGACTTTGAAATGGCACGTTTTGATTTTGCTTTCAATGATTTTAGCTGGTGCAACAACGTTAGCTTTAGAAATACAGAAACAACGACGTGATGCACACCTCACATTATTTATTGAAAAGTTACAAGATTTAGAAACAACGCATACGCATACAGCTCATGTGTTAATGCATCCAGACGATACACTAGCACCATTGGCGGCTGCCATCAATAATGTCCAACATTTGAATAGTAGACGCATTAAAATCATGCAAGAACAGAGCAGTACGATGGAAACATTGATGGATAATATGCCTTTAGGTGTGTTACAAATTACTACTGAACGTAAAATAATTCAAGCAAATGATCAAGCAAGTCAATTGCTTGATGCACAGCAAAATTTAAATGGTCAACACTACGATAATGTCATTAAGTACCATCGTCTGATGGAGCTATTTGAGCAAGCGCTTAAACAAAAAAAGAAATTACGTGAGTTAGTCAAAATAGATGATAAAACAGTGGATGTTTCTGTCGTTTATTATGAAACACGTGAACGTCATTTTGAGTTACTCGTTTTAATGTACGATATGACAGAAGTTATTCAAATGAAGGATATGCAAACAGCATTTGTTGCCAATGCTTCTCATGAGTTGCGCACACCTTTGACGTCAATTGCAGGTTTCACGGAAACATTATTAAATGGTGCACAAGAAGACCCAGCAGATCGTCAACAATTTTTGGAAATTATTCAATCTGAGACAAAACGTTTGTTGGACTTGACCGATGATATTTTGACATTGGCAAAAGTGCCTGAAAGAGCAAGTTCACTACAGCAATTTAACATGTCTGAGATGGTTGAAAAAATTTTTAAAGCGAAATCTGATTTGAAGGATAACCTGAATTTAACCCTAAAAAATGAGGTTAATGACACACTGGTCGTTCATCAAAACAAGAGTAATTTTGAGCAAATTTTGACAAACTTAATTGGGAACGCTATGAAATATAATCGTCAGGATGGGGCAGTTAAAGTTTCAGCGATGGTTACTGCGAGTGAATTAGCATTTGCCATTAAGGATACTGGACTGGGTATTCCAAGTGATGAGCAGAACCGTATTTTTGAACGGTTTTATCGCGTTGATAAGTCGCGTACAAAATCAATTCCAGGAACTGGCCTAGGTTTGGCAATTGTGAATGATCTAGTTGAACAAGCTCAAGGTAAAATTGAATTAACCAGTCAAGTTGGTGTTGGGACAACAATTACAGTTACACTACCATTACAATAAAAATTATTTAATAAAAAAGAAAGAGGTTTAGCATGTCTACATCACGCCCTATGGTAATCGGTGTTACGGGAGGATCTGGATCCGGTAAAACAACGGTTAGCCAAGATATTATTAAACGTTTGGCTGGTGAGTCAGTTGTGATGGTGCCGCAGGATGCATACTATCAAGATCAAAATGAAAAAAGTATGGCTGAACGCCGTATGAGCAATTATGACCATCCCGATTCATTGGATAATGAACTATTGATTTCACAATTAAAGCAACTATTAAATCGCGAGACAATTGAGCAACCGACCTATGATTATACAAATCACACTCGTTCAAGCGAAACAATCACGGTTGAGCCAGCTGATGTGATTATTTTGGAAGGTGTCCTATTATTTACAGAGCAAAAATTGCGTGATTTGCTAGATATTAAGGTTTATGTTGATACTGATGACGATTTACGCTTTATACGACGCATGCAGCGTGATATTGTTGAACGTGGCCGGACTGTTGATTCTGTAGTTAATCAATATATGGAAACAGTTAAACCGATGTACCATCAATTTGTGGAACCTACCAAGCGTTATGCTGATATTATTTTGCCAGAAGGTGGCGCAAATGCGGTTGGTATCGGGATGTTAGAAGCTCAAATTCGAGCTATTTTAAGTCGAAACAAGGCATAAATAAATTCCTAAAGAAAGCGTGAAAATATTGGAAGAACGAATTTGGAATCGTATTGTAAAATACACGGAATTACAAGGGACCTCTGGTCAAGAACATTTCGTTAGACAAGCATTTAGACAAGATTTGTCACCATTGGTTGATGAAGTCGTTCAAAATGGTTTGGGTGGATTGTATGGTATTCGCTATAGCCAAGATGCTACAGCGCCACGGATCATGTTTGGTGCCCATATGGATGAAGTTGGGTTTGTCGTGACTCAGATTACGTCGCGCGGTATGTTAGTTGTTGCTCCAGTAGGTGGCTGGAATCCATATACGGTATCAGCCGAGCGTTTTACTCTTTTTACACGTGATAATGCCTATCCAGTTGTTTCGTCTTCAGTTGCTCCTCATTTGTTACGTCAAGGAAATGTGAATGGGACACCACAGATTCAAGACATTTTGTTTGATGGTGGTTTTACATCTGCTGATGAGGTCGCAGCTTATGATATACACCCAGGTGATTTTATCGTGCCTGATGTAACAACAAAAATGTTGGCCAATGGTAAGCGTGTGGTCTCAAAAAGTTGGGATAACCGGTTTGGGTTAGTCACGATTTTAAACGCTTTGGAAAACCTGAAAAATAAAACATTACCAAATACGCTGATTATGGGTGCTAATACGCAAGAAGAAGTTGGGCTTAGAGGTGTTGGACCTGCTGTTAATCAACTAAAGCCTGATATCTTCTTTGCTTTAGACTCATCAACAGCAGATGATACCCGTTCAGCTGAAGGCCAAGGACAAATGGATCAAGGGGCATTACTACGGGTCTTTGATCCCGGTGTTATTATGCCATTACGACTAAAAGAATTTGTATTAGATACAGCACATGATGCAGGTATTCCGCTACAATACTTTGTTGCTAAGGGTGGTACTGATGCTCATGGGGCACAGTCACAGAATCAAGGTATTCCATCTGTTGCACTAGGTGTCGCATCGCGTTATATACATACTCACCAAACAGTCTGGTCAGTGGCTGATTTTGAAGCTGCTCAGGCATTGGTAGAGACACTAGCACAAAAATTAGACGCCACAACTGTAAATGATATTATTTATGGCGACTAAATATTAAAAAAATAAATTAATTAAAAGGAGCACTGACAGTATGCTAATTGCCAGCTATAATCCGGCAGGAATGGGCGATAACCTAATCGTATTAACTAATAATCAAACAGAAAATTTTCATATTAACCACCAGGGAAATGTGATTCAGTTTATAACCGATAATAATGAATTAATTGGATACAATTTTATCAATATTAGTGAAACGTTAGATTTAGCGAATGTTTCTGGCCAAGTGTTCTTGTCTAAAGAACAAGTTGCAGAATTAAATAAACTAATTGAGAAAGCAGGTTTCTCAGAAAAACTGGTTGTTGATGAAGAACCAAAGTTTGTTGTGGGATATGTTGAAACGGCAGAACCACATCCGGATTCAGATCACCTTCAAGTGACAACAACCGTGATTGATAATGATCAACGTGTTCAAATTGTTTCAGGTTCACCTAACATGCAGCAAGGTATCAAGGTCGTGGTTGCCAAGGTTGGGGCAATGATGCCATCAGGACTTATTATTTGGCCAGGTGAGCTACGTGGCGTTGCATCTAATGGTATGATTTCTTCCGGACGTGAACTACATCTACCAAATGCGCCACAAGTACCAGGTGCGTTGATTTTGCCAGATGACTTTGCACCAGTTGGTACACCATTTGATGTCAACTCTGCCGCTGCTCAATCACTATTTGAATAAAAAGGTGGTGATTGAATGGCTTTGCAGCGACCAATTGTTTTTTATGAAAATCTTATGCATACCTATGATCAACAGGTTGCAGAATTGTTAGCTGCCAAGACAGAGTATATTTTCTTGGCAACAGATGATGGGGAATTTCCTAAAAAGGCAACAAAACAACATGTGACTGTTGAGACTTTAAAGCCTCAGCAATCATCAAAGAACACAAAGAAAAGTACCACAACAAAGGCCAAAAAGGTTGTCGATAAAGTATCGAAGGTAAACAAGCCTAAATCTATAAAAACTGGATTAGGACTTAGCTTGGACGATATTCTTTCGGAAGAGGAAAGTTCAGCTGCTCGAGATGACAATGGTTACTTTAAGGAACACTAACTCTTTGAAAACATTTGCTGAAACTATGTCGGCAGATGTTTTTTTCTGATAAGATAGATTTAATAAAATTTAACGAATAATATTTACGTTGGAATGGATGAGAGATATGGACAAAAATCCTAATTATTACTTTATTGGTATCAAAGGCTCAGGAATGAGTGCATTAGCATTAATCTTACATGATCAAGGCTATCAAGTCGCCGGATCAGATATTGATGAATATACTTTTACTCAAAAGCCACTTGAGGAAGCAGAAATCGACATTTATTCATTCGATGCCGCAAATATTAAGCCAGGCATGACGGTTATTCGTGGTAATTCCTTTGAAAATGATCACGTTGAAGTAGCTGCGGCTTTGGCAATGGCGGATGAATTAACAATCTTGACTTATCCTGATATGGTCGAACAATTAATTACAAAGTACACCTCAATTGGGGTTGCTGGTGCGCACGGGAAGACTTCTACGACCGGTTTGCTTTCACATGTGCTATCAGGGATTGCGCCAACATCATACTTAATTGGTGACGGCACTGGTAAAGGTGTGCCTAACGCACGTTTCTTTATTTTCGAAGCTGATGAATATCGTCGCCACTTTGAAGACTACACACCCGATTATGCAATTATGACGAACATCGATTTTGATCATCCAGATTATTACACGGGTATCGACGACGTGCGGAGCGCCTTTGAGGACTTTGGTAATAATGTTAAAAAGGGTATTTTTGCTTGGGGTGATGATGAACAGCTGCGCAAGATCAATGTCTCTGTACCGGTTTATTATTATGGTACTAATCCTGAGACTGATGATTTCTATGCAACTAATATTAAGCGTTCAACCAAAGGATCAAGTTTTGATGCTTACTATCATGAAAAATTCCTAGGTAATTTTAAAGTGCCTTTGTTTGGTCAACACGGTGTCTTGAATACATTGGCTGTTGTTGCCGTGTCATACTTTGAAGAGATAGAAACATCTTTGATTCAAGAAGAATTGTTAACGTTTCAAGGGGTGAAAAGACGCTTCACGGAAAAACATATCGGGCCAGTGACAATCATTGATGATTATGCACATCATCCATCAGAAATCACTGCAACGATTGACGCGGCCCGTCAAAAATATCCAGATCGTAAACTAATTGCCGTTTTCCAACCACATACGTTTTCACGTACGATTGCCTATCAAGATGATTTTGCAAAAGCATTGGACTTAGCAGATAACGTTTTCTTAACAGAAATTTTCGCTTCTGCTCGTGAACAAGCTGGTGAAATTTGTTCTGCTGACTTAGGTAAGAAGATTTCTAAGTTTGAGGGAATTGTTTCACCAAGTGATGTGGCACCTCTTTTGGAAGATGAAGAAGGTGTGTTCATCTTTATGGGTGCTGGTGATTTACAAATGACTGAATTTGCTTTTGAAACGCTATTAGCGAACACACAAGCGAATTTGCAGTAAAAAAGTTAATTTTTTTGCTAAAAGTTAATTTTTTGGATAAACTTTCTGTTATACTAAGGTCAGTGGGACGGTTCACCGAACCCTTGTCACCATTGACAACGTAGGAGGTACAAATGGATAATTTTCAAAATCAAGAACCACGGATCGTCAATCCGGATGCCAGTGGTTTAAATAACTTTTTCAAAAAAGTTTATTCATACATGGCATTGGCACTGCTGGTAACAGCAACAACAGCATATTTGGGTACAACATTCTTCGCTGGCCCAATTACTCGAATTTTTAGTAGCCCAATTTCATCATTGATTATTTTTGGTATCATGATGGGATTTGTTTGGTTATTTTCAAGTCGGGTGTACAAAAATCCGGCCCAAGCTTTTGGGATGTTAATGGGATTTGCAGTCCTTAATGGATTTACATTTACGGTGATTGGCCTTACTGCAGGTAAAGGAATGATTGCATTAGCATTCTTAACGACAGCTTTTCTATTTGCAGGTATGGCAGCATATGGATACTTCACTAAAAAGTCACTAGCTTCATTGTCATCAATTTTATTTGGCTCATTGATTGCTTTGATTATTGGAGGAATTATTAATCTATTCTTCTTTAACAGTGTTGTATACTTCTTCCTATCAATTTTAGGAGTGCTTGTCTTCGCTGTTATGACAGCTTACGATATGAATCGCTTAAAGGCAATGTACTATAAACATGGTGAGACGAATGCACAACTCACCCAAGGAATCGCCGTATCAGGTGCTTTAAACTTGTATATGGACTTCATTAATATGTTCATTTACATTCTTCAATTATTTACGGCTTTTGGTTCACGTGATTAATCATTTGATAGCATTATCTCGTTATAACGAGATAATGCTTTTTTGTTGAGGTTGTTATCCCTATTTGAACTCTGATAAACTATTAATAGATAAAAAGGGGTCTTGTACCCAGAAACGAGATAAATATGGCAAAACCAACTTTACTTTTAATTGATGGTAATTCTTTGGCTTTTCGTGCGTTTTATGCGTTGATTAACCAAGTCGATCGTTTTGTTAACCACGAAGGTCTACACACAAACGCGCTAGTTGGATTTAATAATCTGCTAGATGGTATTATTGAACCTTTTAATCCTGATTTAGCGCTAGTAGCATGGGATGCAGGCAAAACCACTTTCCGTACAGGAAAATTTGATAACTACAAGGGGAACCGTGATAACACACCACAAGAATTGGTCGAACAATTCGAACCATTACGACAAATGGTTTCGCTGCATGGTATCAAATCATACGAATTATCTGGTTATGAAGCCGATGATATTATTGGCACGATGGCCCGTCTTGGTGAAGCAGATGGTTATTCAGTGACTATTGTTACTGGTGATCGCGATCTGACACAATTAGTATCTGATGATATAACTGTTTGGGTGACCAAGAAGGGAATTTCAGAAATTGATCACTATACACCAGCAATGATTGCGGAGCTTTATGACGGCTTAGAGCCAAAGCAAATCGTTGACATTAAAGGACTGCAGGGAGATACCAGTGATAACTACCCTGGAATTGCAGGTATTGGTCCTAAAACGGCCTTAAAGCTTATTAAAAAGTATCATTCAATTTCTGAAATGTACGAGCAAATTGATGACATGAAGGCATCTAAGCAAAAAGAAAAACTGATTAATGGTAAGCAGGATGCTTTGCTGTCACGTGACTTGGCTGAGATTTTAACGGATGCACCAGTGACAATTTCATTATCCGATTTAAAGTATAAGGGTCCGGACTACGAAAATATTATTCCGTTTTATCAACATTTGGACTTCAAAGCACAATTAGTTAAGCTTGCCAATCAAGGTTACACGGTGCCAACTAGCGGACATAATGAAGATGTAGAATTCGATTTGAATAATACAGACTTAGCAGTATCCGCAATTACACCGGCTAGCTTAACCCATGTTTCTCAATTGCAAGGTACAGTGAGCTTTTACCTTGAATTAGATGATGAAAATTATCATACAGCCAATCCAGTTGGCTTTGTTATTGGAAATCAAGAGAATGGTTATTTTGCTAGTCGTGATATGGAACTACTAACGCAAAATTCACCAGTTAAAAAAATTCTTGAAGACCAGACGATTCTGAAAAATGTTTTTAATGCAAAAGAATTATATGTCAGTTTAAAACGACTAGATGTTGCCTTGCAAGGTGTCAATTTTGACTTATTACTTGTTTCGTACTTATTAGATACGAACGACAATAACAATGACCTAGGGGCATTGGCCCATGATAATGATTATTATGCGGTCATGACTGATGAAGAGGTTTATGGTAAGGGTGCAAAATTTGCCATCCCCGAAGCTGACGCAGACTTATTTGAACACCTTGGTCGCAAAGCCATGGCGATTAACTTATTGCGGGAACCGTTATTAGAACGGTTGTCAAAGCATGAGCAAACTAAGTTGTATGAAGAAATCGAGTTACCATTAACCAAAATATTAGCAGATATGGAGTCAACCGGTATCACCGTTGATTCAGAACAACTATTACAAATGCGCAGTAAGCTAACTGAGCGGTTGAGTGAACTTGAACAGAAAATTTATCAACAAGCTGGTCATGAGTTTAATGTGCAATCACCTAAGCAGCTTGGCGTCGTTTTGTTTGAAGAAATGAAATATACTCCCATTAAGAAAACAAAAACTGGCTATTCGACGAGTGTTGAAGTGCTAGAAAAAATGGGCGATGTACCAATCGTTGCTTCTATTTTGGCTTATCGACAAGTGGCAAAAATTCAATCAACTTATGTTGAAGGACTGTTGCGCGTGATTCATGGATCTGATTCGAAGGTTCATACCCGATACTTGCAAACCTTAACTCAGACTGGTCGTTTGTCTTCAGTGGACCCTAATTTGCAAAATATTCCGGTACGCATTGAAGAAGGACGCCAGATTCGTAAAGCGTTTGTTCCAAGTCAAGCTGATTGGCAAATTCTTAGTGCTGATTATTCACAAATCGAATTGCGCGTTTTGGCCCATATTACGGGTGATAAAAACCTACAAGCTGCATTTATAAATGGCGAAGATATCCACGCAGCGACGGCACGTCGTATCTTTGGTATTAAGGACGACGAACCAGTGGAAGGTAATATTCGTCGCCAAGCAAAAGCCGTTAATTTTGGAATCGTGTATGGTATTTCTGATTTTGGGCTTTCAAAAAATATTGGTGTATCACGTAAAGAAGCCAAAGCCATCATTGAAACCTATTTTGACCAATACCCAGATGTTAAAAAGTGGTCAGATGATATTATTGCTTCTGCTCGTGAAAAGGGCTACGTCGAAACAATTGCTCATCGCCGTCGTTATCTACCCGATATCAAGGCAAAAAGATTTAATGCCCGGTCATTTGCAGAACGCACAGCGATGAATTCGCCAATTCAAGGTTCAGCCGCTGACATTATTAAGATTGCAATGATCAAAGTTCAGGAAGCGATTGCAAAAGCAGGGCTACAAGCTCATATGCTATTACAGGTTCATGATGAATTGATTTTTGAAGCACCTGAAAGTGAAATGGCCGACCTAGAAGAGCTTGTACGAAATGTTATGGACAGTGCCGTAACATTAGATGTTCCTCTATTAGTTTCTTCTCATGTTGGTGCTTCATGGTATGATGCTAAATAATTTAAGATTTATAGATGTTATTCATTTGCTTTTCAAGTGAGTAGCATCTTTTTTTATTGATAATGTCTTATGATACAATTTAGGAAAATTAACAGACAATGCACTTAATTTAAGTTACAATAATAATTGAAAACGTTTCCAACAACGTTGTATTTATTTTAGGGGGATACTATGACAGCAAAGTTAGAATGGTTAGATGATCCAACTGTGTTTAGAATAGGTAAATTGCCTGCGCATAGTGATCACACAGTCTATCACTCAGCAGCTGAAATAACGCAAGGTGAATCAAGTTTGATTAGTAGTTTGGATGGAACGTGGCGGATCCATTTTGCAAAAACACCTGCCGAACGATTACTTAATTTTGAAGATATAAATTTTAATACTGAAAATTTTGATGATATTCAAGTGCCAGGTCATATTGAGCTTCAAAACTTTGGTCAAATTCAATATATTAATACCTTGTATCCGTGGGAAGGAAAAATTTATCGTCGACCACCTTATGCATTAGGTACCGATAAGACATACCCAGGTATTTTTAGTGATGCCAGTGATAATACGGTTGGTCAATATGTCAAAACGTTCAACCTGCCAGAAAACTTTAATGGGCATGATGTGCATATTCAATTCGATGGTGTCGAAGAAGCCATGTACATTTGGTTAAATGGTCAGTTTATTGGTTATTCTGAAGATAGTTTCTCACGTGCAGAGTTTGATTTAACACCTTACTTAGTAGCTGGTGAAAATAAATTGGCAGTTGAGGTATTTAAGTATAGTACAGCTGCTTTTATTGAAGATCAGGATATGTTCCGCTTTTCAGGTATTTTCCGTAGTGTTAATTTAATTGCTATCCCACAAGTTAACGTGGTCGATGTCCATCTTAAGCCGGTTGTGGCTGCTGACTTACATTCAGGAGACTTATCGATTGGTTTAACATTAGCGGGTGATTTAACTGATACGACTGCCCAAATTACTGTTAACAATCCACGCGGGGAAACAGTACTCGATCGAACAGTAACAGCAGAGCAACACATTCAGCTTAGTGAAGCTTTTGATGATATTGCACTTTGGTCGCACCGACAACCTGATTTATATGAATTAACGATTACTATTTTTGATTCAGATAAGCAAATTATTGCGGTGGTACCATACAATTTTGGTTTCCGTCGTTTGGTTAAAGACGATGATAATCGTGTGACGATCAATGGGGTGCCTTTGCACCTAAATGGTGTTAATCGTCATGAATGGAGTCCTGTCGGTGGCCGTAACGTTACGCTTGATGAGATGGAAACTGATATTGAAATATTTAAAGAAAACAATATCAATGCTGTACGCACATCACATTATCCTAACCAAATTCCTTGGTATGGTATGTGTGACGAGGCCGGTATTTATATGATGGCTGAAACTAATTTAGAATCCCATGGTAGTTGGCAAAAAATGGGTGCAGTTGAACCATCTTATAATATCCCTGGTTCAATACCAGAGTGGTTAGATGTTGTTTTGGACCGTGCAAAGTCAAACTTTGAACAATTTAAGAATCATCCATCTATTTTGTTCTGGTCATTAGGAAATGAATCATATACTGGTGATAATACTGTTGCCATGGATCAATACTTTAAGTCTGTTGATGATTCACGTTTGACACATTATGAAGGTATCTTCCAAAATCGTGTCGACGAGGACCGTATGTCAGATGTTGAAAGTCGTATGTATGCATCACCTGCGGATATTAAAGACTATTTATCAAATAATCCGAAAAAGCCATACCTAAACTGTGAATACATGCATAGTATGGGAAATTCAGTGGGTGGCTTTGACGAATATGTCCAACTATATGATGAATTTGATACCTATTTGGGTGGCTTTATTTGGGATTACATTGACCAAGCTTTGTATGTAACCGATGAAGTAACTGGTAAGCAGGTGCTTCGTTATGGTGGTGACTTTGATGAGCGCCATTCAGACTATGAATTTTCAGGGGATGGGATTGTCTTTGCCAATCGCCAACCTAAGCCAGCAATACAGGAGGTAAGCTATTATTATGGACGCTACGATAACTAATCAGTTACAAATTGTATATGGTGACGGATCCCTAGGTGTACAAGGCGAAAATTTCCATTATTTATTCAGTTATGAAAAGGGTGGTCTTGAATCATTAAATGTTAACGGTAAAGAATGGTTATATCGTGTACCCAAATTAACTTTCTGGCGAGCAACGACTGATAATGATCGCGGTAGTCATTTTTCAACCAAATCAGCAGCCTGGTTTGGTGCAGATATGTTTACTGAAGCTACTTCAGTAACAGTGGCCGTTGATGGTGAAGAACTTGGATTGCCAATTGCACCAGAAAACAATCGTTTTTCAGCCAATGAACATGCTGATTCAGTTTCATTGACCTATACGTTTTTAACAGCGACAACGCCAGAAACGACAGTTAAGGTTATTTACACAATTGTTGCCAATGGACAACTCAATATCCAAGTTGATTATACTGGAAAAGCCGGCTTACCGGAGCTGCCGACATTAGGATTACGTTTTGTGATGCCAACAGTTGCGGATGGTTATAGCTATTCAGGATTATCTGGTGAGACGTATCCCGACCGGATGACTGGTGGTCAAATTGGTACTTATGAGGTATCAGGCTTACCATTAACGCCTTACATCGTGCCTCAAGAAATGGGGATGCATATGCAAACCTCAAGTTTAACGGTTAGTCGTTCAACTAGCCTGAATAATGCTGATACGTCGACAGAGGCGGGACTATTGACCTTTAAGCAGTTAAACGAACCTTTTGCATTCTCTGCATTGCCATATACGGCGATTGACATAGAAAATGCCACGCATATCGAAGAACTACCAGTTCCAAGAAGAACAGTTGTTACCGTATATGGTGAGGTACGTGGAGTTGGTGGTATTGATAGCTGGGGAACAGATGTACAACCGCCATATCATATCTCAGCAGAAACTGATCACACATTTGATTTTACAATTCAACCAACAAAATAATAAATAAAGTTAATAAACTTCATGCTGATTAAATTTGGCATGAAGTTTTTAATTTCTTGAAATTTCTAACAATTATACCAAAATTCTGATAGAATATATCCTTGTGTTCAAAAAAGAAAGAGGTATAAAAGATTGGCATATTTTAAATGGCTTTATAGAGAAATTACATCAATTAATACGGCTGGTAGTGTCATGCTGGCATTTATTTTTGGTGTGCAGTTAGCATTATTTTTGAGTAGCCCAATCACACTACTATCTGCTATTACGCTATTAGCGACTTTAATCGGCTCAGCTTGCACTGTTTATATGATGATTGGTAAACCAATTAATGGTTTATTAGGATTAATTAGTGCACTAGGCTATATTTACATTAATTGGCAAGCCGGACATTATGCATCTGTTCTTGACCAATTCGTGTTCATCTTGTTAATTGATATTCCTTTGATTATCACATGGAAATCATGGGGACATCGTATTGTTGATGGTGTCAAATTCTTGCGTTTGCGAGGATGGGTGTTAACGATTATATGTATGTTATTGCTATGGTGGCCAGTCTTTTGGATTTATACACAATTAGGCGATACTAATCCAGTTTGGGATGCGCTTGTCTTAATTATTGGTGGCACAGCCTCGCTATATGTGTTCGTTGGATATGGTGACTCATATACGCTTTGGTTATTATCTGATGCGGTAAACATTTTGCTTTGGGTCACAGCCCTATTTGCAGGCTATTCAGCCAGCTCATTACCAATGTTGTTGACAATGTCCTTCTATCTAGCAACAGCATTGTATGGCCGTTTCTGGTCGATTTGGAGTAAGCCTAAGACTAATTAATTTTAGGCAGCTTTAACTTTTGCATATTATAATTAATCATTGTAGGTAGTGAGATGCTGCCTATATTTTTACTACAAGTGTACCTATCTTCGCCTTACTGGTGGAGATAGGTATATTTTTTTACAAAAAACGCCTACTCCTTGGCTGTGGGTAGACGTTTACGTAATTAGAATTGGGACTCTATTACACCCATAATATTAACATCAGGACTTCTAGTTTTCAATACTAAATAACAAAGAGTTGATTTGAGTTATGATGATAATAGTTATTAGTTTCGATAAATAATTAATAGGTAATGCTATCGTCAGGTAGTTTCATACAAACCATGTTACAATGTACCTATAAGCAGATGATGAGCTTATTAAATAATATAGTGGGGGGTATATCTATGAAAAAAAGTGAAGAAAAATCAAAATCAAGCCTTTTGGAAAAGATCATGCTAGCAATTACTGTATTTCAATTCATTTCAAATCTGTATGGCAAGTTTAAAAGACATTCACAACGCAAGCACAATAAATAATCTTGACATTTAGGAGAATATAATGGGAAAAATTTTGAAAGTTATATTATCAACTGTTTTTATAGCAGGTAGCATTGCTGCTCTGACAACTATTTTTATATTAAAGAAAGTAGACCGTGCTGGTGACCAATTACAAGATAAGATTTATGATAATTAGCTAGGAATAATTGATTGATAATTGTAGGTATTATTATCCTACTGCTTGTCGGTTTATAAAGAGTAATAGTGAAATCAGGAGACACTTTAAAATGAATTTAAGGTGTTTTCTTTTATTTTAGTTTAGCATTTTTAGATAAATATACTTTAAATACTATTTTTCATATCATTAACAGCGATTCTATCGTATACTAGTAGTTGTTAAAAATGAGGAGGTATTTTAATATGATTGGATTACATGTGTTTTTTGGAGTCATGATCGTTGTAGGCGCAGTGATGTCTGCTGTTTCTTTTCAAGGTGACACTGATAAATTAACGAAATGGCAAAAGGTTTCACTTATTGTGACAACATCAGCTATTGGTTTGACCATCGTTTCTGTTGTTTCAGTATACGCATCTATTTACATTGGTTTGCTACTATTTGTTATGTTAGCTGCCTATGAATATTTTGCTTTCTTACGAGTAGTACGTGAGAAGTAATATTTAACAATGAAATTAAATTAACCCCCGTAAGCTAGCGTGTATGCAAAGTTTACGGGGGTTAATTTAATCTTATTTAGTAATAGTGTGTTAGTTAATAAAACTGGTATTCTTAGCTTTATACCGACCCAAAAACTATAAATGCCCACTGTGATGATCATTAGAAATAGCCACTTAATCCAATTACCAAATAGTCCAACAGCTGAACCACTGAATTGCATCCGATGACCATCAATAACAGTATGATTTATTTTCCAGCCGTAGACCATAACTAATGACCAAGGGTATAAAATACCAACCGAAAAAATTGTGACTAAAAACCCTAAAATTGTCCAGCCGATTAGAGGTAATAATCCGCCATCAAAAAATGATGCTCGACCGAACTTTCTTTCTGGTCCCATTTCATTACTCCTAGATAGCTTTTAACGTGATTCCTTCCTGCGCGTTGATGTTATATAATCGGTCGGTTAACTTTTTATTTTGGTAATAAGTTAGCTTTTTGATTATCAAACTCTTTTTGAGTTATTGCTCCTTTATCGAGAAGTTCTTTATATTTTAATAGTTCATCTGCGGGAGACGGATTTTTTTTATTTTTTTCAGATCCATATTTTTTGAGTAACCAAGCAATATACGGGATAAATATTGCTGTGCACACAGTTATAATTGGTTCTATAATTTTCCATGGTTGTGCCATTAGTTCTATTGAGAAATAAAAGGCTAGAAGTAAATTGGTTACTACTACTAATATTTTTGTTAAGTTTTTTGAGTTTTCTTTTTTGTCTATATAATCTATTAAATAATGTACTTCAAAAACTGCTAATTCAATGAAAATAAATAAAGGGGCTACGAATGCTATCGAGTTCACATGATTCAGAAGTACACTATTATAAATGGTAAGGTTATTATAGTTCATATCATAAATATTTGCATAGACATTATAAATTATAATAGCTATCAATAGTATAAGTGAAATTATCGTTATACAAATAAAGCGTTTGGTTCTATGTGAACTTTTCCATAATATTTTCAGATTTTTTTAATATCAGAAAATCTTGCATGATAATTATTATTTGATTTTCCATTATCTACAGTTTGTAGGCGCGTTTCTTTTGTTGTGATTGTATTTGTTTTATTCTTATCTAACTTGTCTGAAGAACTTCTTAATTTTTTTTGCATACTATTCCTTTCTATACATAAAAATATGTATACCATCAGTATAGTTGTTTTTGTTAACCATTCAAAAATTTCGTCAATAATTAGAATACATTTGCTTGGATATAGACCGGCAAGTCATTAGAGATACTGTGATACATTCGTATCCAATTACTTTTTTTGATTAGACTATCAATAATAAATTCCTCAACTTATCGATGATTAACGATTAGATATATTAAAACAACAAGGCAGCTAATAACTATTGATAATTGCGAACGCTGGTTTTAAACAAGTCTATTAGAATTTTACCAAGCTGGTTATATATAATGTAATTGCCATAAAAGATAATGCAGGAGAAGTAGTATCATCGTAATGAATCATTTAGGAGTATCAGGTCCATAAAAATTAGAAATGACAGGTGGATACGTTAAAAATTATGTGGTAATTGGATCATGCTACACAGTATAAAGGTAGATCGAATGATTGCCAACAAACGTAGGTATGAAATACAAGTCAAAATCATACCACTAGTCAATCAGAAAATAGCTGAGGGTCTAGTACTGGAATGAAGCATTTTTAGGTTTTGCGGATATATACGATTTACCGACAATATAGACTCTGAAAAGTTTGCTATAAGTTCACATAAAGCGCACATTTGTCAGCTACACATAAATATAATATTGGAAAACGTTGATGAGAAAAGTAATTATTACAACGACTATTTTTCTAGCTGTTTTTGTAGGCGGTTCGCTTTTCCTGGTGATTATAATACACATCAAGAAATATATGGCTGCCCCGAAAAAAGTTGGGAAGATTTACCATTTTATATTCAATCTGATACGATGGATTTCAATAAATTTATGTGTAGTTTAATCATTAGTTATGATGATTTAAAAAAGCACGTAGCAGATGAAGTGACAAAATACAAATTGTTGTAATGGTAACAATACGAATATTGGCAGTTATTTAGATTTTTGACAACATGATAAATACGCAACAGATATCAATTGGTCGTGGTGATGTTGACCTTGATTTGTACGATAAGCAAGCCGCACAGGCACGTTTATTTAAGCAATCCTGAAAGATGATGATGGTAGAAAAATTAAGCCTACTAGGTTATGTTAAACTGCATAACCTAGTAGGCTTTTTTTCATGTTTCAGATAAGATAGTATAATAATAGTTAGAGTTAAAAAATAAGGTTAAACTTAATTAAAATAAATATAAAAATCATTTGTTAAGATTTTTGTTAAGATAAAAATTAAAAGTGTTGACAAAAAGGGGTTTACAAGAGATATGCCAGAGCTACCAGAAGTGCCTAGGGTGTATTAGATAATTTAATAAAAAGCAAGGAAAGTGTTGATATAATCGCATTTCCTTGCTTTTTTGTATTTTTAATATTTAGCTTTATTTATGGGAAATAAGCAAAAAGTTAGCCTCTAAAGTTAGCCCTTTTATATCTATTTTAATTGGGTAGTAACTTAATAATTAAAAACCATCGGACAAAATTTCACTTATCATATCATCTTGATCACTCGTGACATGGGTATAGATTTGTAAAGTCATAGCAACATCCGCATGGCCCAATCTTTTTTGAACTGCCTTAATAGGTGCAGCTTTTCCATGGCGAGCTGCTTGTTCAAAAAGAAGGGTAGCGTGAGTATGACGTAGACCATGCAATGATACATGGGTTAAATCATTATCTTCTTCTGGTAAGTCCTTGCGCATTTTCTGTAACCAACGTTCTGGAACATTAAAATCCATATAGATATGTTTACCTGGCCAGATAATATTATTTGAATTATTAGGTGCAACAGCTTTATAAGCGTTCATGATTTCTAATGTTTTAGGATCTAAGGATAGCGTTCTGTTTCCAGAACCAGTTTTTACCTGCTTTAAATACATATTAGTTTCATGATTTCTGTAATCTAAGCCCACGGATTTATTAACGGTCAACGAGCGCTTATTAAAATCGATATCATGCCATGTAAGAGCTAAAATTTCTCCTCTTCTTAATCCAGTGTATGCTAATAGGCGAAAGTATGCATATTGATTGATAGATTGTTTTGACCAGTAATCAAGAAAACGTTCAAGTTGATTTGAATTTAAGAAGTTTTCAAATTTACGTTCTCTAGTAGTGTTTATTTGTCGTGGGCGAGTAACCACATCAAATGGATTTCTAAAGGTAATTTCATGTAACTGTGCGTATTGGAACAGCCGTTTCAGATATCGGCCCCAAACAACGCCAGATTTTGCCTCTGTGGCCCACTTATTCAGTTGTGTCTGTAATTCCCCAGGAGTTATTTCATGCACCTTATGTGAGCCAATATCGGGCAATATATGGTTTAAATAATATGACTCTGTTTTTGATAAAGTAGATGCCTCAACAGAAGGGGCGTATTCCTGATGCCATTTTTCATATAGAGATGTGATAGTTATATTTTCAGCAGATAGGGCATCAGAACTGAATGCACCATTTTCACGATCCTCTAACATTTTTGCATAAGCAATTGTTGCTTCCACTGAAGTTTTAAATCCTTTTCGTTTTTTAACAATTTGCTTACCAGTGATGCTATCACGACCAATAAATATTTGAAACTGCCAGCGCTCTTCGCCATTCTTCAATTTATACTTTTGCGGTTTCATTGTTTGCACCTTTCTAAACTGGTACAATTAATGCCATAGGCTGCTTAATTGTGGCTTGTATTTTTACTACACGCACATCCAGTTGTTTGTCGACAGGGGATGTGCGTTTTTTATATTTGTGAAACATTCATCTGTTCAGTAAATTGTAATTTTGTTTTTTCACTTGCAAACAAGTATTCATGAAACTTACCACGCTTATTGGCAGTGTAATATAAATTATACGCATAACGTTGGCTGGCTTCTTGATATAAATCACTAATTTGTTCAACATAATCGTAAGTAGTAATCCAAAAATAATCATTCATGGATAAAATATTTTCTGCTAGCAGACTATGTTGCTTCTCTTCGATGAAAGATAAGTATAAATTTTTACCTTGCACAAAATAGGGTGGATCAAAGAATATAAAGGTATTATCGGGTTTGTACACTTTATTTTGTTTAATGACATCAATCAGTTCATTAGCATCTAAATTATATAAGTCAATATCAGAAGCTCGTTCAGCAATAGCTTTTATTTTTTTGATAAGCGTTTTTTTGTTAAATCGTGCATCTAATTGATATTTACCAGTTTGTTTTCTACCACCGATAGGGCCACCACTTATTATTCCGCTTCTATTCATTCTATTTAGCATTAATGTGGTAAATGCATTTCTCAAAGACCTTGATTTTCCTGAAACTAGTATATGCTCTGACTTTATATCATCCCAAAATTCAATAAGTTGACTACTAGAACATTTACCAGGAGTAGTGTAATCAAAAGGAACATCTTTTATTAAATTGATTAGTTTTTCTGAATGATTTAATATATTAAACCAAACAGCATGAATGCTTGGGTCTAAGTCATTAATAACGATACGGCTCACATTATTATTTAATAGAAGTTCAAATGCAATTCCGGCTCCACCAGCGAATGGTTCAATATAAGTACCATCAATATTGTTCTTTTCTAAAGTACTAACTACAAAGTGATATAATTGCGACTTGCCGCCTGGATAACGCAGGGGAGTACTTGTTCTTGTTTGTGCCATAAGGTACCTCCTTTCTTACAGAATAATAAAAAAATTAATAATTGGCCAGTGAAATTATTTTATTAAACGGTTATATGCGCCACGTAATTTATTAATAAAATCAGCAACGCTATCTTTATTTTTATCGTCTGATGCCCACCGTTGAACAAGTTGATCCATAAATACTCTATTGTCTTTAAACCATAGTTTTATTTTAGCTTTTTCTTTCATATCACCACTATAATCTTCACTATGTGGTCCATGATTAATGATGGTGGCTTTGTTTCTATTGGATCTAACCATTGTAGGCATTAGAAAAAATGTATCGTTTGCAGATAAACTTTGTACATATTCCCATAGCATTTGTTCAATAGATTTATTTCCTGGAAGGAAGAATATGTTTTCATTTTCTATTCCTGATGTCGAAAATTCTGTTATTTCTTGGAATTTGGTGTAATCTTTTTCATCAAACCGAACGTCTGCATCAACAAAGAACAACATATCTTTAAATTGACGGCCACCGTTAGCAGCTAATTTTGTTAATCGTTGCCAATCCATATCAATATCCAAAAAATATATTTGGTTTAACTCCTTAGCTTTTGAAATTCGAATTAATAGGGTTATAAACCAGCGAGCCACCGAATCTTCTGTAATCGCAGTAATTGGTTCTGAAATTGTCGAACTGTTTATGTATAAATCTGCCAAGTTATTTCTGAAAAAATCAGGACTGGGATTCTTCATATTTTTAACTTCGTTATTATCAGAATAATCTGTTGTTAAATACTCAATATTAACTGGATGTTTTAGATTAATTAGGTCGGCTGCGTGCTCTAGCAAACTAATACTGTGTGTAGTGGCAATTATCTGTAAATTTAGTTCTTTACTTTTTTTCACAAGAAAATCTAATAATTTATTTTGTGCTGCAGAATGTAGCGTGACATCCATTTCGTCAATTGCCAGTAGTCCACCATGATATGAATAAGACGAATCTTTAGATAATTCTTCAAATGACTTCACGGCTAATAAAATCTGAGTTAAATCATTTTGACCTGAAGAATTACTTATTCCACTATATTCATTTGTAACAATACCAGCATTTTTAAAATGATTATCCAATGTTAAATTTTCGAACTCTAATATTTCGTTTTTGCTAGTATTGCCCATTATATATTTATATTCTTTAGAAATTTCATTTTGAACAGATGATGGTAATGTATTACGCATTGCTTTTGTACTTTCACCCGTAGGATAGGCACGAGATAAGCCTAAATATAGAACGGGCCATTGTATCTTAGCTTCATTATGCTTGGTTGCATCCTTTACAGGAATGAATCTAAAACGTTTGTAGTATTTTGTTGTAGAAATTTTCTGATAAAGATGTACAGGTTCGCCATTTTTTGATTGTTCCACATCTATTTTGTCAGTTTCTTTGTAAGTTACTTTGGTATTTTTACCTTTTTGAATTGTTGATCTATATGTAACTTGAGAAGGATAACTGTCTAATTGTGGTCTTTCACTAAATGTTATTGTTGTAGATGGTTTTTCAGATTTATCGTCTTCTAGAACTGCTTTATCTGAAATTTCATCAAATAAAATAATATCCTGAAATTCACCACGAAATGGCTTGCCATCTACAGTTTTATATGTTTTTAATTCTGATGAATTAGTAAGTAAAGCTAGGATTGTTGATTTACCAATTCCATTTTGACCAGATATAATTGTTACACCCTTTTTCAAAGGTAATTCAAAGCCAGCCTTATATGCCCTGAATTTATCAATTTTAATTTTACTTATATACATATAACGGTACCCACCAATAATTCTAATTTTGCCATTTTTAGGTCGAAATAAAGCTTTTAGCGTGATTCCTTTCTGCACGTAATATGTATCCACCGACAAGTGGATTTGCTATTAAATCTCAATACCTTTGCTTGCCAGATTTTCAATGCACTCGTTGAGATAGGCATCATCATGTTCAGGATAAATAGGTGATGTTAGCTTCACAGATTGCAACGAATCATACGATGGAACTTTGGTGCCTCGATATAATGGATTTAACCAGAGCTCATTAGGCTGATAGCCTCGGCGTTGCATCTCATGCATCACTTTTTCATGGAACTGAAAGAGCTTGTAGGGTGAGTGGGTGAATACATAATCAACCGTTCGGTGTTTCTTACCCCAGCCACCACCACGAAGTGCACAGCATTCTCTATGTTGGCCAAGCAATTGTTGCCTAGGTAATTTAGGTATTAACTTTTCATGCCATAGTCTCATTAGGTTGCCTTTCAGTAGTTTCAGTAGGATGGGTAAACACAGCTTAAAAAATAGAATATTGGGAACGAATTTTAATAAAGAAAATAATAAATATTGTTAATGAAACTAAGAAACTTACAGATGATAATAATTTTGTATTACTTCTATTTTCAATAAGTGCTGAAATAGAAACAATAATACCCAGTAATGCAAAAAAAGGTGCACTGATATCTAAATATGGAATAAAGTAAAAAAATATTGATACTACACAAATAATAATTGAAAAAATGCCAAGGCTTTTATCCTCTTTTTTTAAATTCATACAAGACCTCCAACAGACATTTTGACAGTACAGTAAATTAGCCACACGTGATATGTATGCCACAAATAGGGTGGCCCTTTTGTATGAATCATTAAATCATTTTAATTACAAAACTTTTTCTGCAAGCAAGCGTTGTACATCTGATAAAGCTTCGCCTTTTTTAAATTGTAAAATTTCAGAAGGTTCAACCTGACCAGAAATCCAAATTTTGATTTCACCATCTAAGTCAAAATGACCGGCTGTTTCAGTTGCAAATTTAGCAATTGAACGATAAATGATTGATTTGTACTCAATTTTATTTGCTGTTAATCCTTGTTTGTCAACAATGATTAGTCGTTTGTCGGTAAATATAACCAAATCTCTTACAAGTTTATATGAATGTTCAATCACTTCTTCTGAAATAAGAAGTGGTTGAATCTCTGCTCGTACACTATCGTTTGATACTTTGGTAGCGTTACCCATTAACCCGTCTAGTAATCCCATAACCTAAAACTCCTAAAGCTTTTAACGTGGTTCAGGTTTGCACGTGGCATATTATTTTAACTTCACATAAAAGTAGATCTCTTTTTCATCAAGTTTATTACCATTTAAATCACATAATTTTAGCACAAACTTGTGGGGGCCTTCGCTAAAAGAAATTTGCTTTGCGTTTAAATTTATTCCAGTTCCAAAATAATCGTCAATTAATCGCTTATCTTCATCATTAGAATTAAAGTTAGGCTCAAAAATAATCTCATCATTCAGTATTTCAATGTTACGATTGAATATTTTCATTTTAAAAATATATTTACCTGTTGGGCTAATGTAGAGCGCATGAAAATTGAATTTTAACTGTGTTTCATTTTCTTCGTTAGTTATACCAACTATACTAATAGTTTTATCATCAGGATTATTGGCAAATCCATTTAGTCTTAGATTAGTTATTTTTGGTTCAAAAAATTGCATAAGGAAATTCCTTTCAAATTATTGAGTTTAAATTTGTAAGTTCAAAATTAAAGTCAACTGAGTTAGATATTATTAATAATAAAATGGAAAAAGATAGAATCCGTTTCATTATCTAAACTCCCAAGTAGGAAATTTAATTTAAATATTCTTAGTCTTGTGTTAAACGAGAAACATTATTATAATTATCCCGAGTTTTTTTAACTTCAAGTGATGGTGAAGTTTCTTCTGCACTAATACTAAATCTTGTTCTTAGATTATTAATTTCATTCGTAAGCATACTACTTATTGATTGTTCTTGAGTTAACCGTTGGTTTATCTCGTTTATTTCTTTGTCACTATCGTCTATTGTTTGTTGCTTTTTTTTGATATCTTCATTGAACTTATTTATAGTGTTTTCCAATTTTTCACTTAATTGTTTTGAATTTCTTGATAACCTATGTGCTTGACCACGCCAGTAAAAAACATAACAAATTAACATAATTAAGGTCACAAAAATGGCAGTTAAAACCATTAGATCTAAAGGAAGGTCTACAAAATAATTAACGGCTATTCCTACAAAAGCACCAAATATGGCACTAATAGTACCGATTAATATGCTGTTAGCTGGTTGTATTTCATTTTCCAATTTTGTACTCCTTTCTATAGTTTATGTATAAAAAATTTATTCATAAATCAGCTCTTTAACCAGTGGTTCAAACCAACTGGGTAGGTTAAATTCGGTCATAAAATCTGACCAGTTGCGATATTCATTAGGTGTATCTATGTACACTAATCTTGCAATTATACGGATCGCTCGTTCATTAGTTTCTCGTTCCTCTTTATTCTTGATGTAAGGGGAGAACCTGTATAGGAATGACGGGTTAGAGAATTCAATGTGACTAATCTCATGAGCTAACCTAAAAGCAACGCTAATACGTGAATTATAGTTACGATTTATGTTAATAATTCTATCGTTGCAAAAAGCAACGTCTGGGTCATTTGGCCCGCCTAAAATATCAGTTATTACAATGCCTGACTTTTCAGCCATAGCTAATAACTGCCTTAATAGTTCTTCGTGCATAGGCCTACTTACCGTTATCTTTCATGGTATTCAGCATAGCAAGAAGGGCTCTTTTATATTCTTCTGATAATGGTTGGCCATCAAACATAGCCATGCCTTCTTCTGACAATGCTTTGTCTAGATCTACTGGTTCCTTTCCAGTAGATTTTTTATTTGTTTTTGTTCTATCTTCTACTAAGTCTGCTTTAGTAATGCCAAAGTAATCAGCTAGAAGTTCTATTTTGTCAATTCGAGGATAGGTTTCAGCAGATAACCAATTATAAAAAGTAGAGTTCTTAATATTTAGATCATCTATGATGTTAATCCCGTTTTTCCCGTTTTTATTCATGTAGTAACGTAAATTATCGGCAAATATTTGTTTGCTTTTATTATTAGCCATAATGCCTCCTTCCTAATACACCAACTATTATACGTTTATATTAAGTTAAAATCTATTAAAATACCACAATAGTGTTGACACCCCTTTTAACGGGTTTTATAATTCATGTATACCATATCGAGAGGAGAGAAAATGTGAGTGGTAAATATACGTTAGCCCAACTTAGGGTAGGTAAGCGTTGGTCGCAACAAGAGGCTGCAAATGCTTTAGGTGTTAGTCAAGGATCATGGTTTAAATGGGAGAATGGAATTTCATTCCCTACTCAACCAAATGTTGATAAGATTTTACGAGTATTCGACGTCAAATATGATGACGTTATTTTTTAAAACTCAAACCCCTTTAAAAGGGGTTTAGAAAATGCAAAAGGGGTATGAAATGGAAAATAAAGTACAAATTTTTAACGGACTAAAGGTCACAGAAGTAAACGGACAAGTAATGTTCGATGCAGAAACCGCAGCAATTGGATTGGGATTAAAACAAACTAAGTCCGGCAAGGCGTATGTGCGTTGGGAGACGGTTTCTAAATATCTTTCCCAGAAAGTTGGGAAAGGCGATTTTATCACTGAACCTCAATTTTATAAGTTAGCAATCAAAGCTAATAACCCAGTTGCTGAGAAGTTCCAAGACTGGGTTACTCAAGAAGTACTACCAAGCATTCGGAAAACTGGTGGCTATCAGGTAAAGCAAATGACACCAATGGAATTGTTGGAAACACAGTATGAAGCATTGAAAGAAGTAGATGCTGCTCAAAAAGAATTGCGAAATGAATTCACTGATCTAAAAGAACAATTTGGATTACCAAATGATTTTAGAAAGCGATTCACAAAAGCTCGAAACAAACGAGTGATTGAAATCATGGGTGGATATTACGGCACAGCATATGGGAACAAAAAATTACGCAGTGCGGTTTATAGAGAGTTGTCAAACTATGTGAAGGATCGTTTTCAAATTGGAGAATACGCAAACTTGCCACTATCAAGATTTGATGAAGCAATGCGATTGATTGGAAATTGGCAACCAAGCGAGGTTACTTCCTTAGCAATCGAAGGAGCTAATCAAACCGTATTGGAGGTATAGGCATGGCCTTTCTGGAGGAAAGAATCCAATCTCTTGAAGATCATTCACGACGGCAAGATGAACTCATTGATGAGTTGCTTAGAAAACTTGATGAAAACAATCAAGGCGAACTACTAAGTATGGAGCAAGCCTATGTCAAGTTAACTGGAAACAAACATGTAACACCATCGGCACATAGCCAGTACATGAATAGCCTTGTAAAACGGGGACTCATTCATAAAGTTATGATTGGTGGCCGACCCAAGTATGATCCAAAAGAATTGGACGAACTAATCGAAAAGCGCAAAGTAACAGGCAGATTTATCTAGGAGGTAAAAGATGTTTGGAATGATGATGTTAATCCTAGCTGAGCATTGGTATCAGATATTACTCAGCTGGATAGCGATAATGCTAACAATCTTGGTGTTAGCAAAGCATGGCAAGATGCTTTGGAAAGTTATCCGGGGTTTGATTTTGATGTTTAGCTGGGTGCTAATTTGCTTGGTTGATGGAAAGGCTCAGGCAGACAAGATCAAATCTCATAAGCCTAAGCAACAAAGTGGAGTAGCACGAATTAACCAGGCAAATTAAAGAAATCGGAGTTGATAAATAGTGGATATACCAAATGCATTTGTTGATCACATCAGTTTTATAAAAGTTCTAGCTATTGCTGGAATTTTAGGAATGACTGATGAGAACTTAGCCAAAGAAATTGGTACAGAACCAAGTGTAATTAAAATGTTTCGTAATTTTAGATCAGATATTTTGGTAGCTCCATGGCTGGCAAATAATATCGCACATTTTTTATACAAAAATAGCCATCTACTCATTGGAGTGAGTGATGGCTTGGGTAATTAGATTTCGACTTCAAATTACCCTTCAAGATTAACATAGGGAGGCACTGTATGCCAAATGACTGGATAGATCCACCAGATGATGAAACACCTTGGGGCTATGACTTCGAGGGTGACGAAATCTATTTAGGAGACAGAATTGTGGAAATAGATGGTGAGTACATTCCACTAGAAAAGTCTGAAACATGGATAAAAAACAACGGTTACAAAGTTAATACGGAGGAAAGACAATGACAGAGACATTCAATATTTCAAAAACTGCATCACAACAATTAGTTGCCAACTCAGTAACTAAAGATTTTCAGGATCTAGTTGAAGCACAAGGCTTTAAAGTACCTGACGGGTACCATGTTGCAAATGCACTACAAGAGGCGGTGGCAACATTGCCAACGGTAAAGGGTATTACCAGCGTATCGGCAGATTCAATCAAAAAGACATTGTTTGACATGGTTGTACAGGGGCTAAGCCCGGCAAAGACTCAAGTTTATTTCATTGCATACGGTAATCAACTACAAATGCAACGATCATATTTTGGAACACAACAAGTTCTAAAACGTTTGAAAGATATCAAGGATATTCAAGCATATGTTGTACGCAAAGATGAAGAATTTGATGTTGATTACGATGAGAATGGCGGCTTGATTGTCAAAGCACATCACACTGATTTCATGAAGCTAGATAACGAAATTGTCGGAGCCTATGCAGTAATTACTAAGGCTGATGGGGAAAAGCAATACGAGGTCATGACTAAGAAACAAATTGATACATCATGGGGACAAGCAAGGTCTACCAATGTTCATAAAAAGTTCCCTGAAGAAATGGCAAAACGTACGGTTATCAACCGAGCAGCTAAGAATATTATCAATACTTCAGGAGATGACGATAATTTGATTGCAGCGATTAATAGCACCACGGCCAATGAGAATAATTATGATGACGAGCCTAAAGATGTAACGCCAGCACCAAAGCAAAATGCCTTGTCTCGCATGGCTAAGGTTGCTGTAAAGGAACCAGAAAAAATTAAACCAGAACCTGTTGAAGAAGTCAGTGAACCTGAGCCAGCACCAGCTGAAAAGCAGAACGCTATAAGCGACGCAGAATTGCCGTTTAACGACGAAACGGCCCAAGTTGAAGAATTACCCGAAGAACTAGTTAAAAGCGCACTTGAGCAAGTAAATAGCGAGAATACGGTAGTAGAAATAAAACACTGGTTAGATCAACACCATATGTTGTATCAACAGAGCGCAACTAAAGCCCAATTGCTAGAACGAGTAGCAGATTACTTGAATGATCAAGAGACGAACCCTGATGAAGAGATTGACATGGGTGACACGCCTTATCAACCAGATGAGTTTTGGGGATAAATAATGGCAGAAGAATTAGATTATTACGACCCAAGAGAAGCGTATATTCACATGCACGCATCTACTTTCAAGAACTTCTTGTTCAACGGGGAATCAGAAGCATTAGCAAATATGGCAGGCACTTATAACATCTTTGATGACGATAAAGCCTTGCTAGTAGGTAATTTCTTACATTCGTATTTTGAAAGCCCACAAGCTCATCAAGCGTTTATTGATGAACATCCTGAAATCATTTCACAACGTGGCAAAACAAAGGGTGATTTAAAAACTGAATTCAAAGTTGCTCAAAAAATGATTAAACGTATTGAAGCTGACCCAGTCATTATGGCGCTAGTAAATGGCGCCCTGAATAAAGAGTACGTTATTGATGGCTCAATAAATGGGGTTGATTGGCGAGGCAAGCTAGATGCGGTCAATTTAGAAGAACAATATTTTGTAGATTTTAAAACAGTTAGATCACTCAAGGAATCTCATGGCTTGGTAGGTGGCGAATGGTCTGACTATTACAACGAGTACGAGAACTTTTTCATCAGTAGGGGCTATCACATTCAAATGGCAGCGTATCAAGAAATGTTGCATCAAATGACTGGCAAAGAATTTGAAGTCTACATTGTGGCAGTCAGTAAAGAAGATGAGCCATTAGCCGATATTTACAAGATTGAGCAGGAAACATTGGATCGTGGCATGCGTGAAATTTTAGCAAACCAAGACCATATCGTCAGGCTAATCAATGGCGAAGAGGAACCGGTTCAAGCAAAAACATATAGTCGATTGTATCGATCAACATATCGTGTTGATCCAGAAAATGTAGGAGTTTTGTAATGGATTTATGGGGGAAAATTACAGCGATAAAGGGTAATCAAGTAGTTATCACGCTTGAAAATCGTGAAGAGTTGGCTAATTTATCCCTATTCACAACTGCAGAGCAACCACAAGTAATTGTGGACGTGCAAGATGAACGGTATTTAAGTAAAATGCAGCGCAAAAAAGCGTACGCAATAATTGCAGAAATTGCTAGATGGTCAGGAATGTTTCCAGAAGAGTGTAAAGAATGGATGAAGTATTACTTCACTGCTGAAACAGGTAATCCATATTTCAGTTTTTCTGACACGGATATGACCACGGCCAGACGATTTATCACATTTCTATTGGACTTTGCGATTAGAAACAAAGTGCCGATGAAGCATAGCGGTATGACCTATCAAGACGATTTGGATATGTACATGTATATGTCATTAAAACATCGGTCATGCGTAATTTGTGGCAAAGATGCGCAGATACATCATATCGACACTGTTGGAATGGGTAATGACCGTAAATTGGTTGATCATCGACGCAAACATTTAATTGCTTTGTGTGAAGAACATCATGAAGAGACACATCGAATTGGCTGGCCAACGTTCAAATCTAAATATCATGTCAAAGGCATTTTATTAGATTCGCAAACGCTAAATCAGCTCGGAATTATGACTTATAAACGAATGAAGGAGATTGATGATGATACGGAGAGAACGACGTAAGAGTAATTTCAGTCAGATACCGAATTCAACTTTACGGGATGTAAACATATCAAACAGCGCATTTAGGTTATTAATGTACATGCTTTCGATGTCGGATGATTGGATATTCAGGAATAGCAAAATTGCAAAAGACCTAGGGCACAATGCTCGTTGGGTATCAAATAATATTTCTGAACTCGAAAAATCCGGCTATATAACTCGCAATAGGGTTAGAAATAAGCGTGGCCAAATCATTGAATGGGAGCGAATTTTACATGAATCACCACATGTCGCAAAAGGGACATCTGGTAAACGTTGATTTGACGGGCTTAGCCACATGTCGCAAAAACGACATGTAGTAAAAGGACACCCTAAGAATATCAATATTATAAGAATATCAATTATTAAAGAATAACAAGCGGTTGTTAGCTAGAGTGAGTCTCATCTCATTAGTAACTTTTATACGTTCACTCGCTAACAAAAAGGATAAATAAAATGATTAATCAAAAACAAATCATGATCGAATGGGAAAAAGCAGAATTACCACGAAATGATAAGACCTATGGGGATATTTCAGCCATTTATAGCGACTTATCTAGTAATGCTGATAATGAATTAGAAGCCAATAAGATGTTTATTCTCGCAATCCGTAAAGCTGCAATGAACGGAGCAAGTACAGGGTTATCCGTTCAAAACAATGTTAGCAGATGGTTAAACGCTGGAGCTACTAATGCAGAGGCAGTTGGAAAATATGAAGATGATTTACAACGAAGGAGACAAAAAGGGCGTTTTGGTCAGCCAATCAAACAAGAAAGCAAAGTCTTAGTACCAACAAGCGATGAAATTAAACAACAAAATGAACGTTGGGCCAAAGAACTTGGCTATGAGAATATTGAGGCAATGGCAAAAGGCACCCATGACATATTTGTAAATTTAAGGAAAACTCGTGCAGAGCGATTGGCAAATAAACCTAAAACTGGGTTAACAGCCAACGGTAACCGAGTATTAAAGAGGTTTTAATGGCAAAGATAGTAATTCCATTGAGTGCATTTATTCTGCCCATGAAAAAGAAAGGCAAGATGCAGTTAGTAAAAATGACCCTAAACAATTGGATCATGCTACACGGTATGAAAGCAGGTCGAATGATTGCCAACAAACGCAAACATCAGATACAAGAAAAAATCATACCACTGGTTGACCAGAGAATTGTTGACGGTCTTGACCCAATTGGCAAACATACGAAATTTCATTTTGAGTGGTACTTTCCTGACAGACGAACAGACTTAGACAACTGGACTTTTACGCACAAATTCATTTTTTACGCCTTTCAGGCCAGTTCAGTCCGGGGTCGGGTATTTATGCCAAACGACAATTTAAACTTCGTGGTGGCCACGTATGACGATTTTATGGGGGTTGATAAGGACGACCCAAGAGTTGAAATAGATTGGAACAGCGAAAATGGGTGAAAAATACGAAAGACAATACACAGAGTTTGAGTGTCATCTCACGCAAGGCTGGTCGATTGAAAAAATCGCCAAGCATATGGGGATGAGACAAGAAAGACTGAAAAGTGGTGATTATCTGGTCCGCTATCGTAAAGAACACGGTATAGCACAATCGAGGCCAAAAAATGAATTTAAAATTGATACCAAGAAGATGTTTGAGTTAATTCACATACTTGAAGCACGGTACGACATTGATAGCTGGGAGAATGGCTACAAAATTCATTTTGATGATGACCATGTGCCAGATTATGATCCAGAGATGATTGAACTCAGAAGAGTAGTTAACGGTAAATAAACCAACAGCCAAGGGTGAAACGACTGCGAGCCCGTATAGAAATGAAAAATATTGCACCAGGAAAATTAGCAATGCTCCTCATAGCTTTGTTAACAGTTATTGGAGTGATTTGCGAAACCATAATTGAGGTGGTGGGCTAATGAAGCAGAACAAAGTAGATACTGATGAAACAGTAATTCAAAAAGATAAGAGTACCATTCGTGGTGAACATGAGCTAGATGCTCTAGTTCGTCAAGCAATTATTAATATCAAGACGAAACACGATAAAGAGTTGGACCGCATAAGTGAAGATTTGACATTCACAATGGTTGCGCTATGCATTGTAGCCGTATTGCTACTCATAACAGCTATCTTCCTGATATTTGTAATTAATCGGGTGGGGTTATGACGACAACTGTAATTGGGTTATTAATAATTTTGTGCATGGTGCTAGGCATAATTCTAGTACTGATAGTTAGTAAATTAGGAGGTATGTGGTGATGGATAAATTCATTACATTGGTATTCTTCCTAATGCTAGTAGCACTAGTAGTAATGGAGTATTTACTATCATGAGAACATACTACTATTTCAGAGACGCAAACGGCTGGTTCAAAGAAAATTACACGATTCAAGGTAAATTATTTTGGACCAGGACATCAGACATCCGAGAGGCGTATAGGACTGATAGTGATTGGCTATACGACAAGGTTATCAGCAAGGAGTTATCGAGCAGTTTCTACTGGAAAGAAAGACGTGATCATTATCAAAAGTTGATATAAGAAAAAGTCGTTAAACGTTTTGGTTTAGCGGCTTTTTAGTGTGTAAAATGTTTATGATCTATTTATAACGTGCGCATTGATTTTTTAACGTTGATGACATTGTTGCTGAGAGATACCTACTGGTGTGATGAAGTCATAAGTGCAAAAATCATAAATTTTATGTGAAAAATTTTCAAAACAAAAAAATGATATACTTATTGAATATGTATAACTAAAAGAGGAGTTTGGGCATGGCAACTTTGAAACCTGAGGATGTTATTAATAAGATGTTTTATCGTCTTTCACCCAATGAAAGACAAAAAGCGGAAACTGCTAATTTATTAAAAGACTTAATCACAGACATTAAGATTGAAAATACTGAAGAAACTAATAAAGGATATATTAGAGATTTTTTGAGGGGGATTGGATTTCAACGAGAAGGATACAAGGTAAATGCAGAGGGACGCATTGACCTATCAATTTCCAAATCAAATGTAAATTATGTATTGTTAGAGACTAAAAAATTAGGTTCTCCGGACATGGTATCAGAGAATAATTTGAATCATAAAGCTTTGCACGAATTAATTCTCTATTTTATGAGAGAACGGATTACAGGTGGCAATACCAAGATGACCTATCTGATTATTACGGATGGTATTGAGTGGTTTGTGTTTGATGCGGTTTTATTTAATAATCTTTTTGCTAAGAATAAACAATTTGTCAAAGATTATATTGACTCACAAGTTGAGCAAGCAACATTAGATGTAACGACAGCAGATTTCTATCAAAATATTGCTGCACCTTTCGTGGCTAAACATGAAAAAGAATTAGAATACGTTTACCTGAATGTCAAAGATATATTTCAAAAAAACAAAGAAATAAATAAAACAAAAGCAAGGGGATTCGTAAGACTGCTTGCTCCTGAAACATTAATGAAACGGTCATTTGTTGCCGATTCAAATATTTTAGATAAAACATTTTATGATGAATTGTTGTATATTATGGGACTTCAAGAACGTTCAGATGAAAAAGGAATTGAGAGAGTCCCAAAATCGAAACGTCAATCCGCTTCATTAATCGAACTTGTTTATGAGGCATTTGACTCATCAGATTATCGTTTTGATAATGATGAACAAAAATTTGATTATGCGATTAACATTGTGTCTACATGGGTTAATAGAATTTTGTTCTTGAAACTACTTGAAGGTCAATTGATTAAATTTAATAATGACAATAATGAATTTAAGTTTATGTCTGATGAAAACTTAAGTAATTTTAATAGAGTTAATGAATTGTTTTTCGGTGTTCTTGCAAAACCTGTCAATAAGCGTGGAAGTTTGACCGAACGGTACAAGCATGTTCCTTATCTTAACTCATCTCTTTTTGAAAAATCAGTTACTGAATCAAAATTAGGCATTAAACCTTCAGATTTATCTGATGATGAAGAATTGAAGATTAGGGATAGGTCAATCTTAAGTAAGCGTGTGTCAAAAGGTACCAAGGCTTTACCAACACTTAAATATATACTTACATTTTTAGATTCGTATGCATTTAATACAGACGGAAAATCGACTAATAATGATCGATTAATCAATGCATCTGTATTAGGGTTAATTTTTGAAAAGATAAATGGATATAAAGATGGATCATTTTATACGCCTGGATTTGTAACGTCTTTCATGACTCAAAAGGCAATAGATAATGCCATTATCAACAAGTTTAAATCTGAAGGATTCAAAGTGGATTCTATCGATGACATTGCTGAAATCACTCCAGAAAATAAAGAAGATGTATTACGTGTGTTGCGAGATTTTAAGCTGGTTGATCCGGCTGTTGGATCAGGACATTTCTTAGTTTCAGCTTTAAATTATTTAGTAAAACTACGATCTAAATTACGGCTACTACCTGCGGAAATACGAATGGATGTGAACATTGAAGTTGAGAACGATGAACTTGTTGCAATTATGCGTGATGAGGGAACTTATTTTTCTTACACACGTGGTTCTAAAATGAGACAATCAATTCAAGAGACACTGTTCAAGACTAAATTGGATATTATTGAGCATAACTTGTTTGGGGTGGATATTAATCAAAATTCGGTTAATATAACTCGGCTACGTTTATGGATTGAATTATTGAAAAATTCATATTACGAGAATGACGGGAATCTTCGAACTATGCCAAATCTTGAAATGAATATTAAAGCAGGAAATTCAGTAGTTTTTAAATATGGTCTAGATAGAAATCTTGGAGATGTGACAGCCCATACTGACTTAACAGTTTCCGAATTTAAGGAATTAGTCCAAGAATATCGAAATACAGATGATAAAGAAGCAAAGAAAAAGATAGAATTTGCAATCAAAGAATTTAAAAATCAAATTATCAATCGAATTCTGGATAGTGGTGAGTACACAAAAATTCGTAATCTATATCAACAAAAAAATGAATTACAAGATGCTATTCCGTTATTTGAAACAAAAGATCAACGTGAAAAACGTAAACAGAAAATCAAAAAATTAGACAAGCAGATTGCTGTAAAAGAGGTTCTTTTAAAAGAAGTCAATGATGCACCACTATTTGCAAACTCATTTGAATGGCGATTTGAATTTCCAGAAGTTCTAAATAGCAAAGGTATATATACAGGATTTGATTTAGTCGTGGCAAATCCGCCATATATTGGAATACAAGGACATAAAGAAATTTTTGATGCTGTTGCAAAAACTGATTTTGGTGCTCAATGGGCACACGGTAGAATTGATTTTTTCTATTACTTTATTCACTTGGCAATTGATTTGTTAAATAATAATGGGTCACTTGCATTTATTACTACGAATTACTGGTTAACTGCAACAGATGCTGCAGGACTACGAAATGATTTGATTGATCGAATGCATTTAACTGATTTATTGAACTTTAAAGAATTTAAAATTTTCAGCTCAGCGCTTGGACAACATAACGTTATTACTTTCGCAACTAAAGCACCATATAATAATGATATTAATACATTGGTAACAAATGAAACTGGATCAGCACACAGCGAGAAGTTTGAACAAATTGTTAGCGGAAACAGTTCAATTACTGATTATGGAAATGTTTCACAAAATGATATTCAGGATAGTAGTACTGGTTACTTCATATTAGAATCAGCTTCACGCAACGTATTGATAAACAATTTATTAAATAAAATAAATAATCACAAAACACTTACTAACTACGCTGAAATTAGTTTGGGAATTACAACTGGGAACAATAAAGTTTTTATTTGGTCGAAAAAACAAATTGATGAACAAAAATTTAGTGAAAAAGAACAAGATTTATTTAAACCTTTAGTGAAAGGTAGCTCATTAACGGACGTAATTGAACCTTCGGAGCCCGACAGCTATGTTCTATATACTAATAAAAGAGTAGTGGAGTCAGATATACCAGAAGTTGTCAATTGGATTAGGAATAATCCATTGTATCCTAAAATTTTAAAATCTAAGGCAGGAGGAAGTATTCGAGATATAGACTTGGTGCGTTCAAGAGAGCAGTGGAGGTTTGAAAATGAATTAACAATTTATTTCCAAAAACGTTCTAAAATCCCAAGATTTACACTTAACAATCATAGATATTACATAAAGGATGATTCCTACTGTATAACTTTGAACAATGAATATAGAAAAAATCCAGAATATTCTTTGGAAATTTTAACAATTTTAAACTCAACTTTGACTCATTTTTGGCTAGTAAAACTGGGTCGAAAAAAAGGGAAAACTTTGGAATTATATCCTGAGGTTATTCGTACTATTCCAATACCTGACATAATTTCGATAGATGAATCTGATATAACTCAAATAAACAATGCGATTAAAAATGGAACTTTACTTAGTTTAGCAGATACATTTGTTATGAAATGGTTTAATCTTGATAGCGAAGATATTTCAACGATGAAGAAATATATCTCAGACAATCAATAATTTTAAAGATAAGCTTTGAAATAAATGTTGGTAGCAGATTATTCAAGAAAAATTTCGAATCCTAATATAAATAAGTAGCCGCTACATACTGTGTAGCGGTTTTATTTCACCTATATATTCCATTAAGGAATATATTGATTAAGTGCTATAATCATGGAATAACAAGGTGCTTGGAGGTGTGCATATGGCGGATAAATTAGATCATTTATTAAGTGATTATTTTACAGGTAAATTAGACGTGGCTATTCAGTTACGCCAAATGGAATTAAATTACAGACATGACACACCAGATGAGAATATCGGTGGTGGCCGGAAACAAAATGATTACAACAATGTTGTTGAATCACGAATGATCCATGAACAAAACGATCCTGAATTGAAACGGCTGCGTTATCAGAAGTCAGTTATCAATATGATGTTTAATTGCCTAATTAAAAGCCACCAAGATGTACTGATTGACAAGTACGGTAATAAAAAAGGCTGGGTGACGATTGGCATGGATAATCACATAGATGAACGCACTGCCAGAGAGTGGCGAGATGATTTTAAAGACGGCATTAAAGGCTATCTTTACACGACGTTTGATATCACCACCCGTTTTAGAACCGTTTACGCCCCAGTTTAGACCCGATTGAATACCAAAAATAGCAAAAAATACAGGCATAATTAGTATTGTGGAACACTTTAAAAAAGCAGTGTACGTAAGATCCTCTTTACCAAAGTTAACCCCTATTTTTGTTCCACATAGACTAGACGTACATGAATGTTGTCTAGTCTTAATTGCCGCAATGAGCATCGGAAGCTCGCCTGTCTCATAAGCAGGAGGTTGTTGGTTCAACTCCAACTGTGGCAATTTAGCGGAAACGCTGTTTTTTTATTTAAATGCTAATTAGAGGTATTGAAATGGATATTAAACAAATACCAATTACGGACGTGGTGCCGTATAACAAGAACCCACGAAACAATGACGGTGCAGTTGAAAGCACAGCAAATTCTATTAAGGAGTTTGGCTGGCAGCAACCAATCGTGGTGGATAAAAACAATATCGTTATTGTCGGACATACCCGATTAAAGGCTGCTGAAAAATTAAAGCTAGACACAGTGCCTGTATTAGTCGCTGATAACTTATCAGAAGAGCAAGTAAAAGCTTATCGACTGGTTGATAATAAGACCGGTGAGTTAGCTGACTGGGATATGGCTCTGTTGAACGAGGAATTAGAAGGTATCGCAGAATTAGATATGGATGATTTCGGGTTTGAACTAGCAGAAGATGCAGAAGAAGTGGTAGATGATGACTTTGATGTAGAAGTACCAGATGAACCTACATCAAAGCTCGGACAAATCTATCAATTGGGTAACCACCGACTAATGGTTGGTGACAGTACCGACACAAAGCAAGTAGAAGCGCTTATGGGCGGACAACAAGCAGATCTATTAGTTACAGATCCACCATACAATGTTGCCCTTGGTATGGGTGGTTCGGTTGATGAAGCTAGAAAACGTCACAGAAGAACTGATGGCTTAGTTATTATGAACGACAAAATGGAGGATTCTAAATTTAGAGAGTTCCTCGTTTCTGTCTATACAGCCGCAAAAAACAATATGAAGGCTGGTGCTTCATTCTATATTTGGCATGCTGATTCAGAGCGGTTCAATTTTGAAGGAGCAGCAAAGGATGTCGGCTGGCAAGTACGTGAAACTTTGATTTGGAATAAAAACTCAATAACACTTGGTCGCCAAGACTACCAGTGGAAACATGAGCCATGTCTTTATGGTTGGAATGAGGGTGGATCACACGCATGGTATTCAGACCGTAAACAAAGCACAGTACTTAATTTTGATAGGCCCACATCCAGCAAGTTACACCCAACGATGAAGCCAGTGCCATTATTTGATTACCAAATTAAAAATAGTTCAAAGCAGGGAGACCTTGTATTAGACCTATTTGGTGGATCGGGTACAACAATGATTGCCTGCGAACAAAACGGCCGCCATGCATATTTAATGGAATTAGACCCTAAATACACAGACGTAATCATTACTCGTTGGGAAGAGTTCACTGGTAAGAAAGCAGAGCTGGTACAAGAATAATAGATGTTTGTCACACAAGGCAGGAACAAAAACGTTTCTGTCTTTTTTATTTGGTTAGTAAGGAGGTGTACATGTGTCAACCGGACAGTACCAGAAGTGGCTAGAACCAGAGAATTTAACGTTACTTCGTGGCTGGAAAATGAAGGGGCTTACTGATGAACAAATAGCCCGTAATATAGGAATTGCAGCGCGAACATTAGAACGTTGGAAGGTGTCATATAGTCAGATACGTCATGCTTTAAAAATAGGAAAAGAACAAGCCAATTATGCAATCGAAAATAAACTGTTTGAGAAAGCACAAAAGGGCAATATTACTGCTATGATTTTCTGGTTAAAGAATAACTACCGAGAGAAATACACGGACAGTACTTTGACATCAGAAGAACGTCTAGCAAATGTGCAACGAACACGTAAATTAAAAGCTGAAGCTGATATAGCAGAGGCAAGAGCAGCCCGATTTGATAAGGATCAGTCGAGTGAAGAAGTAATACTAGCAAAGATTATGGACGCATTGGAGGTGGGTAATTTGAATGATGAAGAAGTTGAGTCTTAAAAGAGCTTATACACCTAAGCAGCGTAAAGTTCTAAAAATTGCTATGTCTGATGATTTCAGAACGCTGATATTAGACGGTGCCGTTCGTACTGGTAAGACGGTAGTCAATAATGATGTGTTTATGCATGATGTATTACGGGTAAGCCGTATTGCTAAGCGGAATAAAGATTTTAGCCCACAATACATCTTGGCTGGTTATTCTAGTAAGACGTTGGCTAACAATGTTATCAATGAATTAACAAAGAAATACGGTTGGGAGCCAAAGTATGACAAGCACGGTAGTTTTAAACTATTCGGTGTAAAGATTGTCGTTGCCTTTACGAATTCTGAACGTGGTGTTGGTGCCGTTCGTGGTATGACTGCTTATGGTGCTTATATAAACGAAGCATCCCTTGCTAATCGTGCTGTTTTTGATGAAATCTTGTCTCGTGCGTCAATGCCTCATTCACACATTTTGCTAGATACCAACCCCGATTCACCAACTCACTGGCTGAAAAAGGAATATATCGACAACAAGGATCCTGAAGCAGGCATTAAACGAGTACATTTTGTTATTGATGACAACACATTCTTGGCCCCTGATTACGTGAAGCATCTAAAAGCTGAAACACCAACGGGTATGTATTATGACCGTAAGATATTAGGCTTATGGGTCAATGGTGAAGGTGCTGTTTATCGAGACTTTGATGAGAAAAAGCATTTTATTACCAAAGATGAAGTGCCACCATTAACTAATTATTTTGCTGGCGTTGACTGGGGATATGAACATTCAGGTGTTATCCAAGTATGGGGTGAAACTGATGATCATAAATATTACTTAGTCGAAGAACATGCAGCGCAACATGAAGAGATTGATTACTGGGTCGATATTGCCTTAGATGTTAAGAAACGCTATGGTGACATCCCCTTTTGGTGTGATTCGGCTCGGCCTGAACATGTCGCTAGATTCATTAACGAGGATTTAGATGCACGCAATGCTGACAAAAAAATCATGAAGGGCGTGGAAGATGTCGCTAAGATGATTAAAGCCAATCGTTTATTTGTGGTTCGAACAGCTGCTAAAGAGTTTGAGAGTGAAATCTTTGACTATGTTTGGGATGAGAAAAAGGGCGTGCCTGTTAAAGAAAACGACCACGCAATGGATACCACACGTTACGCAATACATAACCATATCAGAGATGATAATGAAGTTGAAATTTTGGAGGGTATTTTCTAATGACGATAAATTTTAATAGTGATCGGTTGTCGTCTGACGAAAACCATGTCTTTTATTCTGAAAGCATTGGGGATGACTTGCCAGTTGAAACTGATGTGAATGAGCTGATTAGTATTCATGCTAATCGACTGAACAACCGATACAACCGATTAATGAATTATTATTTAGGCAAGCACAGTATCATCCGTAAACTAGCCAAGGCAAAGGGCAAGCCAGATAACCGATTAGTCATTAACTTTGCAAAAGAATTGGTCGACAATGAAGTTGGGTTCTTTGCTGGAACGCCAGTGAAGTTTGATTATGACGACAATGGTCAAGAGAACAAGGAACTTGATCAGCGAATTGCTGATTTTGTTGCGATTAATGATTTAACCGACACGATTGCAGAGTTGGCCAAGCAAGTTGATATTTTTGGTCGGTCATATACGTTGCTTTATCAGGATGAAGATAGCAACACCAGAGTGGCACCAATCGACCCACGCAATGCTTTTGCGGTTTATGGTACACAAATTGGTGCACCCATTGAATATGCCGTGTATTACACGCAACGACAACACAATGGCACAATCAGTGGTACGCTGTACACAAAACATTCAGTAGTAACGTTCCATGGTAGTGCATCAGCTGGTATTCAGTACGATGAAGTAACTGATAACCTATTCACTAACGTGCCGTTGGTTGAATTCTTTGCCTCGATTGAGCGACAAGGACTATTCGAGCAAGTAATTAGTTTGATTGATGCTGTAGACATGGCAATGAGTAATAAGGGTAACGACATTGATTACTTCAGCAACACGATTATGAAAGTAGTCAATGCTAAAATCAAAAAAGAAACGGTTGATGAGATGATTGATAAACGATTAATCAATGTGCCGTCTGTTGATGCAGATAGACCAGTTGATATTGATTTTCTCAACAAACCCGATGCTGATTTAATTCAGGAACATTTTTTAGACCGTGCTATTGATGCCATTTATACCAAGTCAAACGTTGCTAATTTCAATGATGATGTGTTTGGTAATGCATCCGGTACGGCATTAGAGTTTAAGCTGCAGTCGATGAGCAATGCAGCAAATATGAAAGAGCGGAAGTTCAAGTTAGCAATTAGGCAGCTATTTAAGTTAGCCTTTGCGATTGGTGCAACTTTGCCGCTTGATATGACTGGTGAGTTAGCTAAAAACGTCAAAGCAACGTTCAAACGGACAGTTCCCCATAACGTCCAAGATGAAGCAACAACTGCTAAGACATTGCTTGATGTGGTTGACCGTAAGACAGCTATTTCTGCTATTTCAACAGTTGATGATCCTGATGCCGTTATTAAGGCACGGGATGAGGAGCAACGCAACAATGCTAACAATGCCTTAGCAAGTCTAGAGAATGTCAGCGAGAATGATTTCAAAGGTGGTGACAAGTAATGCGAGACATTGACGAAAAGCACCACATGCTAGAAACCATGAAGCAAGATTATGACATCAACGTTGGCCTTGAACGGGCAGCAGACAAGTATATCAAACGAATTAGCGCTGAATTAAGCGCTTTTTTTGTTGCTCATGAAAAAGATGATCATATCGACACGTCTATCTTACGTAAATCGCCCACAATTCACGATTTAACGCAGTTAAAAACGTTGGCTAAGGAATTATCCAAGATTAACGAAATCAACGTTAAAAAGCGAAAAATGATGTATTTAAGCATGGGTACGACTGACATGGAATTGTATTTGCAATCATTAATGGGTTTGATGATGTTACCAATGGCTAATCAGGCGTTTCAACTCATGGAAAAGACGTTGTTAAATGAGTTTCGTGACGAATATCAACGCCAATTAGACGATTTGGGTATTGATAAACCATTGACTATGGCAAAAATGCGGGAATTGTCTCATCAAGCGTTTGACAATAAAAAGCCCGTGAATGCGTTCTGGCAGTCGTTTGATAAGATACTGGCTAACTTATCGGTTGAGTTAATTAAAGCCGTCCAGCAAGGTGTCAGTGCGAAAGATTGGGCAAAGATTGTCGGAGGTAGGTAGTGATGAGTGAAGATAAATACGATAACTACACCGATGATGATTTTCTGGTTGATCTAAATGCTTATGCTGATCAACGAGATGCTGAACAAGCAGAAGATAATGCTGAATTAAAGCAACATCTAGGTGAAATGGTCGGTGGTTTCCTTGGTGTTTGGTGGTATTTGCGAGCGTTTGGTGCTGCTTCATCTCGCAATATCCGGACTTATGCTGCAGTTGTTGATAAAAAGGCTAAACTAACAGCTTGGGAAACGGCTGATGACCAGATTAACCAGGAGCATCCCCATTTTCAGAGCAAAGTCACGATCATGAATGAATTTGGCGCTTGTAGTAAGTGCTTGCCATATCTCGGCAGTGACTACACATTGGCAGAAGCTAAGAGTTTAGTACCGTTTCATTACAACTGCCGCTGTACTATTGTGAGAGATACGAGTGACTTTGATTCCGTGATTGCTGGTACAGCTGCTGGATTATTAACACGCAAGGAAGATAACCAACCAGATAGTAATCCAATCACAGATAGGGAACTACAAGATGCATCAGAATGGTTTACATCAACAGGCGGACTTATTATAACTGATGATGAATCTGTCAGAATGTTGGATTATTTTGGTATTGAGGCATCTGCTCATGATGGGTACACTATTTCACTTCGCCCAAATCCTAATCGAGCAGCAGTTTATGAGGAGCTTTATCACGCAAAGCAATATCGAGATGGTATAATTACAGATGCAGGAGAGTCTAGATTAAAAGCTGAAATAATGACTCAACATTATTTGTTAGATAATGCAAAAATGTTGAAACTATCCGACTATGAAATAATGGTCACAAGAAAAGCACTCAATGATTGGGAGGCAGATTTAAATGAGTTTTACAATAAAAACGGTATTTCCAATCGCTGGCAATACGGTCATTGAACTTAACGATATGCCAACCATTTCGTTGGGGCAATTTGTTACTATTGATGATACAAAGGCAAAGGTTGTTGGCATACCGATGTTACCATCTGGAAAATATGCAATTGAGGTTGATAAACCTATTAATGTCGGGCAAAAATTATATTTATAAAAATCTACTAAAACGCTTAGTTATCACAACTAGGCGTTTTTATTATGCCCAAAACGTGCTTATGGCTTAAAACTGTGCAAGGAAATATAGGCGACGGCCTTAAAACGGAGGTAAAAACATGGCTGAAGAGAATAACGGTGTACAAGGACAAGCACAAGGGCAACAAGGTGCTGCTGCAGATGGTAATGACGTGACTTTTACAGAGGAGCAACAGGCGCATGTTAATGCAATGATTGCTGATCGTCTGTCTCGTGCTGACAAGTCCAATGAATCAAAGCTGCAAAAAGCGCTTGCTGATGCTCGTGCTAAGTGGGATGAAGAGCAAAAAGAAGCAGCTGACATTGCATCAATGTCTGATAAGCAACGTCAAGAACATGAGCAAGAAAAGGCTAATGAGGCATTGACTCAAGCACAAGCTGAGGCGGATAAGTTACGTGCTGAATTAAATCATACCAATATGGTGAATGAGGCAAGTAAGATGTTGGCTGATAAGGGCTTTACGGCTGATGAAGAGACATTAAACTTTGTTGTTCGTGACACGGCAGAGGATACGACACAAGCAGTGACGGCATTTGCAAAACTTGTTGATGACAAAGTGGAAGCTAAGCGACAAGAAGCTTTGCACGGCCAAACACCCAACAATGCGAGTGCCAGTCAAGGACAGGGTAAGTCCTTTGGTGCACAAATGGCTGAAAAGTCTAACAGTCGTTCTCTCAGCGGTGTTGCTGATGATTTCTTTGGCACAAAAGCCAAGTAAAAGGAGGATATACGCATGAAGTATACGAAAACTACTGCTGATCAAATTAATTGGTTAGCATCGACACATTTGCAATCATTTACTGAATCAGCTGATGCTGAATACGTAAGTGGTGCGGTGTTTAAGAAAGACAACGTGGCGATCGGATTGGTTCTAAACGATGTTAAGGGCTCAACTGATGATCCAATGCCTGCTGCAGTAATGGTTGAAGGTTGGGTACTAGAAGATCGTTTGCCTGCTGCATTGTCTGCTGACGACAAAACAGCCTTGAAAGCTGTCGGAATTAAATTCCGTGGGGATGTTCCTGCAGCTGCAACAGCACCATCGGAAGGATAAGGTAATTTAAATTATGGCAAGTATTTTTGATTTATTTCCACACCAAGATATCTTGGACTACACCAAGGTGGTGACAACTCCTAATTTGCTAGGAGCGGAATTATTTCCAGCACGTAAGGTGCAATCAAACGATATCAAGATTTTAACATCAGGAACTAAGACACCAGTCATTGCTCATGTTCATGCATTTGATACTGAAGCAGAACTTGGTGATCGTACAGCGCAAGTATCAGAAACTGAACCATTCTTCCTAAAGAAGAAGTTTGCGCTTAAAGAAGATGATTTGGTTAAGTTACGCAACCCACGTACGCCTGCAGAACAAGCTTATATTCAAGGGACTGTTTATGACGACATGGGTAACTTGATTAAGTCACTGGATGCCGCTACTGAATTAATGCGTATGCAAGCTTTGATGTCAGGTAAGATTACCGTTAAAGATGCTCAAGGTGGCTCATATAAGGTCGATTATGGTATTGGAGCTGATCATAAGGCCTCTACTAACTTCGCTGATGAATCAGTAGACCCTATTGAAACGATCTTGGCATGGGCCGATAAGGTTGATGTTGCGCCAACTCGTGCAATTATGTCTACAAAGGCGTTAATGGCATTGCGTAAGAACCCACACGTTGTTGCTGATATCTTTGGTTCAAACAACGGTCGTACAGTGTTGCAATCTGACTTGGATGCATTTATGCAAGCTAATGGGTTGCCAGTATTACGTGCTTATCGTGGTAAGTATGCTGATACTGATGCAAAGGGTAAGCGTACAGTTTCAAACTATGTTGCTGATAATCAATTCGCAATGTTTGCTGATGGAACTGTTGGTGAGACAGTTTATGGTGTTACTCCTGAAGAGTCTCGTGCCATTGCTGATGGTGCTGTTCAAGCTTCACAAGTAGGTAACATCTTTACTGAAATGTTTGACGAAACCAATGACCCAATTCGCACGATCATTAAGGCATCAACTATGGTTGTGCCGACGCTTGCTCAAGCCGACAATATTTTCCAAGCCACTGTTTTGTAAGGAGGTGGGCTAAATGGATACAGTAACTGATCAAAATACAGTTGCAGAAATTAAGGCGTATCTAGATGCACACAATATCGCTTACTCTTCTAGCGCAACTAAAGCTGATTTGTTGGCATTAGTGTCCGCACAAGAAGATGGCGCAGAACCAACTGATACAACTAGCGAAAAGCCAACTGATGATACCGATTCTGGGGATGAATCAACTGAACCAGATCAACCAGCAGAACCAATTAAGGTATCGTCGTTTGACCTCGATAAAACGTTATTATCTGGTGAAGTTGGCGGCACTGAAGTCGTGACTTTGTCAAATATCCAACCGACGAATGCTACCGATAAGACGGTCGGGGCAGTTTTGGATGACGGTTCAATTGTTAGCGTCCAGGACAATGGTGATAGCACATACACCGCTAATTTCTTATCTGCTGGATCAACGACCATTCATTGGAAATCTCGTGACGATGGTGCCACTCTTGCAGTCCCAGTAACTGTCACTAAATCAGTGCCAACTGCGCCTGAGTTGCAACCATGGGAGATTATGTTAATCAATCATGAGAGTGCACCTTATCCAGTACCTCCAACTGATACCTATACGGTTCAAGCTGGTGAAACGTTAGCAGATATTGCAACAGCACATATGATGAGTTTGGCACGATTGAAAAAGTTAAATGGCTTGACTATTAATGTATTGCCAGCTGGTCGTGTGATTCGTCTATCTTAGAAAGCGTGGTCATATGGTCGATGTTCAAAATGTGATTAAGCGTATTAAACGCAATACAAAGCTTGATGATGAAGAATTGCTCGCTGAAATTGCACAAGATGCTATTGGTAACGCAACAGCTGATGGTTTTACTGGATCAAAGCTAGAAATAGCTGCCGGTTGGTTAGGTTCCCATTATGCCTCACTGATTAGTGGGGCAAATAGCAATGTCAAAAAGCAAACATTGGCTGATATGTCCGTTGAATATCAAAGTAACGGTGGTTCATCAACTTATTTAGTTGAATATGAACGTATGCGGGACTTGTTAAATGGTGGATCTAATCAAGTGGAATTCATTTAGGATGTGAGCTTATGGATATTAGTTTTAGTACAGAGGTTGAATCGAATGTTGATGAGCTAGATGAGGCAATTGCTCGTTTAGAACAACTTGACGGCAAGACAGCTGAGGCAGGACTATTTGGTGGCTTTGCTGCTAAAAAAGCAACGTGGCAAGAATATGGGACGAGCAGGGGCATACCTGCACGTCCTTTTTTGCGCAACACCCAATACGAGAATGAAAATCAGTGGAGCCAGAAAACTGGTCAGGATATTATTCAAGTGTTTGAAGGTGGTTTATCAAGTAGCGCTGTATTGTCAAAACTTGGCATACTCATGGTTCAAGATATTCGTAAAACGATTGATGCTGGTGATTTTGCACCACTTAGCCCAGCCACAATTGCTAAAAAGGGCAGCAGTAAGCCGTTGGTTGATACTGGTGACATGTATGGTGCAATCACGCATAGGGAGAGTTAAATATGGCTTTTTATTTAGACATGAGCGCACTGATCGACATGTTTGGTACCAAATTAACGGTACTGACCAATAGTGATGATGGTGAATGGATAGACGGTATTTGGCATCAAACAGAAAGTAAAGAAATTGATTTGTACGAGCCATTCTTAACGTTCAATATCAACTCAACACTATTGTCTGGTCAATTAATGTCTGCAGAAACAGGAGAGTTTAGTACTGATAAGGCTTATTGGTTTTCAGAAAATGATTATGCCATCGGGACCAGGGTAAAACACAATGATGAGTTATATCGGGTTACTGGCAAGCAAGATTATAGTGATTATTCAAATATCCTGGAGTATGAGTTAAAGAAAGAGAGCCCAAACAATGAGCAAACTTGATGAAATCAATAGTTTTGATTATGCAAAGCTAAACAAAGTCTTTTCGTCAATTGCTACAGACAAGCTTGAACTGGTGTTGACTGAAGCTAATGGTGGTGGGCATCAACCTGAAGGTACCTTTATTTCATTCGACATCATCAGTCCATACATTCCCATTGATGAGTATTTTGATGTGACACAGAAAGAAGCGTTTGAAGCTGTTGTTAGTTTTACGTTGTTCGATATCAGTAAAACCAACGCTTTGTTTGCTGCACAAGCATGGCGTAAAACATTGACACAGTTTGATGTAGATATTCAGTTGCGACAACAAGGCATTATCATTGCGGAAATAATGCCTACTAATATCCGTTCTATTCCAGAACAAGTTTTTGACAAACATATGGTTGGCTTTGACGTTCGATTACGCTTACAAGAAACATATACAGATGACACCATTGATCCAATCAATGATGTGGAAGTAAAAAAGAGAGGTTAATTCATGGCAAATGAAAATTTGGACGTTCAAGTCATTTTGGACGTTATCAATCCTGCATCTCCAATCAATTTGGGGAATTTAGCGGTATACGTTGTGGCAGATACAGCCAATTCAGAAGAGGTACTGCCTGATACGCAATTACATTCAGCTGACGATATTGCAAACCTTGGTTTGGCAGTTAATGCAGCAACTGAAGCAGTGATCAATGCATACTTTGCACAAGAAAATCATGGTGATACAGTTTATCTTTACGGTATTGAATCATCTGTTGATCAATCAACGACTAAGGATAAGGTGCAAGGGACCTTAACTGACGGTTGGGAGTTTGCAACAATGATTTCGACAACATCATTAGATACAGTAGTGTTAACTAATGCTATTGAATCATATGGGCGTAAGTTAGCTGTATTGGGGATGGATATCAATCTATCAACAGCAAAGGTAAGTGATATTGCATCAATTACTGATGCACCGTTCTATGGAAACGAACGCACCATCGTGTTCATTGCCAATCGTGAAGCGGGCACTACTGAAAAGTACAAGAGTGTTGGGGCTTTGATTGGTGCACTAGGTAATTCGCAACCAGGTTCTATTACTTGGAAGTTTAAGAAGTTAAAGGGCATTACCGCTACCCAAGTTAACGGCACTGTCGTTGCTAAGGCTACAGAGATTGGTGCCGTGATGTACGTTTATAAGGCAGGCACTGCACAAATATCTGAAGGACTATCAACTGGTCTCGAGTACATTGATAATTTGCATTCAGATGACTGGGTACGTGCTGAAATTGAATCATCAATTCAAAACCTATTGCAAACAACTGATAAGTTACCATATGGGGCCCAAGGTATTGCACAATTGGAGGCTGCTGTCACAACTGTCTTGCGTACAGCAACTGAAAACGGTGTTGTTTTGGTTGACCCTGAAACAAACTCTGGCAAGTTCACTGTCACTGCTGGTTCACGAGAGGAGCAAGCAGCATCAGATATTGCTAGTCGTTCATATAAGGGCTTGTCATTTGATTACACTCGAGCTGGTGCAATTCATGATGTCACAGTCCATGGAACAATCGAAAATGTTTAGTGAGGTAATTAGAAATGGCAGATATTCCAGTTTATAATGCGAAAGATGTTGTTTTAACAATTAACAACATTGTTATACAAGGATTTCAAGATGGTGATATGATTTCCTACACAATTAAGGAAGATCGTGTACAAACAGAAGTTGATGCACAAGGTTACCCATCAATTGCAATCAACAACAACCGTTTGGGACAAATTACAATCAATTTGTCAGGTAATTCAGCATCACATAAGTATCTTAATAGCTTGGCTAATGCAAATAAGATTGTGCCAATTGTTATTAAGACAAAGAACGAAAAGATTACAGGTAATCAAGCAATCATTGCTAAGCCTGCTGACGGTCAATTTGGTAAGCAAACGCCTAAGCGTACTTACACGATTGAAGTCTTGGATATGGACGTTCAGGTTGTTGCTTAGATCATAAATTTTTAGGCGTTTAAGGTTCGATTCCTTAAGCGCTTTTAGTTTGCATTCGCAAACATAAACTTACATTTACACAGGGCTGGTGCCCATATTTTGGAGGATTTAAATCATGGCAGAAGAATTACAAGCAACTCAAGCAGCACAACCAACTCTCGCAGAACAAGTGCAACAGCAATCGGTACAAATTCCAGAGGTTGCTAAGCCAGTTTCAAAGTTTGGCCAACAAAAAGAAGTTGAAATTAAGCGTGCAGATGGTGGCGTTGATAAGTATCTATTGCAATATCCAGGTATTCGCAAGGCAATGGAAATTATTGATAATTCAACGATGCCTAATGGGCAATTAGCTCGTTCAATTTTTGCGGACCAATTGCTAGAGCATGTCGTTGTTCAACCAGCTAATTTATCACTGGATGACTTTGACGAACGAGAAGGGATTAATCAGTTGATTGATGCAGCTGATGAGTTTCTTGGCGAGCTCTGGAAGTAAAAAATATTTAAGTGATCAATTATTAGAATCTGAATTAGATAAGGAATGGCCCTATGTTTGGCCTGTTTATCAAGGTGTTGCGACTGCTGAAGAAGTCGACAAAGCAACACTTCAAAAGTTACAGTTTCTAAATGGATTAGCAGATAGGAAACAGGAATCATTAGCCAATGCGATTGCTATTGCAGTAGCTAATGTCATGTTTCCTAAAAACTAAGCACATATCGAAAGGGTGGTGGAATTAATGGGATATACCACGACAATTAAAGCGCAAGCTGAGGTTAGCGGACTTGGCGAGTTAAAAAAAGCCAGTTCTGCAATTAAGGAACTTAATGAAGCCGCCCGTGCACTTAGCTCAGTTCGTGCAACTAATATGTCATCAGGATTTACGAAAGTAATTTCTGAAGCAAATAAGGCAATTGAAGCATATAAGCGAGTATCAAGTGCAGCAAAAATAGTAGCAGAGGCACAAAAGACGGCCTCTGCCACTGATACATACAGTAAACAAGTCGCTGGAATCAACAAAGTAACAGATGCATACAAACGTCAAGGAACCGCATCTAAGGAAAGTGATGCAGCATCTACAAAAGCAATTTTAAATGCTGAAAAAATATCTCAAGCACAATCTAAGAGTGTAGAGATGGCAGCGAAAGCAGCATCCGCACAATCTCGACAGGCTGAAGGGCTTGCTAAAGTTGCATCTGCTCAATCAAAAGCTGAAGAATATGCAATCAGAGCGGCAAATGCGCAAGACAAAGAAACGGCTGCAATATCAAAGTCTGTTGCACAAGCTGATAAATTGGCATCAGCACGACAAAAAGACTTAGCACTTGCTGAAAAATACACTGCACAGACTAATCAGATCAATAAGCAAGCTGCTATGTATGGTGCTGGTGGCACTGGAACTAAAGGTGGTAAAAAAACAGGTCGCATACGTGAAGCACTTGGTACTGGCTTGTCAATGTTTGCACCATCTATGCTTTTGGCTAGTGGCATTATGGGTGCTGCAAGCGGAGTAAAACAGTTGGTTTCTGGCAGTTTTGACATGTTAAAAGACCGACAAAACGGTCAGGCAATGTGGGCAACTTCTATTCAGGATGCGCATAGTAATGTTTCTGGTAAACAGCTAAACCAGCAATCAGTTGGTGCTAATAATTCAATTATGAAAACTAGCTTGAAAGCTGGAAATAGTTTTACAGAAGGTAATGCAATTGCCAAGCAAATTTACTCATCAGATGCTGGTGTGTATTCTGGTAATTTAAAGAAAACTAATTCCATGCTAAAAGGTATGTTTAATATTCAAGATGCCAACGCTTTAACAGACGGTGAGATGCAACGCTTCCGAACTGCTGTTGGCAACATTGGTGATACCGGTAAGATGTCAGCCTTTCAAGCAAAGTCATTGAATTTGTTAGACGGTAAAATCACTCGATCAATTCGTAAGGAATATAAAAGAGAGACCGGTCATGAACTTGGTAAGAACTCTGCTGGTAATTGGGACTGGGGTAAAGTTACTGCAGAGACAGCTTTCAGAGGTATCGATCGTTACGGTAATTCTGGTGGTGTTGGTAAAGCATCTGAGCGCTACAATGCAACATTGCCTGGAATGTTACGTTCAGGAAAGTTTGCTGCATTATTTGCTGGTTCTGAGATTATGGATCAATTTGGTAAAAAAGTTGGTAAGAGTGGTGGTTTCAGTAATTTAATTGGTAATCTGTCTAAAGAATTTACAGACTTTGACAAAATTAAAGGATTTGCTGATAAAGCTTCTTCAGTTCTTAGTTCAGCAGCTAATGTACTAGGTACTGGAATTTCTGAAATTACAAGCGTTGCCCAATCAGCATGGAAGGGTACTAGTTTATTTAGAAAAGGTTTTGGAAAGGGATTTGTTGATGAATTTGGCAAGATAAAAGATACATTATCAAGCATTGGCTCATTCATTGGCGACTCAATCGGTGCTGTTCAAAAAATGCTTCCAAAAGGTAGTGGCAAAATGATGGAAGATATCGGCAGTGGTGCTGGTAAAGTATCTGCCTTGTTACTAGCTTTGAAAGGTGCATCTAAATTGCCAGTAGTTGGTAAATTATTTGATGGCTTAGTTGGCAAAGCTGGCAAATTATTAGGCAAAGTGCCTCTAATTGGTGGCTTATTATCTAAGATATTTGGAAATGGTACAAAAAGTACCGCAGCTGTAACAATGATGACTGCAGCAGATACGATGATGGCAGCTGCTAATAAAATGAATGGCACTGGTAATGGTTCAGGAGCTGGTGGCGATTATGTTACTGGATCCGCAGTATCAGGTAAAGGTAAATTTACATTAGGACAGAAACTGGCAAATTCAAAATTTGGTTCAATCATTGATAAGACATTTCTGAAAGGTGCATCACTTGCTGGTAAGGGCGGAATTAAAGGCGGTCTTGGAAAACTACTCATGGGTGGTGCTTCAGGATTAGGAAAGCTATCACTTGGCGGTGCTGGTTTATTAACTAAGTTTGGTAAGACAGGACTTGGTAAGTTTTTAGGCGGTTCGGGTAAATTACTTGGTGCTATTGGTAAACGTGGAGCTGGTGGTTTGAATGCCTTATTTGCTGGTTTTGATGTTTTCAGTGCTTTAAAGAACAACAAGGCAGGCACGACTGGTAGATATAAGGGTGTTGGCTCTGGTATCGGTGGCGGTGTTGGTGGAACTTTGGGTGCTGCACTAGGTTCATTGTTGGGGCCAGTTGGAACAATTGCTGGTGGTGCTTTAGGATCATGGGCTGGTGGTAAAGCTGGTTCATGGATAGGTGGCAAATGGAAAGGCATAAAACAAGGTGTTGGCGATAAATGGGGTGACATTAAAGAAGGTGCCAGTCGCTTATGGGGGAAAACTAAGCTAGGTGCCTCTGATTTATTTGGAAAGGCAAGCATTAAGTTTTGGGATATTAAGGACAAGCTAAGCGGTGCCTTCAAAGGATTAAATCCATTCAAAGGCTTCAAGATGCCGGATATCACTAAAGGTCTTAAAATGCCTAAAATTAGTAATCCATTTAAAGGCTTTAAGATGCCAAAAATTAGCCTGAAAAATCCATTTAAAGGGTTCAAAATACCCAAATTAAGTAATCCGTTCAAAGGTTTTAAAGTACCTAATTTAACAAAAGGATTAAAGCTACCAAAGATAAGCAATCCATTTAAAAACTGGAAAATGCCAAAAATTAAGATGCCTAAGTTCAAGATTAAGAACCCATTCAAGGACCTTAAACTTCCTAAATTTATGAAAAGCAACCCATTCAAAGGATGGAAGATGCCTAAAATTAAGTTTCCAAAGGCGCCAAATTGGCTAAAGAAAATCACTGGCTGGTCTAAAGGTGCTAATAAAGCAAAAAAGGAAACTGATGGTGCTAACAAGTCGACCAAGGCATCTTCTAAGCATTTAAAAAATGCTGGTAAGGATGGTAAGAATGCTGGTAAATCAATTGGTGGTTCATTTAAAAAGGCGTTTGATAAGGCTGGTAAATCAACAAGTAAGTTTAGTAAGTCAGTTGGTAAAGCATTTAAGGGTATTGGCAAATCTGGTAAAAGCTCAATGAGCAAAATTGCTTCAAGCATTAAATCAGGTATGAACAAAGCCAAGCGTACTGTCAAATCAGGTGCAAAGGGCATTACAAGTGCTTTGAAGTTTAAGAATGTTGGTAAATCAGCAAAATCTGCATTTAGTAAATTGAGTTCGTCTGTTCGTAGCGGTATGAATAAGGCTAAACGAGCAGCTAAAAGTGGTTCTAAAGGAATTACTAATTCGATAAAGTCTGGTTTGCGTGGAGTAAGCCGTGCTGGTAAGAGTTCGTTTAATAAACTAAGTTCAAGCGTACGAAGTGGCATGAATAAGGCTAAGCGTGCTGCACGTTCTGGAGCCAAAGGCATTGCAAGTTCTGTTAAATCAGGACTAAACAAGGTTGGTAGCGCTGGTAGAAGTAGCTTTAATAAGTTTGCCAGTTCAGTTCGTAGTGGCATGAACAAAGCCAAGCGTTCGGCTAGATCAGGAGCTAACGGCATCGTTAGCGCTATTAAATCAGGTATGAATAAGGCATCATCCGCTGGTCGTGGTGCTATGAGTAAATTTAGTAGCTCAATTAAAAGCGGTATGAGCAAGGCTAGAAGTGCTGCACGTTCGGGCGCTAACCAAATATCATCTGCAATTAAGAGTGGTTTATCAAAGGCAGCCAGTGCTGGAACCAGTGCCATGAATAAGCTATCAAGCACGATTACAAGTGGGATGAATAAAGCAGTTAGTTCAGCTAAGTCTGGTGCTAATAAAATCACAGAGGCACTGAAGTCTGGATTTGCTAAAGCAGTTTCAGCTGCTCAATCAGCAACGTCAAAGATTGCTTCATCAATGAATAAGATTGGTTCAAGTGCTAGTTCTGCCTCTGCAAAGGTTCGGGCATTAGCTGCAGATATTAATGGTTTAAAATCTAAGACTGTTACGATCACCGTGAATACCAAAGGTAAGGTACCACACGCTAAGGGTACAAGTGGTGCTCGTGCAGCATTCGCTTCAATCATGCCTGGTTATGCTAAAGGCACTAAGGGTGGCGGACATCCTGGTGGACTTGCTCTGGTTAATGATTCAAAGACATCTAACTGGCGTGAGGCCTTCATGTTGCCTGATGGATTAGTTGGTATTTTCCCTAAGAAACGCAACTTAACAGTGCCATTGCCAACAGGTACACAAGTACTAAATGGTGACGACACGAAGAAGATGTTCCCACATTATGCAAAGGGTACTGGTGGTGCTAAACCAAGCATTAAGCAAGGTGCAACTATTAATGTGACAGTCAATATTAACGGTAGTGCATCGGCAAATGATGCCAACACGATTGCTAATACGATCGGCGAGAAGTTGTTAACAGTTATGCAGCCACAAATGATTTAGGAGGTAGACGATTGGCAAAATTAACTGATTCAAAAGGTAAGACAGTCGTGCTTTCTGTTGAAACGGAAAATGAGCAATTTGAAAATACAGTTTCTACTCATCCAGTTGAAAATGGTTCACCGATTACTGATCATTCACAAATGGAAAGTAAAACATTTGAGTTTTCAGGAAAGATAATTGGAAAAAGCCAAGCTGAAGTTGATGATAAGTACATGCAATTGTTGAATTGGTCCCAAGGATCAACGCTTTTACAATTTCGTGGTGCTATTCGTCATAATGGTATGCTTATTAGCCACCTTGAAAAAACTTATGATGATGGTGGTTTTCAAAATGCTGTGAAGTTCAATATCTCATTAACGGCTGTTTATACGGTCAATGTTTACTGGGCCAAGGCTAAAAATTCAGGTAAAAAGCAAGCTAAAGCTCCAAGTAGTGGTGTCTATGTGACAGTGCGCCCTGGTAACACTTATTGGGGTTGGTGGATGAAATATGGCACCCCAATACAAACGCTTAGAAACTGGAACCACTGGCCTGATAGACGTATTCCAATCGGAGCTAGAGCGAGGGTGAAATAATGGATGAACGAGGTTTGATTGATGTAGATGTAGAGAGTTTGCCAGAGGAGTTTGAAATTGAATTAGCTGGTGACAATGTCTACTTACGTTTTGACTTTAATGAAGAAGGTCAGTTTTATACGGTTGATCTATTCAACAATGCGTATGAACCAATTGTTACTGGCGAACACTTAGTATATGGTCAACGTTTGTGGCGAGACTTCACTAAGCCAGAGATACCACAAGTTGATATCGTACCATTTGATATTTCGCACAAAGAAAATACCGTCACGTCTGATAATTTTGGACGGACGGTATTTTTGTATCTGATGACTTTTGAAGATGATGAGGTGATGTAATGGCTGTCACAATGCAATATTTGTTTGAGGTGTACGTGGAAATTTACACCAATGGTGGCACGTTGAAGTATGTGCATAATAACAATCCAAGCCAGTCAATGGATATTGAGTTTAGCTTGCCATTTAACAATACAAGTGATCGGAGCGTTGGCGAAGTAACAATTTGGAATATGAGCCAGATTAGTTTCAATCGTATTGCTCAGGGAAATCGAATTGTTATTAAAGCTGGCTACCACGGAGATGTTGGGGTCATATTTGATGGCGAAATATTCCGTCCAACGGTGCCAAGTCGTGAAGGTGGTGACTTAAACTATACCTTGCGAGTTGTTGAGGGTAAAGAATACCGCAAACTGAAGCATGTTTCGTTAACGTTTGGGGAAGGCACCACTGCTAAAACAATCATCAATAAAATCGTGCAAACAACAGGTATCAATCTGAATTTTGTTTCGCTAGGTCGCAATTATGTATTTAAGGAAGGCTATACAGTCGATGGCTCGCCATTTGATGCGTTGAGTGACGTGGCTGAACAAGCACGAGCTGCATTGTTTTATCGACGTGGTCAATTAACCATGCGTTGGTTATACGATGACAAGGTAACTGGTAATTTCTATTTGGCTAATAATACGGGCCTCATTTCATCACCAACAATGGAACGACGTGATGATGATTGGGTCGAAGATGATGACGATGATGGCCTAGGTCGTTTCACATATTCAGCTGATTCAATTCTTAATTACCGAATTACTACTGGCGAGCATGTGCATTTAAAGAGTGAATCTGTTGATGTGTGGGCTGCAGTATTAAGCGGTGAACATACATTTGACGGTGAAAATCCGACAACATCATTAGAGTTAGGGGTGAAGTAAATGGCAGATACCGGACAAAGACCAAAAATGCGGGATAATGACGTCTCATTCTTTTTGAATGTACTACCAAACACCATTAAAGCAACGCTAAATGTTGCACAATTAGGTAAGGTCACACGCTTATACGATGACAATAAAAAAGCAGAAGTCCAGCCACTGGCGTTAAGTTCGGATGAAACACCACGAGCACGTTTAATTGGTGTTCATGTGGGCAAAACTAAACGGAGTATTATTGCCGTTGGTGATGTGGTGGTTGTCATGTTTATGGACCGTTCAATTGCTAATTTTGATGGATCTAACAAGTTGTTTAAATTGTCTGCTAACAGATTACACGATTTGAATGATTCCTTCATCGTGGAGGTGTATTGAATGAGAGATATTCGTTTAGACGATACTGGTGGCTTAAATTTCAAGAGTGTTGTCACGCAATCAGAGGAAGTCATGCAATCAATACGCATCATTCTTGAAACAAAATTAGGCGAATTTATTGGTGATCCTGAATTAGGGTTAGATCGAACTGACTTAATGGAGAAAAATTTTGATGCTCGATATGCTAGTCAATCGATTCATGATGCGCTTGGTCAGGATAATCGAGTTGAAGTTATTAGTGTTGACGTGATACCCGATTTTTATAGGCGGACCGCAACAGCACAATTGGCTTTAGCAGTTGATGGTGAGGCAAAAGAAACGGAGGTGCAATTAAATGTTGGATGATAACGGATTTACTCGGCCCACATATGATGAATTGGTTAGTGATCTAACTGCAAAATGGTTAGAACTATTTGGTAGTGATTCAGATACAAGTTCACATTCAGTTGCTGGCGTATTTATTAGGTTGATTGCCTACTTCATGAATATACTTTATCAATTGGCTGAAAAGGTGTACAACGCACAGTTTTTAAGTACTGCAACAGGCGTGTCACTTGATAAAATAGCTGCAAATTATGGGCTTTATCGCAACCCGGCAGCGCAAGCTATAACCGAATTAACATTCACTGGAACTCCAGGTTATCTTTTGCCGGCTAATACATTATTCAAAACAGCAGAAGGCATTGAGTTTCAAACAGCTGACGATTTGATATTTTCAGTTGACGGAAGAGGTAATGGCACTGCTTATGCCGTTGATGTTGGTTCGGTCTATAACGTCCCAGCTAATACGATTATTTACCAAGTTGAGCCAACCTCAGATATTATTTCTGTTACCAACGTTGAACCTGTCGAATCTGGTGCAGATTCTGAGACAGATTTAGAGTTGGCCAATCGAATTAGAATTGCGAATGACACACGGCCATCAAGTCCAGCAAACGGTATTATTTCAGCCGTCATGGCAGTGACTGGTGTCAAAACGGTTCAAGTAGTGCAAAACAACACTTTATCAGAAGATGAGTTCGGTAATCCACCAAAGACAATTCACGTTTATGTTGACGGTGGAGATGAAGAGAAGATTGCTGATGCTTTATTTAATTCTGTATCGGCAGGTATTCAAACAGTTGGATCTAAACAACAAGTAATGACTGATAACGCTGGATTTAGCGATAACGTCATTGCTTTTGATTATGCACAGCAAACCGCAATCTATGTGTCGATAAATGCGCAAACTAATTTAGATTTTGAAACAGACGGTATTCAGCAAATTAAAAATGCAGTTAATGATTATCTGACAAAAGTACCAATGGGTGGCATTGTTAGATTTTCATATTTGTATAAATACGTTTATGACAAAGTCCCCGGAATTGATGTTATTGAAGTAAAAATTGGCTCAAGTAAGGATAGTTTAACAATGGCCGATGTTCAATTACAGCAATTTGCAATTCCAGTGACGACAGCAGATAGTTTGGTGGTGACAGAGAATGCATGATTTTAAAGAATTGTTTCTATCTAAATTGCCTAGCCCCATTAATCGATTTGCGGAAGATACGATTACCTTTGCTGAATGGCTAAATGCGACATTTCAAAAACTAATTGGTTTGTATCAAACGATTGAAGCATTTCGAGACATCAATAAGGCGAATGGTAAAGCGCTGGATAGAATTGGTGATCAATTCAATCAGCAACGTGGATCAGCGGATGATGACTTTTACCGCATCATGATTAGGTCTAAGCAAGCCACCAATATGGGTAATTCAACGGTCAATGGATTAATCAATATGATTGCACGTTCGTTAGACATTCAGCCAGATAAAATTCGAATTGAATCATTGCGACAATATGAGAATGGCACGCTAAATGATGGTGAGCCGTTAGCAATTAGAATTAGTAACATTCCACTAGAATGGGCTCGATCTGATTTTGAACAAAATTATATTTTGGAACGAATTAAAAATGGTGTTGCTGCTGGTGTTCGTGTTGATGAAGTGAGTTTTGTTGATAATTCTAATGCTGTGTTGTCTGTTCGTGGCTTAACATCTGCTACTGTCACATACGAAGTCAAAGGAGAGGGGTAATAGATGGCAAATAAATTTACGAATTTTAAATTCACCACTGAAGGTAAAGATACCTTAACTGAAGTACTTGCTGCAAAAGGCAGTATTGCTATTACGCAGGTTTATACTTTTGCGACAAAACTAACTGATGCGTTGGTGTTCACGCAACTTTCATCACTAGGGCCTAAACAAATTAAACCAGTTGGAACTGTATCAGCACAAAGTAATACGGTTGAAACTCGGTTGCAGATTGATAATGCTGATTTAACATCTGATTACAATCTACAAGGAATTGCGCTTGTAGGGACATTTAACAAGACTAATTTCGTATTAGGTTATATCAACACTAATGAAGCAACCAATTTGCCAGCATTCAGTGGAAATCAGGTTCAAACAATTGCCTTAGATGTTTCTTTTGCAATTTCTGATACATCTGTAATCACAATCAACACACAAACTGCTGGAATGTTGACGGTTGCGGACTACAATGCCTTGGTTGCTTTTATTAAAGACCAAGTGGCACCATTATCAGTAGATAAAAAGGTTGTTCACTTAACTAACAATGAAATCATTGATGGTATTAAGACATTTAAGCAAAAAATTACTGGTTCGATATCTGGCAATGCCAATACGGTTGACTACATTAATATTCACCAAATTACTGCAAATATTGATTTAAATACTCTGACTACAAATGGTAACTATTTATCGACATTAGAGACGAAGACTACCAGCAATAAGCCAGGCGGAACGTCAGAACAGTACACGCTTATTTCCACCGGTAATATTCAAGTATTTAATGATATAAAGACGGATAAAACATATATACGTAACTACATTAAATCTGATACATTTACATCTTGGAAAGTTGTTATTGAAGACATTGATCAAACATTAAATGCACAATTTAATTTCACTAAAGTGCCAACTGTTAATAGTAAGCCAGTGGCAATTCAGGCTGATTTGCAAACTGAAACCACTAATCGTACTAATGCAGATAAGACTATTAACAATTCTCTAGCAACAGAAGTTTCCGACCGTAAAAGTGGGGACGCTACAAATGCAAATGCTGTTCAAGCTGAAGCTACCGCACGTTCGCAAGCGGATAGTTCAGCTGTTGCTGCCCTTAATACTGAAAAAGCAACACGTTCAGCTGCAGATGCGACATTAACTAAGAGTGTTAGTGATACGCAAGCAGACTTACAAACGGAAGTTGCTAATAGAGCTAGTGCTGATAAAAATATTGATAATTCTGCAGTTCATAAAACTGGAAACGAGTCTATTGCTGGAAATAAAACGTTTAGTAACAATGTAAATGTTAATCATATCATGCAGGCTGATTGGTTTTACAAACACGTTCCAGCGGGGACTGCATCTAGTCAAATTATGGAAGTTATGGACGATAACCTTAGCGATGGTAAGCCGCACTCTATTGGAAAATATTATTCAGGAGCACCTGATGGTAATGGTATTAGTATCACAGGAAACGGCCTAACTGCTATTGGTGGTGGTGAATCTAGTAGTGCTATATTGGATGCTATTGCTAACGGAACAACTGACTCAAGTATCTTGCCTCCTAACGCTTTAAATTCTGAAAATCTTATTCTTGCTTCTGACCAAGAAATTTATTTCTTACAAAGTCAACAAAATGCACCAAATTACACTAATATTTGGCGATTAAATACTGGTGGATATTGGGATCGTTATGATGAAACTTCCAAAAAATGGATCAATGTTATTCCTAATGTATCCAATTTATTGGCACAAGATGACTCTGTGGTCCATAACTCAGGTAATGAGAATATATCAGGTACGAAATCGTTTGGTTCAGCAATTAACGGTGATATTTCAGGCAATGCAGGTTCTGCAACAAAACTGCAGACAGCTCGAAGTGTTGGTGGAGTAAACTTTGATGGGACTGCAAATATCAATTTACCAGGGGTAAACACTCAAGGTAATCAAGATACGACTGGAAACGCAAGCACGGCTGATAAACTGCATACTGCTAGGACAATTGGTGGTGTTAGTTTCGATGGTGGCAGTAATATTAATCTTCCAGGCGTTAATACGCAAGGAAATCAAAATACAACTGGTAACGCAGCATCAGCAACTAAATTGCAAACGGCTCGTAAAGTGAATGGAACTGCATTTGATGGAACAAAAGATATCAGTGTAAATGCAGCAAATGATAGTAACCTTGTTCACCAATCTGGCAATGAATCAATTTCTGGTTATAAGACGTTCAACAATACTTTGACTGTTAATGGTATTTCAAAAGCTAATTATTTTTATAAAGAGGTAACTTCTACAGATGAGACTGCAATACTTGAATTTGAAGATTCAAGCGGCGACTCAACGATTGTCAGAAGAATGGGTTCATATTATGCACAAGATAGTTATGGTGCAGGTATCGCATTAAGTTCGGGTGGATTAACAGTTATAGGTGGTGGTGAATCTCCATTTAATGTTATTAATAAAATTAAAGATGGAACCATAGATTCAACTGCTATTCCATCCGTGAACCCTGGTTCTGAAGACATGATTGTGGCATCTGACCAATCTATTTATTTCTTACCTAACTTTCAAAATAATAATAGTTATAATGCAATGTGGCGAATGACCCAAGGTGGATACTTACAAAGTTACAATGGTACCAGTTGGGTGAATGTGTTACCAAATAATAGTGGCCTAGTTGCGCAAGATGCAGCTGTTGTTCATGATTCAGGTAATGAAACTATTTCTGGTACCAAATCATTTAGTTCAACAATTATCGGTAGCGTTTCAGGCAATGCAGGTTCCGCAACAAAATTGCAGACAGCTCGAAGCATCGGTGGTGTCAGTTTTGACGGCTCAGCTAACATTAACTTGCCAGGAGTAAATACTACTGGAAATCAAAGTACCTCAGGAAATGCTGGATCTGCTACTAAACTAGCCACTGCACGAACGATTAATGGTACTAAATTTGATGGAACCGCAAATATCTCAATTAATGCGGCAAATGATTCTAGCTTGGTTCATCAATCTGGTAATGAATCAATCGCAGGAAACAAGACCTTCACTGGGACAACAAACTTTAATGGAAATGTTAGCAGCCGTGGCGCATCTAAAACCGCAACTGTAAAATACCAAAGTGTCACAATGACATTCTATGAAACACCAATTGGTGTGCAAGTAACGGTCAATGGTAATTTAACCAATTTCAAGGCAAGTCAACAAGGTTCAGCTTCTGTAACGTTTGGTACAATACCAAGTAATATTACCAATCCACCAATAAGAACTTATATTGTCTCATCAACTGCCTCAGGTATTCCTGGTAAGAGCAATAACGTACCGGTTGCTATTAATTTTTCTTTTGATCCAGATGGAACAATTGGGTTTATTGCCGCACATGGTAAAGAAAATGACGCGTCTGAGTTCAGCGGTTTATGGTCAAGTGTTCGTGGTAGTACCTATTGGATTAAATAATAGGAGGGTTTACTTTGATTAAACACATAATTAAGAATAAGTTCTGGATAATAACCGGTGCTGAACTGATAACGATTGCGTTTATGTTCAGTATCGGTTTTTCAGTTATTGACATTCATGTCCCAGCTTCGTTTCAGTTAGTTGCTCATCCTAGTTTCAGATTGCTAGTTATTGCTGATGGTGTCGCCATGATTGTTCAATCAGTTTGGGATATTACTTGGTACTACATTCGTGAAGTGACACGTTTAGCTGCAGCAGGCGTTGTTGGCATGATGATGAGTGCATTTTTGTTGAGTGATCTGAACACACTTCACATTACATTGGTTCCGCTTGGTCTGATGTTTCTATTAGTCAGAATACTGATTGATTTGTTGACTGACAATACATTGTTTAAAGTACGGAGGTAGGTTAATGAGTCAAGCTACTTGGACAGCTTTATTGGGCTTTCTTTCCGCCTCAGTGGCTGGAGTGTTGGCCATTTGGAAAATGAATGTCGCTAAAACTGTCTCAGCTGATAAAGATTTTATTACGATGTATAACGAGTTGATGAAATCAAACAATAAGCTAATTGAACAAAATGCTGAACTGACAGCAGAATTACAAAAAGCACATGCATCTATTGAAAAATTGACGCAACGCATTAAAGAATTGGAGGATAAGTTAGAAAATGAACATTAATCATATTAGTGAATGGGTATTAGCTCTTTGGAGCACGGGAGTATTAATGGCAGTTGCACACGCAGCGAGCCGTTTTTTTGTTGCCCATACCAAGAATAAGAATTTGTTACTATTGAATGAGTGGGCAATGCAAGCTGTTCAATATGCAGAAACACATCTACAAGGATCAGTGGAAAAGAAACAATCTGCTTTGAATTTCTTAACTGAACGCTTAAACGCCAACAAGCTCGGCTTGAAATTTGATGACAAGCAACTCGACACTGTGATTGAACTCGCTGTAACGGCTCTACATAATGGAGGTAAGACCAATGACTAAATTTGAATTTAATGATGTGGCAAATTATCAACCGGATACATTGGCTTACTTCCAAGGATTGAAAGCTAAGGGCTCTGGTGCTGCGATTGTTAAAATTACACAAGGTACTGGGTACATTAACCCTAAAGCAACTAACCAAGTTAATCACGCTGATCAAGCAGGACTAAAAACTGCCGGTTATCATTACGCAATGTTTGGTGGCAATGTTGCAAATGCTCATGCTGAAGCTAAGTATTTCCTTACACATGCAAAGGCACGACTAGCTAATGGCTCAATCTTAGCATTAGATTATGAAGATGCTGCCACAACCGGTACCAATAAGAACGCCAATGCCAATGCAATTATTGCTTTTATGCAAGACGTTAAGAATGCTGGCTTTATTCCATGGTTCTACACTGGTAAGTACTTTATTAATGCTCATGTCAATCATGTTGCAGTTAATAAAGCATTTCCAAATGCTACTTGGATTGCTGGTTATCCTGGTACATCTTACCCTGATTTTAATTACTTTCCATCAGTAGATGGCGTGATTGCCTGGCAATACACCAACAACTGGAAGTCGTTAGGACTGGATGGTTCAACGTTATTGCTCGATTGGCCAGAAGGTTCAACTACTGCTAAACCTGTTGCAAAAACTGCTACTAAACCAGCACCTACTAGTAAGACATTAGGCATTGGCGCTCACGTTCAACCACGTTGGGCAGCTAATGACCAATCACGAGTTTGGCAGTTTGACACCATTAAGCAAGTAAACGGGATGTGGCAAGGTGCAGAATATCTTGAGGCTGGTGGAGCTAGTACGTTTAGCTGGACTGACAACGGTATTCCTTTGGCGCTAGTTGACTTGACTGATAAAAACGGTAAGAAATTATCAAACCAAAACAATGCAGGCAAGGGTAGCTACTTCAAGTACAACACCTACTTCAAAATCACAAAGCAAGGAAACGGTATGTCATTTATCGTACCTGACTCAAAGGGAGCTGGATATGGTTTCTGGGTGCTAACAAAATATCTCTACTAATATAAAATCAAGCCCACTGAGCTATGCTAAATTGCATAACTTAGTGGGCTTTTTTTCATGTTTCGGATAAGATAGTATAATATTGTGTAGGACTAAAACAAATAAGGTTAAACTTAACTAGGAAACTATAACAAAATAAATAGTTAGCCCATTAGTTATCCTTTAAAATATAAATATTGATACAACGGGGTTTAAAAGAGATATGCCAGAGCTACCAGAAGTTGAAACTGTTCGCCGTGGATTGACCAATTTAGTTGCAGGTCGCACAGTTGAAAGTACAGAAGTTAGATGGGAAAAAATTGTTGGCGGTTTGACCGCAGAGGAGTTTGACCAAGCGTTATGCAACCAAACAATTCTAAAAATTGATCGTCGTGGGAAATATTTATTATTTAGATTTACTGGTGACATCACGATGGTGTCACATCTTAGAATGGAAGGATCATACTACACCGTACCTGCTGGGACAGAACCCGGTAAGCATGACTTAGTAACTTTCCATTTAGATCATGGTGTTGATTTATTTTACAGAGACACACGTAAGTTTGGTCGAATGAACGTTGTACCAAATGATCAGGTCATGACAGTTGCAGGGTTAGCAACAATCGGTCCTGAACCAACAGAGTCAGATTTGACGATAAATTATATGATTTCTGAATTTGGCAAGTCAAAAATGCACGTGAAGCCTTTTCTATTAAACCAAAATCATATTGCTGGACTGGGGAATATATACGTAGATGAGACTCTTTGGCAGTCAAAAATCCATCCCCTCACAGCAGCTAATCAATTAACAGTAGAAGAGTTAACAATTTTACGTAAGAACATCATTGCTGAACTAGCCAGAGCAACTGAACATCATGGAACGACTGTACACAGTTTTACAAATGTGTTTGGTAATGCTGGTGAATTCCAAAATGAATTACAGGTATATGGTCGTGTCGGCGAACCTTGCCTACGTTGTGGAACACCATTAATTAAAACTAAGGTTGCGCAACGAGGTACGACCTATTGCCCAGTTTGTCAGGTTGAAAGGACAAAATAATGTTTAAATTAGGTCTTACAGGTGGTATTGCTACCGGAAAAACAACGATTTCAAATTATTTAAAGTCAATCAATATTCCGGTATTAGATGCTGATGAGTATGCCAGAAAGGTTGTGGAACCAGGAACCCCCGGATTAGCTGAAATCACCAATACTTTTGGCGAGCAAATTTTACAGCCGGACGGTTCTTTAAATCGAAAACTTTTAGGACAAATTGTATTTAACGATTCGTCAGCACGTCAAACATTAAACGATATCACACATCCGCGTATTCAACAGATGATGGCGGATGAACTACATCGCCTAGCTGAACAACAAACACCTTTAGTTATTTTGGATATTCCGCTCTTGTTAGAAAATAATAATGTTGCGGGCGCAGACGCTGTGATGGTGGTGACAATACCAGAATCTTTACAATTAACACGCTTAATGCAACGAAATAATCTAACTGAAAAAGAGGCGCAAAGTAGAATTGCAGCTCAGATGCCACTCGTTGAAAAGGAAAAATTAGCTGATTTTGTTATTGATAATTCAGGGACCATTTCAAGTACGCAAAAACAAGTGGAGAAGGTCATTCAAAAAATTAGACAGTCATTTTAGTAAAGGAGGCAGTGAACCATGGCAGAGTTTTCTATACAGCAGCGCTATCGATTAATATATGATGAATCAATTGATATGACAGCTGTACGGTCATTAACTAAGGTCTACTTACCAATCATTGGCCGTGACGCATACACCCTTTATTTAGCATGGGCAACAGTTGGCGAAACAACAGAAGCCAAGAATAGACACGTTGATCTTTTAGATCAGCTAGCAATGAGTCAACAATCCTTTATGGTTGCTCGCAGTAAGTTAGAGGGGATGGGATTAGTTCGGTCTTATAAACAGACAACTAATTTTGGGACACAATGGGTTTATCAGCTTTTTCCACCAATGGCGGTGCGGACATTCTTGTCTGATGCTTTGCTTTCTAGTCTATTAGCGCATTATCTAGGTGATGAGTTGTTCAATGACTTAGTAACAGACGAATTACCAGATTCACGCCAAATTTCTGGTGACAATGTGTCTAAGACATTCTTTGACTTAGTAGGGCAGGAAAATTTCATTCATCGCAATCGTGCGCCGTTAACAATGGCTGATCACGATAAAAAATTGCCACATGATATTCGTGAGGCTGCGCAACCTCTGAATTTAGGACTGATGGCAGATATGTTGCAATCATATGGTATCAAGCAGCGAACGTTACGTGATAATGAAGTTGATTTAATGATTCAAAAAACGTTGTATGGACTGTCTGATTTGGAATTAGTGAGAGTTATCCAAGCAACAACATCACCAAATAAACAAATTGACTTAGTTGCTATAAAAAAGGCATTAGAAGGTAATTTTAAGCAATCACAAATTAGAGCAAAGCATGTTGAGACAAAACCGCAGCCAGTCACAGCGGAACAACCACAAAATGATGGTGACGATCCAGCTACGCGTTTGATTCATACTGCGCAAACTATGTCACCACTACAATTCCTAAAAAATTTGCGCCAAAAAGACAACGGATTTGTAGCTGACAATGAGGTTAAGGCTATTTCAGACATTGCAAAAATGAATATTGTAACATCTGAGGTACTCAACATTGTATTATATGAATTAACAGTTATTGAAAAGAAAACAACGTTAAATAAAACGATTTTGCAAACGCTTGTGAATGATTGGTCACAAAATCATGTCACTGATGCTCTTAGCGCGTTACAATATCTACAACGTCGATCGAAGAAGCAACAATCTCGACAGACAAAGCAATCACCTAAAAAGTGGTCGCGTCAAAATAATGCAAGTAAGCAAGAAACACGACCTGATTGGGAAAATCAACACGGTACTTCAATATCCAAAGCGGATGCTGCTTCAGCACGCGAAGCGCTAGCAGCAATGAGGGCTCGTCGTAAGCAAAATACTTCAGAGGAGAACTAAACGATGAGTGAAAAAGACTTTGAAAAGGAAACGTCAGACGCATCTCCAATGAATGTGGGGGATGCTTTACGTGACTTTATGGATCGAAAGCAATTAAATAGTCGCTATGAGGCTTTACAGCATGAGGTTTTTAAGGACTCAGAAATTCGCCAATTTTTTAATGAATACAAGGAAAAACTGTCACGTCAAATAATCTCGCGTGATTTTGCAGTCCTGTATGAATACTACTCACAACGAAATAATGCCAAAAAGGGTAAACCCGTGGTACACAAGGGATATACTCCTGCATTAACGGTTGCGGAAGGTCGAATTGTCATTATTTATGAGCCAGATGAAGAAACACTCCTAGCCCAACGCATGAGTATGCAGGCGCATCTAGTTAAATCAATCGGTATGCCAAAGTTAATTAAAAAGGCACGTCTAGATGATTTTTCTGATAATGATGAGGAACGGCTTGCAGCACTCACTGGTGTGCTAAATTTTATCAACAACTACACACAAACGCCGGATGATTATCATCGAGGCCTTTATATACATGGCTCATATGGTGTTGGTAAGACACATCTCATGGGTGCAATGGCAAATGAGTTAGCACTAGAGGGTATTCCGGTTACGTTGGTACATTTGCCAAGTTTTGTTGTCGAAATTCGTGGGGCAATTGGTACGAGCCAACAACCACAAGAGATGATCAATGCGATTAAACAAGTACCTATTCTTGTACTAGATGATATTGGAGCCGAATCGTTAACGGCTTGGGTTCGAGATGATATCTTAGGTGTTATTTTAGAATATCGGATGCAAAATGAGTTAACGACCTTCTTTACTTCTAATTTTTCTATGCAACAACTAGAAAACGAGCATTTTACTGTCACAAAAGATGGTGCAGAACCGGTTAAAGCAGAACGGTTAATGCAACGAGTTAAGTTTCTATCAAAAGAAGTGCAAATGGCAGGAGAAAATCGGCGGGAGTTTGATTAATGCAACAAAAGAACACAGGTCATATTATTCTGAAATTTCTCGTTGTGTTCATTTTAATGGTTGCCAGCGTTTTCCTCTTAAGGAACAATGCAAGTTGGTATCAAGAGCCCATCGGGGAAGTCACGAGTGTTAAGCAATTGTCGTCTCAAACACTACAAGACCAATACGGTAATAAAATTAAACAGCATGATGAACGTGTGCGAGTCAAAATATTAAATACTGAGAAAAAGGACCAAAGTATTTCATTTAAAAATACTTATGACGATGCCATGGCTATTACACAACCATTACATCGTCATGATCAAGTATTCCTATCCAAGTCAGAAAACTCTTGGGGCCTAAAAAACTTTAAGCGGGATACTTTTTGGATACCTATTTTAATTCTAGTGATTGGTGTGCTACTCATTACAACAGGAAAAGCTGGTATGATGATGACTATCTCACTTTTTGTAAATGTTGCGTTGTTCATTATCACAATATACCTAAACCTCATAACAAAGGATGCAAATATTTTTTGGCTATTTATCCTGTTTAGTCTCATTGCATCGGCAGTTACCCTGATGTTTGTTATGGGAGCCAAGAATCGCCTAACCTGGACTGTGCTATTGACTGTAATGACATCAACTACAATCGCGATGTTAATCGGTGTGTTAGTATTTAATGTTACAAATGGAAAGGGGCTTCATTTTGAACTGATGTCCTTTATTACTCAGTTGCCACAGCCAATGTTCTTATCAATGACACTTGTTGGTGTTCTTGGTGCCGTCATGGATGAAGCAACAGACATGATTGCAACCTTATTCAGTGTCGAGCGTGAACATCCCAATATGGGACTAAAGGAATTACTAGTTACAGGACGTCATGTCGGTCAAGAGATTTTTGGTGCCTTAAGTAATACATTGTTCTTAATCTTTATCGCCGAGCAAATTCCGATGGCCGTTTTGTATCTTAGAAATGGTAATAACTGGGGATTCACTTATACGATGAACCTTTCATTGGGGATGATTCAAACATTAATTAGTGCCATTGGTATTGTCCTAACAGTACCAGCCGGTATTTTTTGGGTCTGGATTCTTCATAAACGACAACAAAAGAAGGCAGGTATCCAATCATGAGTGTTTTGATGATGTTATCAGTTATTTTATTTGTCTTAATGTTAGCTATCGGTGGCATTAAGGGAATTGGTGCCTTTATTAGCTTGTGGATTAGTTTTGCAATTATGGTCGTGATGATCGTATTGATCAGTTTCCAGTTTAATGCTTTCTGGGTTCTGCTTATTGGCGGTGCCAGCTTATTGACAGTAACTGTTTTAAGTGCCAGTGCTGATGAACGAACGACTGTAATTGCCCTAATTGCCAGTCTTATCGTGATGTTCATCTTATTAGCTGTCATTTTACCCACTGAGCAAATCACAATTGCACAAGGCTTTTCAGAAGAAAACTCCGAGGATTTAGAAGGCTTGTCGCTAGCAATTAATATTGACTTTGGTACATTAGGGATAGTTGCTGCACTATTAGCTACCTTAGGTGCAATTGCCGAGGCATCGGTTGCCATTGCAACAGGTATTGGTGAATTACTAAATAGTAAGCCATCGCTTAAGAATAAAGAATTAATTAATGTCGGGCAGATACTTGGGAAGCAAATAATCGGTACTGCTGTTAATACCGTACTCTTTGGATTTTTAGCAGACTTTCTGAGTTTAGCGGTATTGTTTAGTAAATTGAAGTACAGTTTTGTTGAAGTTATCAACTCAAAATTATTTACGTCATCAATGTTGTCACTTTTGTATGCGTTACTAGGTGTCATCATTACGCTACCAATCACAATCGGTATCTTTTTGCTGTATCAAAAACACCAAAAAGTCGATTATAATAGGGAAGAGCTATGATTTATTAGAAAATCATGGTATGATTGGAGTAAATATGTCAGGATAATAAATGACATGATAGCCTGTAAGAAAGTAACCAGAGGTATAACGTATGAGTAGTGTGCTTGTGATTGAAGATGAAGAAAACTTGGCTCGTTTTGTTGAGCTAGAGCTACAACATGAGGGATATGATACCCATGTTGAAGATAATGGACGTAGTGGGTTAGACATCGCCTTAGCAAATGATTTTGATTTGATTTTGCTTGACTTAATGTTGCCAGAATTAAGTGGTTTAGAAGTTGCTCGTCGTTTACGTGAAGAAAAAAATACACCAATTATCATGATGACAGCGCGTGATTCTGTTATTGATCGCGTATCAGGATTAGATTATGGTGCAGACGATTATGTTGTTAAGCCATTTGCAATAGAAGAACTATTAGCACGTGTTCGTGCACTACTTCGTCGCATTGACATTGAAACCGAAGAACACAGCACACATCAAAGTGTTGTTCGTTATCGTGATTTAACAGTTGAAAAAGAAAACCGAATTGCTCGTCTAGGCAATGAAATCATTAACTTGACGAAACGTGAATATGAACTATTGTTGATCCTAATGGAAAACATTAATGTTGTTCAATCACGTGAAGAGTTACTTAAGAAGGTTTGGGGATATGATTCAGAAATCGAGACTAACGTTGTCGATGTTTATATCCGTTATCTTCGTAACAAAATTGATCAACCTGATTCAAGAGCATCATATATCCAAACAGTTCGTGGTACTGGATACGTTATGCGCCAGTAATTTGGAGGGACTTTAATGGATAGGCAATCATCCGTTATTAAAAAAACACCACAACGTAGAGGCCTTTCTTTAAAGTGGAAGTGGGCTCTCGGATCTGTTGCTGGTGTTTTTTTAATATTTATTATATTTACATGGTTTGTGATGCAGGCGTTCGCTACACAAATGATGGACACTGAAAAACAGCAAGTCTCGAGTTCGCTAAATGCTGTAACTAATCGACTAGAACACATTAATGAATCTCAGATGTTGCCTGCTGAAATTGATAAATTGTTACGTCCAGACAGTACTAATTTTGATCAGGTAGTCAACGATCCTGTCCTTCAGCAAATTGCTCGAAAAGATTATACAGTCCGTGTGTACAATGAAAATGGTACCCAAATATACCCAGAAAAAGGTGCCAAAATAGCGTTTCATGAAACAAAGAAACGAGTTATTAAAACAGAGCGTGTTCAAGGTGTAAAGATGTTAGTAGGTCGTGAGGAATTGCGTGATGATAATCATCAGATTATCGGGCACGTTACTGTTGAAAATCATTTAACTGGCTACCATAAAACCTTTAACCGAGTCTATGCAATAATCGCCATTCTAATTGTATTAGGGCTATTTCTCATAGCATTATGGGGGTACTGGTTATCTGGTTTCTTCTTACGGCCAATTGACAATATCAAAAAGACCGTCGACACAATCAACCGTGACCCACAAGCTCAGGTACGTGTGGTAAATGAAGAACGTACACCTGACGAACTAACCGATCTATCAAATTTGTTAAATACGATGCTAGATCGCATGCAACGATTTATCTTACAGCAGCATCAATTCGTGGAAGATGTTTCTCATGAATTGCGAACACCTGTTGCCATTGTAAAAGGTCATATGGAGTTACTAAACCGTTGGGGAAAAGATGATCCAAAGGTATTAGATGAGTCAATCACTGCATCGTTGAAAGAGATTAGCAGAATGGAAGTTCTCGTATCTGAGATGTTAGACTTAACTCGTGCTGACCAAGTAGAATTAACTTTCCGCGATGGTGACACTGATGCACAAGAATTGATAAATGGTATTTATACTAACTTTAAGATGATTCATCCAGATTTCACATTTCTAATTGATGATGACTTAAAAGGCCCCACAATTGTTAACATGAATCGCGATCATCTTGAGCAAATATTGATTATTTTGTCGGATAATGCTGTGAAATATAGTCAGGAACGCAAAGAAATTCATTTTGCTGCATCTCGTTCAGGAAATGTTGTTGAGCTAGCTGTGCAGGACTTTGGTGAAGGAATCAACCCTGAAGATGCAAGCCATGTCTTTGACAGATTCTATCGTGTTGATAAAGCACGATCTCGTAAACAAGGTGGTAATGGTTTGGGGTTGAGTATTGCTCAAAAACTGGTTGAAGGCTATGGTGGTCATATTCAACTTGAATCAGCAATTGGACAAGGTTCAATTTTCAGAATTACGTTACCAATAAAGCAAAAAGATCAAAATTAAAGAAAAAAGTAGGGCAGGATAGTGACAGAAGCAAGATTTCTTATCTCTATTTAACCTACTTTTTTATTGCGAAGGATAACTAATATGATTATAAAACACGTCATTTTACACGTTTTAGATAAAAATAGCGGTAATTTGATTGCTTCTCAAAATGAATTGGATTTAAATCAACCCAATTTACATGAATACATTGAAAAGTTAATTGAAAAATTTGGAAATAGTGACTACAAAGTCGGTCAATTGACCGACAATGATGCAATTGGTTCGATTGTATCAGATAACGACACACGTTCGTTTTCTGAAAAAGCAACATTCTTAGCTGAACAGTTGTTTGATATTATTTCTCCAAGCGAATCGATCCCTGCTGGTGATTTACTAGTTGTTGAATTTTCAGAAGGAGAAGATGACTTTTTCGGTATCTTGAAATTAAATTTCACGCCAAGATACACGCATGCTGTTGAATATCAGGATGATAAGTTAATCAATAATCTGGTATTAAATCAAGCGGTGTTACCGGCTGCTACTCAGACAGTCGATGAGGGTGTCATCATTAATTTAATGTCTGGTACTTATAGATTAATCGAGAAACGTTATTTGATTGACGGCCATCGTGTTAATTATTTTTCAGAAAAGTTTTTGCAACTTTCACCAGAAAATTCAACCAAAGATAATATCCAGGTGATTAAACAGGCTGTTAAATCAGTGGCTGGTAAGTTTGATCTACCTGAACATGAAGTCTTAGCGGATACACAAAACTCCATTTTTGATACTGTTCAAGATGATGGTGAAATTAATACTGCTGCGATTGCTGAATCGGTCTTTAACGGGAATACTTCAGCACAGCAGGCATATCAAGAGATTATCGATAATAAACATTTGAACACAGATATTAGTGTGCCAAACACTGAGAAAATTGAAAAGAAATACCGCTTACAACGTTTTAAACTTGATTCAGGTATTGAAATATCTATTCCAATGGATATTTATCAAGACAAAAACAAAGTTGAATTTATTAACAAACCAGATGGTACGATGTCGCTAGTTATTAAAGACATTGAATCAGTTATTAATAAATTTAACTCATAATTTTATCCTAAATTTTAGGACTAATTAAAGAATTACAACATATATTATGTTTCGTGATATAATTATTACTTGAAAAAATGAAATAGGTAGGATGACATACTCCATGAAAATTAAAGGTTTAACACCAATATTATTAATCGTGCTAGTCGTTTTGTTCGTTACGGGACACGCAGATTTCCTGAAGGGTCCTTTGGCTGACTTTATGAGCTGGTCAGAATCAACAATTGGGGGAGTAAATGCAGTTGGCTGGTCAATTATTATTTTGACTTTGGTAGTACGATTGATTTTGTTACCAATGATGGTACATCAACAACGTAATGCCACGATTCAGCAAGAAAAGATGCGTTTACTGCAACCACAACTAAAAAAGGTGCAAGATGCACAAAAAAATGCGCAAACGCAAGAAGAACAAATGTTAGCTTCACAAGCAATGATGACAATCTATCGTGAAAATAATGTCTCTTTGCTAGGTGGTATGAACTTTGCAACATTGATTATTCAATGGCCAGTATTTATGGGTCTATATGCAGCCATTAGAACTTCTAATGACATTGCTAATGCGTCATTCTTTGGTATTAGCCTTTCATCACATGCGCCTGTCCTAGCAATTGCTACGGCTATTGCATATGGTGTCCAAGCATATCTATCGATGATTGGTATTCCTGCAGAGCAAAAGAAACAGATGCAAATGATGATGTATGTTATGCCAATTATGATGTTGTTCATGACTTGGGTAACTAACGCTGGTATTGCGTTATACTTCTTTGCTGGTGCATTAGTTATGATTTTGCAAACATTGATTATCATTGTTTGGCGTCCAAAGCTAAAAGCACAAGTTGCTGAAACATTTGAAGTTAAAGATGTCGCTGATGATGCTTTAGCTGGCAAGATTAAGTCAAAGCCCACAGGAAAGTTTGCTGAAGCTATGCAAGCTGCTCAAGAGCAGCAACAACAGCAACAGCAGGGTGCTGATCGTAAGGATATTACTAAATCAACGCAAGAGCGTCAGAGTAACTCAAAAGGCGGTCGTAACGCTGGTAAACAACAACGAAAATAACATAATAAAAAGACTTGATGGCATACATTCATCAAGTCTTTTTATTATGGTTGAATATTTGCATGTTGCGCAGTTGTCATTTCATTGGCGATTTCTACCATTTGATCAATCGATTCATGGGCACCAGTTGCAATCCAACGAATAGCTAATGCAAGCATACCAGATGCAGTAAAGTCAGAAACGTAATCAATTGAACGATTGAAAGAAACCTTACTTTGCAGTAATTCGGCATATAATCCGTGTAGAATATCACGTAATGGTGGGTAGAACTGTTCACGTAAACCAGCATTAAGCAAGACAGCGATAGCGATACCATTCGCTTTGACAAAGCCAAAAAATGCTCGTGAAATTTCATTAGTATCTAGGGGTAATGAAGCAGCCTCTGTTTCAAAATCTTGCGTTAATTGGACAACAATAGCTTTAATGACTGCTTCTTTTGTACCAAAGTGGCGATAGAAAGCCATCCGTGACACGCCTGCCTTACGGGTGATCTCGGTAACCGCAAGTTGGTCATAGGATTGACTTTGCAACAATGTCAGCGTTGCGTCAATGATTTGTTCGTCAGTTTTTTGACGAATGCTTTCTGTTAACATATTTTTCATATCTTAATTCTACGCCTTTGCATGTAAATTAGGTGACAGATTAGATAAATTGAAGATTCATTTTAAAGGTTTAAGAAAACCTTTGCAAACACTACCAAAACGTTAAATTTATAATTTCCGTTGATTTTTGTAATTTTGAAGTTCTGTTGAGAGAACATAGGGGACATTGACCAAATCATCTGCAGAACGTGCCCCAACAAGCGCATACAATTCAGTCAATTGCTGTTGCCAATGTGTAATTTCATTGACTAGACCAGCTGTACCATCTTGAAGAGTTGTGTGAAGAAAGTGTCCCGCAATTCCAACGGCTTTAGCACCTAATATCTGTGCTTTAAGTATATCTAATGGGTTTTGAATACCACCAGTTGCAAAAATAGTTGGTTTTTGTTTGAGAGACTGTGCTTCCAATAAACTTTCGGCCGTTGTTTGACCCCAATCATATAGGAAGTCATAGTTAAAATCTTTATCTCGGTACCGACGATTTTCAATAACAGCAAAATTTGTACCTGAGCGTCCGCCTAAGTTAACGTATTTTGCACCACAATTATACAATTTTTTAATAGTTGCCGCGTCCATACCAAAACCGACTTCTTTAATAATAACGGGCACTGAAACTGTTTGAATAATGTCAATGATGTTATCAAGCCATAAGAAGTTTTGATCACCCTCGGGCATAACAACTTCCTGCGCCACGTTAACATGGACTTCAAGGGCATTAGCACCAATCATCTCAACAACTTGTTGCGCTGACCGTGCTGTATGGCCTGCACCAATATTGGCCATAATAAATCCATCGGGATTTACTTTACGGGCGATGGTGAAGGTTTCGATAGCATGAGGATCTTTTAAAGCCACGCTCTGAGAACCAACGGCCATTGCGATACCTGTTTCCTTAGCTGCCTCTGCCAGTTGTTCATTAATTCGACCGGTACGAGTACTACCACCAGTCATTGCTTCAATGTAAAAAGGGGTAGCAAAATTAAATTTTGCATCCCTAATCGTTGTTGAAACATCACTAATTTTTATCTCTGGTAAGCTTTGGTGAATCAGGCGAACTTGTTCTAATGATGACACCGGTTGCTGCCTGCGATATTCTGCTTCAGCCAATGCCAGATGTTCATCTTTACGATGTGCGTGCGCTGATTCCATAATACTTTATTCTCCTAATGATGCAATTTTTAATGGCAAAGGAATAATTCCTTCATCACGCCAATTTTGACGAAGCTGGTCAGCTTTTTCAGCATCGTCTGTGACAGAAATAACATTATCACCACCACCAGCTCCTGAAACCTTTGCTGGAATACCAACAAGTGTGGCTGTAAAAATAGCGTTTGATAAATTCTCCGTCAAATAGTTAATACCCACACGTTGCGTATAATCCATTAAGAAAGTTAGATTATAAAAAATGTTGGCATCGATTAACGAATAATCTTTATTACTGATACCCAGGCTAATTTCCGCAATAATGTCTTTCGTATTTAACGCTAACATTTCTTTAGCTTTCGCCTGTTCTTCTGCGGATACTGCATTAAGTAATTTCTGAGTATCGGCAACTTCTCCAGTCCAACCAACCAAAAGTTGCCATTCTGATGGCCAAGTTAATTGTTTAATCTCTAAGTATGGCCAAGAAGTATTTATTATTGTCTGATAATCAGTATCTTGTTGCAGCAACTGCTTAACAAAATTATCATCAAACTTACGATAGACGATCATCCCACCATAAGTTGCGACAGCTATATCTCCCATTGAACCCTTATCAAAGTGGGGGAGACTTAACATAATTATCGCACCAAGTTTAAATTGTTGTTCCTTAGTCATACTAATATCAAACAACTTATGAAACGCCTTAATAATCGACATGACGACAGCAGCTGAAGAACCTAATCCTAGTTTTTTGCCCTCAAAAGTAAGGTCACTTGTGAGAGTTACTTTAATACCAGATAAGTTCTTGACGTCATTCATATGGCATTTATACAGTACTTGAATTGTCCGTACAACCAATTCCCAGTCATCTGGACAAGATACTTGTTCCAATTGCTCTATTGAAACAGTAAATTTTCCTAACTGATCACTATTTAATTGAATTTCCTGAATATCAAGGCCTTCAACCGTGGCTGTAACGTACTTATCAACGGCAAAAACAATTGCACTTTGATTTGGTAGAGTAATTGCGTATTCACCAGCAAGGTATAATTTACCTGGCGCTTGAGCAGTTGCTATCATATTTTATCTCCTGAAGTAACTTTGATTCCCGGTCCGGGACTAGCAATAATAATCTGTGAACTTGTCACGACGTCGGTGAGAGCTTTCTTTATAATTGAGGTATCTTCAGGTCGAGAAATTAATTTCACATTAGGTCCTGCATCCATAGTTGCATAGACAGGTATGCCTTGGTTTCTTAATTCTTGAGCAATCATAATAACTTGCCAACTTTTATCAGTTAAGTAGTTGAAAGGGGGAACAGACGTCGCATTCATAGCATGCATCTGCAAAGCATTTGCTTCGGCAAGTTCACCCAATTTTACTAAATCATGTTGCTGAATTGCTGAAATCATGTCAGCTACCTGACTATTTGCCAGTTTTACCCATTCCTTGTAAAAAGGAGCAGTATTTTTGGCATGTTGCATCCCTAAACGTGACCCAACTTTTTTAGGTTGATCGTTAATTATCACCGTCATTAATTGAATCGGCCAGTCGACTTTCTCAAATATTGGTGTTGCGAACGAGGTTCGATCATCACCAGGCACCCATTTTGCGAAACCACCAAATATTGATCTTGTTGCCGAACCAGAACCATGACGCGCTAATCTTGATAACTCTGTCACACTTAAATCTAATCCCGCAGCTTTACTAGCCGCACCCGCTAAAGCGGCAAAGGCAGAGGCAGATGATGCTAATCCGGCTGCGGTAGGGACATTATTAGTAGAAATAATATACGCTTTATCATTAAAGCCAGCCATATCTCGGACGATATTTAAAAATCGACTAACTTTTCGAGCTGCAGTACCAGAAATCGTTTCACCGTCAAGAACTAATTGATCACTTGCTAACGTTTTATCAAACCAGACAGTTGTATCTGTATAAAACTCATTTAGAGTTAATGAAATTGAAGTCGTTGTAGGTGTAATAATTGCTTCATCTACTTTGCCCCAATACTTTAATAATGCAATATTTGTATGCGCCCGAGCAGTGTAATGCATGATAAATGCTCCTCAAACTATTTGTTATTGGTATAATTTTGTGTCCAAACTTCTTGTGCACCAGCATCTTCTAACGCCTTAATTACGCGAGTGGTTTGCTCACCATTCGTTGTAAGTGCAATCATAGTGCCACCAACACCGCCACCAGTTAATTTGGCTCCGAGAGCACCTGCATGACGTGCCGCATTAATAAGTTCATCTAATTTTGGATGAGAAATACCTAGGGCAGATAAATGGCTTTGCGCTTCATTCATATAATTACCTATTTTAACTAAATTATTTTCAGCAATTGCTGTTCGCGTACTTTTAGCGATTTCACCAATTTGATCAATATGGTGTTGTCCAGTTTCAGGGTCATTTGTCAAATTTTCACGAACAACTGAAATAGCTAATCCAGTTTGTCCTTGAATACCAGTATCAGCTAAAATTAGCGTACCATCTAGTGACATATCAATCTTTTCAGGTTGTTGCCCTTTAATAAACCAAACCGCTTCATCATGTGCTACCGTAGCAGTATCTAAGCCAGAAGGTGATCCATGTGTAATAGACTCTTCAATACTTGCCCAACGTTGCAAATCTTGCTTGGGTAATGGCTCATCAAAAAAATTAAAAAATGCTCGAACAATGGCAATTGCCGTTGCCGCTGATGAGCCCATTCCACGTTCTTGAGGAATATTTGAAGTAATTGTCATTGTAAAGGGCATTTCATCTGCTCTAAAATGCTTCAATAACCGATTAATAAGTTGGCGAATACCTTCGTAGACTTCGGCCATTGCTACTAATGGTCCCTGATAGGCCTTTGACAATACAACTTGTCCGGCTTCACGTGATTCGATTTTCACAGTCATTGCCAAATCCGTTAAAGGAAGTGCAATAGCTGGCTGGCCGTAAACGACCGCATGTTCGCCAAGTAAAATAACTTTGGCATGGCTTACGCCAATTCCTGGTTTTTTCACTTTGAAATTACCAATCCATTCTATTCTTTATTTTAGCTTTCTTAATCATACCAAATTAAGTGATTAATTACACCCTAGATATTACGATTCCAAACTTAAAAATTATTATAATCGTTAGTTTTAAAATATTCTTAACAGTTAATCTTTGATATGTTTTATATGTTTAGAAAATCACATAGTGACAGTCTATCTAAATTTCATTAGATTAATATGCTATAATCTACATAAGATTACTAAGAGAAAGTCGTGGTACGTCTCGATGCTAAATAAGGACATCTATGCGGTTGTCGATCTAGAAACAACCCGTACAACGAGCGAATCAGGTCGCATTATTCAAATTGCGATAGCGTTCGTACAAAACAACAAAATAATTAATCAATTTTCAACACTAATAAATCCTCATGAGTCTATTCCTCGTAATGTTGTCCAACTAACAGGTATTGATTCAGAAATGGTAATGGGAGCGCCTGCATTTGAAGATGTTGCTGAATCAATTCATACGATGTTATCTGGTACTATTTTTGTTGCCCATAATGTCAATTTTGATTTACCATTTTTGAACGCAGAATTTCAGCGGGTTGGTATGCCCGCTTTAGACGTTATAGCCATCGATACTGTCACGCTGAGCCAAATTGTTTGGCCAACTGCACCGGGATTTCGATTGGTTGACCTGACGTCCTACTTATCATTAACACATGGACGGCCACATCAAGCAGATAGTGACGCTTTAGCTACAGGTGCGCTACTGGTCGAAATTTTTACGCGCCTCGAAAAATTACCAATAGTCACGCTACAGTCACTGGCCGATTTACCGTTAGTATTACCTCAGAACACAAAAATTGTGTTCGAAAAGGCACTTTTCAAAGCAAAGACGTTGCGGGAGCCACTACCAAAACAATTACAAGTCATTGATGGTTTAGCAATTCGACGTTTTAGCAATCCAGAGCCACTGGTAAGTAAGTCCAATATGGCTTATCCGGCAAAACGAGCAGCTAAGCAACAATTATATGATAAAAAGTTAGTCTATCGAGAACAACAAGCAAAATTAATGAATGCTATTAATAAGCATTATACTAGCGATTCATTATCAGAAAATCCTGGTGAATCAGCCTTTATAGCTGAAGCACCAACCGGTATGGGGAAGACGATAGGCTTCTTACTACCATTTGCTTATCTTGCTAATCAAACCCAAAAGAAAGTAATTGTTACAGAGCCAACTATCACACTCCAAACGCAAGTGACGGAAACCGTCAATTCAACACTGCATGATATTCTACCGTTTGAAGTCCGTGCTGTTAGCCTCAAAGGACGTCGACAATATTTGAATTTACAGAGTTTTAAACGTTCACTACAAATTGATGAAGGAACAACCTCATTACAATTTATCAAAGCCCAAATTTTGGTTTGGTTAACAGAAACAGTTAGAGGAGATTTCGATGAATTGCATTTAATGAATGCGCAAGATAAATTTATTGCAAAGTTATCTCAGAATGCCAACAATCCGACAGGTTCACCGTTCTATGGTTATGAATTTTTTGAGCGACAGTACGTGCTTGCAGAAAATGCACAGTTTTTAATTGTTAATCACAATTATTTAGCAGAGTATGCCAACGAATTAGGTACTTCGCAAAACAAGCCTTATCTCGTTATTGATGAAGCACAAAATTTGCCAGGCGCTGTTTTAAATCAAAGTCGTCATCAATTACCAATCCAGACTTGGCTTGCCCGCGTGCAAACTGCTATTAATTTAATCCTGCAAGATGCCAAACCTGCTATTGGCGACATTTTGCGACACATAATTGGTGGTGAACAGCTAAAAAACCGTCTACTACGTTCTTTAGAAACACTGTCAGCTGAAATACCACAAATACAAGTCTCTCTATACCGTCGCTTTTTACTAAACAAAAAAGCACCTGCAACACAAAGCAGTTATGAAATAGCCTTGTCGAACAATGATTTTGCACAATTTTGGGTCGATCAGGCTAATCATGTTAAAAGTATCCACAAAGCTGTTTTTAATCTTGAAGACTCATTGCAATCATTGTTGACCCAATTCAGTGACGCAAAAGGGGTGTTCTCATTAGGAGAGCGGCAACAACTAGCTGATTTTCGACGGTTGTTAGATAACATTAGTCAGTATGAAAAACAACTAACCACCTTCCAGCAGGATTTAGTCGATTTTCCAGATGCAAGCATTTTTTGGATAACAGAAACGCAAAGTCACGATAGCAGTAACCTAAAATTGAGCGGGGGATTGTTACACACGTTGAATTATTTCGAAGAACAAGTTTATCCACATTTTATGTCACCCACAATTATTGGGGCAACGTTATTCACATCAACAAAATCTGGATATTTATATGATCGTTTAAATTTGGATAAAGAAACGGCCACAGTACGTCATTATCCTGATATTTTTGATTTTAAAAATCAAGCTGATTTAATTATGGTGAAAAACGCACCCTTGCCAACCAGTAAAGATTTTTCAAATTATCTAGCAAGGCAATTAGTAGATATCACAACCTCTGTCAAACAAAACACACTTGTTTTGTTTAATTCGTTAGACACTATCCAGCAAGTCTATACTCAAATACAATCAAATCAAAAATTTCAACGTAGTTCACTAACGTTATTAGCTCAAGGAATTACGGGTACCCGTGGTAAAATAAAAAAGCGAATGCAGTCTGAAGACGGACTTGTCGTACTGGGTGCTGCAAGTTTTTGGGAGGGTATCGATTTACCTGGTGATCAGCTGCGACTGCTCGTTACTGCTCGGCTACCATTTGATCGTCCCAATACAGTATTACAAAAAGCAGAAGAGGCAGTCATAAGTTCAGAAGGTAAACATCCGTTCTACCAAAGCACTTTACCTAAAGCAGTTTTGAGATTACGCCAAGGCATCGGTAGGTTAATTCGAACACCTACGGACTACGGTGCGGTCATTATATATGATGCACGTATTTTGACTAAATCATATGGAAAGACATTACGAAAAATGTTGCCATCAAACTTGCCACAAAAAGAATTAAAAGATTCTGAAGTAGTACAAGAACTAAAAGATTTCTTTGATACACATCATAAATATCTTTAATAAGACGGCGAATTTTGGTAAAGTAGTAAGTGGTTTATTTTTACAGTGGGCAGAAACTATTCACAGCAAAGGAGCTTAGTAATATGGAGATGCGCTCAACGGTACACGGACGCCGTGGTAAGCGGCTTCGACGCTGGTTACTTGGTATTCTGATATTTTTAGTCATTATTTTGATTGGGGTATCAGTATTAGGTGAAGCACAGAAACCTGTTGATACAGCAAAAGACCGTGTCACAAAAATTGCAAAGCAATCAGGCAAGTTGACTACAGTATCAAAATTTTATCGTATCTCTAGACAGAAAGTTTACTACAGTGCTGTTGGAGAAAATAAAAAGAATCAGAAAATCGGTGTTATTGTTCAAGGAAAATCGGATAAACTAACAACTATTAACATGACGGATGGTTTATCTGAAAAACAAGTTAGAAACTTACTAAACAAGCAATTGCATCCGAAAAAGATAACAAGCATTGGCTTAGCACTTTATAAAAAAGTGCCAGTTTGGCAATTAACTTTTGTTGATAAGGACGATAATTTAAACTTCATTACTTATCAGTTCTCAGATGGTAAACAAGTTCAGTCAATTCGTCATTTATAAAAATAAATAATAAGGGAGCTCAAAACGATGGAGACAATTCGCATTGAAGACGCGAAAAATTATGTTGGCCAAGAGGTACGTCTAGGTGCCTGGTTAAGAAACAAACGTGGATCAGGTAAAATGCAATTTTTGCAATTACGTGACGGAACGGCTTTTTTTCAAGGAGTTGTTGTTAAATCTGTAGTTGGGGAGGAGATTTTTGCTAAGGCAAAAGCACTTTCACAGGAAACGAGCATGTACTTGATCGGAACAATCGTTGCCGATGAACGCTCACCATTTGGATACGAGTTACAGGTTAAGGATCTTACAGTCGTTGGCGCTTCAGAAAATTATCCAATCACACCTAAGGAACATGGAACAGATTTCTTGATGGATCATCGTCATCTTTATCTGCGTCATATCCAACCATTTGCAGTACTGCGCATTCGAAATACATTGATTGCCGCAACTTATGAGTTCTTTAATAAAGAAGGATTCATTAAAATCGACTCACCACTTTTGACTGGCTCAGCTCCTGAGGGAACAACCGAATTGTTCCATACTGAGTATTTTGATGAAGATGCTTATCTATCTCAAACAGGTCAGTTGTATGCAGAGGCTGGTGCGATGGCTTTCGGTCGTGTATTTACCTTCGGTCCAACGTTTAGAGCTGAAAAATCTAAAACACGTCGCCATTTAACTGAATTCTGGATGATTGAACCAGAAATGGCTTGGATGGACCAAGAAGATTCACTTAAGATACAAGAGCGTTATATTTCATACCTAATCCAATCAGTGTTGGATCGGAATGAGTATGAATTGGACTTACTTGGTCGTGATAAAGACTTACTAAAGTCATATACACAATTACCATATCCACGTGTATCTTACGATGATGCCGTTGAACTATTGCAAGAAAATGGCTTCGATGTAAAATGGGGTGTTGATTTTGGTTCTCCTGAGGAAACTTTCTTAGCTAATCATTTTGCTAAGCCTGTCTTTATCACGAACTTCCCTAAGGAAATCAAGGCATTCTACATGAAGCGACACCCTGATCGTGATGACGTTGTTATTTCAGCTGATTTACTAGCACCAGAGGGCTACGGTGAAATCATTGGTGGGTCAGAGCGTGATACTGACTTTGATTACCTGGAGAAGCGAGTTAAAGAACAAGGACTCGATGTTGAAGAATATTCTTGGTATCTAGACTTACGAAAGTATGGTTCTGTACCACATTCAGGATTCGGTCTAGGCCTCGAACGTGCAGTCACTTGGATTACTGGTGAAGAGCATATTCGTGAAGCAATTCCGTTCCCACGTACTATGAACCGCCTATGGCCATAAGCTAAATATAAATACTATTAAACCGCTATGGATGTTGTTAAATCAATGTTTGTGGCGGTTTTTGTTTGTTCTGATATTTTAATACACTATGAAACTCAGTATTCATTGTGACTTTTGACTATGTTATGCTTATAATTGATATTTATGAAAAGGTGGCCGACAAAAATGACAGTTGATCAAGATAACGTATTAGCATTTTTAAATAATGGTCATACGACATTAGATAATTTTCTACTCTTACATTACCGAGAAATCGGTATGAACAATGAAGAATTGCTTGTATATATCCAAACTAAGGTGGGTATCGATCAAGGTAATCGCGAACCTAGTACTGAATTGATTAGCCAAGCGATTGGTTGGCCAGCTAAAAAGGTTTTTTCATATTTAGATTCGATGCGTAAAAAGGGGTTAGTGAACTTCAAGAGTCGTCATGCCAGTGATGGAAAAGTGACTACTGAATTAGACTTTAATCCGTTATATATTGCCTTATTAAATATAAAATCAGGTGGTAATAGTGCTAATGAACGTGTTACTAATCAAGGTATGCCTAATTTGGAGAAGGAACAAACAGAACGGGCAGATATTTATAATTTGATTGAACAAGAATTTGGACGGCCTTTAAGTCAAATTGAAATGGAAACTATCAAACAATGGTTTGACATTGACCATTTTGATCCAAAATTTATTAAAGCTGCTGTTCAAGAAGCCGTTTTGAATGCAGCACTCAACTTAAGATATATTGAAACCATTCTTGTTTCGTGGCAAAAAAAGAATTATCACTCTCTCAATGATATTAAAAATGAAAGGCAACAACACCGACAGTACAAACAATTACAAGATGATGAAGTTGTTGATATCCCGACAAATGTTGACATTTTAAATGTTGATTGGAATAAATTTAAATAAAAAATTGTTCATAAACACAAATATTGAACTGGTCCCGTAAGTTAGCGTAATTTCCTAAACTTACGGGACTTTTTATTTGGTTACAAAATAAAAACTGGTCGGAAATATTTCAGTTTAATACTGAAACTTTTCCGACCAGTTAAGTCGTTCAAACTTTACGTCAGTCTATTAACGTAAGTGCATATTTTTAAATTAGTCTTATTGCGCGTTATCTCCGCCACCATTATCTGTGGATGGTTGGCTTGATTCACTTGGCTCACCTGGTTCTTCAGAAGTACTGCTGCTTTCTGGCTCTTCAGAAGAAGAAGTTTGCTCATCAGAAGACTCCGTTGTTTCTGATTCCTCTGATGATTCTGAACTACTACTTGGTTCTTCGGAACTAGGTGTTGATTTCTCTGAGCTACTGCTTGGTTGCGCACTAGATGACCTTCTTGATGGTGTAGACCTTGATGAAGACTTTTTAACCGCTTGGTCAATTGTCTTTTCCGAAGAAGTATCTGCACCAACAACTGAATACTCTTTAACACCATTAACGGTTGAACTCTTTACAGTATCTGGCATGTCCCAATCAGAACCATCTGCACCAGCACCAGACATAATGTAATCCATTAACGCCTTGTATACACGAAGAGGAGTAAACTGTTGCTCACCAGATGCTAATGAATGTCCTTCTTCATTAGGTTCATCATAACCTGTCCAAACAGAAATTGCAGCGGTCTTGGTAAATCCAGTAAACCAAGCGTCTGAAGCAGATTTGTCTGGCATATTCAATGAATCATCATAGGCTGTAACACCAGTTTTACCAGCTTGCGCATAATCAGATGTGTTAATGATTTTAGCATATGAATCCGTAATTACTGACTTCATCATGTTCGTCAACATAAATGCAGTTGATGATTTCATCGCTGTGCTGCTTGAATTTTTAAACTCTTTTACAGCACCACTCTGATCAGTAATCTTTGAGATATATTGTGGCTTATAATACTCACCACCATTACCAAAAGCAGAAAAGGCGGCAGCTTCTTGCTCACTTGATACATCAATACCGATAGCACTTGAAGCAACTAGTTTATCACTATTCATCGGAATTCCTAGTTTCTTTAGAAATGCAGAAGAATTGTCATAGCCAACTTCTTGCAATGTCTTGATAGCTGGTATGTTTCGTGATTGGGCAAGTGCCTTACGCATGGTTATCTTACCAAGATAAGAACGATCAGCATCATAGACTTGGGTATTGGTACCAGGATACGTATATGCTGAGTCATCAACAGAGTGGTTAGTTGACCAACTCAAGTTTTCAACTGCTGGTCCGTAATCAACCAATGGTTTAGCGGTTGATCCTGATGAACGATTTGTATTCGTTGCACGGTTTGAACCCTGGAGACCATTTTGCTTACGACCACCAATTTGAGCCATCACTTGGCCATTGTTTGGATTGGTAACAGTCAAACCTACTTGCATCAAATCGTCTTTCCATGCTACATAATCATCTGTATTAGCAACATCGTATGCCCGTTGTTGCACATCAGAATCTAGATTAGTTTGTACGACTAAGCCATCTTTATTTAAGTCGTAACCTAAGCTACTCAACTTGTTTCGTACAGATGTAATATACGCATCATCAACCTTGGCGTCTTCACTTTCTGAATCAACTGTATCATGATTAGAAGTCAAACCGGTTTTAATCGATGTCTGACTATATTTTGTGGCATCTGACTGAGAAATGACATAATTATTTGCCATAGCTTTTAATACATCGTTACGACGAGAAGTGGCACCCTTAGGATTAGAGTAGGGGTCATAACCGGATGGTGACTGAGGTAGTCCCGCAAGTAATGCCATCTGTGGTACTGTCAATTCAGAAATATCCTTATTAAAGTAATATTCCGCAGCAGTTTTCATACCGTATACACCGTTACCCATATATACCTTATTCATATAGAGGGTTAGTATCTGATTTTTCGAATATTGTTTTTCTAATTTAGTAGCCAACCAAGCTTCTTGTGCTTTACGCTTCAACGTTTGATCACTAGAATTAGTTGAAAATACTGTCAATTTAATTAATTGTTGCGTTAACGTTGATCCACCTTGAAGACCTAAGGAAGAACCTGTCACGTTAGCAAAAGCAGCTCCCAAAATTCGACGAGGGTCTACACCGTGATGCTTGTAAAAACGACGATCCTCAATTGAAACAACTGCCATGCGCATCTTCTTTGGAATCTCATTTTGCTTTGCTGTTTCTCGTTTTGATCCCGTTGAATAGAAGACATCACCATCTTTATCTAAGAATTTCGTTTGTGATGTACCAACTAGCGCAGAATTAGTAACTTTAGGAGCCGAAGAAGCATAATATGCAAACAGTCCGGCACCCACAAAGCCACCAACTACAATTAAAATAACTATCGTCCAAAATGTATACTTTAAAATACGCTTCCATTTGGAACCAGACTTTTTAGGATTTGGCTGAGATGGCCGTTTATTATTTTTCGTGCTGTTACGTCCCCGTTCAACACGTGACATCTCTTCTGTCATACTAAGTTATCTCCTTTTCGTTCACATCGCGCAAGAAGTTTATCCACTGCCACTAAATAGGGGGTAGTCGGACTGATTCTTTGCTCAATCAACTCACCCGATTTAACAATCGCTTCATATGGAATAGACTTTCTACCAGTAACCTGATTATCCCAGTATTGGAAAATGAGGTCTGCCCACACAACGTAAGTTTCTTTTAAAACTGAAAATCTAATTATCATAAATGCTAATCCATGTTGTGCAGCAATAGCTTTCAAATGTTTGACTTGATGGTCATGGATATTATTTAACGGAAACGAGCGTTTATGACTTGTTTCCTTGGCATCAAAATCAATATAATATCCCTTGTAGATGCCATTATAATCTGTTGTCGAAGCTTGACTAAAGTAAGCTTCTGTAATTTTAGCTGCAGAACGGGCCGGATAACTCACATTAACAATTTGAATAGGCGTTGGTTTCTTATGGATAACCGCTTGTCCAGTTGCTAAGTAATAGTTATTCGCAGCATTTATATCAGCCTCTAATGACATGCCTCGCTTACTTTGCGAAACTCCTTGGTTTACACTTGGTTGTTTGAAAGATTTACCGTTAAAGGCATGTCCATTGGGATAATTAAAAGCCATGACACACTCCTATAATTAAACTTTATCTTTGTCATTATAACAAAAGTCGCGCAATAGTAACAGTTTCCGTAAACTGACTAAAAATATAAAATAGGGAAAGAGGTATACAATTTAATGGATCGTATTTGGATAACTGGTTTTCGAAATTATGAATTGGGTATTTTTAACAATAAGGATCCAAAATTAACCATTATAAATTTTGCAATAAACAAACTTTTGACAAATGCCATTTATGACGATTGTAATTGGCTTATTACTGGTGGTCAGCTTGGTATTGAGCAGTGGGCAATTGAAGAAGCGCTAAATTTAAAACAAACAACATTTCCAGACTTTCAAATTGCTTTAATGACACCATTTGTCGATTTTGGAAAAAACTGGAAAACAGATAAGCAAGAAAAATTAACTAAATTAAAGCAATCTGTTGATTTTAGTAGTTCTGTATTTAACACCCCTTATGAAGGACCAAAACAACTAAAAGCTTACCAGCAATTTATGCTAGATCATACAGACAGAGCAATTATTTTCTATGACCGAGAGGCTGAGAATGCGCGAGCTCGTTTTGACTACCAAGCAATGAAAAACTATGCTTCAGAACACAACTATCCAGTTATGTTAATTGATTTAGATCGCTTACAAGATTATGCCGACGAATATCAAATGAGAAATTCTGATTATTTGGAATAAGAAATATTATTTTTTGCATAACTAACTTTGTCATCTATAGAGAAAGCTGGTACACTAAGGTAAGAAGAAAACTAAGGAGTGCAAGTGATGGAAAACGTGCAACATACTCGTGAAGAAATTCTAAACAAGGATTTTAAGAAAACACGTATTGGTACCGGTTACGATATAACGGATGTAGATGCTTATTTAGATGAGATTATCTCTGACTATCAAGCTTTTCAAACTAATATTAGTGAATTAAATAATCAAAACCAAAAACTAAAGGATCAAGTTGCTGAATTAACAAAGCAAGTTTCAGCAGCTCCAACGACATCGTCAACGCCAAAAGCTTCGCCAGCTCCTGCTGTTAATACAAATATGGACATTTTAAAGCGTCTTTCGAATTTGGAACGCCGCGTATTTGGTGCTTCATCTGAACAATTTAAGAAGAATAAAGAAGCAGATAATGATAAGGCAGAAGAAGTGGAAGATGTAATTGTTAAAGAAAATAGTACACAATCTGCTGAATAAGTGTATAATGGTTATTCGTGATGTGTTAGTGGGTGATTGCGTGTGGCTTATGCTGCATGAGGAAAGTCCATGCTCGCACTAACTGTGATGTTAGTAGTGTTCGCGCTAGCTGAAAAAATAAGGCTAGGCATTCAATGATTTGAATGATGGCCAGCCAAAGATCTAAGGATTTTATCTATGATTTAGTAAGCTGCTAAGGTGCCACAGTGACGAACCATCAAAGAAATGCGATGGATGGAACGCGGTAAACCCCACGAGCGGGCAACCCAAACTTTGGTAGGGGCGCTTGACCTAGCGAAAAGAAGTGATGGTCGGGGAAACAGAAATGTTTGAGATAGATGATTACCACCAAATAAAGATTGCCAATTTTTATTTGGAACAAAACATGGCTTATAGCTAATACATCAGGCAGCCGGCGTCCTTGTGGCGTCGGTTTTCTTTTTGCCCAAATTTTTAATCTCATTTATAATGAAAAGTATCAACTTGAAAAGAGAACTGAATATGAAAAACTTTAAATTAATGGCAACAATGGGCGCTGGTATGGAATCACTAGTAGCCCGTGAGCTGAAAGAAATGGGCTATGCTACCGAAACAGAAAATGGACGTGTTTTCTTTGATGGCACAGTTGAAGATATTTATCGCACAAACTTATGGCTACGTGTGGCTGATCGTATTAAAATAGTTGTGCAAGAATTTGATGCCAAAACTTTTGACCAATTATTCGAAAAAACAAAAGCTTTCCCATGGGAAGATTTATTACCTTATGATGCCAATTTCCCAGTAAATGGTCGTTCAAAGCACTCTATCCTACACTCTGTACCAACTGTGCAAGCAATTACTAAAAAAGCAATTGTTAAGCGCTTGTCTGAAGCTTATCATGCTCATAGTTATCTGCCAGAAACTGGTCAACGCTATGTTTTGGAAACGGCAATCGACAAAAATCATGTCATGATTACCCTAGATACGACTGGTGACTCATTGTTTAAGCGTGGTTATCGTACCGAAAAGGGTGGGGCCCCATTAAAAGAAACAATGGCGGCCGCATTAGTCAAATTAGCCCATTGGTTCACCGATAACCCATTTGTTGATCCAACAGCTGGATCAGGGACGATTGCCATTGAAGCTGCTTTGATAGGTCGTAATATCGCTCCTGGTTTAAACCGTGAGTTTGATATTACTGATTGGGACTGGTTTGATAAAAATATTGGTCAGACGCTAAAGGCACAAGCACGCAGTATGATTAATTTTGATGAGCCCTTAGATATAACCGGTTATGATATCGACGAAAATATGATTGAGATTGCACAAGCTAACGCTGAAGCCGCTGGCGTCGGTGAGGATGTAACATTCAAGCAATTAGCCGCAGCAGATTGGTCAACTGACAAAATCAATGGTGTCTTAGTTGCTAATCCACCTTATGGGGAACGACTTGGTGATGAAGATGCTGCCCGTCAACTTTATAGCCAAATGGGCTATATTTATAACAAGATGCCAACATGGTCTAAATATATTTTGACATCAGACGAAGAATTTGAAACTGCCTTTGGTAAAAAAGCAACTAAAAAGCGTAAGTTGTACAACGGTGCTTTAAAAGTTGATTTATACCAATATTGGGGTAAAAAAATTCGTAATTAATCAAGCGATATTTGCAATTCGAGAGGAGACAGACTATGAATCCGTTACTTGCGGGTATGAATGATAAGCAAGCTGAAGCTGTTAAAACAACAGAAGGGCCATTGTTAATTATGGCTGGTGCGGGTTCTGGAAAAACACGTGTGTTAACCCATCGCGTAGCTCATCTGATACAGGATTTAGATGTTTTGCCATGGCGTATTTTAGCGATTACATTTACCAATAAAGCTGCCCGTGAAATGAAGGAACGTATTGGGCAACTGGTTGAAGAAAACGACGCTAATGCTGTTTGGGTGTCAACTTTTCACGCCTTGGCAGTTCGTATCTTGCGCCGAGACATTGATAAATTAGGATATAAAAAAGACTTTTCTATTATTGATGCTAGTGCCCAGCGTACTTTAATAAAGCGCATTCTAAAGGACCTTAACGTAGATATTGAAAAATACACGCCACGTTCAGTTCTGGGTGCTATTTCTAATGCTAAAAATGTCATGGAAACACCTGAAGAGTATGCTAAAAAAGCATCTGGTCCATTTGAAGAAATTGTTGGCAAAACATACAAAGAATATCAACATCGTTTAGCTTTAGCCCAGTCATTAGACTTTGATGATTTGATTATGCTAACAATTGAGTTACTACACAAAGACCAAGAGGTACTTAGCTACTATCAAGAAAAATTTCTTTATGTGCATGTTGATGAGTACCAGGATACTAACGATGCGCAGTATGAATTAGTGACGCTACTTGCCGCTAAGCACCGTAATTTGGCAGTTGTTGGTGATTCTGATCAATCAATTTATGGCTGGCGTGGTGCGAACATGCAAATCATTTTGAATTTCAGCAAAGAATATCCTGACGCCAAAACAGTCATGCTAGAACAAAATTATCGATCAACGCAAACAATTCTGGATGCTGCTAATGCTGTGATTCGTCATAATAATGAACGAATTGCCAAAAAGCTTTGGACAGATAATGGTGAGGGTGAAAAAATCACCTATTATCGTGGTCAATCCGATCGATCAGAAGCACTATTTGTTATCAAAGAAATTCGTGATGCGGTTAATGCGCAAAAATATGACTACAAAGATTTTGCCATTCTATATCGAACTAATGCGCAATCACGTGGTGTCGAAGAGGCACTAGTTAAAGCAAATATGCCTTATACCGTTATTGGTGGTTCTAAGTTCTATGACCGTAAAGAAATTCGCGATATTTTGGCCTATTTGTCATTAGCCACAAATCCAGCAGATAACGAAAATTTCTTGCGTATTGTTAATGAACCTAAACGTGGTATTGGACAAACTTCTCTAGAGAAGCTACGCCGCTTTTCTTTGGAAAAAGGTTGGACGTTATTAGATAGTGCAGCTAACGCCGCTTTAATTCCTAGTCTTTCTGCAAGAGCAGCCAATAAATTAATTGATTTTGCTACAATGATAGCGACATTTATCGAACAAATGTCATTTGATTTGAGTTTGACTGATTTGACAAAATCTATTTTAGAAAAATCCGGCTATGAAGCACAACTTAAGAAGTCACCAACACCAGAAAATGAAGGGCGTCTCGAAAACTTATCTGAATTTTTGTCAGTTACTGAAGAATTTGATAAAAATTATGAACCAACTGATGAAAGCATCTCAAAATATGTTGATTTCTTAGGTGAATTAGCCTTAGTCTCTGATTTAGACAATGTCGATGAAAATAGTAATAATCAGATCACGTTGATGACCTTGCATGCTGCAAAAGGATTGGAATTCCCTGTCGTCTTTCTTGTTGGTATGGAAGAAAATATTTTCCCCTTATCAAGAGCAGCTGCGGACGATGAACAACTTGAAGAAGAACGTCGGCTGGCCTATGTTGGAATTACACGTGCCAAAGAAAAGCTATTTTTAACAAATGCTTATTCAAGATTACTTTATGGTCGAACAACAAGTAACCCAGCTTCTAGATTTATTGATGAAATTGATGCACAATTAATCAATGAAAAATATGATGGTACTGGGTTCCAACCTACTAATCGTGAAAGAGATTTGCCATTTAACAAACGTTCTGTGCCTGCACAAGGTGTCACTTTTAGTGGTCGTAAACGTCAGCAACCATTGCAACGTACCAGTCAATCAAATCCCAACGTTACAAGTACTGGCGCTGAGAAAAAAGATTGGGTAATCGGTGATGCAGTGCAACACAAAAAGTGGGGTATTGGTCACGTTATTAAAATTACAGGTGAGGGCGAAGATAAAGAATTAGATATCGCTTTTCCAGATCAAGGTATTAAGCGTCTATTAGCTGCCTTCGCACCAATCAATAAAGTTGAAAAATAGACAGGAGATTGATCATGACAGAGGTTGCGCAAATGGACTCAACTGAAGCTGCTGAGCAAATAAAGAAATTACAAAAGCAGTTACAACAATGGGCGAAAGAATATTATGAAAATGATGCGCCAACTGTTGAAGATTCTGAGTATGACCAAGCTTATAAGCATTTACAAGAGCTTGAGACAGCCTTCCCAGGATTAGTCAGTCCGAATTCTATAACACAACAAGTTGGTGGACATAAAACAAAGTCGGAACTACCCAAAGTTGTACATGAAGTCCCCATGCTCTCTTTGGGAGATGTCTTTTCATTTGATGAATTGACTAACTGGATGGTAGCCACTCAAAAATCATTTATCGAAAAGCTAAGCTATAATGCAGAGTTAAAAATCGATGGTTTGGCAATAAGTTTGGTATATGAAAATGGTAAGCTGGTACAAGCTTCTACACGTGGTGACGGAAACATTGGAGAAGATGTCACTAAAAACATTAAATACGTTAATGACATCCCTAAACAGTTAAACGAACCATTGTCCATTGAAGTTCGTGGTGAAATATACATGCCAAAACAGGCTTTTGTTATCTTAAATGAAAGTCGTGAACGCGAAGGATTGCCAACATTTGCAAATCCACGTAATGCGGCAGCTGGTTCACTGCGCCAATTGGATCCACTCATCACAAAGCAACGTAAATTGTCAGCGTTTCTTTATCAAGCAATCGACGCAACACAAGTTTTGAATGTTACAACGCAATCTGAATTGCTAGCACGACTGCGTGATTTAGGATTACCGACAAATAATACAAATGCTGTAGTGACCAATATAGAAGATGTTGAAAATTATATCGTGTCACAAACCAATAACCGTGACTCACTATCATATGGTATTGATGGCATTGTAATTAAAGTTAATCGCTTAGATTATCATGAAGAGTTAGGAAACACCGTTAAAGTGCCAAAATGGGCGATTGCATACAAATTCCCACCTGAAGAGTCAGAGACAGTGATTCGAAATATTGAATGGACCGTTGGACGTACCGGTGCGGTTACACCGACTGCAGTCATGGATCCAGTCCAGCTCGCAGGAACAACAGTTTCTCGAGCTTCGCTACACAATGCTGATTATCTGCAACTAAAAGATATTCGTATTGGTGATACCGTGACGCTCCATAAAGCAGGTGACATTATTCCCGAGGTCGGAAAAGTTATTATCAACCAACGACCAGAAACAAGTGTCGTATATGAATTGCCTAACGATTGCCCAGCTTGTCACCAACCACTTGTGCATGTTGATGGTGAAGTTGCGTTAAGGTGTATTAATCCAGCTTGTCCTGCACAAGTACAAGAATCATTGACTCATTTTGCTTCGCGAAACGCTATGAATATCGATGGACTAGGTCCAAAAATCATTTCACAATTATTAGCACATGGATTGATTACGAAAATAACCGATTTATATCGCTTACGCTATGATGATTTGATCAACTTAGACAAATTCGGTGACACAGCTGCAAATAACTTATTAAATGCCATCGATTCGTCTAAAAACAATTCTGTAGAACGTTTATTATTTGGCTTAGGTATTCGAAACGTTGGTGCAAAGGCTGCTAAAACAATTGCGGCAAAATTTGGTAATTTAACTGCAGTATCTGAAGCAACCGCTGACGATATTGCCCAATTGCCAGGTATGGGATTAACCATAGGAGACAGCATTGCGCAATATTTTGCAACAGAGCAAGCAAAACAATTACTAAATGATTTTGTAAATCTTAATGTTAACCTAGAATTTACTTCTCAAACAGCAACTATCGATAATCCATTGTTTTCAGGTAAAAAAATTGTATTAACTGGTGCATTATCTCTATTTTCAAGACGTGATGCGTCAGCATGGCTAGAGTCACAAGGGGCTACTGTAGCAAGTTCAGTTTCTAAAAAAACAGACTTGTTGATTGTGGGTGAGAATGCTGGTTCTAAACTCACAAAAGCCCAAGATTTGGGCATTGAAATTTGGTCAGAAAAACAATTGCGTGATACTATGGATAGTAATCAATAAATTTCTAAGCGAAACGCGGTTTAGGTTAAAGGAGAACACGTATGCGTGCAGTAAAATGGCTTTCTACCATTGGTGTTGTTGCGGTGTTGATTGCAGCACTAGTCTTCTTTGGAAACTTCTTCTCTAAGAATTCTTCCTCAGTTTCAAATTCAAGTAATAGTGGAAAGACAACAACCACAGCAACAAAATCAAGTAGTTCAAAAAAGGGAATTCAGATAACCGAAAAGAATAACGATTCGTCTTATCAAACGGTGATTAAAAATGGTCGTTATTTGACAAGTAAAGCCAGAGGTGTTTCTGCAACCCAACAAAACAACACCTATAACCAAGTTAGTTTTGAAAATGGTCTACAGGACTTTGCAAAGGAACACTTCAGTACTTCTAAGTATATTTTCCAAGAAGGACAATATCTAACAACTGATACAGCGAATAACTGGTTGGATCGTAAATCAAACGATAACCCAACTGGTTTGAACCCTGAAGATAATGGTAAAACTGATAATAGTCGTAATCCAATCTACTTACAAACGATTGAAGAGCAAGACTTTATGACTAAAGATGGTAATAATTTGAAGTTAAACGGAATTGTTCTTGGACTTGCTATGAATACACAGGACACCTATCAAAAAGAGCAATACGGCTCAAATTATACGCAGGACATCAGCAATGCTGATCGTATTCAACAAGGTAAGCAAATGGCCAATGAAGTTGTTAAACGGTACCGTAACATGAGTGGTATCAGCAATGATATTCCTATTTATGTTGCCATGTATTCGCAATCAAAGGATGATTCATTGGCAGGTGGTAGCTTCTACAGTTGGAATGTTTCAAAGTCAGGTAACAACCTTGGTAGTTGGACAGATATTAAAGATCAAACTGTTGTATTACCTATGCAAACTGGCACTGGCGATGAGAAGTCTGTCGCAACAAAGCTAAATAAAAGTTTCACTAGCTTCTCAGAAAATATTCAAAGTTTCTTCCCTAATCTATCTTCAGTTACCGGACAAGCATCATACGAAGGTAATAACTTAAAGGGATTGGTGGTTGACGTTTCAACACAATTCTATTCAGCAACTGAAATAGAAAGTTTTGCTAATTATATCGCGCAGAGTGCACCTAATTATCTACCAACAGGCGTACCTGTCAAGATTAAGATAGAAGCTTCAACTGGTATGCAGGCATACTTAATTCAGAGATCAGATGATAGTAAATACAAGGTTACTATCCTAAACTCATATTAATACAATGAAAAGAGTCACAGCGATGTGGCTTTTTTTCTTGCTTTTCTATACACTTAACAGTAATATGATACAAATGTATATTTTATGAGGAGGCATATACTAATGGGAATGCATCAATATTTATCAGGCTTGAATGAGTTAGAGATGATTACTCGTGCACCAGGATATTTTAAATACCAACCACATTCGGTTGCAGCTCATTCTTGGAAAGTAACTGAGGCAGCTCAATTCCTTGGAGATATTGAAGAGGCACATGGCAAAGACGTTGATTGGCGTATGTTATATGAAAAGGCATTGAATCACGATATTACAGAACGTTTTATCGGTGATATCAGAACACCCGTTAAATATGCATCATCTACTTTACGACATATGCTTGCCGATGTTGAAGACACGTTGTCTGATAATTTCATTAATACTGAAATACCTGAAGAGCTACAAGATGTCTACACTCGTCGATTGCATGAAGGTAAAGACGATACCCTAGAAGGCCGCATTCTTTCAGTTGCAGATAAAGTTGATTTGCTATATGAAGCATTTGGTGAATTACAAAAAGGGAACCCCGAACCTGTATTTACAGAAATCTATAAAGAAAGTCTTGAAACGATTTTCGCTTTCCGGGATATGCCCAGTGTCGCTTACTTCATCAAAGAAGTATTACCTGAATTACTAAATGAACATTTTCCTGGTTCTGAAAAATTACAACGTATTTATATCGGTATTTTTAATGCTGACTAGTTTGTTATAATGACGTTAGTAGTTTGCAAATTAGAATTAATAAGAGCAGCTGCAGAATATGAACTAATTCAGCTGCTCTTTTATTTTTAGCAAGAAAGTAGGATAGCATAAATGTTTAATCGTGATACTGATAATGAATACGATTTAGTTTCAAAATACCAACCCACCGGTGATCAACCTGAGGCGATTACAAAATTAGTCAACGGTTTAAAAAATGGTATCAAAGAACAAGTCTTACTAGGTGCTACCGGAACAGGGAAGACATTTACTATTTCAAATGTCATTGCACAAGCAAATAAGCCAGTTTTAGTATTATCACACAACAAAACCTTGGCGGGACAATTATACGGTGAATTCAAAGAATTTTTCCCGAATAATGCTGTTGAGTATTTTGTTTCTTACTATGATTACTATCAACCTGAGGCGTATGTTCCTTCATCAGATACTTATATTGAAAAGGATTCATCTATTAATGATGAGATTGATAAGCTCCGAAATTCTGCAACTGCCTCGCTACTAGCACGAAACGACACAATTGTGGTTTCCTCAGTTTCGTCAATCTTTGGTTTAGGTAGTCCAGAACAATATTATGACCATGTTATTAATGTCCGTGTTGGAGACATTTTAGAAAGAAATGATCTCATGCATCGGTTAATAGATATTCAATTTCAGCGTAATGATATTGATTTTCAACGTGGGCGTTTTCGTGCTAGAGGTGATGTTTTAGAGGTATTCCCGGCATCATCTGATTCTAAAGCACTACGAATTGAATTTTTTGGGGACGAGGTAGATCGTATTCGCGAAATTGATGCGCTAACCGGAGAAATAACGGCTGAATTAGATTTGGCCACAATTTTCCCAGCAACGCACTTTATGACAAATGATGCAATTCGTGATCGTGCCTTAAAAACAATTCAAGCCGAATTAGATGACCAATTGCAAAATCTTGAAAAAGATGGCAAATTACTTGAAGCGCAGCGACTTAAGCAACGTACTGAATATGATATTGAAATGATTCGAGAAATGGGGTTCACCACCGGTATTGAGAATTACTCACGTCATATGGATGGTCGTAAACCTGGTGAACCACCATTCACACTGTTAGACTTCTTCCCAGATGATTTTATTATTATTGTCGATGAGTCACACGTAACGATGCCACAAGTTCGTGGTATGTATAAAGGGGACCGTGCTCGAAAAGAAACCTTAATTAATTACGGCTTTCGACTACCATCAGCTCTTGATAACCGGCCATTACGGCTCGAAGAGTTTGAAAACCATGTTAACCAAATTATTTACATGTCGGCTACGCCAGGTGACTATGAAAATGAACGCGTACCAGAAGAGAACGTCGCCCAACAAATAATCCGTCCAACTGGACTACTTGATCCTGAAATTGAAGTTCGGCCGGTTATGGGTCAAATCGATGATTTAATTGGTGAAATCAATAAGCGTGTGGCGAATGAAGAACGTGTTTTTGTAACCACCTTAACCAAAAAAATGGCTGAAGACTTAACTGACTACCTAGAAGATGTTGGTATTAAAGTTAAATATCTACATTCAGACATTAAAACTTTAGAACGTACGGAAATTATTCGTGACTTACGAATTGGTAAATTTGATGTGTTAGTTGGGATTAATCTATTACGTGAAGGAATTGATGTTCCCGAAGTATCATTGATTGCTATTCTAGATGCGGATAAAGAGGGCTTCTTACGTAATACCCGGTCATTGATTCAAACAATTGGTCGTGCAGCACGTAATGAAAATGGTCATGTAATTATGTATGCAGATTCCGTTACCGCTTCAATGCAATCGGCTATGAATGAGACATCTCGCCGTCGTAGTATACAAATGCAATATAACGAAGAACATAACATTACACCACATACCATTAAGAAAGATATTCGAGACTTGATTTCTGTTAGCCATGAAGTGGATAATGATTCAAAAGAAGAGGGTAGCTTTACTGATGTTGCCTTTAAAGACATGGCACGTGATGATCAAAATGCGATGATTTCCAATCTTGAAGATCAAATGCGCGCTGCTGCCAAGCGCCTTGATTTCGAAGATGCTGCTAATCTACGTGACGCAGTCATGGAATTAAAATTACAAATAGGCAAATAATATATTTAAATTTATTAAAACGCCCCATAAGTATTAGCGATAAAAATCTAATACTTATGGGGCGTTTTATATAAATGTGTATTTTTACTTAATTAGTTTCACTTAAACTATCATTCAAAATTTTTATCTTCTTAGTTGCAACCCATAACAACAGGCCTGCCAACACAGTAATAAAACCAATTATCAAAAAGTAGGTAACCTCTGTATCAGGTGAATAAAGCTTAACTAATTGTGCATTAGCAGCTTGTGCAGTAGCATCTGACAAATTCCAAACTGTTAACATTTGCGCTTGGAATGCAACTGGTGCCATTTTAGCTGATGCTGATAAACCAACTGGTGAAATCAACATTTCTCCAACCTCAACTAGTGCCCAAGAGGCAACTAACCAAAGTGGATTGAAATGATTATTTACACCGAATAACATCCCTGGGAATGCCATCCATACGTATGATAATCCTGCAAATACAAGACCTAAGGCGAATTTTACGCCAGTTGCTGGTTGTCTATCACTTAACTTCTTTGACCAAAGCCAAACGAAGAAAGGTGTGAATAGCATAATAAACAATGGATTTAGTGACTGGAACCAAGAAGCTGGGATGCCATGTAGAGCCGTTTGATTTGCTGCAAAGAGTGCCAAAACAACTGAACCTTGTTCTTCAATAATCCAGAATAACATAGCAGCAATAAACAACGGAATATAAGCAATGACTTTACGACGTTCAAATTTCGTTGTCTTACTTGACGTAAGCATGACGACAAAGTAAACAACGGGTACCAAAATAGCCACAGCTGTTAACACATTAATAATCGAGTCAATGTTTAACGAGTTTGTACCCTTTAAAGTAAATAAGATTAAAATAATTGCAATAAGTATCAGGCCAAGTTTCCAACCTAATGATTTCATTTCTTCAGGTTGTAATGGTGATGGCGCTTTTCTTGAAACATTACTTAAATGCTTACGTCCATCAACCGTATATTGAACTAAACCAATAAACATACCAATGGCTGCTAATGAAAAGGCAACATGAAAGTTAACGTTGACTTGGAACCAACCCACCAAAATAGGTGAGACAAAAGATCCTAAATTAATACCAAAAACATAAATAGAAAATCCTGCGTCTCGACGTTCATCATCCTTATCATAAAGATTTCCAACCATCGTGGCAACATTTGGCTTCAATAATCCTGTCCCTAAAGTAATTGGGACAATCGAACCAAAGAGGCCAGGTGTTCCAAGTGGCATTGATAAAGCAATGTGACCAAACATAATGAGCACACCACCGTAAAATACTGTCCGCCAAGAGCCTAAGACACGATCTGCCAAATAGCCACCAATTATACCAGATAGGTAAACCATCGATCCATAAATGGACATAATTGCTGCACCAGTAACCGCGTTAAATCCTAGGCCACCCTTATCGGCAGCATATACCATATAAAATAGCAGTATGGCTCGCATACCGTAATATGAAAAGCGCTCCCACATTTCAGTAAAGAACAAAGTCATTAAACCTCGTGGTTGACCGAAAAATGAGGCGCTGTCTTTCTGATTCATCAAAAAAACCTCACTTCACATTAAAAAATGTGCATATTTATTCTAAAAAACGAACGTTTGTAATTTTACGCTCATTCAAAATGAAAATCAATTGCATAATTAACCATGTGGCGGGTCATAATTACTTTGAAATTTAACCCCTCAAAATAGGAAAAAGGCTGGGACATTTTTTGTCCCAGCCTGTCCAACGTATTTATTTTTTATTTTTTGGAAAAGCAGCTAAGGTTTCTGTAATTCGTGTTTGTGCTTCATCAATACGATCAAGATGTGGTTTCTTTTTAAAATCCAATTTTTTAAGTTGAACTTGTAAATCGCTCGCCAACTCATTAATATCATTAACAGAATCTTGAATATCTGATACTGACTTTTTTATCGCATTAACAGCATCTTTTTCACCTTTAACTGCATTTTTCAAATCGTGAAATCGTATTTTTGCTTTTTCAAACATAAATTAATTCCTTTCAAATTGTTCAGCAATCTTTTGTGCTCTCTCTTGATAGATTTCTTCTGTCATCTTATCACTATTATCTAGTACAGGAATATCATAACCATCATCAACGTAACGTGGTAATAAATGAAAATGTGAATGGAAGACTGACTGACCAGCTGCTTCACCGTTATTATTAATGATATTTAATCCAATAATTCTGTCATCACTTGCTTTAATTGCACGCGCAATTTTAGGCAAAACACCTAATACACGCGCAGCTAGTTCTTCATCATATTCATAAATATCAGCAACATGTTTCTTAGGAACAACCAACGTATGACCAGGGGTTGCTTGCGTCAAATCTAAAAATGCTAGTACATCATCATCTTCATATACCTTATATGAAGGAATCTCACCATTAATTATCTTATCAAATACATCTGACATCTTATATCCCTCCTCTAACTTTACCTTCATTATACAATTAATTATAATTTCTGTCTGGTATAAATAATGATATGTTTTTTGGTAAAATAGAATAAACAATAGAAATACAGGTATATATCATGAGCTTAGAAATTAAAAACTTATCTGGCGGATATGGCAAACTAACCGTTTTGAAGGACATTTCATTTACCGTTCCCGATGGTACATTGACTGCATTAGTCGGTCTAAATGGCTCTGGAAAATCAACAACGATCAATCATATTATTGGGCTACTACAACCGAAGCGGGGTAGTATTGTCCTAAATAATTTGCTATTGGACCAAGAGCCTGTTGCCTATAAATCACAACTTGCGTACATTCCTGAGCAACCAATCGTATATGAAGAACTAACCTTAAAAGAACATCTTGAATTAACAATTGCTGCTTATCATTTAGATGAAAAAGTCGCTTGGCAAAGGGCCGAAAAACTATTAAATATCTTTCGACTAAATGATAAATTAACATGGTTCCCAACACATTTTTCAAAAGGTATGCGTCAAAAAGTAATGATTGTCATGGCCTTTATTACAGAGGCAAAATTATTCATCATTGATGAACCATTTTTAGGATTGGACGTCATTGCAGTCAATGATTTATTAAAACTAATTGATAGTCGAAAAAAAGAAGGGACTAGTTTTTTACTTACAACACATGTTTTAGACACGATTGCAGGTCATGCTGACCAATTTGTCTATCTTAAGGATGGTCAAGTAGCTGCTGCAGGTGCAGCAAGTGAATTTACGAAACTCGTACCAGAATTAGCTGTAAGTAAGGAATAATGTCAATGAAATTAACTTATCTATTTAAAGATCGCCTTGCGAAGAGGTGGCAACAGTATCTCAAGTACCTCAGATATGTTTTTAATGACCATGCTGTATTAGCATTGTTTATTTTAGCAGGAGCAGGTGGTCTAGCATATCAATCATTATGGCAAAATGCACCTATTAATATCTGGACCAAAAGCATACTGCTTATTGTTATTTTAGTGACTTTCGTTTTTTTCAAAAACCCAACCAACTTAATAAAACAGGCAGATCCAACGGCCTTGTTAGGAGACGAAGCAGTTCTACGTACACTACTAAAACAAGCAACAATATATAGTATGATTGTTAACGGTATCGTTGAAGGAATTTTGTTAGTCGCACTGTGGCCGATGATGTTTCACTTACTAACAAACTCACTGGCGTTAATTTTAATTTCCACTGTGATTTTAATTGCATTAAAAATGTTGCTTACCTATATTATTGCAAGTAAGCAGCGCCTATTTCCAGATACAACGGATTCAAAATTAATCAATTGGCGTCATCTGGTTATGACAGAAGAAAATCATCAGTTCATCGTCTTATCATTTTATAACCTATTTATTGATGTACCGGGAATTACACCAAAAATTAAGCGGCAATCTTGGGCTGATTCATTCATTAAAATGTGGGGTAAACATGTTCATAATCCACTCATTAAACTCTATGTCACAGCATTTATCCGCCGCACACAATATATTAAGTTATGGTTCCGCCTGACCATTTTCGGTGGGTTTGCTGCATGGTTTACTACTGGCTGGCTGCAAACCATTCTATTGATCATATTATTTTACTTACTAGTATTGCAGTTAATACCACTAAGCAATGTGCACAAACATATCGTTTTTAATTTTCTATATCCAATCACAAGTCGCCAACGCATACAAGCATTCCAGTACGCTATCTTGCCATGGCTAGCAATAACACAGTTAATCTGGCTAATCATTGCTTTTATGGCTACTACTAGCATTAATTTGTTGTTACAAAACCTAATTTGCCTTGTCGTAATAGGGGGCGTTTTGGTATTCTGGTATACGAAACAAAAAATAAATAAAAGCACACAAAGGAGAAATACTCGTGCGTTTACGAAATAAAAAATGGGCACAACCCTGGTTAGAAAATCATACAAACCTTGTAATAGATCAAGACCGAGCTGTCTCATTAAAGGGAAATTGGCAAGGCGTTTTTGAAAAAGAGCAGCCTTTACAAATTGAAATTGGAACTGGTAAGGGTCAATTCATTATCGGTATGGCTAAAAAATACCCAGAGATAAATTTTATCGGTATGGAAATCCAAGAAGCAGCAATCGCCGTTGCTGGTCGAAAAGCCGATGAAGATGAAGACACATTACCAAACTTAAAATTTATCTATGGTGATGGGGCAGGAGTAGATACCTACTTTGCTAAGGGTGAAGTCAGTAAGCTATTTTTGAATTTTTCTGATCCTTGGCCAAAAAAGCGTCACGAATCTCGACGTCTCACGTATAAATCATTCCTAAAAAGCTATCAGGCTGTGCTTCCTGAAGGCGGTGAAGTTGAATTTAAGACCGATAATCGAGGCCTTTTTGAATATTCACTTTATTCCTTCGCTAACTTTGGTATTCATTTTGAGCCAACCAGTATATCTTTAAACTTGCATGAAGATGACGATAAGATGGCTGATAATGTTGAAACCGAATATGAACACAAATTTGCATCTCAAGGTTATCCAATTTACAAATTTGTTGGTTCATTTAAATAATGACATAATAAAAAGACCTATGACTAACTCGATGTTTAATAATCTATGTTAACCATGGGTCTTTTAATTTTATTCATTAATTTGGCATCTCGACAGGTTCCTCTGTCATAACAGTAATCGTAACTGAATCTTTGCTAGCATCCCATTGGGCCTCTGCACCAGTATTCGTTAATTGCTGAATTGCTTGTGCCAAAAATCCAGTCTCTAGTGCAAAAACTGCATCCGGATGCTTACGCAATCTTTCATCAATAACAGGACCATTTAGTAACCATTTTTGCTCAGACGATTTTTGCTCAGTATTGGTGAGATAACCAAATCCCGCTGACATGAAGAAATTTTGGATTTCATTAATTCCTGCAAGTTGAAACTCACTTGCAATTGATTTACCGGCCCAATATGTAATCTCGGATTGATCTTCTTGTAATAATTCAGGTAGTAGATGATCGCGTAATAATACTAGTGAAAAGATGTCAAATTCCTGGTCTTGTCGTGATTCTGTCATTTTTTACTCCTTTTAACGTCCAAAGACAATTATAGTGTATTCCAGGTTAATTTGCCAACAGTTTACATGAGTGTTACAATTATATTCTTGAAAGGATGGAGTTTTACATGGTTTTACCGTATAGTCCACTAAATAACAGTACACTAGGTTTAGTTACTGGTGATTTAATAGCACAACGGCAAGTTGATGGTCAGCGAACATCATGGAGTGGAGACTCCGCTTTAACTTTAGCAACAATCAGTAGTTTGTCATATGGATATAATTTAACTGATATGATGGATCGGTACCTGAGTTGGTATCAGTCTGGTGAATACACTAATCACGCTGAAAAACCAGTTGCAGTCGGTAGTACAACAACATTTGCGTTAGATAAGTATGAAAGGACAAGTGACCCCTTTAATTCTGGAGGACGTGAAATGTCAGACAATGGTAACGGTGCGTTGATGCACATTACCCCCGTCGTACTATACTTACGTGCACAGTACGGTGAAGACTTTGTCTCTCACGCACCGGCGATGTTAATGTTACACCAAGTTACTGGTTTGACCCATAATCATCCCCAGTCACTGATTGCCAGTGGCTTATATGCGATGCTTGTCAATAATTTGTTACAAAATATACCACTTATTGAAGCAGTGGATCAAGCTGTCAGTGATTCATATGAATATTACTCACAGCATCAAATCTTTGCACAATTTTTACCAGCTTTCCAAGCTCTTAATAAGCCTGATTTAAAGAGTGAGTCTGCAGATTCATTGCGTACATCAGGTTATGTTGTTGATACATTAGAAGCGACTATTTGGGTTATACTAAATAGTACAAGCTTTGAAAGTGCAATATCACTTACAAAAACTTTACCAGGCGAATCAGAACGCATTATGCCACTTGTTGGCGCATTAGCGGGTATACTATACCATCAAGAATTTCTTGATGCGTATCAAACAAATGATAAAGAATTAGAATTAGTGATGGCAACACTGCACCTAGCAAACAAAAGCCATAATTTTAATTAATCCTGTTGCATAAAAGATGGCGAAATTAGCCATCTTTTTTTAGTTATTTTAGAAAGGGGACGTTTATATTATATGACCGCGTTAACCCACAGTATCACTGGCGTATTAATGATTCTAGGCTTAGTAGCCATCGGTTTTATCTTAATTAAAGGAAATGTTTTTGATGATTCTGATGGTAAAATAAGTCGCTTTTTATCTGGTTTTATTTCAAAAGTTGCATTACCAGCATATTTAATCGTTCATATCCCACAAGATTTTACACCCAAAACATTACTTGCTATGGGGACAAATATATTGTTTCCCTTAGCTAGCATGATGTTATTGTTAGTCTTGTCATTTTTTATTGCTCGAATTATTCATGTTGATCCAAAACATAAAGGCCTTTTTCAGTCGTTGCTTTTCAATTCAAACACGATAACCGTTGGTTTACCGGTGAATATGGCGTTATTTGGGACAAATAGTTTACCTTATGTCCTTATTTATTACATGGCTAATACAACCGTTTTTTGGACAATCGGTGTTTATATGATTTCAATTGATGGTAACCATAATAATAAACACTTTAATTTGAAGAAAACATTAGCTGGTGTGTTTAATCCACCAATGATTGCTCTGGTCATTTCATTGATATTAGTTTTTATAAATGTGAAACTACCGTCATTTTTAGTCACTGATTTAACAGAACTGGGGGATACCAACGTTCCCTTAGCCCTAATTTTTATTGGCTTTGCCATTGCCAAGACTTCTCGTAAAGAATTGTTACCAAATAAGGAGACTGTTACCCTGTCATTAAGCCGTTTTGTATTAGCACCACTAACAATGGCACTAATAATGATGCCTTTTGATTTGCCATCATTATTAAAACAAGTCTTTATCATTCAAGCGGCTATGCCAGCAATGACCAATGCCGCAGTTATGGCGCTCGAGTATAAAGCAGATTATAAATTTGCATCTATTAGTATCACGCAAACAACGTTATTAATGTTATTAGTCATACCTATTTTGATGTTCATCATTAGTTAGCCTCACGTTTTGAATTATATAAATTTCCTCTTGCATTACCCCCGTTACTCGTATTAGGGTAGGGGTGGTGGTTATCATATAACCATGTATTTAAAATAACTGGGAGGATTATTCATGACATTATTTGGTACGAAGGCTTGGGCTAAACAAACATTGAAAGCAGATGGTGTTAAAAAAATTTCAGTAGCCAAGCGCCCAAAGCGCCTTGCAAATACACCAACAATTGCTCTTTATCAAGAAATCATTCGTCGTGACTTGGTTTAGACTTTAAAACTTAATATATATATATGCGTGTTGCAAAAGGTTTCGATTCTTTGCAACACGCTTTTTTGTTTATTTATTCGTATTATATTGTTTATGTTGCATATTATTTCATTTATTGCTAATATATATGTTAATATATGGAATTGTTTTTGGGAGGATTTCTTAAATGGTTACAATAAATGTCGCAACTTATCATGATGCTTGGCTTAATGATTTAACAGAATTACTAAAAATTCCTTCAGTCCGTGAAGATGCCTTGGCTTCAACGGAAGCACCATATGGTCCCGGTCCCAAGGCTGCCCTTGACTTCATGATGTCAATCGCAAAACGTGATGGTTTTGAAAAAATAGGGACAGTAGGTAATCGAGCTGGTTACATCTATATTGGTCCAGAAGATGATCCCGAACCAATTGGCGTTATTGTCCACGTTGACGTCGTGCCGGTTAATGACATTGATCAATGGCAAACGGACCCCTTTACACCAGTTATTAAAGCAGATAACCATATTTATGCACGTGGTGCTGATGACATGAAGTCTGCCGTTATGTTGACTTACTATGCAATTAAAGCCATTCAAGACGCTCATCTCCCATTGAAACATCAAATTCGCTTTATCATTGGTACAGACGAAGAAAGCGAATGGGCAGATATGCACCAATACTTTGCTGAAGAAGGGGCACTACAGTATGGCTTTTCACCAGACGGCGCAGCAGATTTATCATACGGTGAAAAAGGTATTAGCCAACTCGACTTGTATTTTGATGCAACTAATCCTGAAAATACGACCATTCAACTAATTAATTTTAAAAGTGGTTCAGCAACGAATGTTTTACCTGGTTTTGCTGAAGCCACATTCTCTGGTATTCCTACCAATAGCTTACAAGAAAGCTTTGAGCAATATTGTCAAACAGAAAACATTACGGGTGAACTAAAACAAAAAGGTAATCAAACCACCCTTACTGTGCAGGGAGTTGCAACCCATGCTGCGCGACCAGAAACTGGTAAAAATGCCGCTACTTATCTAGCTAACTTTTTGACACAATACGATTTTGAGGGAAATGCGGCTAACTTCTTACAATTCATTGGCCAGAAACTACACAAGGATCCCTATGGGGAACAATCTGGATATGGTAAAGCAGAACCAAAACTTGGCAAAACAAGTCAAAATATTGGTATTACCGACTTCATTGTCAATAAAACTGGTCATATCAATCTTAATTTCCGTCATTCATTAGCTTTTGATGAAGCAGACACGGTTTCACAAATTCTTTCAGATGAACCTTGGCTAACGAAAATTATTCGTGATCCCGCAGGTGTTGTACCACATTATGTCGGTAAAGATAATCAATTGGTCAAATTATTAGCAGATGCCTATGAATCAGTTACTGGTAAAGTACCAGACCAAGGCGTCAACGGTGGAGCTTCATTCGGTCGTTTAATGTCGAGTGGTGTCGGATTTGGGGTTATTCCAACTGATGAACCTTCAACAGCTCACGTAGCTAATGAATCATTCAATTTGTCAAATTATGAAAGCGGTATGAAGCTTTTAATAGCGGAAATTCTTGCTTTATCAGACAACCTTTAAGTGAATTATTATCATATTGACCTTCAAAGCGATACATGTGATAATTAATATATAATTTAATATTTACTAGGGGAGCCTCTTTTAGGCTGAGACGTTAAACAACGGACCCTTTGAACCTGTTTAGTTAGTACTAACGAAGGAAAGTAATGGTCAATGCGATTTCAAAGCACAGAAAACCGATTTCCTGGTTTTCTGTGCTTTTTAATTTGCCATATATTTGGGAGGAATCATGATAGACGTACCACAAGTTATTACAATTGCTTCAACTGATGCCAGTGGTGGGGCTGGTATTAACGCTGATTTAAAGACATTCCATAATCAAGGAGTATATGCAGCAACGATTGTTGTTGGCATCACTGCTCAAAATACCTATGGTGTACAAGATCAACACCCAATTCCAGCGAATTTTATCCTAGAAGAATTTAAAAGCATTGCGGATGATTTAGATATTAAAGCTGCCAAAACCGGCGCATTATTAGATGAAACACGTGTTCATGCTGTTGCTCAAGGATGGCAAGCATATAACCTTGGTAAACTGATCATTGATCCCGTCATGGTCGCAAAAGGTGGTGCACATTTATTAAGTGACCCAGCCATTGAGGCCTTAAAGAATGAGCTTATCCCATTAGCATTTTTAATCACTCCAAATTTGCCCGAAGCTGAAGTACTTGTTGGTAACTCATTGGAAACAAATAGTGACATTATAAATGCGGCTATTAAAATACAAAAAATGGGGGCTGACAATGTTTTAATAAAGGGTGGTCATCGTGCTAGTACAAATAATGAATATGCTGATTATATTTTATATGAAGATGGTTCATCAGAATGGCTGACAACCCCCGGCATAAAAACTAATCGAACACATGGAACTGGTGATACGTTGTCATCATTTATAACTGCCAATTTAGCTAAAGGATACAATCTAAAAAGTATCATGCCGCAAGCCAAGGAATTCACCTATGAAGCTATCCGTCAAACGATTAATGTCGGTCATGGTCATGGGCCATTAAACCATTGGGTAAAAGTAACTATGGAGACGGAGGATAATCAATGAGTTTTCACGAATTTTTATTGCAACAATCCGCACCAATCCTAGATGATATTTATCAGTCATCGTTCGTGCAAGGCATTGGATACAACAATCTATCACAAGCACAACGAGACTATTATGTTGCACAAGATAGCTATTATACTGATTATTTTAGTAAATTGTTTGATTTAACAACGGCAAAATTAACACCGTTACAACAAGCATCTAAGCCATCAGCTACCGATGAACAAGATGCCCATGATGCGCTCTTAGCTAGTCCGGCAATGTCGAACATTACGCCAGATCAACATAACTTAGCCTATCTAAAGCATATGGAAACGGCCATTACGGCAGGCGATGCAACCAATGCAATGCTCGCGTTGCTACCATGTACCGAATCGTATCATCTAATTGGTAAACACTTCCTGAAGGCAACGCCAAATAATACTTATGAGCCATGGTTATCATATTATGCAAGCCCTGAATACCAGGCTTTCACACAATGGAGTTGGCAAGTAATCGATCAGCAGGTACCTGACTGGCAACAGTTGTCTCATGAAATACAACAAACTTATTTAGCAACCTACCTAACTTCTTATCGCTATGAACTGACCTTTTGGGAGCATGCCGCAAAGCACTGATTGTTATCTATAATGTTATAATAGTCATAGACTATGTATTAAAGAGAGGGAATAAAAATGAATACATTAATTTCAGTTGCAATTGCACCCTTTGGTGTTGGTGATGAATTAAGCGGTTATGTGAATGATATTATTGGCGTAATTGAAGAGTCAGGCCTAACCTACAAAACAACGGCAATGGGGACAGAAATTGAAGGGGAATGGTCAGAGGTCATGACTACTGTCCAAAAAGCCATTCAGACATTAACCGATAAGGGTATTCGTGCTTATGTTTCACTGAATGCCGATATTCGTCCTGGTCATACTAATACGATTGAAACGAAACTGCAGAAACTTGATCATAAGCTAGAAAGATAACAACTTTCTTTTATAGACAAAAAACAATCCTATCATTAATAAATTCAAGACTAAATAGATTGAAGCATAAGACGTGTTTCAATCTTTTTTTCTGTCAAAAAGAATCCAAATGAAATAAGCTCCTAATTATTATAATATTTAATATAGACAAATCCCGTAAATAGGACTATATTAAATGTCGCAAGCGTTTTCAAGATGCTTGTAGTTAATTTAGGTTTTTTAAGGAGATATTATTATGCAAACCGCATTATCATCAAAGGGTCAGCCAAAGGTTGTAAACCGCTGGCTGGTAATCTTTGGTACTGCTCTGGTGCAATTGGGTGTGGGAACCTTTTACGCATGGAGTATTTTTAACACACCAATTCTGAAAATGTTTCATCAATTGGTAATAGACCCAGCTACAGGTAAAACTGCAGCTGTTCAACCTCATTTAGGTTCTGTTTCATTGATTTTTTCAATCGGAGCACTTTCTTTATCATTATCAACAATCTTTGTTGGTGCATTGGTCAAAAAATTCGGTGTACGAAAAGTGACCATGTCAGCAGGTATTTTATTCGGGATTGCAATTTTCATTGCTTCTCGCGTTAGTTCTGTTGATCAATTATGGTTATATTACTTATCAGCAGGTATCATGCTAGGAGTTGCTGATGGTATCGCATATATGGCAACTTTGTCAAACGCCATCAAATGGTTCCCCGAGAAAACAGGTCTAATCTCTGGTATTTCTGTCGCATTCTATGGTTTAGGTTCATTTGTTTTTAAATATATTGATTCAGCAGTTTTAGGTACTAATATTGTACACAATCTACCATATGCTTTAATGACTTGGGGATTCTTATCAATGCTTCTAATCGTTGGTGGGGCCTTTTTCATTCATGATGCTCCGGAAGCCAAAGAAGAGAATGTTGTTGATGATCCAACTCATCATGAATTCACGACACGTGAAATGTTACGTAAACCACAAGCTTACTTGCTCTTTATTGCTTTACTAACCATTTCTTTGTCAGTGTACTTAACTGGAATCGCATCAAACTTGGGAACAAACCTTGCTGGATTAGACATTGCCCAAGCTACCAATATTGTTGCCGTTGTTGCAATTGCCAACACGATTGGTCGTTTCTTAATTGGATCACTTTCAGACAAATTCGGCCGTAAGTCAATGTTCATTCTGTCATATGTCGTCACATTTATTGCGGTCGCAACTTTGGCCTTTAGTAGTCACTTAAGTGTATCAGCATTTTACGCTGCAATGATTGCTGTGGGCTTCTTCTTCGGTGGTACGATTACTGTCTATCCAACAATGGTCGGTGATTATTTCGGTTTGAAGAACCATAGCCAGAACTACTCACTAATTTACCAAGGTTTCGGGTTCGGAAGTTTAGCTGGTGCGGTTATCTTGTCACTAGCTGGCGGTAACTTATCAGTTGTCTTCAATATCTATTTGGTCATGTTGGTTGTTTCATTATTGATTTGGATATTTATTAAGAAACCCGTTTACAAAAAATAATTTATTTTATAAATAGAAAAATTTTAGCTACTAATTTTGTATAAATTAGTAGCTTTTTTAATACTATTTTCCGTATAATATAATTTGGGGCAATTTTATAAATCAAATGCATAACCCCGAGTGAGAGGATTTTTATGAAAACACAATCAGGACATTTCTTACAACTAACAACTTTTGATCTTAAAATCATCGGGATAGTCTTGATGGTTATTGATCACTTTCATCAAACCTTCGTACCCTTTGGTGCACCAACATGGTTGGATTGGTTTGGCCGTCCAGTAGCAACCATATTCTTTTTTACCGCTGTAGTTGGATTTTCCCATACCCATAGTAAAAAATCTTATATGTTACGTTTGTACATTAGTATGGTCGTTATGGCAGTGCTCATGAGTCTGACACAACAACTTATCAATTTTGATCAGGTCCAATTAATTAATAACATATTCCGTGATTTATTTATTGGTACAATTTTTATGGCAGCGGTTGACCAGTTTGAGAAGGTACCTGATGGTCATGCTGGTAAACATATAACACTTGGAATTTTCTTATTCTTGTTACCATTCTTACTGTCACTAGTCATGTTGCCATTATTGACCACAGGTGGTTCAATCTCCTTTGGACACAGGCTAGCAATGCAAGCATTATTAGCCATTAACCCAGCTATTTTACTTGCTGAGAACGGTCTAATGGTCTTACTCATTCCAATCATGTATATATTCCGTAAGGTCCGTTGGGCACAGCTAGTAAGTATCCTAGTTGTTGCAGCTATCTATGGATTCTTCGGTTCTACACAATGGATGATGCTTTTTGCAATCATTCCAATCGCCTTATACAATGGCGCAAAAGGGCATGGCATGAAGTATTTCTTCTATATTTTCTATCCAGCCCATATCATTTTCTTATATGCACTTGCAGCTTGGTTATACTAAAAAATATGACATACAAAAAGAGCACACCGCTCAAGAAGGGGTGTGCTCTTTTCATGTTCTAAAAATTACTTTGCGTAACGATAAACTTTTGCTTCAAATGGTCGTAATACTGAACCTTGGTCATCTTTATAATTACTAATCAAAACTTCTGCATTATCAGGTACTTGATAATCACGAGTTTGTTCATATGCAGTAAAGTTATTGATAACTAACAATTCCTCATTATCACCAATACGCTTGTAAGTATAAACTTCTTCATCTTCAGGGTCCAAAAGTTGGTAATGTCCTGTTGTAATGATAGGCAACTCATGACGTAGTTGAATCAACTTTTGATAGTAGTAGAATACTGAATCCTTATCTGCTAAGGCTTCTTCAACGTTGATCGTATCAAAATTATCGTTCATCTTAAGCCATGGTGTTCCTTGCGTAAAGCCGGCATTTTTACTTGCATCCCATTGCATAGGAGTACGAGCGTTATCACGACCCTTATAATGAACATAGCGCAATAATGTATCATCATCTATCAAATGATCTTTATTAACTAGATACTCACGAGCATTTAAAATCTCAATGTCATTAAAGTCATCCCAGCCTAGATTATAAGCATTAGTCATTCCAATTTCTTCACCTTGATAGATGTAAGGGGTTCCTTGCATAAAGTGTAGTAGGGTAGCTGCCATCTTAGCAGAAACGACACGGAACTCTGGCTTATCACTACCATAACGACTAACCGCACGTGGCTGATCGTGGTTATTCCAGTATAGTGAATTCCATGCTTTACCATCAAGTTCATATTGCCACTTACTTAGGTTTTCCTTCAACTTAGGTAGAGAAACACGTTTATCATACCACTTACCTAAAGCATCATCAGGATTACCATCTAATTCAACGTGTTCAAATTGGAACACCATATTTAATTCTTTACCGTCATTTGAGGCATACTCTTTAGCGTTTTCAATATCAACACCAGATGCTTCACCAACAGTCATCATATCCGCATTATTTAGGACCTTATCGCGCATTTCTTGCAAGTATTGGTGAACGCGGGGACCATTCGCAACTGCACGGTTTGAATTACCATAGATATCACCTTCAGGGACCTTACCATCTGGCAAACCATCTGGCTTAGAAATCAATGAGATAACATCCATACGGAAACCATCAATTCCTTTATCGACCCACCAGTTCATCATATTCCAGATAGTATCACGTAACTTAGGATTCTCCCAGTTGAGATCTGGTTGCCCCTCGGCAAATAGGTGTAGGTAGTATTGACCAGTTTTCTCGTCAAACTTCCAAGCTGATCCTGAGAAGAATGAACCCCAATTATTTGGTTCATGACCATCCACTGGATCACGCCAAATGTAGAAGTCACGTTTGTCATTATCCTTTGATGAACGACTTTCAATAAACCACTTGTGTTGATCAGAAGAGTGGTTAACAACCAAGTCCATCACAATTTTCAAGCCACGTTCATGCGCTGCGGCAAGCAGGTGGTCAAATTGTTCCATATCTCCAAACTCTGGGTTAATACTTTGATAGTCGGAAATATCATAACCATTATCCTTATTAGGTGAGTTGTAAACGGGGTTTAGCCAAATGACATCGGCACCTAACTTTTTAACATAATCTAAGTGTTGCTCAACACCTTTCAAATCTCCGATACCATCGTTATTTGAATCTTGGAATGAGCGAGGGTAGATTTGATAAACAACCGCTTTTTGCCACCACTTAATATCTTCTTCCATTATTATTCTCTCCAATCTATTTCTTAATACTGAGTAACTTGTTTTTATTTAATTGTGTTAAATATCATCACGAACCAACCAGATAGCACATCCACCAATAAAGAAGGCAATAGCTGCAACGATAAACATGTTAGCCATTGAACCACCGATAGCAGGCAAGATTAGGAAGCTAACTGATGATGCAACGATTTGTGGAATACAAATGAAGCAATTGAACAATCCTAAAATAATACCATCATGCTTACCATCTAATGAATTCGTTAGGATAGTAAATGGAATTGTAATCAAAGCAATCCAAGCGATACCAAATAGGGCGAAGGCAATGATTGATGTTAACTTTGTTGTCCCAAAGGCGACCATTAGGAATCCAATACCACCCAAAATTAAACTAACTGTATATGCAGGTCGACGTGTCTTCTTAGTCAATCTTGCAAAGAACAAACCAACAACAATCGCAACAACTGAGTAAACTGCTTGTACAATACCGAACCAATTTCCTGCCTCTTGATAACCAGCAGTAGATGGGTCAGTAACATGCCAGATGTTTTCAGCTAGGGCACCTGTAGAATAAGTCCACATGTAAGGAATAGCAAACCAAACAAAGAATTCGACAATTCCTAGTAGCCAAAATTCCTTTGGTGCACTTTTTAGCACATTTAGAATTGAAGCTTTTTCATTTTGTTCTTCTTTTGAAATTTCATGATACTTGGCCATTTCTTCCGGTGTGTATTCTTTAACATTCGCAATAGTAAAGATTGCCGAAAGTGCCAAGATGATTGCTGACGCATAAAATGAAATTTTAACTGAAAGAGGCACTTCACCACGTGGTGCAGTATTTGCAACTCCTGCAGCCGTTAATACGAATGGAAAGACAAAGGCTACCAAACCTCCTAAGCTTCCCCAAACATTCTGCATTGACCATAATGAATTTGACTGCTTTTCATTCGCCATATCAGGAATAATCATCTTGAAGGGTTGTTGTGAAACGTTAGATGCCAAATCCATAAACAATACGGTAACAGCTCCGAACCAAAGCGCAGCCGCTGATCCATATCCAAATCCAAATGATCCCGCATTAGGCAACATTAACATAACAATAAATGAAACAACCGATCCACCAATTAAGTAGGGCATCCGTCGTCCTAATTTTGGTATCCACGTTTTGTCAGAAAAATAACCAACTAAAGGCTGCATGATCATTCCAGCCAAGGGAGGCAAGATGAAGAAAAAACCTAAGTTATTTGGATCTGCACCAATGGTTTGGAAAATACGTCCCATACTACCGGTTTGCATCGAAAATGCAACCTGTGTACCAAAATATCCAAAAGTCATCATAAACATTTGAACTTTTGTCAAATTTGGTAGTTTATTTTTCACTTTTACAGATGACTCTGTTTCTCTCAGATTATCATCTACTACGTTTGTTGACTTATCCATAAAAATCCCCTCACAAATCAAATAGATTATAAAATATTTCGTAAAACTTGTACAAACGTTTACGCAATTCATTGTAAGCGTTTCCAGATATTCTGTCAAGTTGTTTTAAATTTGTAATAATTTATGAATTTGTTGTAATTTGTATGGAGTCACTGGCAAGAGCGTGTATAATAAATACACAGGATACAAGTTAGGAGTTGCTCATGAAAGTCACATTAAAAGACGTTGCTGATGCTGCGAATTTATCAGTTGCATCAGTTTCGCGTATACTGACAAATCGTGGTCGCTACAGCGAAGTCACAGCAAAGCGCGTCAGAGAATTAGCTCAGAAAATGGGTTATTATAAAAATCAAAATGCAGCTGATTTATCTAGTAAAAAAAGTCGCGCTGTTGGGGTTGTTGTGCCACTAATACATACAAATTTCGCCGATGAAGTAATCAAAGGACTTTATGAGGCGACGATCTCATCTGGTTATGAACTATTAATTACATACCTTGATGAAAACGAAGATCATCAATATCAAGTGTTCCAAACATTGCTATCAAGGCAAGTAGGGGCTGTTTTTATGTTGTCTTTGGATATTCCATCATGGATGGTCAATACGCTTTTAGAAGAAAAAATATCTGTCATTTCATTAACAGCTTTGCTAAACGATCAAGTATCGGCAGTTACCTCAGATGAATCCGAAATGATGAACACAATTATTGACTATTTAGTAACTATGGGCCATAAAAATATTGCTTTAATTGGTGATACAAAATTGACAACGATTATATCAAACACACGTCGTACTAACTTTATTAAGTTAATGCATGCGCATGGCTTAACAGATGATAATATGTTTCTCTATGGAACTGATCATACTTACGAGACTGGTTATAACAGTGTGACAACCGACTATGATATCAATCATCTGCCATTTACAGCTGCCGTCGCAACTGCCGATCTAGTTGGCCAAGGACTAGCAAACGCAATGCTTGATCATGGCAAAAAAGTCCCTGATGATTTATCCATAGTAACTATTGACGGACTCCAGCAGACTGAAATAGCTCGTCCAAAATTAACTACTATTCAGCAAAACTTTCCGGAAATTGGACGTGTGGCTATGCAGATTTTCTTGAATTCAGATTCTTCAAACAAAGATCCTCAAGTGATTTACATTCCAACAGAATTAATTCAACGTGACAGTGTTTTAAACCTAAATGCCAAAATATAAACTGAAAATGTGACTCGTAATTAATATTTTAAAAAATTACGAGTCACATTTTTTATACAAAAAGCAACGATAAACAAAAAATTGTCTGGTTTTGTTGATAGAACCTTAATTTGTCAGTATAAATAAAGGGGCAGTAATAACTATTTATTCGTCAAAAAAATTAGTTATTCTAGTTTACATAATATATATTATCGAAAGTTAAATGTTAATGGTATTGTCAAGTATTTGATGCAACATTATTTTTATTGCCGGTTTTTGCATGTACTGTAAACGTTATCGCACCAGTTTTAGTGGCATTTTTTTACATTTTTATAACAAAAATCATTTTAGCAAAATTTTTTGTCTTTATTGACATTTTTACCTTTAATTAATGCTTTGTAACTTTTGAACATAATCTATGTACTATTGTTTGATTTAGACTAGCATTTTAAGGCACACCAAAACGCACCTCATCAAAATACAATTTTAACCAGGTGTTCCTAAAATTTTTGCGATTAATCTAATTGCTGCATTGCTGTTATGTATGTTGTTTACCCATTTGCAATTAGCTAGCTACTAATTGATCGTTACGCTGGGCACGTTGCCGTAAACGCCTAGTCGCGCGTTTAAACAGATATTGTGGTGATTTCTGCTGCTTATTAACGTGCGTTAATGGCTTACTATTAATTTCAGCGACCACTTGATTGACTTGTTGTTGGCTGACATCGCTTAATTGTGTTCCCTTTGGAAAATACCATCTAGCACGTAAATTACGATTGGTACGCTCATTTGTCCCACGTTCATACGGGGCATAACTATTAGCGATATAGAGATCGCCTAAATGGTGTAAGATGAACTTAGTAACGACACTATTAACAAATTCTTGTCCATTATCGCATGTGATTGATTTCACGTATTGACCGAATGATTGTTTAAACTGGACTAACACTTTAAGAATATTCAAAGCACTTTTAGACTTTGCCTTCAAAGCAACTTGAAAACGTGTTTTACGCTCAACAAAGGTCACTAGCAAGGAATCATTCTTTTTCTTTCCTTCCACACCATCCATTTCCCAATGACCGAATACTTTTCTTTGATTAACTTTGGCAGGCCTATCATTAATGCTTTGTCGTTTCCCGATGTATTTATAACTTCCTTTAGGTTGTAATTTGTTCCATTCTGCTGGATAAAAATGACGTTTTTTACGACTATATGTTTTGTGTAGCCGTACTTTATATCTATTTAGCTGTCGGTTAATACTTCGTTTAAATCGACGACCTTGCATCGGTAAATCTTTTTCCGTAACACCAGGAATTTGATTATGATTAATCCAGGTATAAATAATTGTCGTGTTGGAAAATAAACGTTGGTGTTTAGCAACAACTTGACCCGGTGTATAGTGGTGATCATGTATCTCTTCTTTTAAAACTTGTTGTTTATAACGTGTGAGTGATGTTGGCCGGCCGGCATGGTGCCGACGGTTGTTCGCCCTAAACTGAGCATCACGTGCCCGATACATTGACTTAATCAAATTAGTAGGATAATTCAGATTATTTTTAGGTGAATCTTGAGTGCCGCGTCTGACTTCACGAGTAATAGTAGATCGATTAAAATTTAAACGTCGGGCAATATCTGCCAACGAATAACCTTCCTTGAGTAATAATTCAATTTTGATACGTGTTTCATACGTAATTAACATGTAACCAACCCCTCCCTACTTAATTAAATTATACATGATTACCAACAAGGCATATTCTGTAAAGTATTTCTGGACAATCATCTACCTGACCAACTAAAAGCACTGATAGAATACGCCTGAGCACAACCGCTCTTTGGGTAAACAAAAAAGGCCGACATTAGCCGACCAAGAAAGAAACTATTGAAATTTAAAAGCTAATTTACCAGCCTTTAGAATCAGTTTAGCACTAAGTTATTTTACAGTCTTGCTTAACTTAAATACTTTCAGTTCAAAAATATAGATTGGCCTACTTTTATTTTCTTTCATAATCTATATATATAAATCAAGTTAACCTATTATTTCCCAACTGATTCGCCTGTATTTTGCTGTCTGAACTTAAATGGATGCAACCACTTATCTAGTTTTGCTTGACGCGCTTGTTGTGTCAATTGTTGGTGTTTTTCTAAGTCAATTCGGTCACTTTTAAGCCGTTGCTCATATTGCTTATTAAGATCAGCAACTTGTTGTTTCATGCGATCCAAATCTTCTTGCGCCGTTTCAGCTCGAAACTGCCACTTTGAAGCATCAGCTTGCAATTGGACAACCTGTCCTTCCAGGTCAAGCTTCATCTTTTCTAAATGATCACGACGTTCTTCAAGATTAAGCACATTAGCATTTTCCAGCTTGTAACGCTCTTTTTCTGCTTGTGCTTCATCTGATGCTTGTCGTGTGACTAAAGCCTGTTCATGTTCTTTGATAAAGCTTTGTCGACGTTCTTCTAAGCCATTAGCGAGGCTGCGGTAATTATTCGTCAACAATTCGTTTGCCTCTTTTTGGTCAGAGATAATCTCATCAATTACCTTATGACGCTTAAATTCAGCTCGATTATAGCGCAATTGTTGCACTTCCTGCTCGATATATTGCTTTTGTGTCGTAATAATTTGGGCAATCTCGTTTTGGATAATGTGATCACGATCAACTGTTAATTTAACCGTTGTTTTTTCCTTATCACGCTTTAACTGCTTTTCTAATTTCGTTAGCGTTTGTTCATGACGTTGTTCTTCATCCGCCACAGCCTGTTTATAATCAGAATCCAAAGCTTGGATAGACTTACCTAAACGCTCGCCATAATCTTTCGTGTGTCGCTGTTTAATCTGGTCTTTAACTGGTTGTTTGCCAATCCGTGGCCAATAAGTCATTCAGTGGCTTGGTATCTTCTCGAACATCCGCAACATTTTGCGATAAAGTCTCACGATAACTATCTGCAACTTTATCCGCTGCTTGTTGAATAAATGTATTGGCTTCAAGGGTTTCTCGTGCCATCATCACGTCAACGTAATTATCACTTTCTGGGACAACGATTTGTTTAGGGTCAACTGATTTCGTCTTAAAAAATCGTGGTTGTACCTTAAATGCCTTAATTAACTCAGCAATCACAACAGTATTATTTTCAGTAGCAATGTTCTTTGCTGGTGCAGGAACTGATTGCTTTTCTGCCAGATTATTAACAGATTGTTTTGGTGCTGTTTTAGTAGCCGCTTTATGTGCAGTTGGTTGTTTCGCTGGTGTTTTAACCTCAGCAGCAGCCTTCTCTTCAACAGGAGGCACTTCTTTTTTATCTTGTTGATTTTGATCACTCACTTTAACTTCCTTAACAATAAGTCGTTGTGGTAGCAAGTCAAACATTTGATTGGTTTCAACGGCATTAACATATTCGTCGCTAGATGGTAGCTCAGGCATATCGCCATATTTAAAACCAGCGACATCTTGGCTGGCCGTCAGGAACTCTGATAGAGCATCTGCCAACTCGTTATAAGTAACTTGATCATCCAAACGAGTGGTCTCATCATTTAACACTTGGTTCACCATTTCAATGACAAAATTTTCCATATTAGCTTTTACTGTGGCATTTTCCCATGTTAAACCTGTTTCAATCAATTTCTTAGGGTTAGCAGGATTAGGTGTTAGAAAAGTAATACTGCCTAGTTGTACCACTTCACCAGTAGTAATCGCAACATCTTGTTGTAGTTTTTCTGTCAGCAGCTTCAATTCATCTAGTTGAATGTTCGGCCACGTCTGATTCAAATCACCAGTTTCACTAATAATTTGTTGCATGATTGGATTTTCTCGATCTAACTTCGGGTTCACAAACTGCGCTTGATAGGATAATTCAGTATGTTTTTTATGTTTTTTATCTTTTTTCTCCGACTTAAACCAACTCATTTAATTTACCTCCTTTCATATATTGATTAGTTGTCTAGAATGGCCACTGCCAGTTAAAGCCACCACCGGCTCCCGTAACGGTTTGAACAATCCAAGTCACGCCTAATCCTAAACAAAGAATACCAACGATACTTGCTAATCCAATCATGACTTTTTTCGTACCTGAAGCATGTAGCATTTGGTTACCTGACGCCATCATCGCAATCCCTAAAGCAGCACCAATAGCTCCCAAAACCACTGTTAGAAGAATCAAAAAGGTAATGACCTTTGTACCAGTATTCTTAGCTGTTTCCTCCAAAGCAGCTGCGTGGACGATAGTTGCTTGACTATTCACTAATAAAGCTGTTCCCATGGTCACTGCGGCTGCTGATAGCCCACGTGTCCGCCATTTGTTCTTAATCATTGTCATGTGTTGACCTCCAAAATTTTGTCACTAATCCTAGTGCACCTATATATTAACTGAAATAATTAGGGCGATGTAAAAACGCCCCACCCCTCCTTTAGACAAAAAATAAGCTCTCACTGGCAGTGCACACAACCCAGTAAGAACTTATTTTTGTAGATCTAATTGCTAATTTCAGTATACCAGTCCGTAAATTTTTCAACTTAATATAATTATACGCAAGATTATACTTATAAATATAACTATAATTATAATCATCAGTATACTTATAAGTATGTTTTATAAGTATCCATGTTTAATGTACAAATGATTTATAACCGTTCTCTACATTAAGCCGTACGTGATGATTGCCCATAATGATCTCTTGCTGCTTATATTTATCAGCTCGACGCAACAACAATTGTAGTTTATTTTGATTGGTATCCAAGTACCTAGATAAGGTACCCAAATTTTTAAAATACTTGACCTGATCAACAATATATTTGCCTTGACTAGAAGTTAGCCATAACTTTCGACCAAGTTCTTGCGCAGCTGGACTATTTAAATCTCCTTGACCAGCCGCCATAATTTCTGGTATCCAATTCATATAAGCCCCCTCTATAACCGGCAGTTAATCAAATGAAATCGTACTGTCGATTGCCATCTCAAACATGCCTTGTTGCTTGACCTTTGACAATTTATCAGTCTGGCCATCATAAGTGATTTTAAAAACTTTTACAGTATCTTTGCCTTCTTCATCCTCATAATTAAGTTTTTGTGTTGTATAAACCGTTGCCTCTAATTGGCTATCATTAATCTTAGTTGGTACGATTTGATTCTTCACAAATGTTGATTGCAAGCCCAATTGTTTCGTCTTTTTGTACTTATCATCTTTAAATAGTTTTTTATCATCATAAACTGACTGACTAACCACTTTCTTCGTGCCTTGACCCCGGTGATCATAACCTTGTTGGTTATCATAATTAAAGAAGGCACTCATGAAAGTATCCAGTTTCTTTTCTGTTTGACTATATAAAGGCCGTTGACGTTCAAATTTAGAAGTAGCAACTTGGGCTTGTGTCTTTTTTAATTGCGTTTCTTGGTGGACTTGCGCTTGTTTATGTGATGCGCCAGTGTACGCCATGATGCTACCAAATAGAATAGCAAGGGTACTCAAGCCACCACAAATACCGTAAAACCACTTAGTAAATCGTGTCATTGGCGTTCTCACTTTCTTTCACTTTCCCTAATTGAATGGTTTCCACACGTAGTTGTTTCTGATAGGTGGTTAAAGTGACTAAAATTGTAAACTTTTGATTCGAATGACGTGTTTTCGCTTTTTTGTCATCTGAAATACCGCTTGCCTCAATTTCAATCTGTCCGTCGCCCACAACTTCACCGGATGCCATTTTATTAAAATGCAACTCATGATTTTTCAATTTTAGCGCACTATTCATGCCTGCCATACCAGTTACAGCCTCATAAGCATCTTCATTACCATAGCGTTCATCTGTTTCAGATATGTCACCACTAGCAGTTGCTTTATCTAATGCCCGATTGAGAAAATCTAACGTCCGCTTTTGATAAGCTTGATCATTGATTAGTTGTTCGTTACTTTGTGCTTGTTGTTTCACCCGTTGTTGCTGACCATTAATTTGTTTAATTTGCTGTTTGGTAGTTTCTTGCCCGTTCACCTGTTGCTGCCGGTAAACGGTTGCCAAAACGGCAAAAGTTACACTCAATATAACAATCAATCCGGCTAAACTTTTCTGCACGGTCTGTCGTTTCATGATTTACTCCTTTGCTGCGTGAATGACTTTCTCTAACTTATTTAAATTATTAATACCAGCCTGACGATCAATTTCTTTACCATCACGTAAGTGGATAGCGGTTGGTACCTCAATAATGTTGTACTTTTTATATAGATCAGAATCTTTGGTATCAACAACTACATATTCATCTGCTTGTCCTTGTTTAATCGCTTGATTGATTTGACGTACAACTTGCTTACAATCCGGACAACCTGTTTTATGAAAAATTAACACCACATCATCATTGGTTTTTTCCTTAGTTTCTAATACCTGTTGTGGTTGTCTCGTGTCATGATACGTATAATTTTGCCACGTCCAGTAACCACCAATAGCCACACCTAAACTGACCAATAAAATGACAATTTCTTTTGCATATTTTTTGACAATCATCTATTTCACCTCTACTTTTTGTCTTTATCCTCTTGATCAGTTGAAAATGGCCCGGCTGGTATCGTTTGACCCTTAGAAGGAACCGCTTGACGAGGTACTTTTGATAGGTAATCACCACCACTCACTAAACCATCTGATTGTGGCGCAAAGGCTGGTTTCTTCTTGTTGACCCCAAAATGAACGTGAACACCAGTTGCTAAACCAGTTTGACCTTGATGCGAGATATGTTGCCCTTTATGCACCGTATCACCCTTGCTAACAACAATGACACTTTGTGAAGGTGCGTGCCCGTAGTAGGTATAACTCCCATCATTATTTTTAATCACGACGTAGTTACCACCCGTTGAATCTGATGTTTTGGCATATACCTTACCATCAGCGACGGCATAAACATTACTAGCTTCACCACTTTCTTTAGCCCCAACGGTTTGAAAATCAACACCATAGTGTGGACTACCACCAGCTCCCTGATAATTAGGATAGCCACCCGTGATATTATATTTACCTTTAATTGGTAAACCAGAACTTGTTCCTGTTGAAGGTGGACAATTATTAGGATTTAATGTTGCACCACCGTTAGCGGTACTAGCATCACCACCCGTTAAATCAGTTAAGCTACCAGAAAAATCTAGTTTAAAAACCGACTTAACTTTTTGTGCAGTGGCCAATGTTTGTGTTTGTTTACGTTGCGGATCAGAAGCTGTTAATCCTTCAAAGTTCACATCCCAGGCCTCCAAAGAATGTGATAAATCTGCGTTGTGCATGTGTGATAGGGTGGCTGTATGCGTTGTTTTCAGCTCTTTAATAGCTAAATCAACCTGAGAATCCACATTATCTTTTGTGTCTTTGTAACGATTTCCATTGATACTACCAGCTCCCCATTGCCAAATCCCCCTAACTTGACCACTAGGATTGACGGCTTTGGGATTAAATTGACTTTCACGTAAACCAACAGCCAATGCGGCAGCGATATTGTCACCACTCATATGTAAATCATTTTTAAATTTATCGGCAGCTTTTTGCATCGCTTTGTGTTTGTCTGACTTACTATCTTGCCAGTCACCCCCAAAGCCTTCTCCTGATGGTGTCTCATTGTTTTCGGTGTAGCAGACATTACCATCATCACTACCACCAGATAATAGACTAATAATCACCAAGAAGAAGAAAAACAAGCCACCCAATATTAAACCGATTGGCACGATATATTTCGCCCAAACCAACCAACGCATACCAGTTTTAACCGCTTTAGCTGTTTTAACGACTTGCTGGCCTGATTTCTTTAGGTCGGGTTCCTCCTCATTCATTAACTATCCTCCAATTGCTTGTACCAATAGCAAAATGCCTAAGATTAGGAAAATAATCACCACAACTATTAATAATCGGATTGTTCGACTGACCACTGCTGGATCACGTTGTGGCCAATCACCGGTCTCTTTATAAGTTTGATAATCGTTTTCGGCCTCAGACCAAATATTCTTTGGCTTATAACGGTCTATTTTCTCCTTGATAGGCTTTGATTGCTTTTCCTCTTCTTTTGGTTCTTGCGCTTGCTTAAACCCCATCCTAAATACCTCCTCCGTACATCTTCAATTCTTCATCTGTTGGTCGGTAAGCCGTGATAAAGATTGACTGAAAACCACGTAAAATCAACAAGAATTGACCAACTTGTAGCATTGGTAAAGTATTTAACTGATCAGCAGTTGCATCTGAACTACTGGTAACACTGGCGTATCTGTTTTTATCATCCTCTGGCAACCGACCGATATGATGATTTTGGAAACGATTAAAGAAGTCAGCCATAGCTCGTGTCTCTTCACTATCTTGTTGTTGACCTGTCGGTAATACGTTCTTTAATCCGGGGAAAATCATAAACAAACCAAAGTAGTTCTTACGTTGCTGCTGCATCATCTTATCTGCAAAGGAAATTCCTAACGGGTTCGTATAGTTAATCACATCGTCTGCCTCATCCTGAATCCACCAAAAGTATTTAGGAGCAGCTGTTCCATCAGCAACCGTTTGTTTATTAAATTCTCCTGCTTGTTCACGCTTTAATTGATGGTATCCATTCATAACAACGTATGAGTTCATCAGCGACATGATACTAAAATATTGTGCCGCATAAACTTTGGCGTCCCATTCTGCCATACCGGAGGTATCAAACATAATTAATTGTTCATCAGATAAGTCAGGCACATTGGTATGACCATTAACTTTGGAACCATATTGATTGAGTAGGTTTTTTAAGACCATGATGATATTTTCCAAACGAGAACGATTGTCTGCTGTAAAATCACGTGAGTTTAAAGCACGGGCTTGTAGATAACTGATAAAGGTTTCCAAGGTTGGATAAGCATTAGCATCTAAACCAATAATTCGTAGTTCTTCGGGGTGATCTTCGGGTGAATATGACCACATTTCCTGATCTTCAATGTAGAATCGCCGCAACTCATCCATAAACAGATTCAGTTCACCAACGTTAGCCTCTGGATTCAACGTAGCATAATATGTTTTGACCTTTTCGACATGTTGCAAAAATGAGTTAATCTTATCAATATGTCCGTTTTCGTCTAGGACTGTTCCAAAGACATGAAAAATATTAACGCGGTTTTGTGAGCCATCCATCGTTAGAATCAGGCCACCTAACTGATTAACATGTGGAAAATATCGGCGGGTACGATCAAATAACCAAATCGTGTCACCACGGGCAAATAGTGGATCTAATTGTTGGTGCATCCAAGTTGACTTCCCTGAACCTGCGTCTCCAATAATTAAGTTATAAGCGGTCGTACGATGCTTACCATCAGAATGACTAGGATCAAAGGTGACTTCACCACCTTGGAAGGTTGTCGCTAGGTTAGCACCACGAGAATCTGCCAAGAATGTTTGGTTAAACGCATATGTACCAGCCAAAGAATAAGCCTTCATTGGAAAACCTTTATCCTTCAATGCTAAATTTTGTACTTTCATCGCCGGTACAAAGAATTGTCGTAAATGATTGGCCATTTCACCTGCGTAGACCATTGATTTATAGTTACTTAGTCGTTGCCGAAAATCATCTAGTTTCGTTCGTAACTGTTCAATTGTGCGCTCTGTAAACAGTACCCGCACGTATAAACGTTTATAAACTTCTTGCCCATTCAACGCATCGTTTAAATCAGCCATATTTTGTTGGTATTCATTGCCTGCCAGCATTTTTCGTTGATCATTCTGCCATTTATCACCTAGGATTGCGTTATTGGCATTTGCAGCGTCTTGTAAGGCTTTTTCGACCTTATCACGACTTTCTGTACCAACCTTTAGCATTGTAATGGTGTTGTCCGTATCTAGTAGATTACGGAACCACATTTGTTGTTGGACTTCTTTTGGATAATCGTAAATGGTGACAATGGTACCGACACCATTACCAAAATGAATAAAATCTGAATGATAAATTGTTGGACTTGGATTTTGTACTTCCCAAATTAAATCCAAGTCGTATCCTTGATTACGTAACTTTGCAGCGGTACTGCGTTTCATAGGCTCCCCCTTTTAATAGTTATTGGTTAAGTTGTTGCGTTGGATCTTGCAAGATTTTTAACATTGTTTTCTTCTGACTCAGTGACATTAATTGTGCTGTAATAGCACGACCACCAGAACTAATAAATATTTCTCTAGCGGTACGGGCTTCTGCCGCCGAATCACCATAAATAAATGCAGTATATGATTGGTGTTTGACGTTTTCTGCTACATTTCGCAAGCTTTCTAATTGGCGATTAACTAATTGATAACGGATTTGTAACTGACGATAACGATGATTATCAGTGGTGGCGGCCATTTCTTTATCAATACTTGCACGAGTCGCTAACCAAGCCCGTTGCTGGATTGTTGTTTCAGCTGACATACGAGTGATGATAATATCAAAATCACTCGTGAACGTGTTTAAGAGCAAATGATAATCACGAATGATATTTGAGGCGCCCTCTGAACCCACACCATACACGAAATCTAAATCTTTCCCATAGATGGTAAGCATATCCATATAGCCAGCATCCTTTTTATCTTCGCCGGACAATACCAATAAATTATCTTTGCCTTCAAATCGCTTGAAAGGTAATAAATCTAATAGCGAGACTTGCGGCCGTTGTAACTCTGCCAGCTGCTTAATGGATAACTTATTCTTTTTCTTTTGCTTAAATCCCATCTAGTCCTCCTTTTCTAGCGGTATACATTTCATAGACCCATGTAAGCTTTGTGAGCTAACTGTTTTTGGCCCACGAACAAAAACTTCATCTAACACTAAACTGTTTGGGTTACTTGGTGCTGGTAGAATTGCGTAGACAGCTGCAAAAATCATCACACAAACAAAGGCCACTTTAGAAAAAGTTAGCTGGTAGGAAAAAGCTTGCGATAACATGATATAGGTGAATAGAAAGAATCCGCCTAACACTGCCAAACGTTCAAAATTTAAAAATAGAAATCGTGGGGGTTTTTGCCAAATATTGTTATCTGGTGAAAATTCCCGATAATTATAACCGTTCATTTTATATCTCCTTTTCGGTCAGTCCATTGTTGTTCTTTTGATTAACTATGGTTATCGTAACTGAATTTAAAAGGGCAATGTAAAAATGCCCCACCCCTCTTTTAGTCAGTGATTAAAAAAACCAAGCAAATTAAGTCACTTGGCTAATGAGTATCTTTATAAGAATGTTTAGTAGTATAATGTTAATTATACTTTTGCGTATACTTATAAGTATAATGTTAAGTATGTTTAAAGATATACTATTAAGTATACTTAGCTATTAACCCCGGTGTTATAATATTTATAGTCATTAAGCTAATGTTCCTTTGATTAACTAATGTTTATTTCATTTTGACAAGAATAAAAGAAACAGCGAGGAAAATAAGATGCAAATTATGACGTTTACAGGTTCAAAGGGCGGCGTTGGTAAAACTACTATTATCTTTAATTACGCTGCTTGGCTAGCAAAAAATAACTATAAAGTCTTACTAATCGACGGTGATTTTCAAGCTAATTTAAGTTCTTCGTATAACTTAATTACCAATGAACATACTTTGTTAGACGTGTTCATTGCTGGTGACCCTGAGATAAGAAACGCAACGAAAAATATTGATTTATTACCCGCTTCACCTAATTTAGATCGTGTGGAAGGTTTAATCCAAACCAAAATGTATCGTGAATATTTACTAATGCAATGGATGAATGCTAACGCTGAAAAAATCCAAAGCTATGATTTTGTTTTAATTGATACCCATCCAGAGTTTGGTTTACTAACGAAAAACATGATTGCGGTCAGTGATATTGTAATCGTGCCACTTGAACCTAGTGAATATGGCTTTCAACAACTAAAAACTCAGTTTGATTTACGCATGGCTGATTATCGAAAAGATAGCGTTGATCCACGCACCGGTGTTAGTGATATTGATGCGAAAGTCTATTTTCTTGGTAATAAAATACAACATAACACAACAGAAAGTCGTGAATTTAGACGAGCGTTAGATAATATGCCTGATGTTATTGCCCAAATTAACGCCCGTGAAATTATGCGAAAGTCTACGGCACAAAAACAAGCCGTGGTCGATATGCCTGATAGTGAAATAAGAAAATATCCTGGTTTTAAAGAACACCTCATCAATCAATTTACCCAAATGACACAGACTATTCAAAATGAATCGGAGGCTTAATCATGTCATTTAATTCAAAACAAAATCAATCTTCTTCTGAATCACAAATGAAAGATGCTTTTGCCAATAATCCTGTCCGTGACAATCCGGCAGCAAATTTGGTTGCTGGGTTGGACTTAAATCAAAAAAAGGCAACTGAGCGCAAACAATCCGTTTCCATTACAATGTTGCCTAGCATGAAACAAGATCTCGTTAAGTTGGCTAAAAAGAACGGCTACAATGGTTTATCAAGTTTTGCTGTCGATGTTTTCCAAGCACTACTTGACCAAGAGAAATAAAATATTCAGTACACAAAAAGGCATCACGTTGCGTAACGCGGTGCCTTTTACTATGCGTATATTTATCATTATACTTTTGCGTATACTTATAAGTATACGCTTAATTATACGTAATCATATACTTGATATTATCGAATGATCTGAGTGACATTGTCTTGAACATCCGAGTCTTTTTGTGCTTGTTGTGGACTGTTAAAGTACCAATTATAGACATAGTCTGAATCATAACTAGTATCAGAATTAAACTTGCTATTATCAAACAATTCGCTATAAAGTATGCCTAATTCACCTTCACCAGCTTGTGTATCAACTAAATGCTTATCATTAAATTGATAATTAGTTCCTAAGTTATTTTTAGCATCTGTACTACCATCTCTATGCGCCTTATTATTTTTAACGTAATCGTATATTAAATAATTTTTTATCTTTTTTGCTGACCAAGTGGTTCTGTACAATGTTGCATCGTTCTTACGTAAATGTACATAATGACCTGCAGGTGCCTTCTCAAATTGTTCGTCAATTTCTAGTTCTTTAAATTCTTGGTCTGTCAGTGGCTTGTTATGTTGATAAACCCCATAAGACACCCCTCCAGCAACAACGATTAATGCAATAATTGCCCCAATAATCCATTTTAGTTTTAGACTCATATAACTCTCCTTATTACTAATTCATTACCTGACCCTCTTTAAAGGTTATCATGACTTTATGATCTCTGTTTATTAGTATTTGTCTTTGGATAAGCCTTTTTGAGATCATCTTGTAACTCTTTTTGTAGCCTAGAATACTGACTCTGCGATTTATTTTGCGATTGTCTAGATTGACTAAATCTTGAACCTTGTGTTACCCCTGGATTTCCAGCAAGCTTTGGATTTGATTGTGGATTAAAGCTTTGATAATTACTATTCGTCGATCTATTACTTGGATTAGCATTTGGCATATCCGTTGACCTACTTGGTTGCTGCCCCATTATGTGCGGTACAGAATTTGTAACTCGATTACCGGTATTACCAGCAGGTACCGATGTATTAACAAGATTATCAGGTTGTGACGTATTACCATCTGCCATAGGTTGTGTGTCCTTTGGCGAATTACTTGATGGTTTTGGATTATTGCTGGTGTTACTGTTCATTGTCCCAGAAGGAGTGTTTGGCGACGAACTAGGCGTATTCGTTGGAATACTCATACCAACTGGTACTGTACTATTATCGCTTGAACCCGAACTTGGAGACATTGATGATTTAGGTGATTCATTACTCAAAGATGAACCAGTCGTTTGACTAATTGCTTGTGATCCACCATTTTTAGAACCTGCCTGACTACCAGATAGATTACCGCCACTCGTTAATGGTCTACCAGGCTGAATACCTGGATTATGCGCATCCGCTGGTGTTCTAGATCCTGTTTGCTGATTACCAGACTCGTTCACTGCACCTGATTGTCTTGTATCATTGTCATGAATTTCTTGGTTAGCTGATTGATTTATACTAGTTGTTGGAATACCTGTGGCATTCTTTGATTGATGAGCATCATTATTCGTTGTGGACTTATTACCAGTACCAGATGAGCTGGGTTTACCGACTTGTTGTCCAGCACCTGAGTTTGACGAAGTGCTACCTGCTCCTACATCAATTGGATCGGACTTCTTCTGTTTGCCACCTTGGACATCATTTTGAGTATCATCACCACGTTTACGTGCTTGTGCCACCTTATCCTTAATTGATTTGGCACCGTTGACAGTCTTTTCCCCAGCTTTAGTGGCACCACGGCCAACTTTAGCGGCACCATGAAAAGGCGCTGCTACTGCACCATTAGCGCTACGACCAACACCGGCTACTGCGGCACCAGCGCCAATCAGGCTAGTAACTGTACCTCCATGTCCGGAAGGCGTACCTGTCCAATCATCAATCAATGCAAAGCCTGATAATAAACCTTTTCCAGCGGCTAGCAGTAAAGCAACGCTAACAACTGTATAAGGCCCCCAGGATAGACTTTGGTTATTGATGGCATTCATACCCCATTGCACGAAGGCAAAAAATAAAATAACATTTAGCGGCAACAAAGCAAGTCCTAGAATACTACCTTCCATAAGGTGCAATATTTGCATCGCTTTCTTGCCTTCCATATCACGAAAAGCCAATGCAAGTAGGGTTAGTGAATAATAAGCTAGTCGGAAGAAACGTACGATTAATTCAATGATCGCCAAGAAACCAACAATCGCAAAAACTATCTCAGCAGCAATGATTCCCATCCAATTAACTTTAACGCGTGGATAAGCATCCTCACTTCCTTTTATCCAACCCCCTTTGTCCATCTTTTCCGTTTTGGATTCTTCTCCCTGTTTGTTATCAAATACTTTTTTAGCCTCTTTTCCCTTTATCTCCTTTTTATCATCATCATCAATAACGCTGGTAAAAATAGAGGATTTAACAATCGCATTTGATGAATTATTTTTGACTGGACTGTAATCGTGAATATGTTTTTCATCGACATTAAAATTAGCTTGTGCCACCTTTTTTAAGTCAACAGAATTATTTTTCCAGACATCCGTTAGAATACTATGGCCACCATTCTGAGCCGTATCCGTATTATCACCTAGAAGGGTTGAGTTCATACTCTTAGCAACCGCAGTACCGCCTGAAATTAACATAGGCACTAAAGCGATAATGATCACAGCGGTGACGATTCCAGCTGGCCATTCCTTACCACGCCTACCAGAAGTTAAATTAAATTGCACTAGTTGAACGGCCATCATGATTGACATAATGATAAGGCCTATCGTGAAAAATAAACCCGTATATTGTACTAATTGATAACCAGTCATATCATTAGCTTCTTTGGCATCTGTAAATAAACTGCTAAAATCAGCCAATTTCCAGGCAGCGCTCCAAGCTGTTAAAACAGCATTGGCCAGGTCATAGAAAATATCTGCCAGTCCTTGAAACATTGTTTGTAAAACAGACAGAAACATCCGTGATTTTGGTTGTAAATAATCCGCCCACGATTCGTAAAAGGCATTATTCACGCCACCAGCTGGTAGAGTTATTAACCCAAACATCGCTTTTCCTCTCTTTCATAGATTAATTTTCTTCTGATGAATCACGAATATCATCAATTCGTATCAATAAATCAAACATGACTTCATCATCATTAATAAAGTTACGCATACTTTCTTGATTGTTTAGATCATCATGTTTCTTAAAGAATACATGCTGTGTTGCATCTGCATATACCTTCATCTTCTCTTCATTTTCGTTCAGTTGATCTTGTTTATTTAATACATCAGCAATAGCATCTTCAACCTGATTCACTAAGTCAATATCTGCTGTTTCTATCAGTGAAACTAATTCTTTACCAGAATACTTATCAAAATTACGCTGCCAAAATGTAAAGTCGTCAACTTCATCATCATTTTCTTCATTGGATTCAGATACAAGCGGTTCTATTGTATTAACAGGTGTTGATTCTGCTGCAATGAATGGTTGAGCTGTCGATGCTAATATCTTTTGTTCTGGAAATTTATCATCGTCATGGTTACCAATTGGTTCTGATGCCGTTGTATCTAGATTTGTCTCTGTGCTTGCTACATTCACTGGTTCCTGAGTCTTTTCTTCTGCCGGTTCGGTTTCTGGATTCACTTGTGCTGCTAATTGTTGATAATAACCACTGTAATCTTGGAAAATGTCTTGATAACTGAGGTTCTTGGTATTGTTTTTAATCCGTAAGTCCGTTGTGTAGTAATCCAAATGATAACTTTGTCCAATTAAATCACGCGCATTTGGCATCAACGTCTTACCAGTATCAAAGATTGGCAGTGGTCGGATACGGCGCCATTTCTTATCATTACGTTTAGCAGTACGCATAATGACCATTTCACCATCATTCAATTCTTCCAGTTCTTTAGCAGAAAGTAACGGCATTTTATCAATAGATATTTGCCGGTTTCCTCTATCTTGTTGCTGTTCACCCATTTGAGAATTAACAATTTCTTTTTGAACTTCAATTTCACCTAGCCGTTCAGAAACAGCCTGGTTAGTATCGCGATCTTTGGTTTGAATATGAAATTGCGTCAACATGTTATTCATGATCTCTTTAGCCTCTGATTCAGAATATTGTTTAGCAACCTGCACATCATCTTGAACATACATATCAACAATGTGGCCATAAGTTAGTCCACGAGTTAAGAAGTTATCAAACCCAGGGATTCTTGGAAACATTGAAAACTCATTTAGCTTATAGATAATCTGACGATCCATCTTACGGCGAGTAATTTCTGAAGCAATTTGTGTATTAACTGAAAAGACTTGTCCTAAGAATAACGAGGCAATTGCGGCATAGTTATCGTTGCTTTGAGGCGTCACAATGAACACTGCTTTTGGTTCCTCTGAATAACGCAAGCTAAACGTTGCCTTGTTATCATTAGTTAAGTGTTGTTCCAATGGATACGTCACAATTTTTTTAACTGGTTGCTTGCTGTGCGGATTAATTTTAATCGTGTGATTTAGATTACGTTGGACACGTTTTTCACCACTGATTTGTATCCATGAATCCCGTAGATGTTTCGGATTCCCTTTGTCTGCAAAGTGAACTTTAATTAACCACTCATCCGGAAATACTTCATGAAATGGATATTGAATAACACCAGCTCGACTGACCTTGACGGCATCCTGTTCCAGATAACTTCCCTTAGCCTCTTTATCTTCACGTTTATATAGTTCCACCTTGGCCGTTGTACCTGCATAACTTGTTGGTACATTGACCTTTAACATTCTGGGGAAACCATAATCGGCAATTTGAATAGTTGACCGTGAGGTAAGTCGTGCGACTGTTTCAGACGCAAATAAGCTTGAACGACTTTGCAAGGTAAACATAACCGACGACTTCGTATCACCAGTTGCTCCAAGATAAGAACCCGCTTTTAGAATCGCCTCATTAATAATTGGCGGCATCGGATCAAGTTCACGTAACATGTTGAAATATTGGGTTAAACCATCCATGTTTTTATCTTTTGGATCATTAAATTGATTCACTGAATTAATAAATTGTGGGACACCGGCAGGTGTTGCTAGGGTTTGGTCTTGATTTTCCATTGCTAACCACAAGAGAATTAAAATAATTGCTAGTTGCGTATCTTCGGCGGTCTTATCCCAAATATCATTGCCACCTTCCGATGAACTAGAAGAACCAATAATTTGCACGATAACCATTGCCTCATCACGGGCTTTATCAAGTTCACCATCCATTGCATAATTCAAAGCAACTTGAAATGGATTCCATGATTCTGACCAATCAGTATCAGCAATATTTAATAGCTGCACTTCATAACCCGCTTTTTGCAAAGGGATAAATGACATTTTGGCATCTTCGTTTTTCGCATCGGTATCAATAATATTTGGTTGAATTTCTGCACGCCGCATAATATCAATAAAGATATACCCACGACGTTGGTCTTTACCTGAACGCGTGGCACCAGTTGTGATGGCATGTGTTGGCTTAGGATCAATCCAGTAAAAACCAGTAAACCCACCTTCAACTGTTTCCTGTCCTTTGAACCAACGCTTGGTGAACTTCAAATTCATCAGTTTTGGTCGTAATGTTTGATAATAACCGGGAAAGGTTTCACGATTCAATCCTCCAAGTTTTTTACCAATTTGCTTTAACCAAAGGATTGGATGTAATCGAAGAAATTCATAGGAATACCCCGATATATGACTAATTGGTTGTCCGGATGCACCTTTATAAAACTTATTGCGATCTGGAATTAAAACATAAGTACGATCTATTTCTTTTAAGGTTGCCCAACGATTTTGGTTAGTGGTACGATCTCCGAATTTTTGTACCCAGTCATACCAGTTTTTAATCCCTAACCGTAAGAAAATCCCAAAAGCAAGGAGCATGATAATCCAAATAACAAAAGAATTTTCATGTAAGACGCCACCAGTTAAGGTAAATGTTGCGTATTGTTGCAAGTATTCCCAGCTAAACGCCGGTTGGAAGTATATATTGAACATGTTTAATGCCATGTTTCCAAGACCTGAACGAATAATGTACCAAATGACCTCTGATAGGGTTCCTAACAGGATGGCAAAAATTACACCAACCAAGCAATATAATAGAAAAACAATTAATTGAAACCACCAACGACCGCGTAATCTGATTTGGCTACTTTTTTCATAGGCACGCGATTGCTCATAACGATTCCCGAACCATTCTTTACTCATGAATACCTACTTTCTGCGTGTCTAAGTCAACTTGAGTCACCACTGACTGCCAACTACCTTTAGGATGTGTTTCATCTGGTGGCGCTCCCCAAGCACGAAAAACAAATGTATGTCCATTGGCTTGCCCTGTTCGCCGTTCGTTCAAAATAGATTCAGCCATCCTTGCTTGAACGAAATCCATGATGCTATCATCCAACGGACGGACTCCCAAACTCTTTCGATAACCCTTATCAACCAAAAAATCAATTAATGAGTGTGATTCAACTACCTGTTCACCAACATATTCAAGGCTGTCAGAAAAACTAGGGATTAAATTAATCACATCTTGATCACGAAAGATTAAGTGATAACCTTGTCGCTGCGCTCGTTTATCTAAATGACTGAGTTTTAAATCAATAATCTTTTTAACATTTGGTATTTCTAGCGGTTCAAAGATAATAATTGCTCCAATACGACTAATAAATTCTTGTCGTAAGTCAGCTCCTAATAATGCATTTTCAAAGTTCTTACCAAAGGTTTCTTGATGCTGCGGATCACGGCGATAAGCTTCACTTTTTGCTGCCCGCTCAATGATTAATTGATGCCCAATATTCGTTGTCATGACAACGATTAAGTCCTTAAAGTTAATCGTTTGGCCACGTTCATTGGTTAAACGACCATCATCCAAAATTTGTAGCAATAAATCCAACACCATTGGGTCAGCTTTTTCGATCTCATCTAATAACAAAACTGAATAGGGATTAAACTTAACGGCATCTGCCGCCCGTTCCGCAAATCTTGCCATAGACTGCTTAGCAAACTTGAACTCTGACATATCAAAACGAATTAGTTGTCGCTCGTCACCAAAATAATGTGTCGCAATTGCCTTAGCGGTTTCGGTTTTACCAACACCAGGTGTGCCTGCCAGTAGAAATGATAATGGTTTCGTCATATCACCTAAACCAGCCGCACGAACGCGAATACTGGTAACAATCTTCTTTAGAGCGGCATCTTGACCAATTACTTGCGTTTGCATCCGTTCATACAATTGAAATAACCGTTTATCATCCTCTTCGGTTAAGACAGACATGGGGACGTGATACCTTTCGTGGATAATACTTGCAATATCACTCTCCATCATTACCGAATGGTTGTTCATTTTTGATTCAACTAGCGCATTATCTAGTAAGGTAATCGCCTTTTCGGGGAAAAAGTGGGTTGTAATGTAGCGGTCAGAAAAATTAATGATTGTATCTAATGCCTCATCCGGTACCTCAACACCTGCTGGTAAATCATCGACAATCTGTTTTAAAGTTGCTCGCGTTTGACTTGGTGTAAATTCATCCAGCAGCACTTTATCAAAACGACGTTCCATCGCGTTATCTGACTCAATATATTGACGAAATTCATTATTAGTCGTTGCCCCAATCACTTGAATTTCACCACGACCAATGGCTGGCTTTAAAATATTACCGGCATCCATACCTGAGCCACCCTCAGCACCTGTACCGATCAATTCGTGCATTTCATCAATAAATAATAGAATCTTCGGATTGGCTTTCACTTCATCAACGATATGATGCAAATTTGAGGCAAAGCTACTACCAGCTGTTGATTCCATTAAACTAGCTAACTCTAGAGAAATTACCTGTCGGTCTAATAACGTCCCATGCAAAATATCATCTTGCGTTATGATTCGCTTCACCAATTCCTCGACTAACGCCGTTTTACCAACACCCGCTTCACCCAAAATAGCAGCACTATTCTTTTTATGTTGATTCAAGATGCGCACTAATCGTCCTAATTCAACATCACGTCCAAAGGCACCATATTCATCCGGTTGAGCGCTAATGATTTGATTCAAGTTGGTAGTAAAACGATCTAAATATGGTGTATTGGTCATTTGATTAATCTCCTTCCATTGGTAAATCATTAGCATCGGTGGCAACTTGCGTTCGTGCCGATAATGAGGCACCTTGTGGTTGTGTTTTTGGCTTATAGGCGTTCATATTGGCAATTTCTTCTTCGGTAAATAATTGCTCAATACCTTGTCCTTCTTGCCGTGCTTTAATATTTGCTAATCGTTGCTGCTCTTCTTGATCAACTTCCGCTTGAATATCTTGCATCAATGATTCATCTTGTCGGATGGCCGCTAAACGTTTCTCTAAAGCAGCAGCTTCCTTTTTTGTATCCATAAACTCTTCTCCTTGTAAGTCAAAATCTTGTGTCGTGATTAAAGTGGGAACTAATTCCGCTGGTACCACTTCATCAGCTAAATCAAATACACTGAGTAATTTTATTTGTTCAGGTGTTTGTTTAAAAGTTATTTCATAGTGGTCATTTAGTACGGGGTCACCTGCTGGAAATAATAGGTGATATTGCTCGGCCGTTGCTGGTAATACCAGTAAACCGTCTGCCCGACCGGTTTCAACTGACAACATATATAGCCCATTACCGCGTGCAACTTGAACTAATTTTCCTTGTATTGTCGTGTTGCTCATCTTGTTCGTCCTCTTGTTTCCTCTTGTGCTTGATCTTGTATTGCTTGATTCGTGGCCATTTGTACAGCCGTTGGATGTATATTAGGCGCCACCCGTCTCTCATTGGTTATTGTTTGGCCATCAGATAAGCGGTCTGACAAATAATTAGTGATCGACGTACTCGCTTTGGTCACATCAGCCATTAAATTAGGATTTCTATCTTTCATATCAGCGACTTTTTTAAGTCTTTTCGTCCAATCACTCATGTACTTTTCACTAATATCACCCGGTTCAACACCAATATTTTTTAAAACAACATAACTAGTCATTTCTGCTTGTAATTCCTTCTCAGCAGTTGAGGTATTAGCGTCACTCTGTTGATGCAACGCTGTATGTCCCATTTCATGCGCCAGTGTCGCAATTCGGTCGGTGACTGGTAAATCAGGTCGTAAGACGATACTTCTATCTTCTGGATCCTTACGATTAATGACAGTCGCACCTTTCGCAATACCATTACTTGTCATTGGCTTGTGATCTGCTAAAAATTTCATTGCCCCTTTATCTTGATCAATCACCTTCACATGTTGTTGTTCAGTTGCGTATTCTTTCAACGTGTCATACACCGTTTGTAACTGTTCATCGGATTGATCAGTTGATAAATTAACTGGTCGATTAGGCAGCAATTTGGGTAAATCATCAAGTGAGGCATTTGTTTGTTTAATATCAAACACTGTTTGAATTGGATAATGTTTAATCGACCGCATTTCTAGGTCACCAGTTTTAGCTTGTTGACGCTGCTCTGCGGTTGCATCACGCCAATAAACTTGCTTACCATCTGGCGCGATAATGCTTTGCAAGTTTTTAGGGGCGCCGTATATTTTCATACCTTGTTCGCCCTTATTAACTTGAATGCCCTGTTCGGCAAATTGCTTATATCCCTTCACGATAGTGGCGTCTTGACGTTGCCCATAAATCAGCATCGTGTTTCGTGGTGAATAGTTTTGTCCTTGAGCCACAAAATCTAAATAGTTTTGTACTTCTTTCGGATCATTTTGATAATTCTTCACACGTTGCAAAGCATCTTTGATAATCTCTTCATTTTTTTCACGACTTTTGCCCTTTCGGTCAGTCCGCCGTTGCTCGCGTGCTAATCGTCCTGACTTAGCACTAGCGACTTGTTTTTCATCCTTAACCTTCATGGACTTGTTCGATGGTTGCTTAGCTTGCTTACTGAAAGTCTCTAATGCCTCTAATCGTTTATGACTTTCTTCCATTGTCATTGTTTTAATACCAGGATCATTTGCTTTTAGTTGGTCATTCCAATCTTTTCCTTTGGTTGGTACTTGGCGGATATTTTCCATGCCTTCAAATTGCAAAACACTAAATTGATCAGCTGCTTTAAACCCGGCTAAATCATTATCAGTCGCTAGCACCAATTTGTTAGGCAAATGACCGTTCAATTGATTCATACGATCTAATTGTGACAGCACTTTTTGATGATCAGTTCCTGATAATGATAAAAATGTCGCATTTTCATGCGCCAATTCTGGAAAGTGTTGTTGTGCGTACGATAAAGCATCAATTGGTGATTCAAATACTAATAGTTGATCAGCACCATTCCCTGTATGGAAGTTATACCCGTAATTAGAATCTGAGCCAGCGGCAACTTTCTTTTGCGTACCACGCTTACCATATTTCTCATAATCAATTTCAGTTCCTTGTTGATCTAATCCGACAACTTCGCCTTTTTCATCATGCCAAGGAAATAAGACGGCCGGCTTTTGCCATTCTTTTGTCTGCCGGTCTTGGCGAGGTTTCCCTTGTTTAATAAAATCAGATGCTGTCAAACGCTGCACAAAGGTTTTATCAAAGCCTCGTTCATTCACTAAATAATTTTCAGTATTGTTAGTTGATTGCGAGGTACGCCATCTTTTCCAATTAAATTGATAATTATTTGTTGCGCTTTTTTGCTTATATTTGTCTTGTGCCTGTTCGTCTTGATTATCATAATGATTTTTATAGTCAGACCAGCGCACCCAAGCCTCCTTTGGCGTGACATCTTCATAAGCACTAATAAAATCCCCTAAATCACCGGATAACTGCTTAGAATTCCAAAAAAAGACGTTTTTATCAGTATTAATGATGCAACTATCATGATCCACTAACCGTAAACGATTATGTTCAGTGGTATAATCAATACCTTTATAATCTAAGTATCCTTGGATAGGTAAAGCTTTCATCGCCTCACGATTAATCGTCATTCAACTCACCGCCCTCATTGTCAGTTTGTGATTCGATTGGTGAAACTTGCTCGATAAACTTTTCAACATCTACTAAGTCTTCTGTTTGCAAATGTTGTTGTAGCTTTTGCACCAACTCTAACTCCACCTGTTTCTTAAGGTCGGCTACTTCACCTTTAAGTGTTGTCACCTTTTCTTGGGCATTTTCTAATTCGTCCTGTTTCTTTGCTAAACGTGCTGCTAATTTCTTTGATACCATGTGTCAATTCCCCCATTACTTTTTTGTTTTGATTAACTATGGTTATCGTAACTGAATTTAAAAGGCCAATGTAAAAACGCCCCACCCTTTTATGACCACTAAAATCAAATCTTTAATACAAAAACAAACAAAATAAAACTCCACAAATATTGGATATTTTTCCAATACTTGTGGAGCTATTTTGTTCATATTAACTAGCAATTAACTGTATGGCCTTTTGATAATACTCTTCTGAATAAGCAATAACACATGACAAAATCCACCTGCCCTCATCATCCGTAATATTTGTGGCCAATACTCGACGCAAGTCCTATACAACTTCTGGAATTGACTTCGGATTATGTTGCTTATCAATATATGCTAATACTTTTCCCTCATTTTTTTGATCATTAGTTAGCTGAATCATTGTTTTTCCTAAATCAAAGGTTTCTTCTGGTTCAACATACACTTGCTCAATATGATTAAATTCATCCGGATCAACTTGATTGCCCTTTTGAATCTCTCTCAAATAAGCTAATTTCCCTTTTGGTGACAGATTATTGTATATTTGATCGTTTTTAAATAAGATAGTTTTTCCCTTCCCAGTCATTAAAAATTCAACTTAATAATGCATCTATGATTCGTATGCTATCGAAATAATAAAATATATTCAAGTCGTTACTATGTACCCCAGTCCCCGCCAGCGGGGGTCTAAGCAGGCCTACGCCTGCCAACCACCTGATGACACTGGGTCTGCCTTATGTGCCTATCATTTATAGCAGGCACCAGTTAGTCCTAAGTCGCCAAGCTACTAAGGATAACTAGGACAAAGTACAAGGGTAAATAGCACGGCTACGCCGCCCTTGTACTTTGTCCCGGTACCTGCAAAAAATTTCCCGTCACAACGACAAACCCAGCGACAACAGGTGGTCGCTGGCAGAAAAATTTTTATAGGTTACCTGGCCTAAGCAAGGAGTTTTAGTATGTCACAAAACACAACCGACCTTTCATTGTCTATTTTTTCATGGCGTGGAGACCGTCCAACACCAGTCCCTTTTCCTGAACATGACGAAAGTTATTCCGACGTTGATTTATCAACCAAAGAAGTTGATGATTTAATTTTTCACTTAATTGTTGCACAAGCTAGAGATGAACAAATCACTATCAGATTAGCTAATGACGAATTTCAAGGTTTTAAATTAGGATAGGAGTTAAAAATGACAAAAACTTATTATGATGATTTTACAAAATTGCCCTTAACAAAAATGGCGCAAGCTATGTCAGATATTACTTATGGTTACCAGGAAACCCAAGTACCAAAGGAGCATTACAAAAAAGCTTTATCAACTGGTTATGAAGAACTGGTTTCCGCCAACGTTAGCGTAAAACTGGTTGAAACCATTTATAACATGTTGAACGGCTTGCAAAAAGAAAGTCCTCGATTGTTCTACCAAGCGCTTGTACTACTTGATATGGGCATTAAGCCAAGTACCATGTCAGCACAACAATACCAAGCCCTAGCGCTAGTATCAGACGACTTTGAACAAAACAAAAAGGCGCACATGTTAAACGCTCAAACATATGAAACCTTTAATGACGTGTTATTAAATGGCACAACCTACCACTTTAACAACTAAGGAGAATTGACCATGAAATGTCGTGTAGTATTTGAAGAGTATCGCAAAAAAGAAGTTGAACTTGAGATGACCCCAGAAATGAATATTGACGACCTAGACGAAAAAGCCATGACAATGTATGACAACGGCGAAATCGTTCTAACCCCCGACGATATGCAATCTGTTCACTTCCATGTTAAAAACGATTTTGAAAGGTAATTAAGGTAATTCATGAAAAAAGATATAATAGTAACTTATGAAGAAACGCTAACACAGACGGTCACGCTAACAGTCGACGACGAAAAAGATATTGATGAACAAGCCCGGCAAGCTTACCTAGACGAAAAAATCGTCCTGGATAGCAACGACTTACAGTATGCTCAATTTGAGATTGAGACACCATTTAGCGACTGGATGACAATCTAAGAACCAGGGGCGCACTGCGCCCTTCTCTGCATACCCCAGTCCCCGCCAAGCGGGGTTCCAATACTACCCCTGTCCCCTAAAACAAGGGGAACAAATGGTTTCACGTTGTTCAACACTGCTCAATTTACTAACATTTCCTTTTGCCATCCAAACGATAAAACAGCCAGTGACTGCTAAGGACTACGTCCTAAGCAGCACTAGACCAAATAACAAAGGTAAATAACACGGCGTTGCCGCCCTTGTTATTTGGCCCGCCTGTTTAATTGTCCTCCTGTCAAAATGAAATAAACGTTAGTTAATTAAGCAATTGACCAACAGAAAAAATTTAGGAGGTAATAACACATGATTCAAACAAACATCATAACACCCGAAAATACATATCAACTGGTTGTACAACACACAACCAATCAAATAAGTTTTGGTATTTTTACACCGGCTTTTGGTCAGACAACTTTTCGTTTATTCGTGAGCGATTTAGCTACTGCAAATTACTTTACGCAATATTTAGCTGGTATCCTTGCTTTAACTTTTCAAAAACATATGTCGAACGTCAACTTTTTATCTCAATTACAAAAACTAATTAATAAACAACTTGCTAATTGGCAGGTAACGAATCAATAGATTTACCCGTGGGTCATTTCAACAGCTTATTCACAAAAAATGATATAGTGAAAATAACTTAAAAATTATGGAAAGTGGCCGCCTTAAAGATCGCCTTGGCATCCTCCTTGCGTCATAGATTGATGCGATAAACTATACTAATGAACTACTGCAAATTGCCAGGAATCCTAACTACGACATACAGTTAGGATACATATATCTTTAGAACCCCCATGAAAGGAGGCAACATATATGATTAGTTTTATTATTGTAATTGGTAGTTATATAGCCGGATTATTAATCGGTTTGATATATCGAATAGCTGTTTGGTGTGTATTGATTCCTTTGGAATTGATTTGGTGGTTAATCAAAAAGATTGGTGTCGACTTAATCTGTGCCATTTCCTTCTGTATTGGGTACATTTGGAGTTATATCCGAAATCGGTGGCAAAATTACCAAGCACAAAAGTCAGTATAAAAGTATCCAAAAAAGGAGCCAACAAATGAAATTAACCAACGATCAGCAAAAAGAACAAGATAAGTATGATAAATCAAAAGATGAAAATATCGAAACTTTACTTGAATAACTTGGTAAAGCAACCCAATCCCTGCCTAAAAAAGAAGTTTCCCAAAGAGATCTAACAAAAATGATTCAAAACAATGAATAGTAAAACAATTGGTCTAGATTGTGAAATTTACAAGGATAACTACTTTGTGAAAGAACAAAATCAACTAAAAATGCTCCTATGTCAATAAATGGCACATCTTTTTCTAAACACTCGTCCTAATTCTGTCGGAATTAAACCAACTGATGTAATTTGAAGTTCGGATTACCAAGTCCTCAAAATTGGGAAAAGTTGTTTGAAAGGCAAACTCTCTCTTCAACAATGAGTGAAAAGCTTCAATTGGCCCATTATCATAAGGATAACCTTGTTTTGAGTATGAGTGGCTAATCTGATGCCGTTCAAGTAAAGTTTCAACTTCGTTGCTGGTGTACTGTGAACCCATGTCAGAGTGAAAATATTGTGGCTTTTGATGACATTCAAGCGCCTGATTAATCGTTTCTACAACTAACGTCGCCTCCATCTGACGACCAATCTTGAAAGCAAGGACTTGATGAACCTTTGGTTCGTAAATAGAACTGAGATAAACCCAGGTTCCTGGACGTAATTCCAAATAAGTAATGTCAGCACGACATATCCTTGCATTGGGCTGGTGCTTGATTAAATTGGGGCGTTGTGAATGATCCACATGAGTGCCAGGTTTTTTAAATCGCCGATTCATTAAAGAGTGAATCTCCATTTCCCTCATTAATCGTAAAATTCGTTTTGACCCAACACAGATGCCTGACTTGCGAAGCACCATCGTTATTCGTGGATAACCATAGGCACGATAATTATTTTCCCAAATCAATTTAATTTTTTCTTTGAGCTGATTATCAACACGTTCGTGTTGACTAGGTTGATATCTTTTCCAATGGTAATAGGTGCTGCGCGGTAATTTCAGTGCCGAAAGAATAATTGATAAGCGGTGTCGCAATAACTGATCTTCTATG
>NZ_BJEC01000002.1 GCF_005405465.1 Weissella thailandensis
CTCAAGTCGCCATTGAATTACCTTGATTTTAAAGGAATATTGATAATTTGTCTTACTTTGACTAGCGTTGTTTAATCCATAGACACCAAGTTCCTTGATATTAGTAACCCAGTTACGAATGGTGTCTGTTCCTTTAATACCAAACTTTTTCCGTATTTTATAAGGCGGAATACCTTGTAGGTACATCGTGACTGCTTCAATTTGTACTTCTTTTGAAAACATAGTAAAACCCCGTAAGTTTTGGAAATTACTCCAACTTACGGGGTTCAGTTCACCGACTTCTTCAAGTCTAGGACGGCTTTTATTATGTCGTTTTTTAGATATGCCGAGATAATGATTCATCACTAACATTTTGTGACATCGAATCATCCATATCTTGCAGCATCCGATGCATCTGCTGCACCTCTTGCTTGCTTTGTTGCGTCATTTTTTTGGCAATTTTATTCATCTTACCCATCGGAGCAACGACTTTTTTATGAGCTGGTTGGTTCTTTTTTTTATCCTTGTTTTGTTGAATATCCTTGGATTCATTACCTTTTCTATCAACACCATTCGCCTGGCGAATTTTTTCAAAGTTACCATCCTTATTTTTTTGAAACAAGCGATCAGTTTTATTTTTTATCTGCTGGTCATTGGTTGGTTCTTTAAAGTTTTCATTGAATTGTCGATAAATCCCGTTAGCTAATTCTTTACGCAACCGATTATCTTGCTTTTCTGACCACTTTAATTGGCCCTGATGCTGTTGACCATGTGTCTCTTGCATCATACCATCCATTTTTTGTGCGGTTGCTTGAAAGGACTGATAATCATCTTTCAATTCATGCGTTAGCATCTTATCAATTAATTGATTCATTTGCCGATTAGCTGTTGCCATCCGGCTAGAGTCGTCAGTTACTATACTATCAGTATTGCCAACTTTCCAACGTCCCCGTAAATCTTTTGGCAATACCTCAAAAATTTTCTGAAGGTCGGCCGCGTAATGGTGCGTTTCATCTAACTTAGATAACGTATCGTTTTTAATGCTACTACGATAATTACCCACTGCTTCGTAGACATCAGCGCGTTTAATTTTAGTAGCATCTGATTCTAACTCATAGCGAAATTTACTCTCTGCTTGTTTCTTGGCCTTAAAGTCAATTACCCCTTTGGGTTCACCGGACTTATGCAACATACTTGGTCGTGTTTCTTTAGATTCTTTAGCGTACCAAATGTGCATGTTTAAGTGGTCTGTATCTTGATGAACAGCACCAAACCAAATAACATCATCTGGACTTTCACCCAACGGCTGCGCCCCACCTTTATCAAATAAATCTTGTACAATATGCTGTTCCGCACGCTTTAATCGATCTTGGTCTAATTGCTTAGTTTCTGGATCGTATAAGCCATTTTCACCTAACCAATCACCACGCATTGAAAAAGCCATTTCATGTAAGATATTACCATTTTTCTGTGCGGTATTTAAACGATTTTCTAGACGATCCATCTGCTCATCAGTCATGTTCAATGTCTGCCCATCAAATAGTGGGTGTTCGTCACCCGTTGCCGAAAAGCGAGAACTGTATCCAAAGCTATCATTAGCTGTTATGATCATTTCCGAATCAGTAACATCCACCAGTGACTGATTATTTTCATCCATGACTTTAGAACTTTTCGCCGCATACGTTCGAACTAAATTACCAAATTGTTTACCTTCTTTATTTGCTTGTGATGCCGTTGAAAAGTGTGTGGGTAACAATACAGCACCGGTCTTTTTTTCACCGGTTGCAAAATTAGCAAAGCCCCCCGTTTTTGCCATCTTATTTCACCCCCTGCTCCTTACAATACGTATCCAAAGCTTCTTGAATTTCTAATAAATTATCAAAGTCAATTTCTGGAAAACGTTTAATAGCACGTGCAATATATTTATGATCAGACTGCCGTAAAATACGTGAACAAGCACGATTACTTTGGTCAAATTGATTAATCAGTATGTGCGAAAATTGTGCCACCCAATAATACTTTTGTTGATACTTTTTATCTTTTTCTGATTCGATAATATCATCAACATCGTTAAAAGCCTTTTCTTCTGGATGCAACCAATCTTCTTCATGTAACTTTTCCAACGCTGCTTGTAAATCAAATGATGTTTTAGTCATGTTTAAACTCCAATCCTTCATTACTACGACGTTTTTGTTTATGAGCTAGATCCTGCTTACGACGTTCTTGATAAGCAGCAAAGTCTTTCGCATACTGACTAGAATCGTCTAACTCTGAGCGAATATCTGTTTGTATAACATCATCAAGCTGTCGAGACGGGCCGAATGACGTAACATTTTCTAGATACTCCATCGCTGCTGTAAATGAGGCAATTTCCTTTATGTCCTTCATCTGATAATTAATTTCATTAAGCATCGGGTCGACATCGTTTAATTGATCCATTTTTTCTAGTAATTGAGCGTAAGACAACGTGTTATTTTTAGGATTAAGGATAACTTGATTAACAAAAAAGTTCATAGTAAAGCGATATAGGCTTGCTGATTTATCTGTATCAATCCCTGTTTCCGGATGCTGTTTTAACCAGCTAACTAATGTATCTCGATACCATAATTCTTGGCTGCTTATTCTAATACCGACATGACCATTACGATTTCTCTCACTATCAATTTCATGATCCACCAACTCATTCACATTAATAATTCCATGTACTTCATCCGCTACTTTTGGGTCTAAATCTTCATCTGAATAATTTTTAAATTTCTTCTTTAAATACTTTAAACGATTCTGATTTTTACGCTTTAATTTTTGTCGAAATTCACTTAATGTTTGCATCATTAATTCTCTCCATTTTTCTGTAAGGCGGTTCCAGTATAATAATTAATCTGCCAACCTGGTTGACTGTTAAATACATACACGTGGAATTTGATACTATCATCACCAATTGACTGAGCTTGCATTTCTACACCACGTGGGACACGTTCCACATTTCGATATAACGGTGTTACTTGATAACGAACAAAATGTTTAGATGATTGTTTCAAATAATCAGCCACTGCGTTCTCGTAATCTTCCATTGACTGTTGTTGATCATATTGATGAGTCGCATTAAATGCCATCGTTCCAGTAACTAAATTGCGGGCATCGTTATTTAAACCAGATAGCTGATAACCAATTAAATGTGACCGATTATAAAGATAGTTTTCCTGCCTGGTCTGGTTAAATTTATAAACATGATAGCCAGGCGTTTTAACTGTTAATCGTTCTCTTTTTTCAGTTGGCATTCGCGATTTATCTAACATGGCATTGGCTTGTTTTGGTCGACCTAACCAATCTCGTGGTGATAGGTCTAACCAACCACCTTTTTGTGTTTCTAATTCACTTTGTTTAAAGTCGGGTTGATTATTTGCAACTGGAATTGTTTGTTGGTTCGTGTAATCTTTTGCAGCTAAGTCATTAGATTGATTATCAATATTTTTAGCAACAGGTGCAGCACTAGATTCCCCAACTCGATTAAAGACTTTATCTAAAATCGCATCACGTTTTATAAAAATAAGCAGTGCCAAAACAATCACGAAAATGATACTAAATCTACGAAACCAACGATGATGAAAACTATACATTCTAACCTCCCTATCTACCGTAAGAATCGTCGTACATATATTGAATCATACGATTAATCGAATCATTTAATGTCACTAAATCTTTTGAAATTGCATGTTGTGATTCAGTCGTGACATGCGTTAATGTATTCAACTGTTTAGTAACATCCTGCAATGGTTCTAATAAAATCTCAGTAGCATTTGCTTGCTCTAAGTTCTGTACAAAGTTATCTATAATAATTTGTAAAAGTGCATTACGTGAAATCTTATTACGTGCAGCCTCTTCATCTAGAATTTTTAAAGTATGGTCTGATATGTTTCGAAGTACGAATTGATTTGCCATTAAATAATCCTCCATCACTAAGTTCAATTTAAATTATTTAACCGAGGCTAAATAAAATTCAAAACCAATAAATAATAATTAACAGGTTAAGGGGGAATGATACCACGCTGTGATATAACCCCGCTGTGCGGGCATTCCTTTTGATACTAAGAGATTTAAATTGTTTAACCTATGTTGAACCCCCTGTTGAACCTTTATTTAACGTCTTGTTTAACCTATGTTGAACCCCTTGTTTAACCTTTGTTTAACGTATTTTTTGGTTAAAAATATTGCGGAATTGTCATTTTTATTAGTCAATTCCGCAAGCTTTTATTCAAATAACTTGGCGACATTTAACTGTCCATTTTGTTGCTTAGTTTTTTGTTTTTCTAATTGTTGAATCTTATTTCTTTCGTCTGAAATATCTTCTTTGGCATTAGAAATATCTTTCCTAAAGTCTGTTATTTTCGACTCATAAGTTTCAATTGATTCGCTTGCTTGATCTTGTTCATCATCCATCATATCTTTCATTTGTACACGGATTGATTTAATATTTTCTTCCTGTTCATCAATAGCTGTTTGCCACTTTTTAATTGCTGCTTTATCTTTCTTAATATGCTGCTGTTGTTCTTGAATATTGTCACTCGTTTGTGCAATTACTAACTGCTTTTTACTCTTTACATTGAGCTTGTTATTCATGTGTAATTGATCATCATTATTAACAATCACCGTTGCTAATTGATCGCTCGATTGGGTCTTTTTAACTGAGCTATCACTCTCATTAGTTGCAATATTTATGTCCGCAGTATCAACTGTTTTATCCTCAAACGTGACCCGAACATCCTGGAAATTCGTCTTTAATTTTTCAAACTGAACGACCATGGTATTCGCTGACGTTGGGATAATATGATACTCAGACTGACCTGATTGAATATAACGATCACCTGCAAATGAAAGCTTGTAGCGTTTCATGTTAATACCTGATAAAGTTGATTCATTGTTATTACCAGTGAACTTAAAATGTAGTTCAAGTAACCCCGAATCTTCATTAAATCTTTTCTCTGTCAGCTGTACATTTGCCCCTTGATTGCCGAATGCCATTTTCTGATTAAGCTTAGTTGAAACGGTACCTGATGGCCGCGGCATGATCATTGAATAAGCAATGATCGCAACACCAATTCCAAGTAAACCAAGCAACCTAATTGTCACTGATTTTCGATGTTGATCATACCGATTATATTTGTGGTTACCATGCCATACTCGCCAGTTATACCAAGTTCTACTCCACCATCCAGCCCTTTCTTTCAGGTGTGGCTTTTCGCTATACTTCACCTTGACATGTTGCATTAAAGCCTCCTACCTAATCTCTAAATCTTCATTTGTTAAACCATTTATTCCTTGCAAAGTTGACTCATACTCATCAACCATACCGTCATTTTTAGCAATCTCTTTTTCAGATTGTTTCGTCGTCCACGGCATGAATGACGTGACCACATTAGTTGCTCGATATTGTGATTGTCCCTCTGTCGTTTCATACATTTCACTTTGTATATTGAACTGTACTTCGATTGGCGCACCCTTTTTATTTGCATATTGATAAAGCATCTCAGCAGTTTTACCAAACGCCACATAATAAATAAAATCCGTACGAGCTTTTTTACTTAAATAACGCTGCACAGCTAAACCAAAACGTACCATTTTAATATCTTGTTTTTCACCAACTGTTTGTAGTTCAAACTCTTTTACAAGCCGACCAACATGAATATTTGTCTGCATAACTTACCCCTTATTTCTTCCTACTTATTAAAAAGATGTTCTAAATTATCGCAACCACCTTGCAACTTTTCTATTAGAAACTGTTCCAAATTTTGTGATGTTTTTGTTACCTCAGTTAAGCAATCTTTATCCGAAATCTGTTCATTAACTGCTGCATCTTCAATAACGAACAATTGACCATCTTTTGCTACCATTACTTGCCCCACAAGTATCTCATCTTTATCTAGTACGCTGACAAAATGCCCCACACCAACTAAACCATCGCTTTGCAAACATCTAGCAAAATAAATATTGGTTTCAGGCTCATCAACAAATAACGGTAATTCCATTTGTTTCCACATAAACTACCCCCGTTTATTCGGTCGGACGCACTAACTGACCAAATGATGCACCAGTTTGTGCCATCTTTTGTTGAACTTGATTTAATGTTTGGCTATCAATTCGATAAATCCAAACTGCCTGCTTTTGAATAACCATTTGACCTCTTTGAGACAGAATAAATCGATTAAGCTCTGCCATTGAATTAGCTACTATTAAAATACGTTGACGCCCTAGATCAACTGCAATGTATTTAAAATCCATCATCGTTACCTCCCTGGCTCTGCTGCATTAAATCCAATTAATACAACCCCCTTCTGCCATTTCATGAAAGTACGTTGCCATAAACCAATTAGCAACCACTTACTCCACAAAATACTTACTAATTTTTCACATCTCTTACTTACTCTTTGACTTAATATAAAATCATTTGCTAACATCCTTGTTTTCCTCTTTAACTACTCACTTTAACGACAAAGCTTTCATTATTCGGTGAAGCATTTCATGTTATCTACTGGTGCTTAACTCATCAAAACAACGCGTAGCGTTAGTTAGGAGAGTTCGCCCTTAAAGCGAGCTATCCCAACAAAACACTAACCTCGATCAGAGTGATCAAAATCACTGTTTTGTCGTCCAATTACAAGAATTGGCACACGTTTAAAGCCAGCACTGCCCAGCCACAATCACAACATCATTTCGAGTTAAACGGTCGAATTATGAACTAAGCACCATGAATCAATTATGATTGCCGTGTGACGCCATTTTCAGTACGTCCACCCTGACCTTTTTGTGCATTTACATGGTTGTCACCACCAGTGAATATCATTAACTTCACATTACTTTAAACGCCCGCTACGTCGTTCTCAGGCACCCTTCTGACGACGTGTGAGCGATGCGAACTCCAACTGCCCATACAGGATTACGACGTCGCATTGTGTAACTGTTTCGGGATAATGTCGGTGTAATAAAAAACGTTACTACACCCCCTCTGTGGACATTAGTAACGTCATTTCCGCACGCTTATGGCCACAAGATATGGCTTGGGTCATATCTTCACAAGTAACACAAAAAATGCTATAATGGCAGACGTATGGTTTAGTCAAAAAGAGCGCACTAAAACCAACTACATTTTTATCGTTTTTTACAAAAATGCAATTTGTACTATCTGTTCCAAACGGTATGCCAGTGCCATTATCAACAGAGGGTATTTTATTTAAATTTGGAAGATCAATAGCTTTTGATAACATCGTTCACTTTGGTCGGTGTGATGTTATCTTAGGTTATTGATCTTTTTGTATATCGCTAAAGTATTTATCAAATACTTGACCACCTGTCATATGAAACACCGCCCCAACTCGTTGCAGATTTCTTAATTCAGGAATTGCGCCTTGTTCAATTCGTTGAACGGCTGGTACGGTCATATTAGCCGCTTTAGCAGCTGCTCTCATCGAATATTGATTTTTTCGTCGCCACTCTCGAAATGCCTTAGCTAACGTCTTTTCATCAACATAGCTCATCGGCAAGCCTCCTTTCTATAAGTATTGTATTCGATACGTTCAGCCCAAAAAATAAACCGAACACATCGGCATCGAGACCTATAAAAAAGCCCCTATGATTTAACAAGGGACTTTGCTGTCAGCTATGTAGAAAGAAGCATTAACTGCTCCACTTTTTTCACTGGCAGCAAGATTACAAATCCTGTAATACCAAGGGTTCCATGTCTCTTGTTGCCTTAAATATAAATGTAATGCTGTCAAGTATTTGACGCAACGTTACACCGGCATTTTTTACATTTTTATAACAAAAGTCATTTTACAACATTTTTTGAGTCTTTTTTTGGTATTTTTTCTCTTTAATGCGCTTTTTTCTTTTTAAACCTAATTTAAGTACGCTTTTTAATTGCGACTCGCCAGAAACTATTTTAAGATTTAAGACACACCAAACACCGCCTCATCAAAATGCAGTTTTTAATCAGGCGTTCTTTATCTTAGTGTTGTTTTAGCTACGTTCTGAGTCGTTTTTGATTAACTAGCCACTAATTGACTCGGCCGTTGTCCGCGTTGTCTTAAATGCTTAGTTGCCCGTTTAAACAAATATTGTGGTGATTTTTGTTGTTTATTAGCGTGTGTTAGCGGTTTGCTATTGATTTCCTTAACCACCTGATCCACACGCTGTTGACTAACATCACTAAAGCGTGTGCCTTTGGGAAAATACCATTTGGCACGTAGATTACGATTGGTGCGCTCGTTAGTGCCACGTTCATACGGTGCGTAACTATTCGCAATATACAAATCACCTAAATACTGGCGAATATATTTGGTGACCAAACCATTCACAAATTCCCAGCCATTATCGTATGTGATTGATTTCACATAAGGGCCAAAACGGTCTTTAAATTGCATCACCACTTTTAAAATGTCGACTGCTCGTTTAGATTTCGCTTTTAAAGCCACTTGAAACCGTTTTTTTCGCTCGACGAACGTCACTAATAATGAATCATTAATTGGTCCTTCAACCCCGTCCATTTCCCAATGACCAAATACTTTATATCATTAACTTTCTTATTCATCGCAATATATCGATTCATCCGTGGCTGGACAATTAATAGCTGATCATCAACTGGTACATCACGTTGACGCATCACATTTTTAACACCCAGTTCTTTTTTTGCCCGTGGTGACGCGGCTAAAACCAACCCACCATTGGTATTTTCCTGTTGACTCATCACGATTAACAACGAAGTCAGCGGGTTTAAGCCCCGATCAACACTTTCAACACTGGCATAAAAGCTTTTGGAATCAATAACCATCACTTTTCGTCTTAGTTCATTGCTTGTCACTTGTTGTACATCCATCACAATACCTCATTAGATAATTTATTATTTCCTAACAATGTTAGTTTAAACCTAATATCATTTTCTGTAAATCAATTATTTATGCGTTATATCAAATAATCTTATTCATGATTAACATAAAAAGCCTCATACCGTAGTATGAGGATCTTAATTTCATTGCAAACTTTTCTTTGAGGAATCATATTAAATTTATTCATAATCACTTTCATTTGGTATCCAATAAAGTGCTTTTGTAGCTCTGGTAGCAGCTACATAAATTTCGTTATGACTAACTAACGTCTCCTTCGAGTCATCAAAATACCCCACCATAAAAACACGATCAAACTCTAAACCTTTGGCAACAGCAGTATCTATAATACTGATATTACCATTATTAGAATTAATCATGTGCTCTAAATGATTTACATTTGCCGTTGACCAACTGATAGGATAAACAATAGCAATTGTTTGATTCTTAACATCTAATTTTAAAAGATGTTTTTTCAACTCGTTTAGGTTACCTATCTTTTGAACCTTTTCACCTGAACGATTAATAGCTTGTAATTTATGATTGGTAAACGCGTTAGCAAAATTAATAATTTCTTTAGTAGATCTATAACTAGTCTCCAACGTCATCTTTTCAGCCGAAGTAAATATTGAGAGTATCTGCATGACATCACTTCCACCTGGAAGTAACTGTTGATTCTCATCTCCTAGAATCATTTTTTGTTCTTTAGAAAAAATTTGATTAATATACCAGTATTGAACAACCGAGTAGTCCTGCATTTCATCGATAATCAAGTATTTAATACTATCCGAATACTTTTTGGCATCAGTTAACATTAATTGTAAAATCGCTAACAGGAAGATATCCCCGTACTCAATTTTTTTATTAACAAATTCCACCCCAAATTGACCTGCATAACTTTTAAAACTCTGCCATAATTGCTCTAAATTATGATTTACAAACATGTTTGTTATCACTTGCTTTAACTGTGCACGTGACTCAGCATGTTTCGACTTTGGATAATTCATTTTTGTTTTCTCAAATAGAATGTTAGTCAATACCTTGATTCTTTCTCTAATTGGCAACCCTTTTACTTGATTATGTAGATAATTTATTTGATCAATATCTATCATACCAGTGGGTGTTTTTATCTCTTGTGGATTAAAATTAATTTCATCAATTGTTTCTTTAAATTGTTTCATAATCTTAATGACGTCTTGGTTACTTTTACCAATGTATCGTTTTCTATACTGTCGATCATGATTTATACGATAGATATACTCTGATTTTGCCTCACTTTTCTTTTTCCAAGAGTTAGTCAGATTATCAAGAGCAATATCATCTAACTGTTTAACAGGTATCATATCTTCACCCATTTCAGGTAAGACATTATTAATATACTCGGCAAAATCTTTTGAAGGTGCTAGTAACAAAAAGTTTTCGGCATTTAGAGTACCTCTTTTTTTAAATAGCAGATATGCTATACGGTGTAGCGCCACAGATGTCTTACCAGATCCTGCAACACCTTGGATAACTATATCCTTACCTGTTTCTAAACGAATAATATCATTTTGTTCTTTTTGAATGGTAGAAACAATATTCTTCATTTTTGAAGAAGTTGAGTGTTGTAATTCATATAACAAAGCATCTTCATTCGGCGTATCAGTAGTGGGTAAAATTTTTTGAATAATTTGATCTTTAATGATAATTTGCGCTTTATACTTGTTTAATCCGCTTATTTTATTATTAACACTTGGCACAAAAAAGCTTGCTCTACCAACTGGATAATCGTAATAAAGTGATGCAATTGGTGTGCGCCAATCATAAATTAAAGATTCGTATTGTGATGTCGTAATTCCTTAAAATCCTATATGAATACTCTCCGTTTCAGATTCTCCATCTTCACAAAATTCAACATAACCAAAATAAGGTGAATCTTCAATTGCTTGCAACTTTAATATTTCTTTTTGGTTATCTTCCATTCTGATAATAGACTTTTCATTTTCAATTCGTCTAAATGCTAAGTCGGCTAAATCATTTGTACTTATAGTTTGATAAATATCACGTTTATCATTAATTGTCTTTTGGTTTCTGTCAGCAAATTCGGCTATTAATTTGTTTTTTCGATTATGAATATACTTGGCTAACCATTTAAGATAGTATTTTTCTTGAATCAATATTGTCATCAAACTAGACTCCCCTTTTAGTTGCTTAGTTTAATTATCAATAAAAACTAAATAATTACTAGACTTATATTTTGATTTTTGATAATCTAGTATATACGTGGGTATAAAAATAGACCATGTACATACAGTCACAACTATTTAAATAAACCATTGGATTTCAAAACTAGATTCAATAAATTAGCCAAGTTTTAATCAGACTTAGCTTAACATGCTATATTGAACGTAAAGAAAAAGCCTCATGCTACCAACACGAGGCCCAGCTATTTTAACAGTGGCTGATTCAAAATAAGTTTTAAGCCGCCTCACTCGTCAAAGTTAAGGGCGGTTTTTAATTTGCCTTTCTTCTTGTGATTATCAATCAATGCCAACAAAAAGCTCCCGAACAATATCATTAAAGATATTGCATCGTGAACAGACATGTTCAGCTCATCCTCCATTCATTAGATTTTGAAGCTTACAACACTTGTCCATAGCATCAACCCCTTTTCGGAAAATTAGCCAACGCATTTTTAATTTGTATATATTAAGACTTTAGATTGTGCTAGGCTAGTTACTCCTAGCTTATTTTGCACGACATCTAATCAATTAATTTTCCCTATAAAAATTAATGAATTCAGAAAAAAGAAATAAAAAGATACCCACAATCAAAATCACTAAGCCCATACTAGCACTGATTGATCCATCAATTAGGAACATAATAACGGCAAATAGACCAGTCAAAATAATTGTTGAAATTATTATAGGTAAATGGCCAATTCTATCATCATCGTCATTTTTTACACCATAGACTAGTGAAATAACCAAAACTGGAATGAAAAAAAATTAAGAATATAACTGCTATAGGGTTATCAAAAGTAACTACCTCCCGCAACGGCTTACTTTCAGACACTGCTTCATAAATCAGTTCTGTAGCTAGTATTATATTTTGAATTATAGCAACATAATAGATTAGTTTAGTTTTTCTAACTTTTAAGCGTTCATCCATTTTCCTTCTATTCATAGTTCCCCCCTAATTCCAAAATAAATCGTCAAGTGTTACATTTAAAGACTTCGCAATACCAATAGCTAACTTCAAAGTCGGATTATATTGTCCTTTTTCTATTAAGCTTAATGTCTGTCTTGTTATGCCAACCATTTTTGCTAAATCTTTCTGTGTAATAGACGAGGATATTCGAACTTGTTTTACGTTGTTTTTCATCAAATTTTCTTTCTAAGGTAATATATATATTACTTTTGTAATTTATATATTACATCATTTTCATTCCATGTCAAAAATGCCTTGGAATAAATTTGCGAACGCTTCCATCATTAACTTTAACGAATATATCTAGCAATTTTAAATGTGCCGAGATAATGACTCATCACTGATATTTTGTGAAATCAAATCATCCATGTCTTGTACCCTCCGATGCATTTGTTTAATCTCTTGTTTTCCTTGTTACGTCATTTCTTTATTGATTATCCTTGGATTTATTATAATACCATTAGCATGACGGATTTTTTCAAAATTACCATGCTTATCTTTTTTAAATGGTTGATCAGTTTCACTTTTCCCCTATTGGTCATTAGGATCGTTTTGACACCTTCCTTGCGCTATTGATACGACAAACTATTGAATGTGTTAAGGTTCCTAACTTCGACATAGAGTTAGGCTACATATTACTTTAGTCTTAATATAGGCTATTATTTGGTCAATAAAACAAGTCATGCTATAATTTAGTTGTAAACAAAAAAGCCCCGTGCTACCAACACGAGGCCTGGGCTACCAACACGAGGCCTGGGCTACTTCAACGGTGGCTGTATAAAATATATATTTTAAACCGCCTCACTCGCTAAAGTTAAGGGCGGTTTTTAGTTTGTCTTACTTTTTGTTGTGATTGTCGATATATGTCAACAATGCCAACAAAAAGCTCCCGAACAATATCATTAAAGATATTGCATCGTGAACAGACATGTTCAGCTAATCCTCCTTTCATTAGATTTTGAAGTCTACGAACACTTGTCCATAGGCATCAACCCCTTTCGGAAAGATTAGCCACCGCCTTTTAACCCATAAATTTATTATATCATAAAAGTCGTTAAACCCTTGTTATATCAACGGATTTAACGACTTTTTAACCAGTATATATGCTAATTTATTTATCTATTTTCAGTCTCACTATATCGGCTAACTTATTCTACTTCCGATTTCTAACATAACTATCGACTGTCATAATCGCATTTGCAACATCTTCCGCCGTTACATCAAATGGCATTTGATGAATTGTTTCCGTTGGAATAGTTGCTTGTTGCCCAACCTTCAGGAAATCGTCATAGGTTGCTTTCTCCAAATGCAAGTCAGCCAAAGTGGTTGGTAAGCCTAACGATTGATTAAAATCGATATATTCATTTAAAACCTCAGTCGGCACATTATCCAACACCAATTCACAAAGATAACCGTAGGAAACTTTTTCACCATGCATCATCTTTTCACTTTCACCAGAAAGAACAGTAAATCCATTATAAATGGCATGAGCAGCAGCTAATCCTGAACTCTCAAAGCCGATACCGCTTAATAACGTATTGGCTTCTACGACTGTCTCTAATGCTGGTGTCACAACATTAGCTTTTGCTGCGGCAACGGCCTCATGGGCATGCGCGAACAAATTATCTTCACACGTTTGTGCAATTGCTAATGATGCAAGCGTCGGCGATTGTCCAATCATTGACTTATTATAACCTCTAGCAACATCTTGTGCCTCAATATTGGTAGCCATTGCATCACCAATACCAGCAATAAGATTTCGAACGGGTGCATTAGCAACAACCTTGGTATCAACTAGAACAATATCCGGATTTTTATCATAAAAAGCATAATTGGTAAATTGTCCTTCAGGTGTATAAAGTACCGATAGCGCTGAACATGGTGCATCAGTCGAAGCGACCGTTGGCAAGATAGCAACAGGGACTTGCAATTTATCAGCAATATCCTTTGCGGTATCTAATGTCTTCCCTCCACCTAGGCCAATGATAAAATCATTGCTATTCTTTTGACCAATTGCAACAACGCGATCAATTTCTTTCTCTGACGCTTCACCACCAAATGTCACATGCGTCACTGTGAAATCAGTTGCCAAAGTTTGATTTAATTTTTTACCAATAATTGACCAAACAATGTCATCACACAATAATATCGGTTTTTCTCCAAGATTCTCGAGGTGTTTATTGGGATGATCTAGTATCCCGTTTCCCTGAACATAGTGCGATGGACTTGCAAATGCTTTAACCATATTAATATCCCCCATATCAAATGACTGTCCCTATTGTGATTTGTTTCACTAATAACAGTTTAACAAATATGAAAAGTAGATGGCTAATTAATTGCTCAAAGTTTTTTTAAACAGACGCATGTATTAGTAATTGGCCATTTGAACTTACTTTTAAAAGATTACCGTTTATACTTCATTGTTCATTTTGAAGAAGATGACTTAGTCAACGCTCTTTAATGTCTCTAGCATATCAACAGTGAACGCCTATCTTCCTAACGTACAAATAATTAGCCCTTTACATGTAAAAGGCCTTTCAACAATTAAACACTAGAAAATGATATAGTAACAGTAACTTGAAGAAATTGGAATGTGGCCGCCTTAAAGATCGCCTTGACACCCTCCTTGCGTTATTCATTGATACGACAAACCACTGAATGTGTTAAGATTCCTAACTTCGACATAGAGTTAGGATACATATACCTTGTCTACTTATAAACAAAAAGACTCGTTGTCACACGAGTCTTTTTAATTTACCTTTTTTCTCGATTACTGTACTTAAACATCTTAATCTTAGATATTACCATATGCGTTGAATGGCATACAATTAGATAAAATAAACTATAACAATCACTTTCCTCACTAATTTATCTGATTGTTAATTAAATCTACAAAGCTTTCAGGTTGATCTACCCCTAAAACTAGCCGCGTAAATTTTTCTTTTTCTAGGTTAATAACAACCGGTTTATTACCCTTTTTGATATTAAAAAAAGTCTTTTCCTTCTCTTTAGTGAAAGTACCTGCCCAATAGCCAGATATTGACGTACCAGGTCCTCTAAATCCCTTATACTGATTTAAAATTTCGTTGTCGATAATAGCGCTTTTTACATGTTTTAATGGCACTGTCATACTACCTTGGAATGAAGCTAATTTGTTTATTCCTTGCGGTGTGACAACTAATTGATCACCATTAATCTCTACTTTATTCTGCACAAAAGCCTTCCCTTCTTAACTATGTTTTAGTAACTCTTCCCAACTTAATTGTTTCACTGTACTTCCCAAAGTTTGTATATAAATAAATCATATCATAAAGGGGTATTAATAGACTAATCGTATCTTATGAAAATGTCTAGCTTCCTTTGCAGCTCAGATACCATGAATTATCGGCTGCACAACTGTTATCACTGGTTTCATGTCTCTTTAGGTATCTTTAGATAAAAAAGCATAACTAACTAAAAAAGCCATCTGTCTGACAGGTGGCTTTTGGCTAGTACATTTTTCAAATCATTATTTCATATTCAATCTATATTTATTCTTTTACCATCGCTTGATAATTGTTACCAGATGAGCGACAAAAACCGCCTTGAACTCTCCAACCATCTTTAAGAAGTGCATTAACTTTTTCTTCAAGATCTTCAATCTTCGCACTTGAAACAACTTGATATAACATCTATTAACCTCCTCTGACAAATCATTGATTACCCAGAATAATAGCATACAAAGCATCATTTTTTGACTAATAAGGTTTAATAATAGTTGATCATTGTCATGACTAACATATCTTCCCCTGTACTGTCATACAGATGCTCTGTGGTGGCATCGAAGGATATTGCCTCATTTCGTTTAACAACGAAAGTCTCCCCATCAACTATTAACGTTAACTCACCCTGAACAACTAATATGTACTCTTCCGCTTTTGAGCCTACTCTCGTCGTAGAATGACCGACAGAGTCATGCTTTTTTCCGGCATCTAATTCAACTCGAAATAATTCAAAATCCCTACGTATATTAGTCTGAAAATAACCAAAAATACGATACGAACCATCATCAGAAGATTGGAAAAGCGTGTGATCTTCTGTGATGACTTTTGCGAAATCACTATTATCACTCATCAGTTCCGTATAAGGAACATTAAGTCCTGAACTAATTTTCCAAATCGTATTAATCGTAGGATTAGTTGTTTGATTTTCTATCTGAGAAAGTATGCCCTTGCTAACACCTGAAAGTACCGCTAATTTACTAACGCTTAAATTCTTTTCTTGTCTAATTCGTATTAAATTGTTAGCAATCACTTCATTAATATCCATACAAAAAACCTCCGTGTTATTTAGGTCAATTTGGATTTACATTGCGTTTTTTATATTATACAATACGAATAATTAAAAGAACAAATTAAATATAAGGTGGGATTTTACTGTGACTAATTCGTTAACACCCAAAGCCGCTTTAAAAGAAGCATTACCTACTATTTTTGGCTATATTGGTATTAGTGCTGCTTTTGGTATTATTGGCCAATCATCCGGTTTGAGTGTCTATATTATTTTATTTATCTCAATTATTGTTTACGCGGGGGCTGCCCAATTTGTCGTGGTCACCATGTTATTGACACATAGCCCCATTCTATCAATTATTTTGTCTGTATTTTTAGTAAATTCACGTTTGATTTTAATGAGTGCCACCCTTGCACCCTACTTTAAAAAAGAGTCATTGATTAAAAACATTCTAATTGGTACTTTTCTAACCGATGAAAGCTTTGCACTGGGGATGAACAAATTAAACTACACTGACAGCCACCTGAACTTTCGCTGGTTTCACACAGTAAATATTGTTGCCTATGTCACTTGGATAATAGGTACACTGCTCGGAGCGACATTGAGTAGCCTCATTACGAATCCTGAAAAATTAGGTTTTAACTTTGCCATCACAGCAATGTTCATTGGTTTATTGTATTTACAAATAATCTCAGATCGATCAATAAAAATAAATGTCCAATTAATCGTGATTCTCTTTACACTTGTAGTCGTTTATCTTGGTCTAATTTTTATTCCTGCAAATTTGGTTATTCTGTTATCAACAATTCTAGCTTGTTATTTGGGGACGGTGATTAAAAATGCCTTCAACTAATTATATCCTTTATACAATCATTGGCTGTGGTTTGGCTACTTGGCTATCGCGAATCCTGCCTTTGGTTATTTTAAAAAATATGACACTATCAAAAAAAGTCATCGAATTTTTAAGTTTTGTTCCGATTGCTATTATGTCTAGCTTATGGTTCGAAAGTTTATTTATCCAACATATTGGTCATTTACCAAGCATTGACTTCCCTAACTTACTAGCATCAATTCCCACAGTTATTACCGCAATCCTCACAAAAAGTCTTTTGTTGATCGTTCTAGTTGGCGTTTTATCATTAAGTTTAATCAACTTTCTAAGTTAGGATCAATCACTGATTGTGTTACTATGATAGCCAAAAACATTAATCATGAAAGGTCGTGTTGTTCACTTGAAAAATAAATACATTTTATTTACCAATATGTTGGTAAATATGGGAATTGGCTTAATTATGCCCGTCACTACCCTTTATATTCACAATGTGCTCCACATGAGCTTAGTCATTGCCGGTTACACACTTTTACTTTTTTCTGGAGCAATGGCGCTGGGCAATCTGGTAGGCGGTCGCTTATTTGATAAATGGCACACGAAACCACTCATGTACATTAGCGGGATGATCATTGTCGCTTCACTATCACTCTTGGCTCTCTATCCTTATTGGCCGTTATATCCAATTTTATTAACGTTATACGGTGCTGGCTTAGGAATTTTAAACGCCTCGGTTAATAGTTATTTAGCTTTTTTACAAAAGTATGATGCTAATATCTTCAATAATGGCTACTGGGCTGCAAATATTGGTATGGGTCTGGCCACATTTCTATCGGGTATTCTTTTTAGTATTAATATTAAGTTGGTTTTTGGTGGCTCAGCAATTCTATTTTTAGTGGCTTTACTTATTATCAAATTGCAATTTGTTTCGATTGATACTTTACGTAATTCTAAAACAGACAATATGGTTCACAGTCCACTTAATAAGCATATAATCGGTTACATTGCGTTACTGAGTTTAACGATGATTATTATTTGGGCTTGTTATGAACAATGGAATAGTAATGTTTCTGTTCTGATGACCGATAATGGTATTTCAGTCAAAAAATACAGCATCCTATTCACAATCAGTACAATTGAGATTGTTGCTTTACAACCATTTATCGTACGTCTGTTCCCAAAGACGTTCAATGCAGATAAATTACGTGTTATTTTAGGTGTTTTAACTTTCGCTCTGTCATATCTGGTAATCATTAACACTGATGACTATTGGCGTTTTGTCACCGGTATTACGCTTGTCTCTATCGGTGAAATTCTTGCTTTGACTGCTATTCCAAGTTTATTAAACCACTACGCGACTGATACTAATCGTGGCACAATCCAAGCTATTGGTAGTCTTTCTGGATCAATTGGCCGTGCCCTTGGACCATTAATTGGTGGTTTTATGATTACTAGTTTTAATTTTAATACGACATTTTTCAGCATTTTTATTCTTCACTTGGTTGTTGTATTATCTTTAGTATTATTACGTGATTTTAAAACAAAGTATTAGTGAACTGCTATTTAATATATAACGGGATTATCGTTCTACTATTTCGTAGGACGATAATCCTTTTTTATTTTCTCCTACCTATAAGCAAAAAATTGGCATTATAGGTAGGAGAAACTTTATCATGAAGTCGTAGTCAAAAGTTCCCCGCTTAGGAGGTAATTTATAAATGAGTTATACCGCAGTAAATCCATACAATGGACAAAAAATTCGCGATTTTGACAACATAACCGATCAACAACTATCAATTGTTTTAGACAAAGCCCAAGCTTTTTATGACAAATCACAAAAACAAACCATTCAAGAACGAACGAAACTCTTAAATAAATTAGCCGATGAATTCGAAAAAAACACCGAAAAATACGCCCGTATACTCTCAACTAATATGGGTAAATTATTAACAGAAGCAGGTCAAGAGGTCGCAAAGACAAGCTCTTTTGCACGTTATTATGCGAAAAATGGCGTTAAGTTCATGCAACCAAAACCATACAATGACCTAACAAATGGCCAAGCGCAAGTTGAATTCTCTGGTACTGGCATCGTTTTAGCAGTTGAACCATGGAACTTCCCATATACTCAGGTCATGCGTATGTTCGCTCCTAATTTCATTTTAGGAAATCCAGTCATCTTAAAGCACGCTAGCATTGTGCCAGAAACCGCGTTAGCCTTCCAAGAAGCCTGTGAAAATGCTGGCATGCCGGAAGGTGCATTCACCAATATATTTGCCGATTATGACCAAATCAACCACATTATTGCGGACCCTCGTGTACAAGGCGTTGCTTTAACTGGCTCCGAAAATGCTGGTCGTAAAATTGCTTCGGTAGCTGGTCAAAATTTGAAAAAGTCAACGATGGAATTAGGTGGAACTGATGTTTTTGTCGTCTTAGATGATGTCGACGTTCCTGTAGCAGCTAAGGATGCTGTCAAAGCACGCTTAACCAATGCTGGACAAGTCTGCACGGCTGCTAAACGTTATATTGTATCCGCCAAAATTTATCCGGAATTTCTGAAAGCATTAAAAGAAGAATTTGCTAAATACCAATTAGGTGATCCATTAGATGAAAAGACGACACTAGCCCCACTTTCATCTAAAAGCGCCCAACAACAGTTACAAGATCAAGTCGATAAGGTTATTGCTGTCGGTGCTGAAATTTTGTATGGTGACCCAACGCCAGTTCCTGGCGTTGGTGCTGGCTTCTCACCATTAATTTTGACTGGTATGAGTGACGATAATCCAATGTACGAAGAAGAACTATTTGGTCCCGTAGCACAGATTTATCAAGCCCAAACAGATGATGAAATCATTAAGATTGCAAACAATTCCCGTCACGGTTTAGGTGGCGCCATCTACACAAAGGATATTGCACGTGGTAGGAAAATTGCTTCACAGATTGAAACTGGTCAAGTCACGATAAACTCTATTTTAAGTTCTCAAGCTGAAGTCCCATTTGGTGGTGTTAAAGATTCTGGATATGGCCGTGAATTAAGCGACTGGGGTATCTATGAATTTGCTAATATCAAGCCAGTCATGTACTAATCGAATAATTAAATCTAGATAAACTGAACCATTCAGAAAATTGTGGTATTTGACCATATTTTCTAAATGGTTTTTTATTTACAAAAATAGGCACAAAATTAAAAGAAAATTATAATGATTGATGGTATTCTTATTATTAAATATACTAGCCACTTATTAAAAGCAGAAATAAACTTACGGAAAAAATAGCTACCTAGTACTAAACAATTTAAATAATAAAGCATCTAAGGAAAAATATGGAATTACAATTAAAAGAACTAAAGCAAGATGAACTAATAGATTTTTGGAACCTAGCCTTCAGTAATCCTAACGCCGAGTGGACAAAATGGAACGGACCCTACTTTCATGATAAATTGCCTGAAAAGCAAGCATTTATTAATTTAAATCAAGATAATAAATACTTACAAAATCCCCTGCGTAAAATAATCTGGGTTGATAATCAAATGATCGGTATGGTATCAGCCTATTATGAAGATGAACCCCTCAACCAATGGTTGGATGTAGGCATTGTCGTTTATAAACAGGATAAATGGCATCGGGGCATTGGAAAATTGGCTTTAAAACAATGGATAGATGAATTATTTGAAAACACGTCTCTCCCCCACATCGGTTTAACAACTTGGTCAGGCAACTATCGTATGATTGGTTTAGCAGAAATTTTAGAACTTAAAAAAGAAGCTGAAATCCGCCAAGTCAGATTTTGGAAAAATCAATACTGGGATTCAGTTAAATATGGTGTCTTACGTTCCGAATGGATAAAATAATTTCTAAATAGTTCACAGCATTTTAAAGTGATTACGTACAAGAGAATTAGTTACGCAATCTATTTTTATTTTAATCAGGGAAATTATCGCAACGGAGGAAAAATATGTTTACATTTAAAATTGATAATGAAGTTAGTCTAGCTTTACCGAGACCAAAAATCGACGCTGAAGCTGTATTCCACTTGATGGATGAAAGTCGTGATGAATTAAAAACATGGTTACCATGGGTGGACAATACTAAAACTGTTGCAGATGAAGAAAAGTTCTTATCCGATACATTAGCAGAATTTGGGACTGGTGATTCTATGTCAACAATTATCCTTTACAAGGATCAACCTGCTGGTATGATCAGTTTTAATCGATTTCGGAGCATGGATAAAAGTGCCGAAATCGGCTACTGGTTAGGGACGAAATTTGTTGGTAAAGGTATCATGCATCGGGCCGTGTCTGGTATGTGTCACATAGGATTTATTGACTATCGCGTAAACAAAATAGAAATCCACGCAGCTATTGATAATGAGCGCAGTAATCATGTTGCGCAACAGGCTGGCTTCCATTTGGATGGTTGTATTCGTGCCAATGAACTACTGTCGGATGGTTTCCATGATGGCAATATTTGGACTTTACTTAAGAATGAATGGGAAAAATAGTTACCAAAACTAGTTTATCTACAAAAACGAACGGCATCCCCCGAGTATTTCCAACTCAGGGGATGCCGTTCTCGTTATTATGAAATATATTTATGTTCTGTTAGTCCGTAACCATTTTGAATCGATAGATTTTTGAAGCAAAGTCCTCAAACGATACTTCTTCGTAGAAACCAGTATTCATTAGTTCATCACCACCAATAATCTGACCAGTCTCAACATTTTGATAATCCTTATTTGGCATCAACCCCGTTAACTTTAAGACATGATACGCTGGTTGCGCTTCTGACAAAATCTTAAAGGAGAATGCCACAACATCTTGCTGATCCTCACTGACGAACATCCAAGCAGCATAGTTTGTCTCTTCTGGATTAAGTAATCGACTAAACTTACCATATTGAATAATTGGCCGAATCTCTTTATAAAATGCAATTTGCTCTTTAACCGCTTGCTTTTCATCTTCAGTCATCTGGGTTAGATCCAATTCATAACCAAACACCCCACTCATTGCAACCGCACCACGAGTTTCTAATGAAGTAAAACGACCAGTTTGTTGATTTGGCGATACAGAAACGTGTGACGTCATTGATGAAATTGGGTAAGCCAATGATGTACCGTACTGAATTTGCATTCTAGCAACAGCATCCGTATTATCACTTGTCCATGATTGCGGCATGTAATATAGCATACCGGTATCAAAACGGCCACCACCACCAGAGCAACCTTCCCATAGAATATCTGGATACTCGGTCGTGAGCTCCTCCAACAGTTCATACAATCCCAGTACATACCGATGCATGACTTCACCCTGTTGATCAGCTGGTAGATCATTCGAATAAATATCAGACAAATTTCGATTCATATCCCACTTAATGTAATCAATTGGGCAATTATCTAATACTTGCTTCATTTGTTGATGGATGTTTTCACGGACTTCCTTCCGACCCATATCCAAAACAAATTGACTACGTGCTGGACTTGGCTCACGATTAGGGACACGCAACATATATTCTGGATGTTGTCGATATAGATCTGAATCTATGGAAATCATTTCTGGTTCAAACCAAATACCAAACTTTAATCCTTCCTGATGGATATAATCTGAAAAATGCTGTAAGCCTTTAGGAAACTTTTGTTGGTATACCTGCCAATCACCCAGAGATGAATCATCATTATCACGATGACCAAACCAGCCGTCATCTAAGACAAACATTTCTAATCCCATATCTTTGGCTTCATCCACCAGTGGTTGTAACCGTTCTTCATCAAAATCCATAAACGTGGCTTCCCAATTATTAACAACAATTGGTCGCAAAGCTTTCTGATGCTTTCCTCGAGCCACCCTATTTTGTAGCAAATCAGCCAAGGCTTGGCTCATACCATTGAGCCCCGTATTAGAGTAAGTCATGATAACTTCTGGTGCTTGGAAACTTTCATTTGGCGCCAATAACCAGTCAAACTGATCATCATTAATTCCCATATTAATACGATACGTACCAAATGGATCCTTGCTAACTTCTTCTTTATGATTTCCCGAATAGACCAAACTTAACCCAATGGCGCTACCTTGTTGTTCAGTTGTTTGACGATCCACTAGTGCAATAAAGTTATTCATGTGATGGCTAGTTGTCCCTCGACGACTTTGGAACACTTTCGTCCCAAAACTAATATCTTGCCGATCAACGTGACGTTCATTCACATGTGAACCAGGTAGAGAAATAACCTGCTTATCACCAGCTGGTAAGTCAATTGCCATTGAAGCAATTTTTTCTAGACGGACGTCCTCTACACCTTTATTAATTACTTGGACAGAACGCGTAATCACGGGCCGATTACGATAAATCGTATAGCTCAGTGCTAACTTTAGCTGACTAACTTTATCAACCAACTCAATCACAAGCGTCTGAGCTTCATCATCAGTTTGCGTATAGGCAGCTGGTAACCCCTCGAGCTTTGGCTTACCCATCATAATTGTGTGTTGATCATAAGTGAACATTGCTGAACGGCTACCATCACTCTGACGAACAATCATCGATGGCACACGATAATCACTATCTCCAGCTGAACTATATTCACGCAGGATGGCATCTAATGAGTATGTCCGATCATCTGAACTGGGTAAATTACCCGAAAAGCCGCGGTCTAACCGTGGATTTTTCAGCTGACCATGATAGTGATTAATTCGCTGACCATAATAGAGATGTGCTAAAACACCCCCTTCTTCAATTCCTAAAACATAAGAAATATAATCATTGTGTAAGTGAAACGTTTGTTGTTTATCATCAAATGTTATTAAGTCTGCTTTACTCATCACTCTCCCCCTGAATAATTAGTCTTTACTTTTACGAAACTGCAAGACAACTTGCGAGTTAGCTTCTAAATTAGTGTTTGCTGATTGCATCTGTTCAAAGTCCGTAAATTCTGTTTGATTTGTAACAACCACAGCCACTGTATCATCTAAACCAGCTTTCTTAATCGCTGGATCCCAGAATTCAATCAACTTCGTGCCCTGCTTGATTTCCTGGCCTTCAATTACATAAGAAACGAATCCGGTACCATGCATATCAACCGTTCCAAAGCCAATATGAATTAACACGGCAACCCCGTCTTTAGTGACTAACCCAATTGCATGCTTCGTTGGGAAGACTCGCTTAACCATTGCATCAAATGGTGCATAGACTTTTCCATCAAGTGGCTTAATCGCGAATCCTTGACCAACCTGACCACTAGCAAATGTTTTGTCTGATACCGTCTCCAAATCAACCACCGTTCCTTTAATTGGTGATGTCATGGTGATTGCTTTAGCATTGTCAGTCGTTACTGAATTATCTTCAGCAGAAACTGTCTTTCCCCATGTCTTTGCAAGTTCTTCAACAATTGCTGCGTGTCTTGTTTCCGTTAGTGTTGACTTACGCCAAAAGATGACAAAAGCAATAATAAGTAGCAATGCTGGTACGGCAAACATCATAATTTTAAATTTCAACTGACCAGCCGCCGTAATTGAAGCAGCTGTTGCACCAGTTGTCATGCCGGCAATAACAGCAACTTGTCCAACAATTCCGTTTGACAAAGCACCACCTAATTTATCTAGCAGTGGACGAATTGACAAAGTTAGTGACTCATCACGATGTCCTAGTTTCAATTGACCATATTCTACCGAGTCAGAAATAATCATTAATACAACCAAGAAAATAACTGCTTGAGGTACTTGGAACATTTCAGCAGCAACCATAACCATAGCAAAGTTTTGACCTGCTAATGCAAAGATCAGTAACCCGGCTAGCATAATTCCAATACAAGCGGCAAAGACACGGCGACGATTAAACTTATCAACTAGCTTAGGAAAGATTGAAACAGATACTAAACTAATGACAATATTTACCCCCTGGAAAACAGAGAACAAAGTGGACTTTCCCAAAATAAATGTGAAGTAATAAAGAACTAGCGAATTCTCAATATTGATTCCAATTGCATAAATACCATAAGTCAGAGCAATCCACATCAATTGATCATTTTTAGCTAGTGAAGAGAAAATTTGCTTAAACCCAATCGTATCTGAGTCGTTTTTACGTAAATCTGATTGTACTTCTTTCGTACCTAAACCAACGATCCAAGACGTTGCAATACCGACTAATGCCACAACGAGTCCAAAGATAAACCAACCACGAGCATCCCCAGTACCATTAGCTGGATTAACAGAGAAGAACAGCACAAGTGGCATCACGACAACACCAACTAAACCACCACCAAGCGTTGATCCAATTCTGGCAAACGATGAGGTCCGTTCTCTTTCTTTAGAACTAAATGACAATGCCGGAATCATTGACCAAAAGGCAACGTCTTTAAAGGAATAAAAAACATCCATGGTGATATATAAAATAGCAAATAGAACTAAATAGATAAATGGATGTGATTGGTTTAATCCACCTAAATCAGTAAATAGTATCATCAAGGTAATTGAAGTGATTGTCCCACCAATAACCACCCATGGTTTAAATTGCCCAAAACGTGTTTTTGTACGATCAATCCAATTTCCAATAAATGGATCAATGACCAATTCCACAATTCTTAACATGGCGATGATTGCTGTAATATACATAATCATCCGGTCATCATGTACCTTGTCACCCGAATTAAATAAATGTGTGGTAACAAACATGATAAAGTACGTTGAAATCGTACCATAGAAAACGTCATTCCCGAATGCACCAAAAGCATAGGACGTTCGAGATATCATTTTCTTTAAGGCACTCTGTTGTTCTTGCCCATTAATATTTTGCATAATGTTCCCTCCACGAACAAACTAACGAAATTAAAGCAGTTAAGTGAGTCTGTTTACTTGTTTACCAAACCGCAAAACTATTGTAACCGCTTACTTTACTATTTGCAAGATTGTTCTCTTCGATAAAATTGCAAAAAAAAGATAGTTAGTATGTGATTACTAACTATCTTCTGGTTGTTTTAATTATGTTTCGAGTATCTACAATATATAATTGTTTACTTTTTTACTCATTTATTATTTTCTAAATACTTTCCCTAATCTCTAAAGTTGAATTGACAGTCACCTGTACTGCTGCCAGTCTATCACCAACAATCTTATCCCGAACTAAATTAATGGCCACTTTGCCTAATTCGCGAGAGTTTGGCCGAACAGTCGTCAGAGATGGGAACAAATACTGTGACATATTAATATCGTCAAAACTGACAACCGCAATATCTTCTGGAATTTTGTAGCCTTTTTCTTGAATAACCCGGTATACACCAACGGCCTGTAGATCATTTCCAGCCACAATTGCTGTTGGTTGCTTACCACTCAGGAGTATCTTCTTTGTTGCAGCAACCGCATCTTCTGTATCCCAACCTGTAATCTGTTGGTTAACTTGTTCTAACAAATTATTGATTTTCATCCACTCAACATAAGCCTTTTGTCGTTCGTCAACAGCATCAATCTCTGATAAGCCCGTTTGCGCCATTAACTTTTTATTACCGCCAATAAAGGCAATATCTTGATGGCCACGTTGATATAATAAATCTAGAATCGATTTTGTCCGTCTGCCGAAATCATTATGCACAACATCGTAGTTTTCAAAATCACGATAATCATCAATTATCACAACATTTTGGTTATAATGATAGATTTTGGCCAGTAAGTCCTCTGTTAAAACGCCCACAACAAGTACTGCGCCGTATATTGAAAGCCGTTCCCACTGAATATCAGCGCTAGTGGGCAATCTGATTTCATTAGCAATCTTCATCCCCCATAAACTTGCTTGTTGCGTTAACCCTAGTTTAATTTGTTGAAAATACGAATCGCTCAGTTCCTGTTCAACTGAAACGGCACTCACCAATGCTAAGTGTAGCTTTTCTGAATTATCCCTCACGGCAACGTCTGACAATTTATACTGTAGTTTATTAGCAATCTGCCAAACACGGTTTCTAGTTGCTTCAGAAACAGAAAATGACGTATCCTCATTTAAAATTCTCGACACGGTCGCCTTAGAAACCCCTGCTAATTTAGCAATTTCTTGAATACTCGCCATTTTTCTCCCTCATCCGTTATGATTAAAGCAACAGATAAATTTATACATACCTTATCTGTCAGCCTGATTAATTTCTTTTATTTTAAACCTTTTTTATAAACATTGATTATAGAAATTATTTTATATAATAAGTATAAAGTAAAACTAAAATAACTGTTAATGCTGATGCTACAAAATAATTCCTAACTGGAGGTAATTTACCATGCAAATCATTATTGCACCCGCAAAGAAGATGGTCACCGATGATGCCAATTTTCTACCAATTCAGACACCACTTTATTTAAACTATACGGAACAAATTTTCCAAGCGCTACAAAATCTGACCTATGACGAAGCCCAAAAGCTATGGCAAACTAGCGATAAACTCACACAAGAAAATTATCAGAATTTACAAAACATGGATTTGCAGCATCCTTTGACTCCCGCCATCCTAAGCTATTCAGGCATTCAATATCAATATATGGCACCAAATGTTCTGAGCCAAGCTGCGCTAAACTACCTGCAAAAAACACTATGGATCCTATCTGAATTCTATGGCGCACTACGACCTTTTGATGGGATTGTCCCTTATCGATTAGAGATGGGAGCTCATTTAAAGGTTGCTGGTACCAAAAACTTATATGAATTTTGGGGTGACCGTTTATACCAAGCAGTTCGTAATCAAGGGCCAATTATCAATCTAGCATCGAAAGAGTATGCTAAAACAATTACCCCTTACCTACAAGATGATGATCAATTCATTGATATTATCTTTGCCCATCTCATAGATGGTAAGCTCAAAACAAAAGCCACGTTAGCTAAAATAGCCCGTGGCGAGATGGTTCGATTTATCGTGGAAAACAGATTAACCACAGTCGCACAACTTAAACAATTTCAATCAGAAACATACACTTTTGATGCGGACCGTTCAGAATCACAACGACTAGTCTTTATTGGTAAATAACTTACTTTAAATTCCAAGCAGCATATTGTGAGTTACCAAATAACTTTTTAATATCATTTTTCGTTTCTTTTGTCTGATAAAGTTTAACAATTTGCTTATAAACTTTCTTATTAGCCTCATCCTTACGCGCTGCAATCAAATTAACATATGGATCGACACCTTTCTTCAAATTTTGTGTCAGTAAAATATCCTTGTCTTTTAGGTTCGCATCATGGGCAAAGTTTCCATTAATAACCCCTGCATCTGCTGTCTGCAAGGCTGAGACGGCTTGTCCAGCATCAACTTCCTTGATTTTCAAGTTTTTAGGGTTAGATGTAATATTCTTAGCTGTTGGATCAGTAACATGCTTATTGTATTTGATGAGCTTTGCTTGCACCAGAACATTTAAGGCACGCTCCTCATTAGTTGCATCGTTAGGGACAACAATCGTCGACCCCTTCTTAATATCACTAATTTTGTCAGCCTTTAATGAATATAAACGCATCGGCACAATGACGGTCTTACCAATTGATTTTAGTTTATTCCCTAATTTCTTGTTTTGATCATCAAAGAAAATTTTTGTCTGAAAGGCATTCAGATCCAAGCTACCATCAGCTAAAGCCTGATTAGGTTTTACATAGTCATTGAATTCCTTTAACTTAATTTTAATGCCATACTTTTTTTGGGCCCTTTGTCCAATATCTTCCCAAAGTTCACGTGATGTGTCGCCAACAACACCAACAGTCACGGCCTTTTTTGCATCAGCATTTGCGTTGACTACCGGTAAGGCAGCCGTTGTTGCTAATGCAGTGGTTGCCAAAACAAGTCCAAATTTAATTTCACTTCTCATAATTTTCTCCTCCAAATAAAAAATCCCGTCGTACTACATGATGTAATACAACGGGACGATTAATTATCGTGTTACCACCCGAGTTCTGTCCAAATAAATGAACACTCAATTTGAGTACGCGCATCCATGCGGTGATACTCTAGCGCAATAACGGGCGCTACCGGAAACGGCTAATCACATAACTCGCCAATTCTTAAACTCCAAGGCCATTTTCGTTAACTAATATTGACTGCTTCCCACCTAACGCAACTCTCTGAACAATTTAGTTTTAACTACTTACCTCTTCTTCGTTGCATTTATTATATTTAATACAAAATTAAAAGTCAATAAGTAAATTAGCGTTTTATCATTTAAAGTCAATGTTATCACCACTTATTAATATCATATATTTTGGAATAACAGAAGTGATATTACGAATTAATTGAATTATGTTACCCTGGTACTATAAATAATCCAGGAGGACGAATAAATGGATGAATCATATGACAGAAAAGCCATTCGAAAAAAATTAAAACAGAAAGCAAAAACGACTTTACATAGAGATCTATGGGGAAATGTTGGTTTAACAGCCCCTATTATTCTAATTTTTTATTTAGAGCTTTTTGTCTCTTATGTAGCAGACGAACACAGTTCATCAACAGCCGTAGCAATTACCAATCTAGTAGTGGCAATTGCTGCTATTCTTATTATTGCCTATACACAGTATGTACAATCATACCAATCACTTAAACAATTACGTGATGATTCTGAACTAGCTAAGCCAATGCAGTCATGGTTTAAAACCTATTTGACAAAGCATTGGCAAAGAACATTATGGCTAAGTGTCTGGATGGTAACCTTATTCCTAATCGGTTGGGGCGCATTGGTATTTGTTGGCCAATTAGTCACGCAAGCTTCGTTTTTACTCATTATTATTTCTAGCTTGACTTACACGCCAGTGCCTAGTTTTGTTTATTGGTTATTAACAGTTGGGATTACTCTAATCGTAGTATTCGCTATTGTTTATCTCCTGAAATTATATAAGTACATCTTAGTCCCATTTATCGGTTATAATGAACCGTCACTAAAAGGATTCCAATTAATTGCGAAATCACGTCAGTTAATGGTTGGACACCGCTGGGAGATATTTGTTATGCATCTAAGTTTCTTCTGGTGGGTACTATTGACAATAGTTACACTGGGTCTAGCTGGTTTTTATACCGTACCTTATATGGTATTAACCCTAGCCGGCTACTTTGACACATTAAATGATGCACAAAAACAACAAGCTGAACTTGAAATTCAAGAGAATAAAAACAAGGTCCAACCAGTTGTATTACAACCTTCAAATTAGATGAAAAATAAAAATGCGAGTGTCATGAATAAATGACACTCGCATTTTTTATGTCTTTATCGTTCAACAATCATTAACTGTTGCTTACCTGACTGACTTGCTCTATCCAGACCTACTTCTTCGATTATGGCAATTGATCTTTGATCATTTCGCGGAATGATCAAAAACTTCGTAAAGCCTAAACGGTTCGGCGTATCAGTTTCGTAATATTCTTCCTTAGTTTGAGATTCATCCCCAACTATAATCCAAACATCCTTAGCAATACGTCGTCGCTTACCCATCAAATGCAGTACGCCTTCACGGATATGAAGTTCGCTACCATCAACCGTTTCAATACATTTCATCCCAGTCACCCTATTCTTACAACCTAACAGTTTAGTCAAACACTTGTTTATTAATAACTTGTAACTGATCATCCAGTGTATAAATAATTGGTTTTGCATTTGGGACAGCAATTTGATCTAATTCATCATCGGCAACCTGGTCAAGATATTTAACCAAGACACGTAAACTGCTACCATGGGCAACAATCAATTCATTGTTTCCCGCTTGCAGCCTTGGTGCAACATTTTTATCCCAATAAGCACGAACTCTCGTCAGTGTCATCTCTAAACTTTCCGATAATGGCACATCAACACCAATACGATCATAGGCGGGCTGGTGGTCTCTAACTGATAATTGCGGCGGTAAATCTTTAAATCCTCGTCGCCAACGCTCAACTTGTGGTTTACCAAATTGGCGGCGTGCTTCATCTTTATCTAAACCAGCTAATGCCCCATAATGTCGTTCGTTCAAACGCCATGTTTTAAAGATGGGAATCCAATTAATCATCAGTTCATCGCAAACAATATAAGCTGTGGTAATGGTTCTTTTCAAAAATGACGTGTGAACATCATCTATCTCAATATGTTCTTTTTTAAGCAATTGGCCAGCTGCTTTAGCTTGTGCACGTCCTGTATCTGTTAGTGCTGCGTCTGTCCAACCAGTAAAAGTATTTTGCATATTTGCCGTACTCTCACCATGACGCATCAATATTAATTTAACCATGGGCAGCCTCCTTAATTTATTGTGCAATTATCATTCATTACCATAATGATTCCATTATAAACGTAAACCCCAGTTTGTTAAATATGTAACATAATTTCGTCGACGCATTTGTCCAATCATATAGAAAACAAATGATCTTTCAACGTAACACTAAAGAAATATATTATTCTTCTTATCAAATCTTTTGGTTCTAAATATATCAATTTTTCTTCAAAATAATATACTTTTGACAGTCTGTGATACTAATGTAAGTCTTTTTTAATGTTTTTTTTGGAAAAGTACGGTATTTTAGTTGCTAGGTAAAAAAGTCGCCTTAAGGAGATGGATAAATAACTTTTTATGAATACAGAAACAATTGATACAAACAAAACAACAAAAAAGAAAAGAGTTTTATGGGCTGATTATGCAAAGTGTTTTGGAATTATCGCTGTCGTAACTGGTCATGCTATCAATGATGTGGCAGGAAAAGGCTTAGATGTTACCTACAACGCCATCTATTGGTGGCATATGCCACTATTTTTCATGATCGGTGGTTTTTTCCTAAAAAAAATCAGCCATGGCTTTAAAGGTTGGTCTTATTTATTTGGCCACCGTATTAAACCCCTATTAATTGCCTACTTTCTAAATGGTGCAATTTTAATTATTTTAAGTCACTTCTTTAGACAGCAGTCTTGGGAATACACTTTTTCTTATTTTGGACGTTTAATATATGGTGGTAGTACGCTTGATAATTACCTCAGTGTTTTCTGGTATATGACCACCTACATGCTCGCAATTTTCATGACAACCTTACTTATATCTTATGTTAAAAAAGTTTGGCTACAATTTGCGATTGCCATTGGTTCATTCGCTCTTGGTGTCGCACTGCAAGATATTACATTTTTCGGTAGTGCTGATTTCCCATGGGATGCACAAATAGCCTTGTTAGCAGTCTTTTGGATGTTGCTTGGCTATTATGTGTTTAAACTATTCCCAAAAATCAACTGGCATCACAAGCAACTGTTTGCCTTCGTTGGTACGCTAACCTTCATTGGTTTAATTTATTTGTATGCCACGGATAATCTTGACTTTGTCCTTTGGTTAAAGTCTTCTAACATCCACAATGCGCTACAAGCTTTTGTGATTCCACCAATTCTATGTCTTGTTGTTTTTATTGCTTGCGAAGGTCTTGAACATCTTGGTAATTTTGCACCAACTACTTTTATTGGAAAAAATACCGAAATAATCATGTTTTACCATCGTGCAGCCTTTGATATAACGACGTTGACTGTCTTCACGGATAATTGGTATTTTAGAATTATCATTGGTTTGGCAGCCCCTATTTTGCTAGCCTGGTTGCTCCGCAAATTCAAAAATACTAACTTCTATCATAGAAGGCAACAACTTGCAGAAGAAAAGAAATCAGAACGCGTAAAGATTGCTTTGCCAGTGACAATTGGCTTATCTGCTGTTGGTGCTGTGTGGGCATTTTCTTCATACCAACAACAATCACAAACGTCTAAAAATTACGTTATGTCAACGACCCCCACTATTTTTATGCATGGTTGGTCAAGTAATTTAACTGCTGAACAATCATTCATTAAGGTTGGGACTGAACAGAATATTGTCACTGAAGAAATGATCATTCATGTGACACGTGATAATAAATTGCAAGTGCAAGGACGCTTAACTGGTAACAATGATAATCCGGTCATTTTGGTACAGTTTGATAATAACCGTGTTGGTGAAATACGCTATGCTCAAGGTTTACGTCGCATCGTTAGTTATTTGAAGGATAAGTACAATATCAAAGATTTTAATGCCGTTGGCCATTCAATGGGAGCTTATGCATGGGTGTACTACGGGATGCACTGGGGCGCTGACCCCAACCTTCCCAGACTGAATAAAATGGTCGTCTTAGCCGGTCCTTATAATGGTATTTTAGACAAAGGACATGCCAATCAACCCAAAAATGGTGCTTTAGCAGGTCTTTGGGATGATACCCCTCATGAAAATTCATTAGATAAGAATGGCCGTCCTAAAATTATTCACGAAGAATATAACACCTTACTTGCACGCAAAAATAACTTCCCCATCAATACCCAAGTACTTAATATTTATGGTGACTTAAAAGATGGGACTAGTTCCGATGGCTTAGTAACAGTTCAGTCTACAAGAGCACTACGCTATTTAGTATCAGATCGTGCCCGCTCATATCAAGAATTTGAGGTTACTGGTGAAGGTGGTCAACATAGTCGCCTACACATCAACAACCCTGTTGTTAACGATAAATTAACTGATTACTTATGGGGTAAGTAGATTTTTAATGACTATTTATTGAATAAAACGTCCCGCTGGTTAAATTCTAATAACCAGCGGGACGTTTTATGCTATTTAACTAGTAGACGTATCTAACAAACTTACTGTTAGGTCTGCCAACTTTTCAATCGGTAAATCTTTATTTTGCTTATTCCAATCAGACAAAATTTGCGTTAATCCACCGGCAACAAAACCATAGACATATTGACTATTGTTCTCACCTGAAATTTGTAAACTATTCATGCATTCACGAGCGACTTCAGTCAATAATGGTTCCAGGTGGTTAGCGAGTAACACATCAATTTCTTGTTCATGCATTTTATAGAATTTAAAAAATAAGTAGATCAATTGCGACGACGAATTATCGGATTTATCAATTGCTTGCTTATAATCAATAAAGATACGATTCAATTCACTACGAATCACTTCTTCACGATTGGCAAAATTCGCATAAAAAGTCTGTCGTGATAATCCTGCGCGGTCAGCTAACTTTTTAACTGATATATTCTGATAACTCTCTTCTTGCAGTAATTCAAACATGGCACTGACAATCATCTGCTTTGATTGCAGGGCAGTTGAGTTATTTCCTTCGTACATAAACTTGACACTTTCTGTTTTCTGACAAACTTAACACGTAAAAGTTGACACATGTAAAGCCTGCGTTTACTCTAAGGATATCATATAATAAGAGATATTGATAAGGAGAGTATTTATGGCAAAGATGATTGCTCGTGCAGCAAATAAACCCGAAGATTACACTCGCTTTAATGTGACACCAAATACGATTCTTCCTAGAGAAGATGGTATGCGTACAAAAGCTGATGAAAAGAACTTCGAATGGTGGTATTTTGACGCTAACTTAACAGATGGTCGTAATGTTGTTGCCACCTTTATGACGAAAGATCCTTTTAATTTAAGTACCGAATTAAAACCTTGGGTATCGTTTGAAGTAACTGATACTGATGGCAAAACAACAAGTTATCGTGAAGATGTCACCGCACAAGAGTTTTCTGCGCGTACTGATTATTGCGATGTCCATACCGGCAAAAATTACCTAACTGGTGATTTAAAAACATATACTTTACACTTTGAAAAGAACGGTTTCGTAGCTGATTTAACCATTAAAAACATCCTTTCTTCATGGCGTCCTGCTGCTGGTGCCAATTTATTTGGTGATAAACAATTTAGTTGGTTACCTGCCGTCCCTGCCGCTGACGTTACTGGTACACTAACTACAAATGGTCAAACAAGCGACATAACTGGTAAAGGCTATCACGACCACAACTGGGGTGATGAACTGATGATAAAGATGATGCATCATTGGTATTGGGGTCGTGCGGATGTTGGTGATTATAAAGTTATTTCAACAGAAACAACCGCAGAAAAAGCATATGGTTATAGCAAACTCCCCGTTATGATGATTGCTGACCATGGTGAAATCATTAGTGGTGATGAAAGTAATATGGTCGTTGAAGATTCTGATGTTTTCATTGATGAGCATACTAAAAAGCCCGTGCAAAAAAACTTGAAGTATACTGTTAAAGGCGAAAAAAATACCTATGTTGTGACTTATAACATGGACAACATTATCTCTGGTTTCAAAATGATTGATGAAATGACCGGTATTAAAAAACTATTAGCCAAGTTAAGCGGCTTTGATGGCGCTTATTTACGTTTTACTGGTACCATCAAGGTAACAAAATATGCAGACAATAAAATTGTTGATGAGGCTGTTAATCCCGATGGTATCTGGGAATTAATGTACTTCGGTAAAACAATTGATGAATAATTTATAAGGAGATACATCCCCATGGTAATCGTACTTTGGATTTTACAAATTTTACTAGCGTTACTGTTCTTAAGTTCCGGCTATTCTAAGACTTTTCAATACAATAAAAAGGAAGCCGAATTGAAAAAAATGGACCATCTCGAATCAAAAGGTCTCATTATGTTCATCGGAACGGCAGAAATGTTAGGGGCTTTAGGACTAATTTTGCCTAAAGCAACAAGTATTCTACCCGTATTAACGATGTGGGCAGCTATTGGCTTGATGATCATTATGCTAGGAGCCTTCTTTACACATTTAAAGTTTAAAGAATACCAAAATGCAACCTTTGTAACGGTTGTATTCCTATTATTGTTAGCAATTGCCGTTTATGCCGTCTAATTACTACTAACTATATATTATATAAAAAACTCTCAAAGAAAAAATTCTTTGAGAGTTTTATTTATTAATAGCTGCCGACATTAAATCAATGCCATCCTGCAGCTCTTCACGTTTTGGTAACCGCCCTTCATTCAAAATAAAGTCAACATTACTCATCGCTAAACTGACCACTAAATAAATCACAAAATCAGACTGTTTACGGTTAAATATCTTTGAATAAATATCAACAAATAATTGTCGAAGTTGCGGATCAAAACTCATTTTCCCTAAAGAAATTTCTCGTAATAACTGAATGGTTTGTTTATTGTCTAATAAATAATCAACCAACTCATCGGAGAAGAAGCTATAACTATCAAAACTACTTTGTAAATGCCTTTGCTTTTCCCCTTGTTCAAAAGCACTCTTAAATGGTGCTAAGTAATCTGCGATTAGTGCAGAAGCTAATTCAAATGTACTTGAATAGTGTGTATAAAATGTCGTTCGATCAATCATACTTATCTTAGCCAACTTAGTTACTGTCATATCATGAAATGGCATCACCAACAATTGTTCGATGAATTTTTCCTTTATCATTGTTTCAGTTCTTAAAAATCTTAAATCCATATACAATCCCCCCACTTTTATTCTACAACTGTTGTTTTATTATACACTATTTAAAATGTTGACGTGTTAATTAATCGTCTTAATTTATATACTTTACTTATAAATTAATAAACAAAATAATAAGTAATCGCACAACAACACAAAGGAGCATGATAATTATGGATAACTACACAGTTAACTTTTCTGTTGATGGACAACCTGTTAGTGAAGAAGAAATTCTTGATATGGAGTTAAGTCGGTACCATCATGTTTTTAAAATATTCAATGACAAGAATATTGATATTAAAAAAGATAATACAGTCATCCCCTACGAGGATTTGTTAAGACTACCTTTGTCTGAAGCAAAAGAAGCTTTAGCACAAACTCGTGAAGATATTGGTAAAGAAAAGACTTTGGAATTATTTAAACCTGAAATCGTGCGTGGTGATGACATGTGGACTGAAATTGCTAATAATTCACGTGAAGGTGTCAACATGCAAGAAGCCTACGTTGACGTTGAAGTACATGGTATTACCTTAGTACAATTCATGATGTTTAATCAGAAATTAGCCAAAGAAAACAATCTATACATGCCTTCAATGATTCACCCAGAACATTACTATTTTGATGCTGACAAGTCTGGTAAGCAAGTCATTATCGAAACATTTGGTATGTATAAGGATCCTTCATATCTTGACTTAAAGCCCGGCAAGATTGAACCTGATTTTTCAGTAAAACCTAAAGAAAATGCTGATATCGTCATGGCTGGAAACACATTCTTAAAGAACACTGGCTTGGATACTAAGATGTTGGGAATGCACCAACTAACAGGTACAGAAGACGGTATGAAAATCAAATTAGGTGTTTTGCTGCCGGAAGGTGCTCCTAAAGATATCGCCGATGGTCATAAGTGGCACTTGATGGTTGAATTTAACAATGGGCTACACATTGCTGCCCAACAACATCCATCATTTATTCAAAGAAGAGCGTTGGAAACAGCCATCCATCACATGGCAAAGAAGAATTAATTAGTTGTAACACAAAACAGTGCCGAACGATCATACGTTCGACACTGTTTTTTCTTTATGACAACTTAATTTTTTCGAGCAACTATCGAAAATGTTAATGGAATTTGTGGATAGCCTGCTGGCAATACCCATCCTTCTTTATCACGATCAAAAGTAAGCATTAGTAGTGCTTGCCAATCTGTTTCTCGATGTTCCCCCAATGATTCAATTACTAAACCAGCTTCCCGTAATGCTGAAATAATTTCTTGAAAATCATGTGCCCAATTATGATTACGTTGATGAGTTAAGGTTTGTTTTTCAGAACTATCCGTCACAACTGTATATGAAGTATCGGCATCATATGAAGACTCAGTACCACTAAAATAATCGTTCTTTATGGTCATCCCCTCATTATCAAGGGCAAATAATAATGGATGGTTATCGCGAATCATAAAGATTCCGTTGGGCGCTAATAAATCAGCAATTGATTCTGCCCAATCTTTTAAATCAGGTAACCATGTAATCGTGCCTGCACTAGTTATCACGACATCAAATTGTCCTAATTTATCTGGTAAAGCAGTGGATGCGAAACGTGCATCCCTTTCAACATAGGTAACAGCAGCGCCTGCCTGTTTCGTTAACCGACGTGCATATTCTAATGAACGTGGTGAAAAGTCAAGCCCATAAACCGCTTGTGCGCCTAGTCGCCACCAACTAATCGTATCATTACCAATATGGCATTGTAGGTGCAATAATCGTTGCCCTGTCAGCGACTGCTGTGGTAAAAATGGCTGTAGCACATCTAAATCACGCTTAACTGTACCAGTAATGGCCGATGAATCATTAACAAACTCATCTAAGTCACCATAACCCCCATTTGCGTGAACATTTGCGCGATCTTCCCAACTTGCTAAATTATCACTAATATCATTTTGTTTTGTCATAAGCTCCCCCCATTTATTGATGACTTAGTTATTTGGCATGCCGCCAATCAGGATCCATTATCATGCGAGCCACAATTAATCCAAGTGGCAGGCACAAAACAATCATCATAGCCGAAACGAACCATTGAGCACCATTGGCAATACTTCCCACACCAATATAATACATCGCCCGGTACATGTATAACCCAGGCACCATAATCACAATAGCCGGTACGGTCAATGAAATACGGGGATATCCCATTCGTTTATGGAATAATGATGCTAAGATACCCGCAGTTAATGCACCAATGAAAGCCGCTGCTGCCGCAGGAAGTGATGTTAAGTCAACTAATTCAAGACGAAGGGTGTTAGCAACCGCTCCAATCAAGCCGGCCGTTGCAGCCATCTTAACTGGACTGTTAAACATAATCGAGAAACCAAATACCCCACAAAAACTCGCTGGAATTCTAAATAGGCAAATCAACCATGGACCTAGTCCTAATGGTAAAAAACTGTCTGGCTTTAAATCACTAGCTAACGCCACTAACCAGCCGACTAGTGTTGCAATAACAATGATAGATACGGCATGTACCAATCGCTCAATACCCGACCGCATATCTGACTTAGCTAAATCTAACCCACTAGTAATAAAAGGAAATCCTGGAATCGCAAATAACATTGCCCCAATATAACCAGCTTCATGACCCACATTGATGTTGAAAAGTAACTCAAGTCCTCGTGAAAAGATCAAGTACGTTAAACAAGCCACTGCAACACCCGCAGCTAAACCGGCAAACAAAGTTAAATGCTTACCGTTCATTTTGGCTCGCGTATAATTACCTAATCCGGCACCGAAAAAGCTACACAACATTTCTACAGGACCACCACCTAGTAAGAACACGAAGGAACAACAGGCCAATGCCGCAGCTAACCCCAGCAAGACTGGTGTATAATTACCTTTTTTGGCATTAATTTGATCCAGCAGTCGATGAACATCTTTTATTTTCAGGAAAGCCCCTTCGTTTTGAAACATGGTCACAAACTGTTGCATATTAGTCAGCTTATCGGTATTTACGCCACTAGATTTTAATGATAACGACTCCGTGTAACTATTCACGCCATCAAAACATGTATATGAAATGGAAATCAAGCCAATATCTGCTGAACAATATATTTTTAAAATCCGTGCCATTGTGTTCATTGCTTCACGGACACGCCAAGCTCCCGTTCCACAAGACAGCATGATTAATCCTACTCGACCAACAATAATGGTCTTTTCTTTCAGCGATGCATTAATGACTAACTGATTGGCTTCTTTATCAGCAAGTTCCTTCCAAGGAATTTGCATATGATTAGCCATTAGTCCACCATCTTTTTCTACCATTTTTAAAAACCTTCTTCGTTGTACATCAATTTTCAATACTTTTTATTGTAACATAGCTTTTCTGCATGACTGATATTTCTTAACTAGCTGTCTCAAAGTGTAATTATTTGCAATCTAAAAATGTCACTCCTACAATAAAAGTAGAGATAGTGATAAATTTATCAATCTCTAAATCACACAGTTTAGGAGGAAGTTATTATGGCAAACGAATTATCAGATCGTTTTAATGGTATGTTTCATGATTGGGATCACTTCTTTAATGATTTTAATCATCTAATGCCTGCATTTAGTGCTGAGAGTCAGCAGTTGAAGAGTGATGTTGTAGATTTAGATGATCATTATGAAGTATCAGTAGATGTTCCTGGAATTAATAAGAAAGATATTAATTTAAGCTATCAAGGTGATACGTTAACGGTTACCGCTACAAGACACTCTTCTAATACTGAAAAAGACGACAAAGGCAATATCATAACCCACGAACGTACGGAAGGTCGTGTACAACGGAGTTATTATTTACCTGAGGTTGCGCTAGATAAAATCAAGGCACAAGTTGATGATGGTGTGTTAAAAATTACATTATCAAAGTCAGAAAACAGCGACAAGCAACAGATTACGATTGACTAGTCAATCAGTTTAAAACTAAAAAGCAAGCGCACAAAGTTGTGCGCTTGCTTTTTTACTACTTATTAATTAACTGTTGCAATAACTCCACATAACCATATTGTTGGTTTATTTTTCCTAATAACTCATCATCATGAGTATGCGCTACCCCATCAAATAATATTTCTTGATACAAATTCAAATATGGTAAAACTGATTCTTTCGCATAATCTAATTCTTGGGTCAAATCATAACCCACTTTGCGGAAAGTCACTTCTGCCAAACCAGCATCATCAATTTCCAAAATTGCGTATTGTGCTCGTCGATCAGCATTCAAACGTCCATATTTAAAAAATGGTTGTCCGACAGACCCTGGGTTAATAACCATTTGGTCTTGGCTACTATAACGTAACATTTGATGATGGACATGCCCATATACCGCAATATCAGTTGTCTGGTTTAAAAATAACTCATCAAAATGACTCGTAGCTGCATCTGCTAATAATGCTGGTCCTGAATTAAGCGTATTCAAATTATGTGACAGGTTGATTGACAAGCCATTAACCTCTTTGGTTGTATGAATCGGCAATGATTTTAGTTTGTTTTGGTAGTCAACTTTCAAATGTTCAGCCACATATTGGCCAAGTAATCCAATATAAACGTCCGATGGATCATCAAAATGGACCCCCACTTTTTTCTGCTGGACATCTAAAAAGCAATCATCCCAGTTCCCCCTAATATAAACAGACGTATTAATGTTTTCTAATAGCTCAAACACTTCATTAGTTGCCGGTCCAGGCATGACAAGATCACCTAAAAACCAGCAGTCGTCAATAGCTTGCTTAGATAAATCTGCAATCACTGCTTTTAACGCGGTCTGATTGCCATGAATATCCGATAATAAAGCAATTCTTTTTGTCATTTTTTACGACCCTTTCAAACATTATTTCTTTACTGGTCCATTGACGGCCGTTTGTAATCCTTCGTTAATAGTTTCTGCAAAGATAACATCACCGGCATGTCTACCTGCAAAATGGATTCCATCAGTACCTTCAAAGACCTCTGGATGTTTTTGCGCCTTCTTTTGCCAATCAGCAACCGTCACATAATCATATTTTTGAGGTAACGACCGTTCAAAATCTGCTAATTTTGAAGAATTCCAAGTATCATCTGCACGACGATCATATGGTGTTACAATGATCAAGCGATGACCAGGCGCTAAGTCATGAACCAATTTATTTAATTGTTCTTGACTACCCGCTAAGGCATTTGTGCCAATACAGATAACAACATTTTGCCGCAAGATTTTATTAGATTGTGCTCGCATCATCACTTGATAGGCCAAATCCATCGTACGTTCGCCAGCAGCATCGACCGTGCTATCCGCAACATTTTTTTGTAGATAATCACGGGTACCTAATGTGACGCTATCGCCAATAACAGAGACGCCTTTAGGAATTGTGGCCGCTTTTTTATTTTCTTTAGCTAATTTTTGTTGCTTAATAGATGCCGCAACAACATCTTTCGTTGTATTCAAATTATCTCGTGCTTGATAAAGGCTCCCCGTCCACAAACGTTGTTCCAGACTCGTTAAGTTTGGCGCTTGATAGATGGTATACCCGGTAACACCTAATAAAACAATGGTGACTAATAACATCAACGATTTCACTTTAGGTAGTGTGTTCACTTTTTTGATAGCATGGGGATGCTTACCAGCCAAAATTGGCTTAATAATATAATACGAAATTGCTGAGCAAGGCACTCCAATCGCAACAGTCAAGATAACTGCCCAAAATACACTGGTCATTTGTGAAAAAATAACAAATAACGGCCAATGGTACAAATACATACTATAACTGATATCAGCAATAAACGTCGCCCACTTAGGCTCATCGATATTTGGTGTGACTTGGTGTAACGTACGTGCTTTGACAATTGCAAAAGCAGATATAACACTTGCCAATAATAGACCACCTAAATAAGTGAAGTGGCTATCAAATGTCATCACGTATCCCAGTACACCCAAAATAATGAATGCTCCCGATATTTCAATGACTGTTGTCAATGGTTTTGCGTGCTTCAACTGTTTCATGAACCGTCGTGGTATTGATTGAATTCCAGTCAATGTCGCAGTAAGTGCACCAACAAAAAAGGGAAAACAATGCGTCAAACTTGAAAAATAGACGGCCGAGTAATCCGTTAGACCGAAGCTCCGCAACCCCATGACGCTAACACTAATAATAATGACAATCATCGACAACATTGATAACCGAACCCGAAAAGTCTTCAGTGCTTCACCTTGGCTCAACTGCGAATGACGAAGCCTTTTAGCAATCAGCGCAACTACTAATCCCCATAAAATATAAAAATGCATTTCAACCGCTAAAGACCAAGTATGCACAAATAGATGAGGAATAAACTTACTTTCGTAGCTACCACCAGTTGCAATTTCAAAATAATTTGTCGTAAATCCGATAGCTGCTGCCACCTGTTTACCTAAACCAGTAATATAATCCGGACTCACAAAATATGTAAATGGTATCACCACCAAAATTGATAACAATAATGGAGGCACGATGCGATTAAATCGGCGTTGGTAAAACTTTATTAATTTGAACTGACGTGATTTGGCAAACTCATCAATCATCAAAGCCGTAATCAAAAATCCTGAAAAAGTAAAGAATATATCAACACCAATGAAGCCACCTGAATAAGCGTTCGAAAAGAAGTGATAAGACAATACTGCTAACAAACCGGCAATACGGACAAAACTAAACCATTTAATGCGCATTGATCAATTCCCCCTTTTTGAAGGTTGCTTGATAACTTTGCTTGTTCATTTTTAAAACGCCTTGCCCATGCGGTAAATTCTTTTTAAACTGGCCCTTAAATTCCCAATGATTATGAGAAATAAATCTACCTTGCCCATTAAATTGCCCATTAGTAAAATGACCCACGTAGGTATCGTCATTTTTAAATTTAACGGTTCCCTGCCCGTTAAATTTTTGTTTAAACATACTGCCCTGATAAATAATACCGCCATCATCAATTGATAAGCGCTGATTGTGTTTTGGCTTATCAGGAAGCAAACTATATACCGCCGCAATTAACAACACAACGATAACTAACCCTTGTATGATGTTTTTTAGTTTCATAAATACTCCTCAATTTTTCAACCCCATCATTAGTTTATATTAATAATAGAATACATCACGCTACTTGCATAGCGCTTTCAAATTACCTATAACTTATTTAAAAAATAACAAACAAAAGGCAGACCAGTTGGAGCTAGTCTGCCTTATTAAAATCCTTTTATTATTTGCTAATCCACGAAAAGATTCATAATCTGTTGAATCGTCAATTGATCTTTGTCAGCGCCTCTAACATCTAAAGTGATCTGCCCATCATGCAATACTACTAAACGGTTACCGTATTTTAGGGCATCTTCCATATGATGAGTGATCATTAAGCAAGTTAACTTTTGTTCAGCTACTGTTTGACTTGTTTGTTCCATTAAGGCAGCACTCGTTTTTGGGTTAAGTGCTGCTGTATGTTCATCCAGCAACAAAATATCTGGACGATTTAATGTGGCCATTAAAAAACTTAAAGCTTGACGTTGTCCACCAGATAAATTCTCAGTCGGGGTATCCAGGCGTTGTGCTAATCCATTTCCCATGCCGGCTGCTAATTTTTTAAAACGCTCCTTATTCCCACGTAAATTACGGAACTGTAAGTTGCGTCTTTGACCACGTTTTGTAGCTAATAGTAGATTTTCAGCAACTGACATTCTTGGAGCAGTCCCCATCTTTGGATCTTGGAAAACACGGCTTAAAAACTTTGTCCGTTTTTCAACTGAAGTCCGACTGATATCTTGCTCATTATGCAAGACTTGGCCTGCAGCTGGTAAAATGTCACCTGAAATGGTATTGAATAAGGTAGATTTACCAGCCCCATTTGATCCGATGACGGTAATAAAATCACCAGGATAAACAGTTAAATTTAGGCCCTTTAATATTTTCGTTTGATTGGGTGTATGACGATTTACAATCGTGGAAACATCCTTCAATTCTAGAACTGCTTGATTACTACTTGTCATTTGTACTGAGCCCCTTTCGTAAAATATCATTTAAATGCAACGCATTGCGTAAATTAGGTAACATCATACTGAGTGTTAAGATGATTGCAGAAATTAAGTTTAAATCGTTGGTTGAAAAACCAAGTTGCAAGACCAACAACAGTACAAAACGGTAGATAATACTACCAAGTGCAACGGCAACTAAACGTTGATTTAAGGTCAATTCACCGAATACTACTTCACCGATAATAATCGAAGCTAATGCGACTACAATGATACCAATTCCCATGTTGGCATCGGCATAGCCATTACTTTGTGAAATCAAAGCACCACATAACCCAACTAAACCATTAGATAATGTCAAACCTAAGATGGTCATGTTGTCAGTATTGATTCCCTGTGAACGTGCCATCTTCTTATTATCACCCGTTACAATGAAAGCCTGGCCAAGATTCGTTGCTAAAAACAATATCACTAAAATAGTAATGCTAATAATGGTAATGCCACCAATAATAATGCTGTCAAAATACTTAGGCAAAGTTTGGAAAAAGTTAGCTGAGAAGAAAGTCGTTTTCCCAATCAAAGAAACATTAGATCCGCCCATGATACGCAAGTTGACCGATAAAGAACCAGTCATAACTAAAATTCCAGCCAACAAAATGGGAATCTTACCTTTGGTATATAGCAAACCCGTAATTAGACCCCCAGCAGCTCCGGCTAGAAAGCCGTACAGTGTCGCTAACATAGGCGAAGCCCCGTTGGTAATGGCAGTAACAGTGACAGCAGCCCCAAGGGGAAAAGTTCCTTCAACCGTCATATCTGGAAAATCCAAGATTCTGAAGGTCAAAAATAAAGCGACCCCTAAAATGGCCCAGAGTAACCCTTGTCCGATACTTGATGTGATTAAACTCATTTGATTACCCTCCCATTTTTGTGTGCTTGTTGCATGATTTTTTCTGGTATTTGAATGTTTAATTTATCAACTTGTTTTTGATTGATCACGTATTTACCTTTAACAACATATTCGACTGGATAGTTCGCAGGCTTTTTACCATGTATCACTTTAGCGGCCATATGTCCTGCTGTACGACCTAAGTCATGTTGGTCGATGGCGTAAGAAGCAGTACCGCCGTCAGCAACCATGGTATCAGCGGCTGGGAAAACCGCTTTGCCAGCTTGATTTGCATTGTTAACCAATGTCTTCATCGATGAAGCAACACCGTTATCTTGCGGTGCATAAATGACATCAACATCACTGGCCATCTGTTGGCTAATTTGTTGCATATCATTAGTATTAGCAATCGTATACATTTTTGCCTGTAAGCCGGCTTTTTTAACGAGCTTTTCAAACTTTTTTGCATTACTCTGACCACCAGAATCAGAAGACGTGTAGACCACACCGATTTTTTTGGCTTGTGGCATGACGTCTCGTATCAATTGCAACTGTTTATCTAAGGGAGAGTCACCCGAAGAACCCGTTACGTTCGCACCAGGACGCTTTTCTGACTCAACTAGCCCCCCGCCGCCAACTGGATTACTAATTCCGGCCATCATAACAGGTGTTGTCTTATTAGCTGCGTTTACCAGTGACTGAGCGGCTGGCGTTGCGATACCAAATAAAATATCATCACGATTTGCCAATTGTTGTGCCATCGTCTTCAGATTACTTTGATCTCCCTGAGCATTTTGAAATTCAACTTTGATGTTTTTCCCCTCTTTAAAACCTTCGTCTTTCAAACCACTGATAATTCCCTGGTGGATCTGATTCAAAGCTGGATGACTGACTAATTGTAAAATACCAACCTTGATTACTTTGTGCTGGACTAACTTATTATTTGCATTTTGTGCTGGCTGAGTTACCAAGGCAAACCCTAAGAAAACTAAGATTGCCCCGATAAACGTAATCATTCGTTTCATTTCATTCACTCCAATTCATAGATTATTAGGTAAATTTGACAAAAAAATAAGGGCAAACCAGCATACTCTGGTTTACCCTAAAAATGGTTACGCCAAATCCTGCTATGTTGGACCATGCAGACTTTGACAAACGAAAAAGAAGTCGACACGGATACAAACTGTTTGCCAGATCGTACCCATTATCGGAATTACGACCTTAAGTGTCGGCTTTGCCAAGCCATATTCAAACTGTTATTAACTGACTTTTGCATTCTCTTTCGTCCTTTCTACTTATTGATTGCCTTAAGTTTAGGCAAAGTTTTATGAGTTGTCAAGTACAAAAAGGAAAATACGATTAAATAAAATGAAAAATCACTCATATTAATCAGTGAAAAAAGCAATAGCTGTCATCTCAACAGAGATAACAACTATTGCTTCATTTTTTATTTCAGTAGTGTCTGAACTAATAGATTCAGCTATTAGTAGATTTCCCACCACTTCTTCTTTGAAGACTTTCCAAGTCCAGGGTTGAAACTGTTCGTTGGATCGTTCTTCTTGTAGTGCTCAAGCAATGCAGGAGCTGCTTCATACAAGTGACCAACGTTGTGCTCAGCTGGGTAGATCGCACCACGCTTATCAAACAACTTCAACATTTTCTTCTTTAACTCATGACCATCAACACCTGGCTTCAAAATGTAGTCTTGGTGCATAACGTGATCAAGGAAGTGACCGTAGTACAACTTGTATTCGATCTTGTCATCAATTTCCTTTGGTAGGTGCTCGAACCAGTCATCATCATTACGACGTAGCGCAACGTCAATTGGCAAAATATCAATTGAATCTTGCTTTAATTCTTGGTAACGAATAGGAACTGATGCCGTTACGTAACGGTGCAATGAAGCCTTGTTTGTCTCATCGGCATTAGCCTCAAAGAAATCACCTTCTTCTTCCTTGAAGAATTCAGTCAAGTATGCACGAGCTTCGTCAATACCTGCTCCTGACATCTTCAATTGCACGTAGTGATCAAAACGGTTCGCATAATCCTCAATACGCTTTGGCAATTGGTTAGGGAACAAATGTCCAGCCTTTTGCAAGAAACGATCTGGGAAGTATGGCTTAAAGAACGGTACATGACCAAGCATACGCTCAGCAGATGCCTTCATACCGAACATTGTAGGTAACATACCTGTTCCTAGCTTGTCGATAACCATTAATGAATCCTTACCATAAATCTTGGCCAATTCATAGGCTGTTTTGTGCATGTACTCACCTGATACTGGTAAGTTCTTAAATTCAGCCAAAATGTGACGACGCATCTTTTCTAGAACAGCTGGTGAATTAGTTCCAATGTAGAACACTTGCGATTGACCTGCTGATGGATAAGTATCCAAACGAACAGCAAATGTTGCGACCTTTCCAGCAGCACCTGATGCTTCGTACAATCCCTTAGGATCTGCATTATAACGCGTTGGCATATCTGAATCCACATCACGAACACGCTTCTCATAATCACGGTTGTGTCCAACACGCTCATCAGAACTTGGCACCTTGTTCAAATCAAAACGACGGTTTGCAAGGTTATCCAAAATTTCTTCTGGTGTGTCACCAAGATCAATACCCAAGTGATTTACCAAGTGTAATTCATCATTTTCATCAATTCGTGCATACAAAGCCAACTCAGTATAAGCTGGTCCACGTTGAATCAACGCACCACCTGAATTGTTGTTAATTCCACCAATAACTGATGCACCTAATGTTGATGAACCGATAACAGAATGTGGCTCACGATTTAATGGCTTCAATGACTTTTCCAAGTTGAACAAAGTTGTTCCTGGGAAGGCAATAACTTGCTTTCCTTGGTTGATCAATTGCAAGTCTTTCATGCGGCTACCTTTAACGATAACAACATCACGATCATAACCTTCTGTAGGTGTTGAACCCTCTGTCAAACTAGTATTTGAAGCTTGCATAAGAATGATAATATTATCTCTATGCAAAACTTGCAAAACCTTCCACATTTCAACAAGAGTTCCTGGCATAACAACTGCTAGTGCCTCTCCGTAACCTGAACGATATCCTTGACGATAACGCAATGATTTGGCCGCGTTAGTCACAATATTGTGGCTACCGACAATGGCCTTTAAATCCTCCACCGTAGACATAAAACTAACCTACCTCCTAAAGTTGTACAATATATAATTATAATATACCACTTTTCTTAGCTTTTAAAACGAAAAATTTGTGAAATTTAGCAACCTACAATTGTACTATTTTTCACAATTAAAGGTCAAGACAAAGAAAAGCTTTTTATTTATGGCATCCTCTAAAATTCACAAAAACTTTAAAGGGTTATCACCTATTTTATGTATCTCGTATGTGTTTAGTAATCGATATTGCCTATCCTATTTTCAACACCACCAAAGGTACAAAATCCACTTTACCATAATTTGTAACCGCTTCCAACAGTTTTATTGGATAAAAATAAAAAAGTGACATACTTTTTTGTATATCACTTTTCTCAATATTTTCAATTAATCATTAACTACGTTTTGTGGTTTATGATCCAAATAACTTTGAATATTTGCAACAACGATGTCTAACAGACGTTGTCTCGTCTCTAATGGTGCCCAGGCAATATGTGGTGTCAAATAACAGTGCTTCGCGGTTAGCAAAGGACTATCATCATCAATTGGTTCTTGCGTTGCAACATCTAATGCAGCATAAGCAATTTTATTACTATTTAAGGCAGCGGCTAAGTCTGCATCGTTAATTAACTTACCACGAGCAGTATTGATTAAGATTGCTGTATCCTTCATCTTGCCAAGCGTTTCCGCATTAATGAATTCTGACATTTCTGGTGTAAATGGAATGTGTAGGCTAATAATATCTGACTCCGCATACAAGGTTTCTAAATCTACCTGCTTGATGCTATCATCAAATACTTCACGTGGTCGATGGTTATAAAAAATAACTTGCATATTAAATGCCAAGGCCATCTTAGCAACTGCTTGCGCAATCTTTCCAAAGCCAACTAAACCAAGTGTTTTTCCTTTTAATTCCATTAATGGTGCATCCCAAAATGAAAAACGACCCGCTTTGGCCCATTCACCTGCATGAACCAAATCATCATGTTGCTTAACACGACTCGTGACAGCTAGTAACAGTGCAAAAGTAAATTGGGCTACAGCATCAGTACCGTAGGTCGGTACATTCACGACGGCAACACCTTTTGTTTTCGCATAGTCCACATCAATATTGTCATAACCTGTGGCCGTTTCAGCAATGACCTTCAAATCAGGTACAGCATCTAGAATTGCCGACGTCACTGGTACCTTATTCACCAAAGCAACCTCTGCTCCTGCTAAACGTTTGATAATTTCATCTTGATCATCATATGGTGTTGCATCATAAACTTCAACGTCACCAAATTGATCTAAAATATGCCAATCTAAATCCCCTGGGTTTAAACTTAACCCATCTAACACAACAATTTTCATAATACCCCCCATTGCTTATAAATCTACATGCTCAGTATATCATACTGTATACATCAAGCTGTTGGTAACGTACTAGAAAAGTATACCAACTTGTTTTTTAATTTTAGAAGAAAATACCATTACCCACAATAAAACTCACAATTGAAATCAACAGAATAATTGATAAGCAAATAGCATGAAATACCTTATGATTAGCTAATAGCGCAATATACTCTCTAATAAAGGCGTTAGGAATAAAGAACCGACTGGTTTTTGCACCTAACCCATCTATTTGTAAACCGACTAAGCGAGCATAACCATCTGCCCTAAACGTATGATAATCACTCGTCGCAAATAGACCTTGCGCTAAATTCAATCCATGTGATTGCAATATTTTCTTTGAAAACAACATGTTTTCGTATGTCGTTTTTGACTGATCTTCAATTAAAACTCGGCTCGTTTGTGCCCCGTGATGATTAGCGTAATCAGCCATGGCAACACCTTCCGGTAATTCCTCGTCACCACCTTGACCACCTGAAAAAATTAACCAGGGATAGTGACCTGTTTTGGATTGCTGTTTATTAGCAAAATCCAAAGCAATTTGAATCCGTGAAGCCAATAATGGTGAAACTTCTTTACCATTAAGTAACCCTGCTCCTAGTACAATAATATATTCTTGATTATATTTCGGTCGATATAATCTGGTCAAAATAAACGACGTAATAAATGCCAAGAACCAAAAAGCCAAATATAGAATAACTGGTTCAACCAACGTGACATATAAGCCAACTGCCTGATTGCTGAGTAATCTACTATCAATAGACCGTACAATTGGTAAAATGACAATGATTAAAATACCTAGGAGTAAAGTAAGCATATTGCCCAATGTATGACTTTCACGACGCCATACCGTCCAAGCATTCCAAAGTAATAGAACCCCTAACAACGAATATAAAATTGCTAATGGAATCAAAATAAGGATAACACCAACATAAAAAATTACTCTTAACCATTGGATATCCATTAGCTCAACCAAAAACATTAGTGTAATTCCAAGTAGTATTACTGAAAAATTTGCCAAAACCCCATTTAATAATCGAAACTTATTTTGACGCATACTTAACACTAATGCGGTGATACAAGTCACAGTTAATATCAGCAATAGAATCAACGGCACACTAGCGACACCATTTATCATAGTCATTTCCGCCATACCTCCTATAATCATGTTTAACACATATGAAAATTACACAAAAAGACCGGCTAGAAGACTACTAAATCATACAACAAATAAGGACACGTTACAGGGTATCACTTTTATGATATTCTTAATTAAGATTATTTCAAAAAAGAAAGATAAATAAAATTATGAAAAAGAAAATTATTACCGTTGTTGCGGGAATACTTGCAATTATCCTAATCGTCGTTGTCTCAGAACACTCCCAAGATACGACTAGTCATCATGACAGCAATGTCAGTGCTAGTAAATGGACCAAAAAATCCTTTGACAAACTAAAAATTGGTGATTTCAATAAAAATGGCCAAGGTGGCGCAAGCTACGAAGAAGTTATCGCTAAATATGGTCGACCAGACAAAAAGTCAAAATCAAAGACTAATGGCTATACAATAACTGTTGTTTCTTGGAAGAACATAGCTGGCGATTATACTGGTGTCACGCTAACCTTCTTAAGTCAAAAAGATACAACTAAAACTGCCAAATTAACTTCTAAGACCATATTAGATTCGAAAACCATCAATTTGGCTAAAAAATGGACGATGTCTAACTACAACGCCATCACACTTAAAGACAAAGATAGTAATGAACATGATGGTGATTCATTAGATAGCTTAACTAATAAGTATGGTAAGCCAGCTTCGTTAACCCTTGCCCGGATTAATGGTAAAGTCCAAACTAATGCCGTTTGGCATAACACAAATGGTGGTGCTAACGGAACTGTGTCTGTTGATTTTTCAGAACAAAATACCGCAACTGATAAAAAACAAGAAAAATTACGCTAAATAAAAATAGGTTTGAAACTTCACCCATACTGTAGCACCTGGGAATCAGCTTCAAACCTATTTTTTTATTTTATGCTAATTAATTAAAAAAATTACCGTCTGCAATGTCCGCCAATGTATCTCTTGAAGGAATAAAGAATAACTGACCGCTCAACAATGTTGAGAATGTTAGTAGAAAATCTGACTTCTCTAACATTTGCTCTAACATCTGCTTTGTAACCTGCCAGTGGCGAGCATAACCAATGAAATAAGTACCGGTATAATCCATGGCCGGATCAGAAAATGGGACATTCATACGAATAATTTTCTGTTCCTCACCATCAATTTCTAATTTAGAAGCAACGTTGTGCGCATTTTCCAATTTATCATCATCATCTAATTCCATATCATCAAATTTATGACGACCAACAGCCTTTTCTTGATGTTCAACGGATAGATTTTCCCAAAATGCCATATCATGCTGCCATTTTTGCGCAAATGCATAAGATCCATTTATAAAATCAGAATCCTCGTCACCAATAATTGCATAATCAGCAGCATCCTCAGGGGCTGGTGCCTCAGTACCATCAATAAACCCGATAATCGCACGCCCTTCTAGGTAGCGAAAACCCTTGGTCTCATCGATAACTGTTGTAACTGGTGCCAATAGCTTCATAAATTGACGAACAATTTCATAGACGACCGCTTCTTCACTCGCGCGAATATGCAAAAAAATGTCGCCATCACTAGCTGGCATGCTATATTCTGCCCCAGTTAATGTTTGATAGGTCTCTAGTTCCTGCGGCTTTTTCGCATTTGGAAATAGGTAGTCCCATGCCTGATTACTAAACCCGATAGCAACCTGTAAACCTGCTTCTGGTTTGCGAATACGCATTGAACGGATGATAGCCTGTGACATATCAGCAAAATTTGCAACTTGCTCTTGTTCATCAGTCAAATCTTGGCGATTCAATGCCAAAACAATAAATGATACATTCTTACCTGGATCTTTCCAAACATCCTGCGCTAGGCTCGCATTAAACATTTTAGGACACCCTCCAAAAAAATATTTTTTAATATACCTTAATCATACAATAGATAACTACTATTTAGAACATCCCTTTTATGCTAATTTTCTAAATAATAAGACCTGACTTGAGAAGTAAAGTCTCCCGCTTGGGTGGGGTCATCATAACGGCCTATATTCATCAATTCATCACCTGAGAATTTGTTACCGGTTGCTTGATCAACATAAATTCCTTCTGGTAATAGCCCAACAAGCTTGGTGATAGTGAAATTCTGTTGAGACGAAGCCAAAAGTCTAAAATGATAAACCAAAACGTCATGACCGTCTGGACTAACGAATTCCCATGCCGCTTCATTGCTTTGGAACGGATCCTTCAACCGATAAAAATCACCAAATTGAATGAGATGACGGTGTGCCTTATAAAAAGCAACTTGTTCTTTCACCAACTCCTTCTCTGCGACGGTCATTTGTTGTACATCAAGTTCATAACCAAACACACCGGAACTGGCAACGTCTCCTCGTGTTTGCAATGAAATAGTCCGTTGTGTTTGCGGATTTGGCACTGCTGCAACATGCGCCGTCATACTAGAAACCGGATAGCCAAATGTTGTCCCATATTGAATTTTAATACGTTCAGCAGCATCAGTACTATCTGATGTCCAAGTTTGTGGGAAATAATAAAGCATCCCAGCATCAAAGCGACCACCACCACTTGAACAACCCTCAAATAAAATATCGGGATAACGTTTTGTCAAACGATCTACTAAGTCATAAACGCCAAGTATATATCGGTGAGCAACTTCTCCTTGTTGTTCACTGTTCAAAACAGCAGAATAAACCTCAGTCATATGACGATTCATATCCCATTTAATATAATCAATCGGTACCCGATCAAGAATCGCAATCATTTGTTCGTAAATATTGTCGACAACTTCTGGTCGAGAAAAATCCAACACATATTGATCTCTTGATAACGACATTGGCCGATTAGGAATGCGAATCGCATAATCTGGATGCTGACGATACAAATCTGAATTTTCTGAAATCATTTCGGGCTCAAACCATAAGCCAAACGCCATATTCTTAGCATGTACCTTTTCAGCTAAACCACGTAAACCACCACCGCTGGCTAACTTACTTGTATATTCATACCAATCACCCAATGAACGACGATCGTCATCACGTTGACCAAACCAACCATCATCCAAAACAAACATTTCAATTCCTAATGGTGCTGCTTCGTCTAAAATTGCTTCAATTTTTTTAGCACTAAAGTCAAAATAGGTAGCTTCCCAGTTGTTAATGACAATTGGTCGATCTTGATATTGATGAGTACCACGAGCAACCCGTTCACGTAACAAATGATGATAAGTCTGTGACATACCATTCAAGCCTGCATCTGAATAGACTAAAATCGCTTCTGGAGATTGAAAACTTTCGTTTGGTGCTAATTGCCAGCTAAAGCCAGCTTCATTGATCCCCGTCACGAGACGTACTTGATCAATATAGTCTTTTTCAAAAGTAAATTGATGATTTCCTGAATAGACTAGTTGAATTCCCACCGCCTCACCAGTTTGTTCTGTAGTATTAGGGTCAACTGCAATAACAAATGGATTCATGTGATGTGAACTGGCTCCACGACGACTACTAAATGTTGTAATGCCTTGGCGTAAAGGTGCTCGCTCAACCTGGCGCTCATGGAATTGTGAGCCAGGGAACGAAATAACCTCCATAGCTTGTTTTGGAAAATCAAGTTGTAACGAAGCGACTTTTTCAATACTAAATGAGTATTCACTTTCATTGAAAACCTGCGTTGATCGTGTAATCACGGCCCGATTAGCATAAATTGTATAGTAAAGCACGACCGATGCATTTAACGTCGCATCTTTTAATTTAATAGCTAAGGTCTGTGCTTCTTCCTCTTGTTTGACATATGTTTGCGGCAATCCTGTCAATGATGGTTTCCCTGGGAAAATTTCATATGAATCATAACGAAAATCAGTTGCCAAGGCACCGTCTGCAGATTTAATGACAATTGCGGGACTTCTAAAATCACCGGTTTGATTACCAGCAAATTCTTGTGGCAACACATCCTTGGAGTAATGCCGATCGACTGCCCCAGGCCGACCTGCCAGATTAGGAGATAATCCCCGTTCATATCTTGGATAATGACGAGAGCCATGATATCCCGTCACCCGTTTACCAAAATATAAATGACTTAAAATACCGCCTTCTTCAATCGACATTAAATATGAAATTTTTTCATTTCTCAAATGGAACGTCCGTTGCGCTTTATCAAACGTGATGACTGCTTTTTCCATATAATCCTCCATAGCTGCGGCTCATCCTTCTTTTATCACTAAATTAATAAATAAACTTCTATTAATATTGTAACCGCTTACTTAAAAAGTAACAAATGATTAAAAAAGCCCACGACCTTCCTTTAAAACAGAAAGTCATGGGTTTTGGATGTTATTAAACTGGTTAACACATCCCATAAATTATTCAGTAATTATTTAACGAGCTCTCGCCGAACGTAACCGACTATTTGTCACAATTTCAATTTGTCGTAACGTTGCTGCATCAACATGCAAGCCACTCGCTATTTGACCAAATGTCCACGTTGGGTGGCGCTCACATAGATCATGAAAATGGGCAATCAGTTTGTCATTGACCTGTGGTTGCGTCGCTGTTTGTGATTCCCCAGCAACAAAATTAGTGACATCTGTCTTCTCGAAACTATAATGTAAACGACTTGGTCCCATTGCTCCAGTTGCAAAATCCATTGTACTTTTCCTCCCAATTACCAGGTTAAAAATATCAACAACAACTCCTATGGAAAATATATTAACACTTTTATTAAACAAAATAAAGCTAACTTTAATAGTTTAACCTTAAATTTTAATTCGTATTTTTTAGATTTATGCTTAATTATTTTTAAACATTAAAAATAAAGTTCGCTTATTATGCATAAACGACGTAAAAAATTACGTATAATAAAACACTCGTTAGACTAGTTAAAAGAAAATAATAAAAAAGAGATATCATTTACAAAGGATATCTCTCATAACATTTACTCTACGGACGTACTGTCTTTTCATTTGTTTCTCTGGGGAACTTAAGCATAAAAGTGATTAAGAACGAAACCGCCAAGAAAACAGCGACAATCATATATGGATAACTTGGGTGAAGATCCAACAATGCACCGGCAACTAATGGACCAATCACATTACCAACACTAGTTAGTGACATATTCAACCCATTAATAACACCCTGATTATGTGGGCTAATTTTAGTCAATATAGTCGTGATTGCAGGACGAATCAAATCAAATGCTTCAAAGACCAACAAGGTTGCTAAAATAACACCAACCTTTGACTGTGCAACTAGGATCCAAATCGTACCAATCAAAGAAAACAAGAAACAATATTTAATGATATTCTTTTCGCCAAATTTAGATACTAACCAGTCGAACATCGCAACCTGTAAGAACAAAGATAGTGCCCCGTTCAAGGTCAACACCAAAGCGATATTATTCAAACTAAAATGATGAACCTGGTTAACGAATAGACTATAAATACTTTCAAAGCCTTGCAATCCAAATGACGAAACAAGTATCAAAACAAATAATATAATGCCCGACTTACCCAATATTTGCATCATATTGTCATGCTGTTCAAGGTTGTCTTGCACATCAACTTCATATTCAGCCAGATTTTGTTGTTCAAGTTCCTTCGGTAACATGAAATACATCGCAATCATACTGATGATTCCTAAAGTACCTGCAAACCAGAAAGGTAACTTATAATCAATATTGGCTAGTAAACCTCCTAAACCAGGGCCTAAGATCAGACCACCTGAAAAGGCAGCCGATAGCCAACCAATGGCACGTGCACGATACTTTTTTGTTGTAATATCAGCAGCCAAAGCCATTTCAGTTGGCACAATCATTGCTGCTGAAATACCCCCGATGATTCTCGAAACATCAAAAACCAATAATTGATTGGTGATTGCGAATAAATACTCTGAGACAGTAAACAAAAACAACCCCAATAGTATAATCGGTTTACGCCCTATTTGATCAGAAATTCGCCCAATAATTGGAGAAGCAATGAACTGCGCAAAAGCAAACAGCGCATTCATGACCCCCATATCAAACCCAGACAAATTTAATTCATTCCTTAAAAAAGGCATGACGGGAATAACAATAGAAATCCCTAAACAAACTAAAAATTCACTAAAAATTAAAATAAACAGAGCCTTTTTAACTGTTTTTGACAATTCCCTTCCTCCTTAATGTTATAACCGCCAGTTCATTGAATTCATAATTCTCAACCATTAGCTAAAACTTTATTTTTATTTGAGACTAATTTTAATATCATAACAGAGAAAGATAGATAAAGTCCACTAAAATATATTTTTATTTCATTTAACCTGGCCAATAAGTAAAATATCAAATCGTAACATTTCATGAAAATGGTATAATATGAGCACTATAGATTTTAAGGAGCTAAAATGTCTACACGTCAAAAATTTATTCGCAATTTTGCCATTGTTGCCCATATTGATCACGGTAAATCAACCCTTGCTGACCGTATTATGGAAATGACTAGTACCATCTCAGAACGAGAAGCTGAAGACCAACTACTTGATGATTTAAGCGTTGAAAAAGCACATGGTGTGACTGTCAAATCACGAACTGTTCGGAACTATTTCATTGATGATCACGGTGATGAATATCAATATAACTTGATTGATACCCCTGGTCACGTGGACTTCAACTATGAAGTCTCACGTAGTTTATCAGCTACCGATGGTGTTCTATTACTGGTCGATGCGACAAAAGGTGTGCAAGCCCAAACCGTTGCTAACTATCGCCTTGCAAAAGAAGCTAACCTAGTTATCATCCCCATTGTCAACAAAATTGATACCGCTGCAGCTGAGGTTGAAGCAACTATTAATCAACTGGGTGATTTGGATGATGCCTTTACGCCAGAAAACATCATTAAAATTTCTGCTAAAAGTGGCCTTAATGTTGAAGCAGTCTTAACAGCTATTCGTGACCGCATCCCTGCACCAGCCGGTGATGAAAACTCAGCTTTACAAGCCCTAGTTTTCGACTCAAAATTTGATCCTTATAAAGGTATCATTGTTCAGGCGCGACTCGTTCAAGGAACGTTAAATAACAATGATCAAGTATTATTTATGGCCAACGAAATTAAATCAGGCATTAAGGAAATGGGTGTATTCGCGCCATTGATGACGCCAGTTAAACAATTAAGAGCTGGTGATGTCGGTTTTATCGTCACTGGTATCAAAGACCCTGAAGCTGTGAAAGTTGGAGATACAATTACCCTAGCTAAACAACCTGTTGCGGCCGCCCTACCTGGTTATCAAGACGTGGAGCCCATGGTTTATGCTGGTCTTTACCCTCGCGGCAGTGAATTTAAAGATTTAAAAGTTGGCATTGAAAAACTTGCTCTGAATGATGCTGCTTTTCAGTACGAACCCGAACAATCCGAAGCCCTTGGTATGGGATTTCGTGGTGGTTTTTTAGGTATCTTCCATTTGCAAATTATTCGTGAACGTTTGAAAGAAGAATTTGGCTTAGATGTATTGACCACTATGCCTAATTCGACCTATCGCGTTACTGTTAAAAATGAAGACGAACCAATTTATATTGAAAATCCAACCCAGTTCCCAGATTATGGACAAATTGTTTTAGTAGAGGAACCTTATATGTTAGCTAAAATGACCATGCCTAATGAGATGTTAAATGACGTCATGCGTTTGGCAGAAGGTCGACGTGGTGAATTGGTTGACTTGGAAACCATTGGTGCTATGCTCTTAGTTACTTATCGGATGCCAATTTCAGAAATTGCCTATGATTTCTTTAATGAGTTAAAGTCTGTTTCGCATGGTTTCGCCACCCTTTCAACAACGTTTGATCAATACCAACCATCAGATTTAGTTAGAATTGACGTTGCTATCGATTATGCCAAAATTGACGCACTAACTTTCGTTGTCCATCGATTAAAAGCTAATCGTATGGGTATCGAACTGGTTGACAAACTGAAAGATTTAATTCCTCGTAAACTACAAGCAATGCCAGTACAGGCTATTGTTGAAGGACGAGCAATTGCTCGCGCTGATGTGCCGCCTTTGCGTAAAGCTCAAGCTTCAGGTACGAAAGTATCAAAGAAACAACAACAGATGCGTCGTCAAGGTGTGAAAAAGAGTGATATTGAATTACCACAATCCGTCTTTGATGCTGTTTTACAAATGAATAGTAATTAAAAACGAAACCCGCTCATCAAAATGAACGGGTTTCGTTTTTTAATTATTTTTCTAAATCAATCGTTCGACTAATGATGTAAACAATAATTGCTCCGATAACTAAAGCACCAAATTCACCCAATGCGGTCCAAGCATATGTTGCCCAGAATGGTGTCTTAGCAATATAGTATAGTTCAGCAGCAATCACCCACATCATCAAAGTGTCAACCACAGTACTAATAGCCAGACGTGCCACAATACTTTTAACATGCTTAGCCAAATAGTAAGAAATTGATAACATCAACAATGTCTGCAAGGTACCAACAATCATGTCAACAATCCCGTATGGCGACCAAATATTAGCAATAAATACACCCAGCGTGATAGCCACGATATAGCGTTTATTAAACACTGCTAAATGATTAAAGGCTTCAGAAAAGCGCAATTGAACCGGTCCATATGAAGCAAATGGTAGTGCCACAGTTGCCACCACGTAGAGTGCGGCGATAACAGCTGTTATTGTCATATTTCTTGTTGAACTAATTTGATGAGTTTTTTGTGCCATATTTTCTACTCCTAGTTTTTTTGAGTGGGATGGTTACGAACCACTGTTATTTAAAATAGCACTATCAAATAATAATTGCAACTACCTGTATAGATTAGAAAGATACGGCAATTGGCTGATCACGGAATGATTCAACTAAAGCTGAATCAAGCGTTAATTGAATAATGACATGGTTGTTAAAATTATCACCTAATGCTTTAATCTCTGGGTGTTTTTGTAAAGTTGCTTGCACTTGATCGTCAGCGATGACAGATGCGGCAACATGCTTTGAACTAAACCGTGCGCCTGTCTTTTCATCATACCAAGTAGTGACCGCAGCCACACCATTACGAGCAATATTGGCTGTACGTTCTGTATCCGAACCAGTAACGACAAAGAAAACATTGTCATCACTTGCGGATTGCTTGAAGGTGACAATGCTTGCCGTTAAATTCCCCGTTTCTGACTTTGTCGCAAGGACAAAAACATTTTCTACTTTAGCTAATGTATTGTTAAACACATCATCACTATTACTATCAGTATTGCTACTAAACTTCTTCCGTTGTTTTAAGATGGTCAACGTTGTTAATGGGATAATTAAAACAATATAACCGATAATAGTTATCAAAATACCCTGTAGCCAAAAATCGCTCACATTAAATAAACTAACGATGCCTAATGATATAAAAATTGTGATAAAAAATATAATAAATAACTGAATAAATCTTTTGGGATACATGTTTGTTTTCTCCTTCACAAGTGATTTTATCACAAAACACTAGTGCTACTCAAAACATATTATGGTAAAACTATATACAATTCAATAATTAATGATATTCATCATTATCAAAAATAAAACAGCATAAAAAAATAAGACAATCCCGAAAGTTTCAATTTCAGGCATTGTCTTATTTTAGTCAATAATCAAATGTATGCTTACAATTGACCCCATGCTTGTGAAGCAATTGATGGGAACAAGTAAACCATGCGTTCTAGTTCAGCTGGACCAAACTTAAACTCAATAGCTGGCAACAAAGCATCGATGACATCTTCTGCCTTGTTAGAAACCTCTGTTGCCCCCACTAGCTTGTAATCAGCATCAAAAATCAATGTATTATGACCGATTTGCTCTTTGTCAACTTGACGATACCAGTCCCCTGACAAGTCATTTTCAACGATCGTGTAATTGTCTGGATCTGCTTGAGCTTCAGCAACAGTCACACCAGCCTTAGCGATACGAGGTGAAGTGAACACAACTGATGGAATTACTGGATATTGAATAGCGTCAGTTGTTTCACCAGCAAATGTGTGCATCAAATATGTTGATTCAAAAATTGCTGTTGGTGTCAACTTTGGTTGCTCTTTATCAATCACATCACCAGAAGCGTAAATATTTGGTACTGAAGTACGTAGATGATCATCTACTTCAATACCCTTTTCATTAAACTTGATACCAAGTTCTTCAAGACCTAAGTTTTCAACGTTTGGAATTCGACCAGTAGCATCTAATACCCAATCAGTGTCAATATTTAAATCACTGCCACGAACAACCAAGCCATTTGCACCACCGACGATTGCTTCTACTTCAATTTCACGGACAAACTTAACGCCCTTTGATTCTAGGTCAGAGATAACCGTTTCAACGTATGGTTGGTGGTAAGCACGTAAGGCCTTGTCACCATGCAAAACAACTGTTACTTCTGAGCCAGCTGCTTGAGCCATTGTTGCAAATTCCATTGCAATATAACCAGCACCAATAATCGTTACTCGCTTAGGCATCTCACTCAAATTCATAAACTCTTCTGAATCATGAGCTAGGTCATCACCAGGAATATCCAAGCGATGTGGACGTAGACCTGTTGACAAGACAATGTTTTCAGCCGTCTTTTCCTCACCGTTTACTTTAACGGTATGGTTATCAACAAGGGTACCGCGACCAAATAGGATATCAATATCTGAAGAATCCAACAATCCTTGAATGAAATCTGGCAAACCAGCGATAATTTCGTGCTTATGTGCTTGGTTTTCAGACCAATTAATTTTAATATCACCATCGACAATACCATGGACTTCTTCTAAGTGACGCTTCAAAGCGACAGGTGAATCCAAAGCAATTTTGGCATTACATCCACGATTTGGGCAAGTTCCTCCAATAAGATCTTGCTCGACAACAGCTACTTTCTTACCTTTAGCTGCTAATGGTGCTGCACCATCAAACGTCCCATGACCACTACCGATATACAATACATCATAATCATATGCTGTCATTCTGTTTCTTCCTCCCGTGGAATTTTACTAAAAGTTCTCAATCAGCTGATATCTCTTAAATCAACCGTTACACCTAGTATATAAGAAAAGTATCAAGCGTGCATTTATTTTAGCTTAATTTTTTGCATTACTTAAAAATTGCTCCAGTTGCCATCACAATAAATTCTTCAACCTCAGCATCAGAAACTGTCAGGCCATTTTGGATACGTGATTGTAATAACCACTGCATAGGCTGAATCGTTTGCGCAACAATCAAATCAACACTACCTGTTACTAATAAACGTTGTCGGTATGCCTGTGTAATAACGGCCAATAACTCATTATTTAATAATGAACCACTGTTCTGTAATTCTGCTGGTAAAAATTGTGGATTTGCTAGCATTGCTGCTAGAAATTCAACCTCCTTCACATTATTTTTAAAGCGTGCCGCATACTGTCTGAGGATATCCGCAAATTGTTCCTTAATTGGTAAATCTGCCGCGGGCATTGTCATATTGTTGATTAGCAAATTTTGTACCTGCTGGAATAATTTCCCCAACAAATCTGCTTTATTATCATAATAAACATACGCCGTTGCAACTGAGACACCAGCTCGCTTAGCCATTTTATTAATACTTAAATTGATAATTCCCTGTTCTGCAACTAAATCAATAGCTGCCTCGGATAAAGCTGATATTTTATTTTCATCTCGTTGTCTCATGATTCTATTTTAGCCTGTTTAATCAAAAAAAATAAGAGTGAACCTTTAAATTAAGGTCACTCTTATGATTTTATTTTAGAAATACTAATTATTTAATACTTGCTAAATATTTAATAAAGCGATCCAAGCCTGCTTGTCCCTCTGCATCACCCTTATAGACACCAGCATCTTCAAGCACGCGAACGAATACTTTACCAACTTCTTCTTGAACAATTTCTGTTACCGTAGCTGGACTGACTTGTCGACTTTGCTTAATTTGTTGTGCCCAATCACGATGACCTTCGGCAATTTCATCAAGTGATGCACGATCAATTAAGAATTCTTCAACCTTCTGCAATTCCTTTAATAAGCGTGCTGGCAAAATAGCCAAGCCCATCACTTCAATCAAACCGATATTTTCTTGCTTAATGTGTTGGACATCGGCATGGGGATGGAAAATTCCCATTGGATACTCTGCTGAAGTCCCATTGTCACGAAGAACTAAGTACAACTCGTACTTACCATCTTTAAACTGCGCAATTGGTGTGACCGTATGTTGACGATCACCTTCATCACTAGTTGCAGAAATCATTAGTTTTTCATCAGAATACTTTTCCCAAGCCCGACGAATAAATTCACCAGCTGCCACAACATCAGCTGCATCAGTTGCGGATACTCGGAAAGCAGTCATTGGCCAATTCAATACATCAACTGAAACATTTTCATATTCAGGCAAAGCAACGTGTTGCTTGACCTCTGCCTTCATCATTGGAAATGCATGACGACCTGCTTGATAATGCTCTTGTGACAAAATTGATCCACCAACAATTGGCAAATCCGCATTTGAACCAACCATGTACATTGGATACCGCGTAACAATTTGCATTAGACGTGTAAATGTCCGTAGACCCATCTGCATTGGTTGTCGTTTAAAGTTAACAAAAATGGCGTGTTCTTCAAAATATGCATATGGAGAATAATGCCAACCCCAAGTTTCATTACTGAAATTCTCACGAATAAAACGGTGTGTCAAACGTGGCGCTGCTGTCACTGTACCAAGATAACCTTCATTAGTATAATCTAATGCAGTTGGCGGATACGTAGCTTTCGGCGCACTAGCAGCGGCCTTAATTTCAGCAGTCGTCTTTTCCGGCTTTGACAAATTGATTGTAATCTCAATGTCCCCGTACTTAGAGTTATGGGTAAAAGCAATGTTTCGAGCAATGTCTTTCACTTTAACATTTTCAACTGATTCGCTAACAAAATAATAATATTTAACCGCTTGTTCAGGATCAACCTTGTACAAGCGTTCAAACTCAGTTGCCAAAACATCTGGTGTCGGCGTCACAATGTTTAGCAATTCCGTACGATTAATGGCTGCTTGCCAGCCCATTTCAAACTTAACGTCTTGGATTGCAATCAATTGATCAGCTAAGTCGCTTAAATTAGTATCCGTATTACCCGTTAGGCCCTGCGTAATAGTCGTAACACCTAACTTAGCTAGTACCAAATTTGTTCGATAAACTGTTTCGGCTTCTGAATAAGCATGCATGGCAACTCCCCATGCAACGAAATTCATTACGGCTTGACTTTGTTCTTCATTCAATGACTTCATTTTAAAACTTCGGCCTCCTACAAGGCATGTGTACCATCAACAATATCAGCTACAAAGAATGATGCTTGGTAACCAATCTTTTCGTTGTAAACTTTACCAACGGCTGCAGCAAAATTATCAGCTTCAGACTTGGCAACTAAGGCAATCGCACTACCACCAAAGCCAGCACCAGTCATACGAGCACCTAAGACACCTGGTTGTGCCATAGCAGCTGAAACCAATGTATCTAATTCAACACCCGTCACTTCATAATCATCACGCAATGAATTATGTGATTCTGTCAATAATTCACCAAAGCGCTTCATATCGTGATCTGATAAGGCCTTTTTAGCCAAAACAGTTCGTTCATTTTCAGCAACTGCATGACGAGCACGACGTTGATTTACTGAACTACTAATGTGATCAACGATTTTTTCAAATTCATCAGTTGTTAAGTCACCTAATGATTTGATATCAGTCACTGCTTGTAATTCTTCAAGCGCCTTTTGCGTCTCGGCACGACGTTCATTGTACTTTGAATCAACCAATTCACGCTTTTTGTTTGTTGTCATGATTACTAAGTCATAATCACCAAAGTCAGATGGGACCATTTCATAGTCCATTGTGTTTGTATCTAAGAAAATAGCTTGCTTTTCTTGACCAAAGGCAACCGCAAATTGATCCATAATCCCTGTTTGCAAACCAAGATAATCATTTTCTACGGCTTGACCAAGCTTTACTAATGATAAGGTATCCATACCGTAATCAAATAAATCATTCAACATAACACCGATCAACAATTCTAATGATGCCGATGAAGACAAACCTGATGCTGTTGGCATATCACCAACAATAGCCAAGTTAAACCCACGTGGTACTTCATGGCCTAATTTGCCCATTTCACTAATAACACCACGTACATACTTTACCCAGCTATCATATTGGCGAAGTTCCAAATCATCTGTTTTGAAAGTAACCATCCCAGCATCTTTAAAGTTTGCTGAGAATGCATGGATTTCATCATCATCACGTAATGATACTGCAGCATATGTTCCAACACTAATTGCGGCTGGGAACACATGACCACCATTATAATCAGTGTGCTCACCGATCAAATTAACACGTCCTGGTGAGAAGAAAAAGTGCTCTGCAGCATGTCCAAAACGACGTTGGAATGATTCACCTAATTCTTTTGTAAGAGTCATAATTAAATACCTTTAAAATTCCTTTTTTAAATTATTTCTTTTCTGCTTCTTCCTTACGCAAACGTTCCTCAAGTTGACGAACGATCTCAGCGTGCTTCTTTTCAGTTAGCGTTACCTTAAACCAGTAAATAAGAACTGAAATAATAATCAAAGCGATTGGGATGTAGAACATAAACAAGTTAAATGACTGCATACCAGCATCAGTAATATCCTCAGGCTTTGCTGAACCAGTCATACCAGCAGCAACAGCAGCGACACCAACGATACCATTAGCGAAAGCACCAGCTAACTTATCAATCAATGGACGCAATGATAATGTCACTGATTCATTACGAATTCCCAACTTCCATTGTCCATACTCAACAGAATCAGTAATTGTCATCAAAACAACCAAGAACAAGATTGGATATGGTGAGAAGAACAACGTAATCGCTGTTAATACTAATGGTAAGCTATTTGCTGAGAATAGGAACAGTGCATAACCAATCAACATGATAATTGCACCTGTCGTAAAGATCGTACGACGTGAGAAAAACTTTGACAATGTTGGGAAAATTGAAACTGCGACAATTCCTTCAATGGCGGTAAAGATTCCAACTAAGTAGAACTTATCTCCGGCCCCCATGACATACTTGAAGTAGTACAACAACATTGAATTTGTAGAAACATAAGCTAGTGCAAACAAGAAGTATGACAATGCTTGCCACATTAATTGGTCATTCTTGGCAACAGCTGTAAAGATAGCCTTGATGCCAGCTTTTTCAGTATTCTGACGAACAATGTTATCTTCTTCTTTCGTTCCAAATACAGTTAGCAAAACACCACCGTATGCAACTACCGCAATAACAACGGCAAACCAGAACCAACCAGTCTTTGTTTCAGCATGTGATCCAAGAAAGATTAATGAGAAGAATGTTACCAATGGGATAACAACAATTTGAACACCTTGTTGACCTAAGGTTGATCCGAAACGCGCAATTGTTCCGAATTTCTCACGCTTTTTACTATCCAAAGACAAAGCGGGTAACATTGACCAGAAAGCCACATCCTTGAATGAATAGAAACCATCCAGTGTAATAAATACAATTCCAAACAAGATAATGTATAGCACTGGGTGGCTAACATTTAAACCACCAAAGTCAGTAAAGATGACAATCAACAGTACTGAACTAATTAATCCAGCGACCACCAACCATGGCTTGAACTTTCCCCAACGAGTACGAGTGTTATCAACCACACCACCAATAACTGGGTCGAAGATAATTTCGACAACACGCAAGGCAACAATCAGACCAGTTACCCAACCAATCATTTTGTCATTAAACCCTGCATCCGAGGTGTTGAATAACTGACTTGTCACGAACATCATAAAGTATGTACTTAATGTTGCATAAAATGCATCGTGACCAAACGCTCCTGCCGCGTACGACAAGTACTGTTTTACCATTTTCATAATATAATTCCTCCAAAGCACGTCTGTGCATATCTACAATATTAATGATAAAGCGCTTTCAAACGTATATTTGCTTATTTTAAACCAAAAAAAAGGACAAATTGAAAGTATGCTCAAGTCGTATCAAGCTGTTTTTTGGCATTTATGTTTGCCATTTTCTAAAATTTAAGGGAGTAACCCCTGTTTCACGTTTAAAAATACGGCTAAAGTACGCTGCATCACGAAAGCCACTTTCATTGGCAACTGCAACCACTCGTAAATGCTTCTGCGAAACTAATAGTTTTTTAGCATGACTTATCCTAACTTGGAGCAAGTATTCCTGGGGACTTAAATGCATAATTTTTTGAAACAAACGATCTAAATACTGTGGCGTCATATTTAAATGCTTAGCAACCGATGTAATCGTTAAATTGGTTGCTAAATTTTCTGACATATAGTTCATAGCCGGCTTAACATAGCGAATAAAATCAGGATGGTTAACATTGACATGATAAGATTCTTCACGTCCAAGCGATAATAATAGGTAATACGATAGTGCTGATACCCATTCATGATCTACAGGATTTGATTCTAAAGTTGCAATAATCTGTTCTACTTGATTAACAAACTCAACCCCTCTTTCAGGGGGAATATAAACATAATCATGATTCATCATTTGCAGATTGAAATCATCGGCAAATTTCCCCTGGAATGTCACAAATATAACTTCCCATTTATCATTAACATTAGCTGATTCGTACCGATGAGGAACACCTGGCGATACTAGTACCCCCGCCTTTTCCGGCAAAATTAGGTGCTTTTCGCCAATCCAAAAATTGCCAACTCCTTTTTCCGTTTGCAACCAATGAAAATGCGGAAACCCTTGATATCTAATGATTTGGTCCTGGGGCCATTCAGCACCTATATGTTCAACCGTGACCGGAAAATCATTAGCATCTAAATTGAAATATGCACGCATATATTTTCCTCACTTTATTCTTAATCTTGTCATTATATTTATGTCTAAACTATTCATTTTTATACTTGTACCATAAAATATCTACTCACTATTTTAGCTTATTATGAGATTTTTTCATAACCATTATGGGTATAATTTGCTTTTTCGTTTTTTTACTTATAAAATGTAATTAAATATGATTATCAAACAGGAGGTTTTTTATGACTAAAGTTGGTATTATCGGTGCTACCGGAATGGCAGGCTCAGCCACATTCAAGGCAGCGCAAGAAGCAGGCCTTGATGTCACTGCAATTGTCCGTAATGCAGATAAGGCAAAGCAAAATCTCGGTGCAAATATTCAGTTGATTGAATCTGATGCTTTCAATTTAACCAAGTCTGATTTAGAACAATTTGACGTCGTCGTTGATGCTTTTGCAACGGCACCAGAAAAGGCTTATCTACATACAGATCTAGCAACCCATTTAGTTGCTACGCTTCGTGAAACAGAATCACCACGTTTAATCTTTATCTTAGGTGCTGGTAGTACATTTGTTGGCACAGGTGATCAACGTCATTTTGCTTATGAAGATATCAAAGCTGACCCAAACAATGCTGCTTGGCAAAGTATTCCCGAAAACCAACTTTACGAATTTAATTTCCTAAAGGATGTTAAAAATGTTAGCTGGACGGGTGTTTCTCCTGGTCAATTATTTGTGCCTGGTGAATTAGCTGATAAGGTGCTTTATGGTAAAGATGATATGCTATTTGATGAACAAGGACGTTCACAAACAACTAGCGACACAATGGCTAAGGCTATTGTTGACGAAATAATCACACCTGCTCACAAGCAAGAACGTTTTATCGTAACAAATGGCTAATAAATACAAATAAAGGACATCAATCAACCATATTCAAATGGTTAGTTGATGTCCTTTTTTATGCAACCGTTAATATGGCATAGCCTAACGCGATAAAAATTAACAATAATAATAAGTTAATGACCATTAACTTAATCGGAAAGCTGTAATTAATTTCTTCAATTTGGCGTTGATATTGTCGCCAAGCCAATAAATTGGCCAATGATGCAATAATCGTTCCCAATCCCCCAATCGAAACACCCAAATACACAGCATTCACCCGACTAGTAAAAGCACTTAATAAGACAGCCGCTGGCACATTACTAATAAATTGACTAAGGACAATTCCTGAAATAAATGAGCCATTATCCGTTGTAGTCAATTCTTCAAATAGTGATACTACGCTTGGTATGCGGCTCAATACACCGACTATTAAAAATAGCTCAACAAACAAAATGATAATGCCATAGTCTACTTGTAAAAAGCGTTTTTTGTTAATAACTAATGTTAATAGAATACTAACAACTAATGAAATCATAATTGGCAATAAATGCAGCAATCCGGCTAGAACAACAAAACTACCTGCAATCAACAACTTAGTCTGTTTGGGACGTATAGTTGGCAAATCAAGTGTTAATTGTTCCAGATTTGATGATCGAAAAAATAGACTACTAAGCAGAACAAATAAGAAACTAATTAATCCTAGCGGCCATGACATCTGAAAAAAATCACCCATTTGTAGCTGATAATGGCTAGCTAAGTAGATGTTTTGTGGATTACCAAATGGTGTTACTGCACTACCCAGATTAGCAAATACAGTTAACAGGATAATTGGTAAGACGGCGTTAACATGTATTTTTTGAGCAATGACAACAAATATCGGAATAAAAGTTATGATAGCCACATCATTCGTTAAAAACATTGCACTAAAAAACACCAATAGAAAAACTGTGAGCTGCACCTGACGAGTTGTTTGACACTTCTTAATAATCGTCAGCGCAACGTACTTTAGCAATCCTTCCCCTTCATATAAACTGATTAAAATCATCAATGAAAGTAATGAAAGAATTGTCTGCATATCAATATCGTTAAGCTGAACATGGCCCACAAACAACGCCAAAATGAGCAAGACTGTTGTTACCCACAAAGTGCGATCGTTAATAATTTTATAAACAAGTGTTTTCATACGTTGTTTTCCTTATCATTTTTATACATCGATCGTGGAATTTTCCAATAAAAATAAGTGATTAGTTATCATTTTATACACTAATCACTTATTTTAAACTATTTTACTATATATTTAATCTCTAGCCGTCATAAAGGCACGGTTCATTGGCAAATCATGACCTGACGCACCCTTTGTTAGCAAGAACTGCATAACGTCAATGTTACCGGCCTCAAATGATGCTGCACAAGCTTGTAAGTATAGATCCCACATGCGTGCAAACTCTTCACCATATTCACTAACGGTTTCATCAAACACTTTATGATAATTATCAGCCCAATGTTCAAGTGTTTTTTGATAGTGACGACGTAGTGGCTCAAGATCATCCAATTGCAAGCCTGCATCCAAGACATGGGTAACATTTTCAACAACATTCGGAATATAGCCACCTGGGAAAATGTACTTTTCAATAAATGGATCTACACCTGCCCCATAATGTTGGCCAGTGATACCGTGGATTAGTGCACGACCATTTGGAACTAAGTATTTTTCAACGTCTTTAAAGTACTCTGCTAGATTATCTTTACCAACGTGCTCAAACATACCAACTGACGTTATGTAGTCAAATTGTTGGTCAATATCACGATAATCCTGTAACAGCACGTGTACTTTATCTTCCAAGCCCAATTCCTTCACACGTGTCATTGTATAATCATATTGTTCCTGAGATAATGTGACACCATAACTATCCAATCCATACTCTTGGGCAGCTGTAATAATCAGTGTTCCCCATCCAGAACCGATATCAAGCAATGTTTTACCGGGCTCAGCATGTAATTTATCTAAAATATGATGCACCTTGGCAATTTGTGCTTCTTCAAGCGTTATATCATCATGCGCCCAATAAGCACATGAATAAGTCATTGTGCTGTCTAACCACTTTTTATAAAAATCATTCCCTATGTCATAGTGGCTTTGAATATCTTCTTTTGATGTTTCTTTATCATGCGAAGATGTAAATTTGCTAATCAAAGAACCGGTAAAACCACTTTGATCCGTCAAAAAACTATCCGCCTGACGATATGCCGCGGTAACCAGTTCCTGAATGCTACCATCGATTTCAATATGACGCTTCATATAGGCTTCAGCTAATTCTAATGTTGGCACCTTAGCCATACGTTTTAAATCAAGTTTCTTATTAAATGTGATATGAATTTGTGGTAGACCTTCACCATAATTTTCAGTCTTACCGTCCCAGTATGTCACCATTACTGGCACATCAAACGCACTTGCAAGAAGTTTATTTAAAACCTTTTTTTGTAACATTCCTTTCACACCTCACAATAAAAATATATCTCCATTTTATACCTTATTGTCAAGTTTTGCTGGCCACTTGCTTAAAAATATTTATGAATACACAAAAAAAAGAGCATCACAATAAAGTGATACTCTTTTAATGCTTTATGGTAAAAATTTTACCATGAAGCCTTCTTAACACCAGGAATTTGACCCTTGTGTGCCAATTCACGGAACTTCAAACGTGACATACCAAAGTCACGCATGTAGGCACGTGGACGACCATCAATTTTGTCACGACGGTGGATACGAACAGGTGAAGCGTTGCGAGGCAACTTTGACAACCCAACGTAATCACCAGCAGCCTTTAGTTCGGCACGCTTTGCAGCGTACTTCTCTACAGTTGCTTCAATCTTCATTTCCTTAGCGATCTTTGACTTTTTAGCCATGATTACTTTACCTCCTTGAACACAGTAACACGACGCAACTTTGGAGAATACTTCTTTAACTCTAAACGATCTGGCGTGTTACGACGGTTCTTAGAAGTCAAGTAGATACGCTCACCAGTTTCGGCGGCTTCTAATAAAATGTTAATGCGCATTAACATAACTCCTTGAATTTATTTGCGGGGTGCCCCCCACCACTAATTTGAACGACAGGATTAGCTGCATTGGGCTAATCCCCAAGCTTGCGCCGTTACAATATAGCTAGTAAATTACAAATATTTATATTACACACTTTTTCGGTAAATAGCAAGTATTTTATCCTAAAAAATTTAAACCTGCCTGCTAACATTAAGACTCAGCGAGTCGCATAAAGTACCAACTCAAAAATCCCATCGCAACTGCCAAAATATCATTTGCAATAACGTCTAAAAAGCCATATATTGGCCAGCCAATGACCGTAACGACGTATGCTAGGAAATTAAACAGAACATATAATATACCCAGTAAGGTCAGTGCATTGCGCAATGATTCAAAATTATTTTTCCTAGCAGATCTACCCAATTGAATCAGCGCCAGTGCCATGACAATAATTAATAGACCAGAAACAATATCACGCATTGATACTGGTGTCGTTGTAATCGCAACATCTAAGGTAATTGGCCAAAGAAACTGAACGAGTAACCAAAGTAACCAAACGATAGCTAACAGCTTTAAATCTCGACTAAACATGACTTTCTCTGTTGCTACCGCATATTTAATCAGTGCGATTAACGTAACTAATACTAAACTACCAGCCACTAATTGTAACGTTTTAAACGCATATTCGTAAGAAGTCCCCTTGGCCGTTAACATGGCTAAAGGAAATTGGCTGATTTTATACGTTGGCCAAACAATTGTTCCTAAAACGCTCTGTAGGATTAATAGTAGGCTACCAACCATCCCCGCACCTACAGTAATTTTTTTCTGCCACCACGGCTGCATGATTATCTCCTTAGTTTGCTAATTTTTGATAAATAAAAAGAGCAAAAAGCCCTAACACCAATATAACGAATTTCTTGCCAAGCAGCAAGCCTGTTTCCGTTAGTTACTAATGGGTACTTTTCACTCTTCATCATGATTAAATTTTAGTTTGGTTCAATCTCCAATAATAGATCACCACCGTCAACCATATCTTCGGCAGTCACATAAATATGCTTGATTGTTCCATTAAATGGTGCTTGAATAGATGTCTCCATCTTCATCGCTTCAGTAACAAGTAACGTATCACCTTGTTTAACCGCTTGACCATTTTCTACATTAACTGAGACGACACTTCCGGCCATGGTTGCACCAAGTTCATGTTCATTTGATGGTTCTGCCTTACGACGAACAACCGTTGTCGTTTGCACACTAGCATCCTGTACGTCAATTTCTAGTGGCGTACCATTAACATCAAAGTATAAGGTCCGGACACCATCAACGTTTGGTTCCCCGATTTCTTCAAGCTGGAAGATAACCGTTTGACCTTCGCCCATCTTAACATCAATGCGTTCTCCCAGACGCATACCTTGGAAGAATGTTGGTGTATCTAGCACCGTCACTGGGCCGAACTTATCATTGTTAGCCATATAATCCAAAAATACCTTTGGATAAAGAATATATGAAATAACTTCTTCAGCCGTTGGCTGTCGATGTAACTTTTCCTTCAACGTGGCCTCTTCGGTTGCAAAGTCAGCCGGTGCGGTTAACTTACCAGGGCGTACCGTAATTGGCTTACGACCTTTCAAAACAACCTTCTGCAAATCTTCTGGGAAACCACCAACTGGTTGACCCAAGTCACCAGCAAAGAAGTCAACGACAGATTGTGGGAAATCAATTGATTGACCATCTGCTAATACCTTTTCAGGTGTTAGATCATTTTGTACCATGAACAATGCCATGTCACCAACGACCTTAGATGAAGGAGTTACCTTGATAATATCGCCAAACATCTTATTGACTGTCACATACATCTTCTTCACTTCATTCCAACGGTCACCTAAACGTAATGCTTGGGCTTGCTGTTGCAAATTAGAATATTGACCACCTGGCATTTCAACCTCAAAAATATCTGTCTGAGTACCAGACGTTTCACTCATGAAGTCACGGTAGTATGGACGTACACCAGCCCAATAGTCATTGATTCGATTAGCTGCATGAATATCTAACTCTGGTTGACGATCATGTCCAGTTAGTGAATAGTACAATGCACCCATAGAAGGTTGTGATGTTGCACCAGAAAATGTTGACATTGCAACATCCACAACATCTACCCCCGCATCAACCGCACGGGCATAAGTATAAATACCATTACCAGTAGTATCGTGGGTGTGTAGATGAATTGGTACATCGACTTTATCCTTTAGCGCACTAACTAATTGATAGGCTGCTTCAGGCTTTAACAATGCAGCCATATCCTTAATAGCAATAATATGGGCCCCTTGTGCCACTAATTCTTGAGCAAAATCTGTATAGTACTTCAAGTTGTATTTCGTTCTTGAGGTATCTAAAATATCACCCGTGTAAGCCATCGCAACTTCGGCAAGTTTATTATTATCACGTACGTATTGGATTGACTTTTCCATTTGTGGCAGCCAGTTAAGACTATCGAAAATACGGAAAACATCCATACCATTCGTAGCAGATAATTTAATGAATTCTTCCAAAACATTATCTGGATAATTTTGATAACCAACCGCATTTGAACCACGGAACAACATTTGAGTTAATGTTCGAGGCATTTTCTTACGTAATATGCGCAAACGCTCCCAAGGATCCTCACCCAAGAAACGGTAAGCAGTATCGAAAGTTGCACCACCCCACATCTCACTTGAGAATAGATTTGGTAAGGCTAACTGTGAATCTGCTGCAATTGACGCCATATCTTTCGTTCGTAAGCGTGTCGCAAATAATGATTGATGTGCATCACGCATCGTTGTATCAGTCAGCAATACTTTATCTTGTTGCTTTAACCAATCAACCACGCCATCAGGACCTTTAGCATCCAAAACATCCTTGGCGGTTACTAAGTCATTAGGTAATGTCGTTGCCTGAGTTGGCTCATAATGAGTTGACGTATAAATCTTTGGTCGATCATGATCCAATCCTGGGAATCCATTAACCGTTGTTTCAGCAACATACCGCAAGACCTTACGTTCAGGATCCTTATCTGGCAAAATTTCAAATAATTCGGCATGATTGTCAACGAATGTCGTTGGTGCCGCTGCTGCTCTAAATGTTGGATGAGCAAAAACGTTCTTTAGGAATGGAATATTCGTTTTAACACCACGAATAACAAATTCGCTCAATGCGCGCTTCATTTTATCCACTGCAGCTGCAAAGTCCGAACCATGTGTCACTAGCTTAACTAGCAATGAATCGAAATAAGGCGCTACTGTAGCGCCGGCATAAATATTACCAGCATCTAGACGAACACCTGTTCCACCGGGTGAACGATACCAATCAATTTTTCCAGTATCAGGCATGAAATTATTGGCTGGATCTTCAGTAGTAATACGTGACTGAATAGCCACACCAACTGCTTGTAATTGATCCTGTTCAGGGATGTTTACCGGTGTTTCATGCAAACCATAACCTTGGGCAATCAATAATTGTGACTTCACAATATCAACGCCTGTCACTTCTTCAGTGACTGTGTGTTCAACTTGAACACGCGGGTTAACTTCAATAAAGTAAAAGTCATCACCCTCAACTAAGAATTCAACGGTACCAGCACTTTGATAATCAACACTGCGCATCAACCGTAAGGCAGCATTTTGAATGCGTTGTCGCATAGCCACTGAAACTGAAACAGCTGGAGCAAATTCAATAATCTTTTGGTGACGACGTTGAATAGATGAATCACGCTCAAACAAATGCATCACTTCACCTTGTTCGTCCGCCAAAATTTGAATTTCGACGTGTTGCGGATCGCGCAAATACTTTTCCAAATAAATATCTGGCTTACCAAAACTTTGTTTGGCTTCAGATGCTGCGCGCTCAAAGGCCTCTTTTAATTCTTCCTCATGGTCAACAACACGCATCCCACGACCACCACCACCGGCCGCTGACTTAACAAATAGTGGATAACCATGCTCCTTACCAAAGGCTAACGCTTCTTGCACGTCAGCTACTGGATGATCTGTACCTGGTACTGTTGGCACATCAGCCTTAGCTGCAATTTGTTTAGCAACGATTTTGTCACCAAACATCTTTAAATGCTCAGACTTAGGACCAACAAATTTAATGCCAGCTGCTTCCACAGCAGCAGCAAATTCGTCGTTTTCAGATAGAAAACCATATCCAGGATGGATTGCATCTACACCTGCTTGCTTTGCAATGCGGATAATATCAGCAATATCTAAATAGGCTGCAATTGGTGCTTTACCCGCACCAACTTGATAAGCTTCATCAGCTTTGAAACGATGAACAGCAAATTCATCTTCTTTTGCAAAGATAGCAACTGTCTTGATTCCGAGTTCTTTTGCTGCACGTATTAAACGGACGGCAATTTCACCTCGGTTTGCAATCAACAACTTTTCCATTTGATTGAACTCCCCTTAACACCCTGATTTATGATAAACATCTCATTTAAAATAAAGATGTTTATCATTTAGTGTAGCAGAAAAAAGCGCCATATACCACAAAATATAGTATATGACGCCTAAATTATTCTTATTTTATTAATAGCAATCCATGTTTCACTAATTTCATTTTAATATTTATGGACGGTGATTCGTCTTAATTTCTTCAAATTCACCATCGAAAACATTTGCACCATGCGTTGCTTGTTGTTTACCCTGAACAGATGATTGTTCTTGCACTTTAGCGATAGTTTGCTTTATTCGACGTGAACTCTTCCACCACCAAAGGCCAATGATTAACATAATAATTAAAAAAAGCATCTAAAACCCCCAATCTTGTAAGTAAGAGTCTATCATTGATAACTTAAAGTTTACTTAGCTTATTTTTCAGCGTTCAAAGTAGCAATTTTAATAATTGTATCAGTTGCCTGCGCCATCACCGTAGTCGAAACGTACTCGTAACGACCGTGCATATTTTCACCACCAGCAAACAAGTTAGGTGTTGGTAGCCCTAGGAATGTAATCTTTGAACCATCAGTCCCACCACGAACCGGCTCAATAATTGGATCAATCTTCAAATCACGCATGGCTTCAGCCGCCAAATCAACCGGCGTCATATCGTCCTTAAGAATCTCTCCCATATTGTAGTATTGATCCTTTAGTGTCAACTTAATATGATCAACACCCAGTTGGTTATTCAACCGATCAACAATCTCGGTCATTAATGTTTTACGCGCTTCAAATTGTTGACGATCATGGTCACGAATGATGTAATCCATACGAGCATCTTCAGGCGTACCTGCTAGATTTAGTAAATGGAAGAACCCTTCACGTCCAGCCGTTAATTCAGGACGATCCCCCGCTGGCAAAGCGTTATGAACATCAATAGCAACTTGCAAGGCATTGACCATCGTATCTTTAGCTGTTCCAGGATGAACATTACGTCCTTGAATTTCAACAACTGCTGACGCAGCTGAAAAAGTTTCCCACTCAAGTTCACCAAGCGGTCCACCATCAACGGTATAGGCAAAATCAGCCCCAAACTCTGCGACGTGGAAATTATCAGCCCCAACACCGATTTCCTCGTCAGGCCCAAAAGCAAAGACCAGCTTACCATGTTCTAATTCTGGATGAGCAATAAAGTGTTCAGCTGCTGAGACAATCTCTGCAACTCCCGCTTTATCGTCTGCTCCCAAAAGGGTTGTACCATCTGATGTAATCAAGGTATGTCCCGCATACTTCTTTAATGATGGGAAATCTGCTGTTGTTAATGAATAATCGTCATTCAGCTTGATTTCCGATTGACCATCATAATCAGTCACAAATTGTGGTTGCACATTTTCCGAATTAAAGTCTGCTGTATCAACATGTGAAATAAAACCAATTGTTGGTACTTCCTTAGCTATATTGCTAGCTAGTTCGGCAAAAACATAACCATCAGGCATTGTCCGGACATTTTCCAAACCAATCGTCTTTAACTCAGCAGCTAAATCTTTTAGAAAAGCCACTTCTTTTGGATCAGATGGAATCGTTGTTGAATTTTCATTTGATTGGGTATTAATTTTAACGTAATCGATAAAACGATCAACTAAATTAGGATAAAGTTCTTCTGTCATGTTACACCTCTGTTATTAAATATAAGTATATGGATCGGTATTAGTCGTTGATGCAAACACTGTTTCTAAATGCCAGCTATTCTCTGTTTGCCAATCTTTAATTAAGTTAACCATGTGTTGTTTAGCAATGGCCTCCATGTGGTGATCTGGATCAATCACAACAAAATCATCTGCTAAAACATCATGAGCTGTATGGTAGTAAAAATCCGCTGTGACGTAAGCATCTGCACCAGCAGCCAATGCTTGTGGATATTCATCACCACCATCGCCACCTAAGACGGCAATTCTTTGGATTGGTCGTTGTAAATCATTAGCGATGACACGCACCGCTTTCACCTGGAATAAATCACGCACAAAACCCGCATATGTGGCCACAGTTTGCGGTTCGGTCAACTGGCCGATTCTACCTAAGCCAGTCTGACCATCATCATTAGGGATGAGGGGTTGCACATCATTTAATTGTAATGCTGCCGCCAACCAGTCATTCATGCCATTCACGGCAGCATCTAAGTTTGTATGCGCAGCATAAACAACAACGTCATGTTTAATCAAATCAGCATACATCGCATTCTGCGGAACTGATAAGTCTAAATTTTTAGCAGGATGAAACATCATTGGATGGTGAGCAAAAATAAAATCGACTTGCTGATCAATCGCCTCCTGCACCACCTCCGGGCGAACATCTAACGTTGTCATCACCCGATGAATTTCTTTTTTCGGATTACCTAACTGTAATCCAATTGGATCTTTTTCCCAAGCTAAAGGCTTTGGTGCATAGTCCTCAATCTTTGCTATTAAATCACATGCTAGCATAAGCAATTGCCTCCATTATCGTTTGCAATTCTTTTGCATATTCTTGGTAAGCGTCACTTTCTGATTGATCAGCGGACTCAAGCTTGCGCATAATATTTCGAATACGCATGGCTTCACGCTGCCATTTTTCTAACCAAACTGATGACGGTTCAGTTAAATTATAGGGACCAAACTTCAATTCGCGCAGTGAATAAGTGACGTTTCCCGGTTCTGCAACCAATATTTCATAGTAATGGCCATCATCTGCAACGACCGCCTCATCGACTAGTTGATAACCATTTTCAGATAACCATGATCTAACCAAATCGATATCAATGTTTGGTTGCAAAACGAGCCGATGATAGCGGAATTTATCTAATTCACCCTCGGTTAAAATTTGGCAAATCAAACGACCACCCATACCGGCAATAACGACGGTATCAACTAAATCACTAGTTTTAATTGCCGCTAAACCATTGGCAAGCCGTGGCATCAATACATCATGTAAACCATGACGTGCTATTTCGTTTTCAACATTTGCCAAGGGACCAGGTGCAACTTCCCCAGCAATGGCAAATGAAATATGTTTATTTAATAATAAATTTGCAGGCAGATAAGCATGATCTGACCCAATGTCTGCAATTCTAGCGCCATCGGGTACAAAATCCGCTACTGCTGCTAAACGTTTTGACAAATGCCAAGCGTCCATTGTCCGTCCTCATTTCTATATCTTATTAATTTCTAATAATCATATTATACATTGTTAAACACACCGTGACAAACAGCCTAAAACATATAAAAATAGCATACAGTTCTAATGTCTATAATCCCATTAGAACTGTATGCTATTTTGTTAAAATTCGTCTTGTAAAGTAGCGACCATGTCGTAATCCTCAGGTACTAATTTGACGTATTGTTGCAACGCTTGTAAGGCAAGCTCACGTTCACCTTCACCTCTGAAATAATAATAAGCTGGTTTCAAAAAGTCTGGTTGATCCATAAAGAATGGCAATGCAGCACGCCAATACTTAGTAGCCATTTCAAAATCTTCTAAGGCTGTGTAACTTTGGGCCAAATTCCAATAAAGTTGTGGATTCACATCCGTATCATCATTGTCAAAGAAATCATTCAATAGATTAATGTTATCAATATCATTTCCAGTTTTCACCAAGAAATCAGAATAGCTGGTAACCAGAATAGAGTCGGCTGGATTATTTTCCAATCCCTCTTTATAAAGGGCATTCGCTTGTTCATTTTCATCGAGCTCAGCAGCGATTTTAGCACCTTCTTGATAGAACTTAGCATTAAATGGGTCGACCGCAATGCCTTCTTGATATGTCACCAATGCTTTTTTAGGCTCATGCGTATTCAAATATAACTGCGCCAGTGGTTCATACAAACCAGCATATGATGAATCAATTTCACGTAACTCAGTAAAAGTTTTAATCGCTTTTTGCTGATTCTCTGGATTTGTTGCATAAGTTAAACCAAGTTGGAAACGCACATCTGGCGTCATATCTGCATCTTTGATTTGTTCAAGGTAACCCAGCGCATTGTCGAAGTTTCCCACTAATGCGTAAGCCACACCGATTCGCGACACAATATCCAAGCCAGAGAAATACCGTTCACCATTTTTAATTAGTTGTCGATAATATGGGATGGCCACTTGATATTTTGCAGTGGCAAAATAAAATTCTGCAAGTGCAAATTGAATGATTGGTTCTTCTGAATCCTGCTGGTATGCAGCCAATAACTTACCTTCCGCAGCTTCTACCAGCCCTTCTGACTGATACAAATCTGCAGCGACTAATAAGGATTCAATATAAGCTGTTGAATCCTCTGAAATCTCTGATAGGTACATGAGTGCCTGGTCCGTATCATCTTCATCAATGGCAATGTCAGCCAAAGACGTCCGTAATTGATCCTCATCCGGGTATTTAGCTAATAATTTTTTATATGCACGCTGGGCTTGGTTAGAAAATCCTAACCCATAAAGCTCCTCAGCCAATGAATAAATCGTATCGTCATCATCATAACGCAAAGCAGAGGCAAAAGATTTCTTTGCCGCCTCTAATTGTCCACTTGATAATTCATCAAGCATTCGTTCTGCAAAACTTACCATAACACCATCCTTTCTTAAAAATTAATGTTTGTTTGCTTGAGCCTTTTTCTTTGCTTGTGCAAGCAAAGCCTGTCGTGCTGATTTCTTTTGATCAGCCGTTACCTGACCTTTTTTTGCCGCACCACGAGCAAAATCATTTGATTTAATTGTTCCTTTTCCCATAATGTCATGTTCTTTCTATTTCAGTGACTCATTTTTAAGTGAGACCACATTCGCTACCGTGGCTCCCTTAACAGATTTAGCCTTTAAATTAACCTGATCACCTGTTTGCATCAACAAAGCTGTTTGCTTCTGTGACGGATCCAAAGTATATAGTATATCATCATCAACCAGCTTAAAGACAACAACTTGCTTATTATCTAACGTTGCATTGGTATTCACTCGTGCAACCTTGCCGCTAGCCTTTTTGACTTTGGCTTTTGCATCACTAGCCGCTGCTGTTTGAGCACTACCGGCAAGTGCATTACGGTAAGCTGCCAGTGCATCTGATGCATTCGCACCTTCACCAATAATGTTTTGGTCAGCTCCCTTGATATAGGCATATTCACGGAAACGTTCATTATTATCCATCATTGAAATGACCCAAGTTGGCGTACCATCAACGTTCATAATCACAGGATTTGAACCATGCCACTTATTTTGGGGATGCAGCTGTTTGGCAACCTTCATTGCCCCTTCAGAATCCATGATACCAACATTTTTACCAGTGTAGAAGCGTAATTGACCAGTTCGCGTATCCACTAATGAATAACCCTTATCTGAATCGGCATTTGAACGTACCGTTGTAAAATCATCAAAATATGATAATGAGCCATTAACATTAAACATTGGTGTCACACCACTTTCAGACCCATTTTCAGTTGGCTTGATTTGATTTTTATGACGGAAGTTAAAGGCATATGGATTACCATAAGTTCGATTCATTAATGTCGCTGCCTCTGGTGAAACACCAACATCGACCCATTTTGGTAAGTCGCTCGTTTTATACACTTTTGTTTTTCCAGTATCTGCACTAGTAATTGATACGTGAATATTATCAAATAACAATTGACCAGCCCAGCGGACACGCAATAGTGTTTGTACCCAATAAGTTTTGCCATTATTATCAACTTCTAAAATCGGCTCACCTACTTGTTGATAACGTGGGTTTGCCATATAAATTTTACGAGCAATACTATGTGAAAACCAACTGGTTTCAGAATAAGCCATATCCTTCTTCACAAAATGGGCCGTGTCGTTAATATCGGTTGCTGATGTCACAAAGTAACCCGGTAATTCGCGATTCATAAACCATGATACAAAACCATTAAATTCTACCGGAGCCACATAGTAAGGCTTACCTTTAATATATTGTGCTGATAAATCACCCAATTCATACATTGATGAATCTGGTACTTGTGAAAATGCCTTTTTCATCATATTTTCGGCAGCTTGTGCTGACAGAGCAATTGGTTGATCATCCTTAGTCAAAGGGGCTTCTTTATGATGCTTTGCTTGTACAGAATGATACATTGGTCGTACAGTCAGTGCCTTTGAGACACCGGCAGATACAGATATACCAATAGCAATAAGCGGAATAACAAATGGCCAGAAGTTTATCCCTTGTAAGCTAAAAGAACGTTTACCATTTACTACGCGTTCAACCAATACTGATGATGCGCCTGTAATAACCGCCCAAATACTAACCAATGTGGTTTCAAGCGCTACTGGGATCACTAATTGTGATAGTGTTGGTACCGGCATCCACCAATAAATAAAAATAACATTGATAATGGTGACAATACCAACTGCCAACCAATCCAGTTTGCTAAGTTTTAGTTTTTTTGCCCATAGAAATGTCGCAATCGCTGTAATTTCCAGAACTAAAAATGATGTAATCATGCATTTCTCCTCATAAAAAATAGATAACTTAATTGTACCATAACGTCAGGCTTTTTTAAGTTTCCCCTCGGTATGCTATGATGAGCACAACAAAGCATTCAGGGGGCATTATTTTATATGGTTATGGAAGACTACTTTAAGGACTTACGTCACAAAATTGGTCATGAAGAAATTATTATGCCCGGTGTGGCTGGTATTTTATTTGACGATACGCGTCAAAAAGTATTAATGGAACAACGTGGTGATGGCGAGGTTGGTTGGAGTCTCGTTGGTGGTATGCAAAATTTAGGCGAATCAGCTCCGACATCACTCATTCGTGAATTTAAGGAAGAAGCTGGCATTGACGTTAAGATTACCGCCTTGATTGGTGTCGATACCAATTTTCACCACACCTTTCCATCAGGTGACAAAGCCCAAATTCCAATGTTCCTGTTCGAAGTTGAAAAAACTGGTGGCAAGCTAATTGCTGATGGCGACGAAACACTATCATTAGAATTCGTACCACTAGCTAAACAACCTAAAATGTACAATCAGCAACACCAATTAGCAATTGACCAAATTCGTAAAGAAGTCCCCTATGGTTGGTATTTTTAGCACAAAAGGTGGTTGAGACATTTATCTTGTCTCAACCACCTTTTGTATAACTACAATTTAATTAAAGAATATGCAATGTTAATTTACTACGACCATTACCAAGTTTCTTAACTGATAATTGTTGTGGTATCTGCTGTTTCATGGAACTAACATGAGAAATAATTCCTACCAATCGGCCACTTTGCTCAACCATACTTAAGGCTTCCATCGCTTGCGAAAGTGTCTGTTCATCCAATGAGCCGAACCCTTCATCAATAAAGAGTGCATCGATTTTGGCACCACCCGCACGATGCTGCACGATTTCAGCCATCGAAAGTGCAATCGAAAGTGCGGCAATGAATGATTCACCACCTGATAGCGTACTAGTTGCCCTAATTTTGCCACCATCTTGGTCATAAATATCAATATCCAAACCGTTTTGATTGGCTCGGCCAGCCTGTCGATTTGACAAAATAAATTGATATCTTCCAGCCGACAAGACACCTATATAATGGGCATTAGCATACTCTAATACGTCATATAAAAAGCGTCGCAAAATAAAGGTTTCAAGGCGTAGCCGTTTATCATTATTACCATCAACGGCTTCTTTTAAGGTAAACAAATCTCTACCTGCAGATTGTTGAGCTGCCCATTGCTCTTGTAGTGTTTGTACAGAATATTCAATCTGTACCTGTTGCGTTAACTGAGCTTCCTTTGCCGTATAGTCAGCCACTTGTTGTTCAACAGAAGCTTGCTGTTCATTAACCAGCATTTGCAACTTCTCTAAATCCGGCAAGGTTTTATTACCAATTTGTTTTTTCAAATCGTCGACTTCTGCCGTTAAGCTTTTGATACTTGTCTGGTAAGCCATAACGGCATCATGCAACTGATTGATTTCATCGGGATCTTGGTCTAAACGTCCCATTAATTCATCAAATCCAGCTTGGTCTGCAACTGGTCCCTCACTAATAACCGTTGCTAAACGTTGCTGTTCTTGCGTTAAATCAGCTTGAATTTGCGCCAATTTTTGTTGGATGCTTGCTAACTGTTGCTGTTTCTCCTGTTGACTATTTTCATTTCTTAACAATTGCTCACGTAGCTCATTGTCAGTTTCTTCATATTTTTTAATCTCATGCTGAAGTTGCTGAACCTTCTGCTCATACTCGGTCACTGACAATAATTGCCCGGTCGATGCTGTTAATTGCGTAATTTCATCAGTCAATTCTTGCTTATTTTGTTGTTGCGATACAAGAATTTGCTTATTTTCGACCAAATCTTCTTTAGCTTCTTGGAGCTGTTGTTGTTTATTGACAACTTCTTTTTCTAAGGATGTCACTTGCTTTTTAGTATCACGCATGAAAACTAAAGCCAGTTGTGCTTTTTTGTTAACCTGTACTTTATCAAATATCGTTGGCAATTCACTAAAAGCTTCATTAAAAGAAGCGAACACTGATTCCCAATCGGCCTTTATCTGTTCATAAGTCTGATTAATTTCACTTTGTCGTGAATCTAACCATTCCTTTTCACTTTTAATATCAGCCAATTTCGTTTCATAAGCCGTCGTTACTTTAGATAGATCTGCAGCAGCATCTCTAACTGAACGCTCTGTCTTTTCAACCGCTTGAATAGCCGTTTTTAAATCTGCGTAGGTTGTCGTTGCTGCTTGATTATGCTCATGCTGCTGACCTTGATAAATTTGACCACAAATCAAGCAAGGCTCACCAACCTTTAACTCTTGTTTTAATTGCTGAATCAAGATATCACGACGTAATGATTCTTGCTCTTTTAATTTTTGCAATTGTAACGATTGATGCTCTTTTGACTTTGTAACTTGTTCTGCTAATTTTGCTGCTTGTAATTCTGCTAACTCTAAGGCTGATTGCCGTGACTCATAGTCACTGACCCGCTCTGCCATATTTTGTATCTGCGAAGTTAGCTTTGTCAGACTAATTTCATTAATGATAATTTGCTGTTTATCAGCCAACTGCTTTTGTTTATCTGTTAATTCGTTTTCAGTTACCTGTAATTGATCATTTAGTTTTTGATTAGTTTGTTCAGCTGATGCAATTTTCGCAATAACTTGTGCTTGCTTATCTTGAGCTTTAGTCAATTGACGAGATTTAGGTAGTAAATCATTTTGAATTTGTTGTAAAACAATGCGCTTGTTAGCGATACTTTCCTTTTGTTTATACAGTGTTGTTTGTTGATCTACCAATACAGTTTGGCTATGTTTTAGCTGATTGCTTGCTGTTGTCACTTGTTGCTTACTATCTGATTCATCAGCTAATTGTTTAGTAAGTCGTTGTTGCTTATCAACGATTTCACGTTGCGATTCGGCCCAACGCAAAGTTTGCCACCAAGTTTTCTTTTTTTCAATGACCGGTTTCTGTGTATATTTTTCTTGCAATAACTGATTCTTTTGCGTTAATTGTGTATATAAATTTTCAACGCGTTGACCTTCTTGTTGCCGTTGCTGTAGAACTTTTAATTCCTCACGTGCTTTCGTCAAGTCGTTCTCTTGTTCAGTTAAATCAATGCGCATTGCTTGATTCATCTGAGATAAAAGCGTCAACTTTTCTGCTGCAGTTGGTGCAATAGTATCAATATCATCCTGTTGCCAGTCAATTTGTTTTAACTTATCGTCACGTTGGAAAGCAAGTTGTTCCAGTTGACTATCAGATGTTTTTTGTTGTTGTTTCAATTTATCCGTAAACTGGTCAAAGATTGCCGTTCCAAATAGTTGACGTAAAATGACCTTTTTATCATCACTTTGGGCACTTAAAAATTCTCGAAACTTATCTTGTGGTAATAAAATTATTTTACGAAACTGTTCAGCATTTAAGTGTAGTAATTCTTTGACGTGGTCATTAACAACGGTTGCTTTATCGCCGAGTGCAGCAATTGGTGTTGCGAGGACATCATCAACTTCCATCAAAGAAACCGTTGCTTTATGTTCGGTTAAATCAAAATCTGATTTTGCACCACGCTTCTTTTTTAATGACTGTGTGGGCGTACGCTTAATTTCATAGAAACGGCCATTATGTTCAAACCAAAAAACGACCTTAGTTTCTGAATTCGTATCAGCAAATTCACTACGCATATCTTCCGGACGTCGTTCACCAGTTCCTTCACCAAACAAGGCATAGGTCATACCGTCAAAAATAGTTGTCTTACCAGCACCCGTATCGCCAGTAATTAAAAATAGTTTAGATTCAGTGAAATTTGAAAAATCAATCGTGGCATGATCATAAGGTCCGAAATTGTTTAATTGTAATTTGATAGGACGCATATTAATTATCTTCCTCCTGTTGGTGTAAGTCACTCAAGGTCTCATCAATAAGCTTCTTTTGATTATCATTCAGTTGTTCACCAGTCACAAACTCATAAAAATTAGCAATCATTTTATCATCAGATTCATTATCATCACTAATTTCTGGAATACTTGTTTCACTCTGCATTAACTTAGGTAAGTCATATTGCACTTCGACAACATCACCATAAATTTCAGCCAGCATTGCCCGCGCATTGGGTGATGTGACCGGTCCTTTAATCTTAATACTAAAGTAGTTTTTATGTGCTCGTTCATACTGTTGATAAAAACTTGGTGTCACTAATTCATCAAAGGTTCCAGTCAGTAAAATCAAATCCTTCTTAGGGACTAATGGTTGCCACTTTGTTTTCACTTGATGATCGTTGATTTCAACAAGATAAACGCCCTTTTCTGATTGGGCTTCTTTCGTATTAAATTTGATTGGTGAACCCGAATATTGCACAACATCACTAGGACTCGCTTGTTTTAAATGTAGATGACCCAATGCAACATAGTCAAAATCCTTAAATAATTGATCATCCAAGCCACGTAAACCACCAACTTGTGAGTTAGTTTCACTAGTGAATTCATAATCCTGATTTTTACTACCCACAACATAATAGTGGGTCACCAGCACATGATTCATTGCTGGTTTAAATTTAGCAACCATTTCGTTAACAATACGGGGCATGACTTGATTGATTGTTTGATACTGTGCTGTTTCATCTTCTGTTATGCCGTAATGCACCCGAGCAGTTGAAGGCTCAATAAATGGTAACAAGAATACTTGTGTATCTTTTGTTTCAATAGGTGTAAAAGCATCAGCCAGCGTTGTATTTAAATATAATTGACTCTTTTCCCGCCATTCTCGCCCAGCACCCAATCGTGTGGCACCATCATGATTTCCGGAAACAGCATAGACCGGCATTTTAAATGTTATATTTAAATCTTTCAGCATGCTCTCTAAACTATTAACTGCTGAAATTGGCGCAATACCGCGGTCATATAAGTCACCAGCAATAATCACACCATCAACTTTTTCTTGAATTGCTAAATCCCTAATTTGTTGATAAGCAACTTGCTGTTCGGCTAATAGTGAATAGCCCCCTAACTCTTTACCAATATGCCAATCGGCTGTATGTAAAAATTTCATAATCAAAATTCCCTCTAATCTAACAATTAATGACTATTTTGTCGAAAACAAAAACAGACTGGGAAATAACCCAGCCTATTACGCTTAATAATTAAATTAACGTATCCACTTTCGTAATGGTACGCTTACAATAAGTGCTAAGATAAATCCAACCAAAACTTGGAAAATATTTGCTGGCACATCTGTAAGGCCAGCCAACGTTGCAGCCTGTAATGACATTTTTGACCCACCAGTGACCCATAGTAAGAAGCTACCAGCTACCCAGTAACCCACAACCATGGTAATACCACCTAAGATGTTACCTAAAACACGGATACCCACTGTTTTATCAACGTTATAATGTCCAATGATCCAACCTTCTCCACCATGGATAAGTAATGAAAAAAGCATCCATTGTGGATAGCCAGCAAATAAGTCTAGTAAAAATCCAGTTAAACCACCAACGGCTAATCCCATTTTAGGACCAAAATGCCAAGCACCAATAAAAATACCAGTTTCTACTAAAGAAACGAATCCTGTTGGCGTTGGTAATTTGGCGACATAACTTAATACAATGTTGATAGCAATCAACACCGCTCCGATAGTAATTTGCTTTGTTTTCATTTCATCTACCCCTTATGGCGGCGCGCTGCCTGCCAAACATTACCTACTTTAAAATCATCATTCAAACGAACTCCGTGCAAAATACCATCATGTACAAAATCCTTGGCATCGTCAATTGCCGTTATTACTGGTACATCTTGTGATATCTGACTGGCAATGGCTGCTGAAAATGTACAGCCAGCCCCATTATTATATGGTTGCGAAATTTTTGGTAATTGCATCATCTTTTCCGTATTATTAGAAACAACCGCATCGATTGCCATATCACCAAGTAAACGCACACCACCCTTGACCACCACGGTTTGTGGTCCCATTGTATGGAGCATCTTAGCAGCTGTTAATAAATCTGCTCCAGAACGAATTGATTGTTCCGTTAATAACTCAGCTTCAATCAAGTTGGGTGTCACGACTGTTGCCAGTGGTAATAATTTTTGCTTGATGGCAGTGGCTAATTTTGCCGCATTAACTGAATAAGTTTCTTTAAACGCCATCACCGGATCAATAACGACCGGTACTTGGCCAGCATATTGTTTGATAAATTGGCTGACTAGATCAATATGATCAACAGACGGTAACAATCCCACTTTGATACCCTTAATATCTGTAAATTGACTCAGAGATGTTAATTGTTTGGCCAACACAGATACTGGCACATCATAAATATCAAAATCAGCTTGATTAACTGTCACAATACTTGTAATGGCACTTAAACCAAACAACCCATATTCATTAAATGTTGCTAAATCAGCTTGGACCCCACCACCAGCTAAAATATCCGAACCAGCGATTGTTATAATTTTCCCTACTCCCATCGCAATACCTCTTTTACAATAATTAATTAAATTTAAGTTTAGCACAAATTAACGACGGTAAACACATACATATTGAATGCGTAGCTTTATTTGAAAGCATAAACGTGTTTCAAAAAACTGAGAATTTAATCTAAAAACAACAAAAAAAGAAGTAGTGTTAAACACCACTTCTTTTTCAATACAACTTATTTGATTGCATCCTTCAATGCCTTACCAGGCTTGAATGCAGGAATCTTTGATGCAGCAATCTCGATTTCCTCACCAGTTTGTGGGTTGCGACCCTTACGAGCTGCACGAGAACGTACTTCAAAGTTACCAAAGCCAATTAATTGGACCTTTTCACCCTTTGCCAAAGTATCTTGGATTGAAGCAAATACTGCATCCACTGCAGCAGTTGCATCCTTCTTTGTCAAACCAGTTGCAGTTGCAACATCAGTTACTAATTCTTGCTTGTTAGCCATTTAGTTTTCCTCCTGCATAGGTATATTGGCGTTTTGCCAATAAATTAAAATTGAATCTGTAATTAGATTTCGATACTTAGAATATCATAATTATGTGGTTCTTACAAGTAAAAAATGCCTTTAAACGTTGATATAGCAAGGTTTTTGTCATATCCTTAAATATTTTTATAAAATTTAAGGCAAAGTATGCAATATTAAGTTTATTTTTATTTACGTGCTCTTTTAATCAAGTGAATTGGCGTTCCAGTAAAGTCAAATGATTTACGGATTTGATTCTCTAAGAAACGTTCATATGAAAAATGCATGAACTCAGGATTATTGACAAAAACAACAAAAGTTGGCGGTTGGATAGCTACTTGCGTTGCATAATAAACACGCAAACGCTTACCATTAACTGTTGATGTTGGATTTAATGCCAAAGCATCTGAAATAACTTCGTTCAACGTAGCCGATTGAATTCTCTTTCGATGGTTATCATTTACTTGCTTAATTAGTGCTGGTAATTTATTCAAACGTTGCTTTGTCAAAGCTGACACAAAGACAATCGGCGCATATGATAGATATTGGAATTCTTGACGAATTTGATTTTCAAAATCCGTCATTGTGTGATTATCTTTTTCAAGCGTATCCCACTTATTTACAACAATAATAACGGCTCGACCTGCTTCATGCGCATAACCGGCCACGTGCTTATCTTGCTCACGAATACCTTCTTCCGCATTTAAGACAACTAACACGACATTTGAATCGTCAATTGCACGCATTGCACGCATGACTGAGTACTTTTCAGTAGATTCGTAAACCTTCCCACGTTTACGAATTCCCGCCGTATCGACCATAACAAATTCGTCACCATCTTCTGAAGTAAATCGGGTATCGATGGCATCACGCGTTGTACCAGAAATGTCTGACACGATAACCCGTTCCTCACCTAACATCGCATTCACTAATGATGACTTCCCGACATTTGGACGACCAATAAATGAAAAGCGTACCGCATCATCTTCTTCTGGTGCTTCTACATCTGGGAAATTAGCCACAACTTGATCCAACAAATCACCTAATCCGGTACCATGTGCACCAGAAATTGGATATGGATCACCAAATCCTAATGCGTAAAACTCATAAATTTCTGAACGCTGTTCAATATTATCAACCTTATTAGCTGCCAAAACAACTGGCTTTTTTGATCGATACAACATTTTAGCCACACGTTCATCAGCTTCAGTTAATCCTTCGCGAGCCGAAACCATGAAAACAATAACATCTGCTTCATCAATCGCAATTTCAGCTTGTTGAACAATTTGTGACATAAATGGTTCATCGCCCATGTCAATTCCACCGGTATCAATTAACCGAAATTCATTAGTCAACCATTCCGCACGTGTATAAATACGATCACGTGTAATACCTGGCGTATCCTCGACAATTGAAATTCGGTCACCCGCGATGCGGTTAAAAATTGTTGATTTACCAACATTTGGACGACCAACAACAGCCACAACAGGAAATCCCATATTATCCTCTTTTCTGAATTACATAATTTATTGTAATTCGCGTTAATTTGTATACTCTATGTTTAATATTAACATGAATTAATACGAAACAAAAATTAGAGGCTGAGACAACATCTGTCCCAGCCTCTAACTGTTTTAAACTATTCTAATGCTTAGTCGAAATCTTTGAAGATGTCACCAAATGCATCACCTAACGTTGCTGAACCTTCTTCTTCAGAAGTTGAGTAGTTAGTTGGTGCTGATTGGCGAGGGCGACGTGAACGACGAGGGCGATCATTTTCCTCGCGTGCAGGTGCTTCTTCCAAAGCCTTGATTGACAATGACAAACGTTGACGTTCTGGGTTAACATCCAAAACCTTAACTTGAACCTTGTCACCGGCTGTCAATACATCACTAGGGTTAGCAATGTGCTTGTGTGAGATTTGTGAAACGTGAACCAAACCTTCAACGCCTGGGAACACTTCAACGAATGCACCAAAGTCAACCACACGCTTAACAGTTCCCTCTAGAACTGTACCAGCTGGTGCTTTTTCAGCTGCTGTATCCCAAGGTCCTGGTTGAGTAGCCTTAATTGACAATGAGATACGCTCACGTTCTGGATCCAAGCCCAAAACCTTAACCTTAACTTCTTCACCAACTGACAAAACGTCTGAAGGTTGTGAAACGCGTTCGTGTGAGATTTCAGATACGTGTACCAATCCATCAACACCACCAAGGTCAATAAATGCACCAAAGTTAGTCATACGAGCAACTTTACCTTCAATTACATCACCAACTGAAAGTTCATCAAAGATGCGTGCCAAAGCAGCTGAACGCTCTTCATTCAAAACTTCACGACGTGACAAGATCAAACGGCTATCTGCTGCGTTGATTTCAATAATCTTTGCACGGATAGTTTGACCCTTGTATTGGTTCAAATCTTGCACGAAACGGTTCTCAATCATTGAAGCAGGTACGAATCCACGTACACCTTCAACATCAACAACCAAACCACCCTTAACGGCTTGCGTTACTGGTGCTTCCACAATGTCGTCAACACTGTGCTTGCTTGCGATTTCTTCCCAAGCACGACGAGCTTCAAGACGACGCTTTGACAATAGGTATGATCCACCTTCCTTGTCAGAACCGATAGTAGATACTACTACCAAATCCAACACGTCTCCGACCTTGACAAGGTCATTTACGTCCGCATCGCGGTCAGTTGTCAATTCGCGCAAAGGAATTACACCTTCAACACCGGCACCTTCAATACCTACGATAACTTGACGATTATCATCAATTGCCAAGACTTCACCCTTAACTACATCGCCAACTTTAACTTCGGCTACGCTGTCAAGAGCTGCCAATAGCTCGTTGTTCTCTTCGTTCATTACAATATATCCTCCTGGTCACACGACTCTAATGGTTATTATACCTAATCTTGATATATATTACCAGTGTTTTTTACATCTTTTTGAGTTGTGATTATTAATTTCGTAATTTATTTTCAATAATGCGCTTTACTTCAGCTACTACTTCTTGAATTGACAATCCAGTAGTATCTAATTCTGTCGCATCAGATGCTTTCTGCAACGGCGATATTTCGCGATGAGAATCTAAATAATCTCTTTTCTCAATCGCCGTTTCCAATTCTTCTAATGTGGTAGCCATCCCTTTTGCTTGATTTTCCTTAAAGCGACGAACTGCTCGCTCATGGACAGAAGCAATTAAGAAAATCTTCACTTCAGCATCCGGCAATACCGTTGTACCAATATCACGACCATCCATGACAACACCACCAGCGGCCGCTATATCACGCTGTAAGTCTGTCATTGCCGTACGGACATCCCCATAGGCTGAAACAGCTGAGACATTTGCTGTCACTTCAACTGATCGAATATCATCGGTTACTTCTTCATCATTTAAGAAGACACGCTGTACTGGGTTACCTGGCTTAAATGAAATATCAATCTCTGGCAATAATGCGACGACCGCTGCCTCATCGGTCAACTTAATACCTGCTCTAATGGCAGCAAGGGTAACAGTTCTATACATCGCTCCTGTATCAACATATACAAAATTCAAGTCAGTAGCCAAGATTTTAGCAATCGTTGACTTGCCAGCCGAAGCTGGTCCATCAATTGCAATCTGAATTGGGTTCATGATTCACATCCTTATTCAATTTATTACTATTCTATTTTACGCCTAATTCGGTGGAAACACTAGGCATATTTAATAAAAAAAGTTGCGACATTTACTATGTCCCAACTCGATTATATTTAAAATTTATTATTGTACTTGAAAACTTCTACTTGACCTTCAAGCCCTTACCGTAGAAAGTCGCATAATTGCTTGATGTTAACCCGGGATTCAAACTATATAACTCTTCAGGAGTTGTATTATTGGCACGGGCAAAGCTATATAAGGTACCAGAATCAAATGATACTGTTTGCCCTTCTTCTTCAGATGATGCCGCTGCTTCGGATGAAGACTTTGCTGCTGCTTCTGCCTCTGATGAAGATTTGGCTGCTGCCGCCTCACTCGATGATGCTGCCTCGGCCGCTTCGGATGAAGACTTTGCAGCCGCTGCTTCGGATGAAGATTTAGCTGCTGCCTCACTCGATGACTTAGATGCGGCAACTTTAGCCTTTGATTCTGACTTCGCTGTATCAGTTACTTTATTCGTTGATGTTGTTGTTTTTGTTGATGAAGCAACTGGCAGCTCAGTATTTGTTGTGTTATCAGCAGGCTTATTTAATTCTTGTAGATATTTATATACAGGAACAAAAGACAACACAATAACAATCAATACCAAAATCCCGACAACCATACTAACACGTTGCGACTTACGCCGGTTTTGCGTTCTTGAATACTGCTTGGTTGTATCATCTTTAAAAGATGCCTCCCATGGCTGTTGTTTATCCTTTTTTTCGGTCATGATTGGTGGCTCTCCTTACTATCTTTTTTTACTATCTCTAATAATACACTAACCGCCTTAAAATAGTTAGTGTCACACCTAATCTTTACTGTAAATTAAATAGTTTTTTTAACTGTTTAGACCAATTTAACACCTTTAACTGATGTTTGCCATCTTCTTTTCTTTCTAAGTGCAATTCTTTTGAATGCCAGTCTGTCACACCCACACTTTCGTCAGTTTGCGATAAACCATCTGTTTCATTACCAAAATAATCGCTGATTTGATGACGCAACTGACCATCAGATTTTGCATAATTGATCATTGATAACAAATTATTCTGTCTGATGCGCCGCCGATTATCAAAAATCCGACTAATTTCAATCGTTGTGAGCTGATTAGATTTATAAAAATCTAATAGCCTTATCTGTTCAGGGTTTAATATGGTCACCTCAGACTGCTCAACATAACTTTTGATTGCATATGAATCTGGAATCGTTTGATCAATCAAATTAAACTGAATGCTTTCATCGCCAGGAACATATAAAAGAATTGCCGCCGATTGTTGACCATCACGACCCGCACGACCAATTTCTTGCAAATAATTTGAAAGGTCATTACTCAAATGATAATGAATGACAAAGCGAATATTTTCTTTATCGATTCCCATACCAAATGCTGAAGTCGCTGTAATAACATCGATTTCACCTTGCATAAACTGTTGTTGCACACGGTATCTAGCCATCGTGCTCATCCCCGCATGATAGGCAACAACACGCTGCCCAGTCTCATTAGTTAACCATTCAGCCATACTTGTTGCTAATTTACGTGAAGTAAAATAAACGACCCCTGGTCCACTCGTTGTCTGTAGCAAATCCTTTAATCGTTGTTTTTTCTCCAACTCATTTGGCAATTGCTCAGTATGCAAAAATATATTCGGCCGATCAACAGGTTGTTGATAGACAAACCACTTTTCCGGTACAGAACGAAAATTTTCAATAATTGCAGTTATCATACTTGGCGTTGCCGTAGCCGTTAGTAACAGTAACTGCGGCTGATCAAGTTGCTTATGAATGGCTGGTAATGCAAGATAGTCCGGTCGAAAATCTTGTCCCCACGTCACCATGGTATGGACCTCGTCAATAACCATCAAATTAATTGGCACTTGTTTTAATGATATTTGCACCTGCTCTTGATTTAACATTTCAGGCGAAATGAACAAGAAATGGTATTGTTTTAAGTGCTTTAAGACATTCTTTTTATTTTCAAACGTCAATGTTGAGTTCAAAGCAATCACATTTTTTTCACCAAGATAATTCAAACGGGCCACTTGATCCTGCATTAAAGACAGTAGTGGCGTCACAATAATCACTAAACCGTCTCGAACAGCACCCATCATTTGATAAATCAGTGTTTTACCACCGCCTGTTGGTAAAATTGCTAGTGTCGATTGTTTGGCTAACAAGGCAGTTAAAATTTCTTTTTGACCAGTTTTAAAAGTTTTAAAACCAAACTTAGCTTGTAAAATTTTATCTAAGTTAATCATTGCCATGGTTTACGCTCCCTGCTTGGTCAAATAAATTTCATATAATCGAAAAACGAAAAATTCATCCGGATTATCTGAGGTTCGAATATCAGCAAGCTGCCAATCATCAATATTACCAGTTAAATGTTCTTGTAAATATCGCAACGTTTCCGATGTTAAAAATAGGTCATACGGGAAGTCTGTTTTAGGTAACCACACCGCTGCCGTTAATAAATGTTCTCGTACCGTACCGATTTTCAAGCGCCGTTGCTTACTAATTGTTGCCATTGATAATCCCTGGTGAACCTGTTGACATGTTAGTTGCACACTTGGCGACAAATTCTGCTGCTGTTGTGTCAGTTGCCACAATTGTTTTAGCTCACTGTTACTATTGGACTGAAGTAAGGTTTGACTCCAAAAAATAAACAAATCAAATTCCCACAGATAAAAGTCGGTAGTTGTCCATGTTGCTGGTAATCCCAATTGATCAGCATTCCGCCCTGGCACTTGATGACCCACCCAAGTCGCCACAAATTGATTGGCAGTTTGCTGATCTAATTGCTTTAAAAATTGGGTTAGAGCCATCAACCAGTTATCGATCAAATGCGATTTATCAGTCTGACGATACCATTTTTTGACTAACATTTTGGTTTTGACATCAATTTGTAACGGATAGTAGCGCTTATTATGATAAGCTGTTTCCGAAATAATTTGATTTGCCAACCAAAAAGCTTCCCGAAACTGGCGAATATTTGCTAAAGGTTGCGTCGTTAATGGCATATACTGCACTTGATAGTGGTACTTATGATATTCCTGCTGGGCAACTACCCCCTTATCTGTCAACAATAACTGCCCGGAATTTGGCTGCTGTTCAATAAGCAAACCATTCTTAATAAGCGTTGCAATTTGTTCATCAAAAGTTGTCTTTTCTAATTGAGGAAACAGACCAACAAATGGCAACAATTGGTAGCGTAATCCCCAGTATTCTGTTGACACTGTTAAACGACGCCTTAATAAACCAAAAATCACCCGATGTCGCCGTGGTTGTACCGACGAAAATAGGGTGATCAAGAAATCAGTTATCACAACATGGTCCACCTCTCGCTATTACTAAAGACTAGTTTAAGAAAATAGCGTTATAAGTGCAAGCCACATGCTTTAATTTAATTGTGAATGCATACTACTTAATACACGTTGGAATGAGAAAAAGACAGCACCTGAGACCACACCCAGAAGAATCCCTTCAATTAAGTTGAAAGGCACGACCATCCAAAGAAGATAACGTCCCATACCAATCGTTGCTTTAATATCAAAATTTGCAAATATGGCATATAGTGGCACCGCATAAATATAGTTTAAAATGACCATTACAAGGGTTAAGCCAATTGTTCCTAATACGCTCCCCCACATAAATTGCCCTTTTGACAATTTCGTACGTCGCATGACTAGCACGATTATCGTCATAAAGACAGCCATCCCCATAATATTCATTGGTATACCAATCAAATCGCCAGGGCCCTCGTTATTAAGCAGTAACTTCAAAACGGATCTTAGAATTAAAATCGTATAGCCCTGTTTCAATCCTAAGAGTAAAGTTCCCAGCAATACAGGAACAATCGAAAAGTCAATTTTCAAAAAGCTTGCTCCGGGCAAGATTGGAAATTGTGGGAAAATCATTAAAACAAATGATATTGCCGACAATAAAGCAATGATCGTTAAGTGACGCGTTTTATTCATATTACTACCTAATCCTCCGCACTGAAAAAAAGACGGTTTCATTTATGCCAGGGCGACACAAATAAAACCGACTCTATCAGTCAAATTCATTAATTCTTCTGCATACCAGACTTTACTGTCGGTTATGGATTCACACCATATCAACCACAAAACTGTGGGTCGCGGACTTTTTCGTCAAAACGAAATTACCGCCGGTCGGGAATTACACCCTGCCCTGAAGATATTTAGTTATAATATTATATTAACTTTCTAATATATAAATGTCAATAGACATTCAATCAGCCTTTTACCAACGTCCCGCCGACTTACGGAATTGCCGACCAGACTTTAAGGCCTGCACTTCTTCATGCCGTAATGGTCGATACTCCCCTGGCGTCAAACCAGTTAAGTCAAGCATACCGTAACGCTCACGAGTTAACTTAATCACCTCATGACCGACAGTTCTTAACATCTCTTTTACTTGATGATACTTTCCTTCATGAATTGTTAACTTCACGATAGCTGTATGCTTTTTCTTATCACTTGATAAAATTTCTGCATGAGCTGGGGCTGCTTTAAAGGTATAATGACGACCTTTTTGGACCGTTTTCACTGTCACACCGTGTCGTAATTTCTCTAACTCGTCATTTGTTGGAATTCCCTTGACTTTAGCAACATAGACTTTATCAATGCGATACTTTGGATGCATCAACTTGTTGGCCAAGTCACCATCATTCGTCAGCAACAAAGCACCCGTTGTATCATAGTCCAAACGACCTACTGGATAAACACGTTCTGGTTCATCGACAATATCTGTTACCGTTTGACGACCTTTATCATCGGAATTAGTTGTGACAACACCACGTGGTTTATCCAATAAGAAATAAACTAATTTCTCTTTTGAATCAATGGGGGTGCCATTCACTTCAATATGATCGCTGGGTTCTACTTTTGTACCTAGTTCTCGAATTACCTGTCCATTAACGGTCACTTGACCCTCAGTAATCAACTTCTCAGAAGCGCGTCGTGATGCCACCCCTGCCTGAGCCATGACCTTTTGTAATCGTTCTGCCATTATTTTTCCTCATTACTTTCTGATTGATCTGTTAATTCAGCAATTGTGATATCAAATGAAGATTGTTGTTCTTCTGATGGTAATAACGGTATGGTAACTCCTTGCTGACTTTCTAAATCTTCTAGTGCCTTCGCTGTAACCAATGGTGGCAGCTCATCCAAACTTGTTAATCCAAAATAATTTAGGAAATAACTTGTTGTAACATATAAAATCGGCCGACCAGGCTCGTCAGCACGTCCTTTGCCAGTAACTAAATTACGCAGAACCAATTTTTGAATCGTTGACTGTGATTGGACACCACGAATTTCATCTACTTCAATACGCGTCACTGGCTGTTTATAGGCAATGATTGCTAATACTTCCAGTGAGGCTTGTGATAATGCGGTCGTCAACGGTGCTGTAAAAAACCGATGAATAGTTTCTGATAAATTGGCCTTTGTTACTATTTGATAACGATCATCTGTTTTGAGAATTTGAAATGCACAACTATCATCCTCAGCGTACTTAGTTGCTAATTCTTCTAATAATCCAGTCACTGCTGGTTTTTGGAATTGTGTAGCTGCTGACAGCTCGGCCACCGAAATGCCTTCATCCCCTGCAACAAATAATAACCCTTCAATTTGCTGTAAGCTATTCTGCATCAGCTTCTTCATCCTCTCTATTTTCTTGATGATAAGGTATATTACCTCGTGAAATATCAATATTACCAAATAATTTATTTTGCATAATAGCCAAATGCTGATGGCGAACAAGTTCTAACATTGCCATAAACGTTGTCACTAACTCATCTTTTCCTGCATCCTCCGCAAAAAGCTGCTCAAACGTCACAACCTGATTGTTGTCTATTTGTACCATAATTTTAGTCATTTGTTGTTGAACTGACCAATTATCACTTTTCACCGAACGTGGCTGTACTTGCTTTCGGTAGCGCTTCTTTACCAGACGATTAAACGCATCCTGTAAGTCATGTAACTCTAACCCTTCTGGCAAAGGGGCCCCTTCGATATCATCTGGAATTGGCATAGGTGCTCTAGAAAACTGTAGCTGGCGCTCTTCTTCCCGAACACGTAAATCACCGGCCGCTTGTTGGTATCGTTGATACTCAATCAATTGCATCATTAATGCCTCTCGTGGATCTTCTTCAGTAACAAATTCCGCTAATTCTTCATCATATTGAAAGGTATCAGTCTTAGGTAGTAAGTAACTGACCTTAATTGACATTAACGTCGCAGCCATCACTAAAAACTCACCAGCAACATCTAAATTACGCTCTTGTTCTGCATGTAAGAACACCAAATACTGTGCCGTAATTTCCACAATCGGAATATCCATGATATCCATTTCATTCACACGGATAAGATGTAGTAATAGATCCAATGGACCATCAAAATCCGCCAAATGATATGTTAGTTCTTCACTCATTGCATGTCTCGCCATTTCGTCACATATTTTTGCGTCGCAATTGATCCCATAATTACTTGATCTGGGTATTGATATTGCAATGCTTGATATATCTTACTACCAAGTTCTAACTTTTGGTCAGGTCGTACTTCCGGACTAAACACAATCCGCCGAATCACAACTGAATTGTAAACACTCGCAACCCCGAGCAATACCGTGAAGTGATGTGTATTTTCATCACGCCACAGTAAAATATCCCGGCTATCATCAGATTGATACCAATCGTATTCACGTTGCACGGCGACAATATCTGCCAAATTTGGACTATAGGATAGCAAACCCATAACAATTTTCGATTGATCTTTACGTACAATAATTAACATCATTTCCTCCAATCAATCTAAATTAAGCACGAGGATGTGCTTTCTCATATACCTCAGTTAATCTTTTGTTTGAGATATGAGTATAAATCTGTGTCGTCGAAATATCAGCATGACCTAATAATTCTTGGACAATTCGTAAATCTGCACCATTTTCTAAGATATGGGTAGCAAATGAATGGCGCAACGTATGCGGCGAAACATCTTTTGTAATGCCCGCCTGTTTGACCCATTGCTTAATTAATTTCCAAACGCCTTGCCGTGTTAATTGATGACCATGGTCATTTAGAAAAATGATATGTGAATCTTGTTGTTTACCTAACAATGGCCGACTATTATTTAAATAGTCTTCTAACCATTTAACAGCAACATCCCCAATAGGAACGATACGCTCTTTATCACCCTTACCAACCGTTTGAATAAGTCCCAAATCCAAATGTAAGTTATCTAAGCGCAAATTAACTAGCTCACTGACACGTAGTCCGGTTGCATACATGACCTCAAGAATGGTTCGATTGCGCAAACCAAGTGGCGTCTTTATATCAGGTACTTGTAACAGAGCTTCAACCTCTTCCAAAGTCAATACGGCAGGTAAGTGTTGTGCCTTTTTCGGCGAATCAACTTGTTCCATTGGATTACTGGTTATCAATTTGTTCAGTTGCGCAAATTCAAAAAATTTACGTAACGTGGACACCATCCGAATAACCGTGTTACGCGACTTACCCTTTTGTTCTAACTGCCCTAGGAATGTCATGATTATAAAACGGTCAACCGATGCTAAATTATCGTACTTCTCAGCCATTAAGTATTCGAAAAATTGCACAAGATCTTGTTGATACGAATGTTTCGTATTGGCTGATAAACCACGTTCAACGGTTAAATAATGAAGGTAGTCAACCAAAACATCTTCAAATGGTCCTACCTGCACTTTCATCCTATTCGCCTTCACTTTCTTCTACTAAGAAAAGTCCATTTTCATTTTGTGTAATTCGACGTTCCTTGTATAAACGACCAACTGCACGTTTAAATTGTGACTTTGACATACCAAAGTACTTCTTGATGGCCTTTGGATCAGACTTGTCTGTGAATGGTAGGCTATGCGTGGTTGAACGCTCTAACAACGTAAGTAACATCTGAGCGTCTTCAGGAATAGCTTCATATGCGCGAGGACGTAACGATAGGTTTAACACACCATCTGGTCGTACACCGATCACTCGTGCTGATACAACCTCACCCAAGCGTGGTTCACGTTGACGCTCATCCGGATGAATAAAGCCAAAGTGGTAATCCGATGTCACAACCAATGTACCCACCTTTTTCAAACGATAGGCGGTTGCTTGTACTTGCTTGTTATGCATATCTGGCTTTGCTGGGATTCGCACCGCCTGCAAAATATCTGAAGTCACCAGTTCACCCCAAAGACGGTCTTTTTTATCAATGCGAAGTGTAACCATCAACTTATCACCACGTTGTGGCCATAGTTCCTTAATTGTTGGTAATTCATCTAATGAAACCACAACATCTTTATTAGGCAAACCAATGTCAACAAAGACTCCCAAATCACGACGAATATCCGTAACCGTTCCCCAAGCATAATGTCCTAATCGAACTTCTGGTAGATTCTTGGTTATTTCTAATTGGTGTTTTTCATTTTCATAGGCAAATCCTGAAACCAAACCGCCAACCTTTAATGGCTTTTTTAGTTCTGTTTTGTCAATTTCGTACGTTTCACCGTCAATTTGTGCATAGTAATAACGATCATTCTCGTCAGTTACTTTAGCTGTAACGACGTCACCAAGTTTATGTGTCATTTTTTCTCCATCCTTTTACATCAGTTGCATCTATATTTTATAAGTCCGATGCCACAGCACTGGTAAAGGTTATTCATAACCAGCATCATAGCGCCAGTAATCTTGCTCACTATATCTAATTATCTTAACAGATATGTCATCGATATGATATATGTAAACTAGATTCTCTTACTTATCTCACCAAAAATGATATTTTTTGCTAAAATAGTTATTAATAATTTGAAAGTGAGTTTAATCATTTATGAAAGCAATTGGTATGGAACCCCAGGTATTGATCGATATTCTTGTGGGAGCCAAAGTTGGTGTCGTCTATTCATTTGGTACTGAACACCGAGGTGATTTAGTAGTCACGTCATATGCTCTGAAGGAAGCCGGATTGCCATCAAACATGGCTGGTGCCGTTGTACAATTGGAAGATGTTGAAGAAACTGCACCTGGTAACTTTGTTTGGAAATTCAATCCCGAAGTTACCTTGATTCGCCCATTTAAAGTGCACGGCACAATGGAATTATTTGATGTTGATGACCAACTGATCAAGCCTGAACCAACAAATTGGTTTAATGTTGAGGCTGAAAATGCGGGACATGAAAAAATCAACAGCTGGTTAGACAATTATTTTACCGAGCATCCTGATCTTGATCGTGTGCCTCGCCAAGAAATCCCTGAAGATATTGCAACATTAGCGGCATCATTTGATGATTGGCGTGCTGCTTATTTTGACTTCCTGTATATGCCAACCAAAGCACAAAAGCGTGAATTACGGGCAAAGCGCTATGATATTGATCCGCTTTAATATAAAAGCATAAAAATCCGAGACAAAAAATGTCTCGGATTTTTATATTTCTATATTCTTTTCAACAATGGTCGTAGCATCAACGGAGCAATAATTGTTGAAACAATAATCACGATGACCATATCACCAAAAATATTTTTGGCAATTAGGTTTGCACTTAACCCAATTTGCGCAACAACCAAGGCCATTTCTCCTCGAGAAACCATTCCTGCACCGACTGCTCGTGCAGCTGGTTTATCTAATTTAGCAATTCTTGCCCCCCATTGTGCACCATAATACTTTGTCGCCACTGCTAACACCGTTAACACGATGATTAGTGGCCAAGTTTTCTGCAGACCATTCAATGAGATGTTCAAACCAATTGAGCCAAAAAAGATTGGGAAGAAGAACCAAACGCCTAATAAATTTGAATATTTCAAAATTTTTCCGGAACTGGCCAAGCGATTGACTATAAGTCCAATAATAAACACAATAATTGGTAATAAAGTCGATATACTTAATCCTTCACCACCAAATACTAATACATAGGCACCAACTAATAATAAAGCCAGCATATCATCCAAAACAGCAGCACCCAATACGACTGCCCCAACTTGTGACCCCAGTTGGCCAGCTTCACCAAGAACACTAATGGTTATTGAAATCGATGTCGCTGCAAAAACAATCCCCCAAAAGATCGCAATATCGTAATGATAACCTAATATCAAGGTAACAACTGTAAATAATAACAATGGCACCACTACACCCATCACAGCTGTTAATGTCGCCCCTGTTAAATTACGTCGTAACTGACCAACATCGGTTTCTAGCCCTGCTGTGAACATCAGTAATAGGACACCTAATTCTGATAAAGAAGAAATAACTTCACCTGTTGCCACCCAATGCAATATTGCGGGTCCCATAATGATTCCCGCAACCAATTGTCCAACAACTTCTGCAAAACCCAATTTTTGACCAACACGACCTAAAATAATAGTCCCGACAATTAAGATGATCAATTGTACCACTATTCCCATATCAACCTCCAAAAAAAGCGTATACCTCAATCCTAACTGGTTACCCACCCAGGAACTTGAAGCATACGCCCAACCGAAATTCTATTTACTTTTTACTTTGATAAATTACGTGAAAACAAATTGCTAAATGGTGATTCACCAGTGTTCGCAACCTGTGTCAAGAAGATTTTAATTGCCGTCTGCGTGGTTAAACCTTGTGACTTGAAAATTTCATCTGCTTTGTCTTTGACGTTGTCCTCAACGCGCAATTGGATTAACTTTTCTGCCATAATGTTACTCCCTTCACAATAGTTACTTTTTATATAAATATTATACCATAGCACAGTTTACATGTACCTTAAATATGAAACAAATACTACACGTTTTTATTCCTTTTTGCTAGTATTTTCTATTTAAATTCACGCATTTCACTTATTTTCAGTATCAAAGATGATTGTGACTGGCCCATCATTTATTAATTGAACTTGCATATTTGCACCAAACTCACCGGTTGCTACGGTCAGCCCGGTATCGGCAAGCTTTTTATTAAATAACTGGTACATCTTATCAGCAAAATCAGGAGCACCCGCCTTAGTAAAACTAGGGCGATTTCCCTTCTTTGTGTCAGCGTACAATGTAAATTGTGATATTGATAAAATTTGACCACCAACATTTCCAATCGACAAGTTCATCTTACCAGCTTCATCTTCAAAAACCCTTAATTTCGTTATTTTTCTCACTAGGTAATCTAATTCAGCCTCGGTATCACTATCGGCGATACCAACTAACAATACGTATCCCGCACCAATTTGACCAACAACAGCCTCATTAATCGATACACTAGCAGATTTTGCTCTTTGTAGTACTACTTTCATTACTTGAATACTCGCTTTACTTCGTAAACATCTTTAACATCTCGAATATTGGTCATAATTGATTCAAGTTGCTCTAAATTCCTGACACCAATACTAAGCGAAATACGCACATCATCGTTATGATCGACCCGACCATTCACAGAATTTAGTGAACGGGTCGTATTATTGACCATCCGAATCACATCATTCAGCAATCGATTGCGATTTGTCGCTGAAACTTGTAGGTCGGCATCATATTCGGTTTTATTGTTACCTTCAGGATTCTCCCACGCCACATCAACCAAACGGTTACCTTGAACTTCAGCGGCTTTTAAATTAGGGCAGCTCAAGCGGTGAACTGACACACCACGTCCCTTGGTAACATAGCCAATGACTTCATCACCAGGTATTGGTGTACAACAATGCCCCAAACGGACCAACATATTATCAACACCTTGAATCACGATTCGATCTTCACGATGTGACTGGTTCTTAGCTGCTTTTGTTTCCTTCTCAAGGGTTTGATGGTGCTCTAAAATAGCTTTTTGTTCAGCTTCTTGACGAGCAGCTTCTACAGCAGCACGTTTCTCTTCAGAAAAACGATTAGCCACCCCTTGTGGTTTGATATCACCAAATCCTAGTGATGCATACATGTCATCAACAGCTAAATAATGTAACTTCTCAGCGGCACGGGTCTCATTCTCAGGCTGCATTAATTCTTCAACATTATAACCTTCATCCTCTAACCAGTCAGCCACCATCTTTTTACCAGCTGCAATATTGTCGGCTTTATCTTGCTTACGGAAGTATTGTCTAATTTTGTTACGGGCACGCCGCGTAGAAACCATCGTCAACCAATCACGATTGGGCTGCGCATTGGGTGAGGTCAAAATTTCCACGATATCACCCGTCTTGATTGGAAAATCTAATGGGACCATTCGATCATTCACTTTCGCACCCACGGTATGATTACCAACATTTGTATGAATCGTATATGCCATATCTAGTGGACCAGCGTCCTTAGGCATTTCGATAACATCCCCTTTAGGCGTGAACACGAAGATACGATCAGTAAATAAATCCCCCTTCACTGACTCCATAAAGTCATCAGCATCTTGGGCATCATCTTGTAATTCTAAAATACCTTGGATCACATTCAACTTCTGCTGGTCAGCATTTTGCACATCGGCACCAGCAAAGTTACCTTCTTTGTAAGCCCAATGTGCCGCAATACCATATTCAGCAATTTCATGCATTTTGTACGTACGAATTTGTACTTCCAGTGGCCGACCACCTGGGCCAATTACTGAAGTGTGCAATGATTGGTACCCATTCGCCTTTGGTAACGCAATATAGTCCTTAAATCTACCAGGCATCGGTGTCCAGCGAGCATGAATTGCCCCTAATACCGCATACGTTTCAGGAATCGTATCAACTAATACACGAATAGCTAATAAATCATAAATTTCTTCGAAGCGTTTATTCTTATCAACCATCTTCCGGTAAATTGAATAAATATGTTTTGGTCGACCATACACTTCGGTATTTGCTAAATGTAAGTCGGTAATCGAATGTTTAATTTCATCAACCGCTTCATCAACAATTTCCAAACGTTCCTGACGACGCAAGTCCATCGACTTGGCAATATCATGGTAGGCATCAAAGTTAAGATAGCGTAAGGCCATATCCTCTAACTCCCACTTGATGGTCATAATTCCAAGCCGATCAGCCAATGGCGCATAAATTTCAAGTGTCTCAGCGGCAATTCTTCGCTGCTTCTCTTCTCTTAATGCAGATAAGGTTCGCATATTATGCAAACGATCAGCCAATTTAACAATGATGACACGAATATCATGTGACATTGCGAGTAACAATTTACGATGATTTTCAGCTAATTGTTCTCGTGAAGACTTATATTTAATTCGTGATAATTTCGAAACACCGTCAACAATAACGGCAACATCATGCCCAAAAGCCTGTTCAACATCCGCCAGCGTTGCCGTAGTGTCTTCAACGATATCATGCAGGTAACCTGCAACTACCGTATCAGGATCCATATGTAATTCAGCCAATATCCCTGCTACCTGAATTGGATGAATAATGTATGGTTCACCAGATTTACGCTTCTGTTCTTGATGCAAGTGGAAGGCAAACTGATAAGCCTTATCAACTTTCTTAACATGCTCATCGTTCATATAATCTGCGATTAAGTCATGCACATCCTGTGCCGTTAATTTTTTTGCTTCTACCATAAAAATCATCCTTTGTTTTTAGATTCACGCCGATTGGGATTCATACCCGCAGCATCGTATCTTTCATCTACCACTCTGAATAGTTAATTTATTCTAACGCATTTCATAGCTGTTTGTATTGTATTTTGCTTTAAATTTTAATAATTCTCCAAAAAATTAGGGTGTTTTTTTAAATACAACATTATTTTTCCCCAAAAGTGCCTGCATCGCCGCTGTCGTTTTTTCGTCATCAGCTAACCAGTACGTTTCATCCAGAGCAATTTTACGGTGATTGCGTTCAAAAACAAGTAATACCGGGTTCACACCGTGGTGTTGTTGCAAGTTAGTTTGCAATATGGACATCACACCAGCATCTTCAGCCGATGCCATAATCCTCAAGTACCATTGACCAGTTGGCGTCATTGCCGCAGAATTTGGTGTCCGTGCCAAAAGTTCATCACCACTCACGATACGATTAGCAATCATCTGTAAAGCATCCCGACCACGCTGCTGTTCAATTTTTCCAGTAATTAATAAGACTTTTTCATTAACTAACAATGGTGAAATTTCTTTGAATAATTTTGGGAAAATGGTAATCGATAGTGTTCCCGTTAAGTCGATACCATCTACAAACGCCATCGGATCACCCTTTTTGGTCCGAATTTTCTTAACATTTTGAATATAAATGATAACTGTGGCTGCAGGCATCCCCACTGTCAAATTAGCAACATCAGTCCTTTGAGAGTCAGGCAAGGCAGCTAAATAGGGTTCAATCGGATGACCACTCAAATACACCCCTAAATAATCATGCTCATAACCTAACTTCTCATTCAATGGAAATTCATCAACTTCATGCATTTTCGGTGTTAGTGATTCGAATAATGACATCGATTCACCAGCAAGTCCAATGGCATCAATATAGCCTTGCATAGAACCTAAGAGGGTTTTGCGGTTAAAGCCAAAACCATCTAAAGCACCTGCATAAATCAATGGTTCTAACTGAGAAACTTTACGATATTTGCTTGGTAAACGGCCAATAAAATTCGTTAAATCACGATACTGACCACCCTCTTGTCGTTCTTGAATCAGTGCCTCCCGAAAGTCGCGCCGCAAGCCACTAATCGAGGCCAAACCCATTTGGAGTTCACCTTGCTTGTTCATACTGTACCCTTGCCAAGAATGATTCAAACTAGGGCGCAAAATAGTCACCTGACGCAATTTCGCCTCAGAAATATAGATACCAATTTTTTTATGATCAGCAATTGAATCATTTAACACTGCCTTATAAAAAGCGGCTGGGAAATGGGCCTTAATATATGCCAATTGAAAAGCCAGCTTCGAGTAAGCAACCGCGTGTGAACGATTAAAACCGTATTGTGCAAAGGTTTCAATATAGCTAAATACTTGCTCAGCAACCTGTTGCTCATGATGTAACGCCATCGCACCATCAATAAAATTCGACTTCATGGCAGCAATTTTATCATGATCTTTTTTTGACATAGCACGTCGGAGTAAATCGGCTTCACCCAATGAGAAACCAGCAAAACGCTCAGCAACACGCATAACTTGTTCTTGATAAACAATGATGCCATAAGTAGGCGCTAAAATTTCGGCCATACTGGCATCAGGCACATCTTGTTTTTCTTTTTGATGCTTACGCGCAACGAAATGTGGAATATTTTGCATGGGACCCGGTCTAAACAGCGCATTTGCGGCCACAATATCCTCAAAACTGTCAGGAAGTAACTGACGTAAAATATTCTTCATACCACCTGATTCAAATTGAAAAACACCATTAGTCAAACCATTTTGAAATAGCTTTAATGTGGCCGAATCATCCAACGAGACCGTTGCAATGTTAAACGACTCATGATCAGGAATCTTTTGGATTTCACGAATAGCAATATCCAATATATTCAAATTAGACAATGCCAAAAAATCCATTTTCAACAAGCCAAGCGCCTCAACTGGCCCTTTGGGAAGTTGTGTGACTAGGCGCCCATCATCACCAATCTGCACCGGCATGTAATTCGCCAGCGGTTCAGCAGATAACACAACTCCGGCCGCATGTAATGACGCGTTGCGTGGTAAACCTTCTAGTTTTAAAGCTGTTTGATACAACAATTCACCGTCAACGGGCAAATCTAATAAGGCATTACGGAATGGTAAAGAATCTTCGTATGAAGCCTGTAAATTTGCCGTCCCTCTTGGCATTGCCTTTGATAGATTATCGATTTGTGTAGGATTCAAGCCAAAAACTCGGGCAACATCACGAATCACCGCCCGCTGAGCCATGGTTGAAAAAGTAATAATTTGCGCCACTCGTTCATGACCATAATGTTCATGTAAGTATTCCAAAATCTCTTCACGGCGATTATCGGGAATATCAATATCAATATCTGGCATTTGATGACGTTCTGGATTAAGAAAACGTTCAAAAAGCAAATCATAAGCAATCGGATCGACGTCCGTAATCCATAACACATAAGCGACCAACGATCCAGCAGCTGAACCACGTCCCGGACCAGTACGAATCGATTTTTTGTGCGCATAATTTAAAACATCCCAAATAATCAAGAAATAATCCGCAAAGCCCAGTTCATTAATAATTCGTAGTTCTTCTTTTAATCGCGCTTCGTATGGCACCGGATCAATATCCAAATTATGTAATCGATTCGTTAGTCCCGTTGTGGCTAATTCAGCCAAATAATCTTTAGAAGATTGACCCTGTGGTGTGGCATACTTTGGTACAGTCACTGCTGACTGTTCGAGTGTGACCTTGCTATGCGCTGCTATCCAATCTGTGTTCGTGACTGCTTCAGATAACCCGCGACGTTCATATTCGTTAGACCAATCAATACTGTCTTTTAAATAAGCTGTTGCTGCCTGCTTTTGCGCCAAGCCAACATTAGCAATAATCTCTCCCTGACCCAATTTTTGAATCACTTGGGCTGAAAATTGATCAGACGCATTAGGATATAAAACCGTCTCATTGGCAACTATTCGGGTGCCGGTATGGTCTGCTAGTTCTTTTATTGATTGCACGGTCTCTTCACGCATGTTCAATGAAATACCTAAGAAAACGTGTGTCTCATCAGTTAATGAAATCACCTTTTCAACTAAAGTTGTCGCTCTGTCTGGTTCAGTGCCGAGCACGACCGTTAGTTCACCCATACTTGGCAAGATAATATATAATCCAGCCAAATATGGCTTTAAATCCGTTAACGTTGGCTGATTATCTTGTGTATTAATGACACTACTAATCTGCAATAAATTGTGATAACCAATTTGGTTTTCAACTAGAAAAACGATTGGATACGTTTGTGAAGACTGCATGCCAACCAGTTCTGCAGTCAAACCTAAAATCGGTTGCATGCCAGCCTTTTTTGCCGCTTGATAGAAATCATACATACCATACAACACGTTATAATCCGTCAAGGCAACTGCCTGATAGCCTTTTTCTTGGGCAGCCTTTATCAATTGTTGAGGGGTCATCGGGCTCCGCAACAAACTAAATGCCGTCATGGTTTGCAGTGGTACCATAATAGCCTCCTTCTCTAAAACTTCCAATTGATGAATGTTTATTTTAACTTAATTTCATTATAGCCATTAAAAATAAAAAAGACCACCTGTGACAGTGATCTCCTTCTTACTTATTTGTTAATGATCATTATTTGTCTGCATGCGGTGCAGCAGATTTTGAAATTGCCACATAAGCAATTGTTCCAATCATACCGATAACCACTGAGAACAAAGAAGTCATGGTTGCATCATAAGTTGCACTTTCAAGCGCACTACCAATGTAGCCAAGAACTTCTCCCAAAATAAATGTCCAAACAAAAACTACAATATACTTCATATTGACACCTCTTAGCATACCGCCAAAATGTTTTACACCCTTATTTTACGCCCCCATGGTTAGTTTGTCACATGTTAATTAATTCACAGTGAACTAACGTCGCGTATATTTAACCAACTGCCAATCATAATCATTAGCATCATCAGCAGGCCCTTGGTCAATGACCTCACCCTGCCATACAGTTGAATCGACTGATGGCATCTTAACATCCCCAGATAAATCGGTTTGTAAATATGTCACATATAAGGCATCTGCTGTGGCCATAAAGCTCTCATAAATAGGCTTACCGCCAATAACTTGTAATTTCAAGCCAGCATCATCAGCAAGCTTTTCGGCCTCAGCGATACTGTAAACCTTTCGAAACCCTTCTGGCACTTCCAAACCTTGATTGTGCGTTAAGACAACGTTTAAGCGGTCCGGTAATGGACGCCCATGAAAACTAGCCATCGTATGACGTCCCATCAAAGCCACCTCATGCACCGTTGCTTGTTTAAAAAAATGCAAATCTGCTTTTTGATGCCAAGGAACCTGTCCATCAATTGCAATTGTACCGTCTAAAGTTTGTGCCCAAATCAAGTTTTGTTCAGCCATTTTATGCACCACCTTCTACAAGTTCAGATAATTCTTCCCATCGTGTCATCTTTGCTTCTAATGCATCATTAGTTTCATCTAATTCTTTTTGTAAATCAGCCAGTTTTGTGAAATCATCACCGCTCACATTCATTTCTTCTTCAATATCACTGACCTTCGTCTCTAACTGAGCAATATCATCCTCAATCGTTGACCATTCTTTCTTTTCGTTCCAAGTTAATTTTTTCTTCTTAGGCGTTGGAACTTTATCAGCTTTGTCTTCCGTAACAACAGACGATTTGCTCTCTTTTGTTGTTGCAAGCGTAGGCGCCCCATACGTGGCCAAATAATCGCTAAAACGACCATTATATCGATCGATGTCACCTTGACCTTTAAAAATCCAAAGCTTGTCAGCAATCTTATCTAAGAAATAGCGATCGTGGGAAACTGTAATAACAGTTCCAGAAAATGATTGTAGATAATCTTCTAACACCGTTAATGTCCCAATATCCAAGTCATTTGTTGGCTCATCAAGTAGTAACACATTAGGCTGTTGAATCAATAATTTCAACAAATATAGGCGTCGCTTTTCACCACCAGAAAGTTGACGAATCAGTGTCCCATGCATAAATGGTGGGAACAAGAACTGCTCCAATAACTCGGCTGCTGAGATATGGTTACCGTCCTGATCCACCACTTCTTCAGCAACTTCACTCAAATAAGCAAGCACACGCTTATCTTCGGGAATTGGTTCGGTAATTTGGGTGTAGTAAGCCATTTTAACTGTTTCACCTATTTCAATCACACCACTATCTAACGGCTGCTGTCCCGCAATCGCATTTAAAAGCGTTGATTTACCAGATCCGTTAGGACCCGTAATACCAATCCGTTCATTTCCCTGCACTAGCTCACTAAAATCTTTTAAAATAGTCAATTGATCAAAGGCTAAATTAGCATTTTCAATGTTAATGACTTTTTTACCTAAACGCGTTTGACCAAGATTGACCGAAATTTCGCCTTCAACTTGACGGGTGCCTTGTTGGTCTTCCAATTCTGCAAAGGCATTTTCACGTGCTTTTTGTTTAGTCGAACGCGCTTTGGCCCCTGCATGCATCCAAGCTAATTCTTTTTTATACAGTTGTGCTGACTTATGCTCAGCAACTGCTTCCGCACTGACACGTTCAGCCTTAGCAGTGACATACTTTTCATAATTACCCTGATACTCATACAACTTACCAAATGATAATTCAAAAATACGATTAGTGACGCTATCTAAAAAGTAACGATCATGAGTCACTGTCATTACAGCACCACGATAATTAGCCAGATACTTTTCCAACCAAGCGATTGAGTCAAAATCAAGGTGATTAGTTGGCTCGTCTAACAACAATAAATCAGGTGCTTGAATCAGCACTTGTGCCAGACCAACACGTTTACGCTGCCCACCTGAAAGTGCTGAAATTTGCAAGTCTAAGTTAGGTAAATGCAATTGTGTCAGGATATTTTTCACTTCTGACTCAGCCAACCAAGCATCTTGCTGGGTCATCTGCTGCTCTAATTTGGTATAACAAGACAATTTCTTTTCGTCTGTTGGATTTTCTGAATATTCGGCTAATGCCGATTGATAATCACGAATTAGTTGGAAAACCGGTTGCGCACCACTAAAAATAGCATCCATCACCTTTTTATTGTCATCTAGCGGTGGCTCTTGTTGTAAGTAACCAATTGTGTAATCCTTCGGTGTATCTATGTTCCCATTATCTGCTGGTACAATTTCTGCAATCGCATTTAATAGGGTTGTTTTACCAGTCCCATTTACACCAACAATGCCGACGCGATCGCCAGTCTCCACCAAAAATGACACTTTGTCTAACAGTGTTTTTTCACCATAAACACTATGCAGATTTGTTGCCCTTAATTGCTTCATTTTATATTATTTCTTCTCTTTCTCTACAATGTCAGCCGCAGCCTGTAGCAAGGCTGCTTTGTCATTCACCTGTTCGCCAATAACAACCAAGTGTTCTAAATCTGCCAAGATCTTACCAAACAGTGGTCCCGGTGTCAGGTGCAAGTTTTTCATTAATTCGCCACCATTGATTGCTAACTCTTTTTTATGCTTAATAGGTAGTGCCTGATAACGGACAGATAAGTCTTCAACGTTAGCTGTAACTTCACTTAGCCTAATCGTTGCTAGTGCTGTCGTAATAGCATCTTGCGTTTGGTATAGATCCCAATCACTAACATCACCTAATCGTAACTTGTTCATCAACGTAATGACTGATTTGGCCGTTTGAATCATATCATTTGGTTGCTTCCATAGCTTTAAAAACTCACCAGTATCCTTGGGGCTTAATCCTAACTCAAATGACAATAATGACCAAGCTTGGTTATCATCGGTAGGTTGCGCATTTTGTAATAATTCAGCATATGCAGCTAGGTCCTGATCAGTATTTGCTAAGCCAGGCATAAAATTAACCAAACCACTCTTAATCATCTCAATTAAGCCATAACTAGCTGAAGTTCCCTGCATAAGTTTTGTAAATTCTACATTGGTCCGTTCTACGGCAATATTTGCTAACAAAGGCGCATTTTCTGCAATCGCTTTTTGTGTTGCATCATCAATTTTAAAATCTAACTGAGCAGCGAACCTAACAGCGCGCATCATCCGAAGTGCATCCTCATGAAAGCGTTCCTCTGGTTTACCAACCGCACGTAGTACCTGTGCTGACATGTCTTGAACACCGCCAAACAAATCGATCACTTCGCCGTCTTTTGTTAAGGCTAAAGCATTGACCGTAAAATCACGGCGCTTTAAATCCTCATCTAAAGACCTGACAAATTTCACCTCATCTGGTCGACGAAAATCGGTGTAAGTTGATTCTGTTCGAAAGGTCGTTGTTTCATAGCCGGTACCATGGTCTAAGATCATCACTGTACCATGCTCAATACCGGTATCTACCGTACGTTTAAATATCTTCTTAATTTCTTCAGGGTAAGCCGAGGTCGCAATATCAACGTCATGAATTGGTTTACTGAGCATTGTGTCTCGCACCGATCCACCAACAAAATATGCCTCATAACCTGCCTTTTCGATTGTTTCCAAAATCGGTAAGGCATCAATAAATTCCGATGGCATCTTATTTATTTTCATGTTTGGCCTCCTCTTTTCTACTATTACTAAGTATACCAGACACCCTAACTTTTTTACGACTTGTACCGTAAGTAGTCACTTTTTATAAATGAATAAGGATTCATTTATCCATTAAGATTCACGACCGTTCAAAACATCTTTAGCCAATTGTAACGCGTGTTCCGCTGTGTCTACCACGGCCATGAACCCTGTCCGATGAATAAAAACAATGCCCTCTTCTTTTATTTGAGGAATTGCGTGCTTCACTTCAAAGCTACCATGAGCAACTGGAACACCTTGAATCATCCAATTACCGTCCTTACGAGGCAAAACAGCAAATACTAATTGATCAAACTGTTCTGCGTAGTCTTTCCATGGGCCTGAAATTGGGACGAATAAAATTTGGTCCGATGCAAAAGTCGCTTGTGCAATCACATCTTGTTGGGCAATTTCTTTGGCAATCGTTTTCTTCACACGGTTCTCTAAAATCATTTTTGCGAAAGCCAACGCACGGTCAAAACTATTGGCTTCATCATCTTCTTCATAAAAATCATTAATGATATCGGGTACGGTGAATACCTCACTTTGATATGCTGATACGCCATTGTCTAAGGCATCGATACCAACAATGAAATGACTATCAATTTTCTCGTACACTGCTTGCGTTATTGTCGGTGCCAAGTCTGGATTTAAATCAGCAATGTATTGTTTCCCAAATTGTTGCCAAATCAAACCAAAAGCAGCCATGGGTACACCGTTAGCATGCTGACGTGTATCATCAATCCCATGATGGTCAAACTCACCACCACCAACGTCGTACACAAAATTGCTTTGATCACCAGTCATTGTTTCATCACGAGTTCTAACAATTGTTAGCGTCGGGAAAAGACGTGTCATAATGACACTCGCAAAGACATCATCAGCATGAAACTTCCCATTATGTGTAACTAAATTTTTATACATTGTTAGTCCTCCAAACCATTTTTCCTATTCTCTATTGTACACGTCATACAATGATAAAAAACGCTGATTTGTCTAAACAAATCAACGTTTAATAATTTTTCTATTGAACAGTAACTGACTTAGCCAAATTACGTGGATGATCAACATCCAAGCCACGTCCTAGTGATGTATAGTACGCCAATAATTGTGTTGGCACAACACTAACCAATGGTGTCAATAATTCATTGATATCTGGCAAAACCAAGTCATCTTCAGGCTTAGCGACTGCTTGGGTCACAATTGTATAAGTCTTAGCGCCACGTGCTTGCGTTTCAGCTAAGTTACCACGAACCAAACCAGCCAAGCGTGGTTGCGTCATCATCGCAATCACGGGTGTATCTTCCTCGATCAAAGCTAATGTTCCGTGCTTCAACTCACCAGCAGCGAAGCCTTCCGTTTGAACATATGAAATTTCTTTTAATTTCAAAGCAGCTTCTAGGACGACGGCTGAATCAACCCCACGACCAATATAAAAGGCATGATGTGCCGGCACCAACATCTCTTCGGCAACTGCTTGAATTTGCTCTTTGTCATCAATGATCCCTTGGATGGCAATCGCAATCTTTGATAATTCTTGTTCTAAATCAACATCTAATTGCTCACGATCAGCCAAAGCATAGGCCAAAATAGCTTCGACCGTTATTTGCGCAACATATGCCTTCGTTGAAGCCACTGCAATTTCGGGACCAGCAATCAAAGGTAACGCATACGTTGCTTCACGCCAAAGCGTTGACTTTTCAACGTTCGTTAAGGTCAATGACTTAAAGCCTTGGGCATTGATATTTTGCAAAACCTCACGTGAATCGGCAGTTTCACCCGATTGTGATAAGAAAATAAAGAATGGCTTTTCTGATAATAATGGTTGCTCGTAGGCGAATTCTGATGACACATGTACTTCAGTTGGAATACCTGACCAACGTTCGAACAAACGAGCACCCACTAATCCAGCATGATAAGACGTACCAGCAGCCACAATATAAATGCGGTCGGCAGCTCGCATATCCTTCACAATACCTTCACCAATTTGTGGCTGACCATCCTTAGGTAAGTAACGTGAGATCAAGTGACGAATCACCACTGGTTGTTCATCAATTTCTTTTAACATATAGAATGGATAAGCACCCTTATCAGTCTCGGTTGCATCAATATCCAAATGGAAAGGTTCACGATCCATCGCTTCACCAGCAGCACTAAATAATTGCACATTATCTGGATCAACGATAGCCACTTCCCCGTCATGTAATTCAATAAAGTCATGGGTTTGGTCAAGCATCGCTACAGCATCGGACGTCACGACATTAAAATCAGCCCCAATACCAATCAACAAAGGTGACTTTTGCTTAGCAACGTACATCCGCTCAGGCTCTTCACGATCCATCAATAGGAAACCATAAGCAGAATTACTATCTAACAAAGCAATCAACTTTTTCAAAGCTTCAAAAGTGGTTGCCCCTTCCTTAACAAACTTATCAATCAATTGGACAGCAACTTCAGTATCCGTATCTGATTGGAAAGTCACGTTGGCTAGATAGTCATCTTTTAATTCAAGGTAATTTTCAATCACACCATTATGGACTAAGTAAAAGCGACCGTCTGCAGAAACGTGTGGATGAGCATTGGCAACCGAGGGACTACCATGGGTTGCCCAACGAGTGTGGGCAATCCCAGCAGTTCCTTTAACGTTTTTTTCTGAAACCAATTTTACTAATTCTGAAACACGACCATTCTCTTTCACGAGTTGATCCGTGCCATCAGCCTGATCTGCCACGTATAACCCAGCAGAATCATAGCCACGATATTCTAACTTTTGTAATCCCTTTAATAGAATAGGTGCTGATTGGTAATTATTTCCCGTAAATCCAACAATTCCACAGAACATGTTTTTCTCCTTATACTACTAATACAACGTTTTCACTAATGGTATAGTATTTTTTTGTTTATTATTTTAAGTTCAATGACCATTATCACGCGTTGCTTAATATCCGTCAATGACTTTATAACGTTTAACATTGTCTTTTGGTATAAATTGGTATAGTCTTTGATTCTTGGATTATTTATGCTTAAATCTCCCTTAATTATAGCCGAAGATTTTTAGACATAAAAAAACTGGAACATTACCTGTTGTTCCAGTCTCTTAAATATTCAGCTCAAGTGACCAATAGTGGTCAGAGCTCAGTTAATCATCGCCTAATTAGTGCATATCATGATGATGATGGCACTTATCCGGGTGGCGCTGAATATCCATGTTTTTATATGCACGAACAGCGCGATCAACTTTTTTGTTCAACATATTAATTCCAAACATAAATTTACCTCCCTTAGTATTTATTCCATGTAAAGATAGTCTTTACATTTCTGTAATATTAACTTGTGGACTAATACTAAACTATTTACCTTAAAAAGTCAATAAATTAAGCATTAACTTCACCATGCAGGTCATAATCCAGTCCATCTTCCTCAATAGCTTCATCAACTCGTAACGGTGTTATCAAATTCACCAACTTAGCAATAATGAACGTTAGGATGACAACGGCAATAATCGTTACTAAGATAGCCCCAAGTTGTGTTCCCATGACTTGCCAACTAACTGATACACCGGCCAAGGGCTTCGAAGCAAAGACACCTGTTAAGATACCACCAATGACACCACCGACACCATGCAACCCAAATGCATCAAGGGTATCATCATAACCCAATCGATATTTCATAACGGTTGTTGCAAAGTAAGCACCAATAGCAACTAGCACGCCCATAAACATGGCACCAACTGGTTGTACAAAGCCAGCACCTGGTGTAATAACAACTAGTCCAGCAACACCACCGGAAATTGCCCCGGAAATTCGAACACGCTTGAATAAAATAAAATCAAGAATAACCCATGTCAACATTGCAAACGCTGCTGCGATATTAGTATTAGTAAAAGCAACAATGGCTAGCCCATCCGCAGCTAAAGCTGATCCAGCATTAAATCCGAACCATCCAAACCAAAGCAAGCCACCGCCGATAACCGTTGCCATTAGGTTATTACCAGTTGTGTCAGTATTTACCCGCCGCTTGCCAATCATCAGGGCTAACACCAAACCAGATACACCTGATGAAATATGAACCACATCACCACCAGCAAAATCAAGGGCGCCATGTTGGGCTAGAATACCACCACCCCAAATCATGTGTGCCAAAGGTATATAAACAAGTAACATCCAGGCAATTAGAAATAGGATAAATGACTTAAAGTTCATCCGACCAACTACTGAGCCAGCAATAATGGCCATGGTAATCATCGGGAACATCCCCTGGAAGAGAGCAAATAGGCCGTCAGATATTCCTAAATCACGTGTACTCTTGGTCATCGAAACATCATGTAAAAATGCTGCATCTAGGTTACCAATAATTGGGCCTGACCCACTAAATGCTAATGAGTAACCGACTGTAAACCAAATGACGCCACCAACGGCAATTGCAATCATCACCATCGCCAATGTGTTAACTGTTGTCCGTGTTTCTGACAAGCCACCATAAAACAATGCCAATCCTGGCACCATCAACCAAACTAACCCTGCGCTAATTAATACCCATGCAACGTCTGCACCATTCATTTTTATCACCTGCGCTTTCTTGAAATAATAACATCAGTATAAGCACATATCGAAAGGTCATCATGAATTATGTTAATAATGCTAACATTCAGTGGTATAGACAAATAAAAAAGTAGTTGGAACATTGTTTTGTTCCAACTACTTTGTCTCGCACTAAAATATATTAATTTGTTGGTACACCAAGTGAATTCATTTCAGACACTGAAACATTACCACCATATAATGGTCCAGTTTTAGCGGATTTTAGATCCAATGATTTACGTAAGACATTTGTTGCCCGTTGTTTCTCATCACTCGATACAACTTCAGTCGAACCAGATGACAAACTGTAACTATCTCCTTGAATATTATCATTAGAGATATTGCCAGCTGCCTTCGCATACTTACGAGCAATGGTAATCATATCATTGTAAGTTAAGTCAGTTTGCGTTGATGAAGAAACTGAATTTAAGAAGCCAGAGTCCAATAACTTTGTTGGATTATCCTTGGCAGCTTCGGTAATTCCCTGAAGAACTAATCGCTGACGAGTTTGGCGACCATAGTCGCCCTTCGGATCATCATAACGCATACGCGAAAATGCTAGCGCTGCCTTACCATTCATCTTTGAGTATGTTTGCCCATTATGCGAATAAGTACTTGATCCCTCAGTAAAGCTGTAAACATTGTTACCAGTAGCATGGGCTGTGTCTGGGTTAAAATCAAAGGTTAATGGTGAATTTACTTTTACACCACCAATTTTGTTAACAACCTTCTCCATACCACCCATGTTGACCAAAGCATAATAATCAATTGGGACATTTAGCCACTTCTGAACAGTCTTAATCGTTGTGGCTGCTGAGCCATATGAATAAGCCGAGTTGATTTTTTGTGGGAATGTATTTTCATAACCATCAATCGCAATCAACGTATCACGAGGAATTGACATAATCGTTGTTTTATTTGTTTTTGGATTGATTGTCAAAACCATCATAGAATCGGTACGACCTTTATAATTACGATTTAATTCCCCCGTATCGGTACCCAATAACAAAATTGAAATGGGCTTACCCTTCTTAAGAACACCTGAAACGTCACGTGCTTTTTTGATATTCGGCGCAACATAGGCCTTATCAACAGCACCTTTGGTTTGCATGTATGCATAACCAAATAAACCAGCTACCGCTAATATCAATAATAACAAAATGCTTAGAATCGTATTTCGTACCTTATGCGATTTCTTTTTGCCTTTTTTATTATTACGTGTTGAGCGAGATACTTTTTGCTCGTCATCCATGAGCTATCCTCCCTAATTGCCACCTATAAAAATTGCTGGCATTCCTACTCCTGAAAACAGGCGTTATTTTGTGTAGTATATTCCACCTATAAAGCATTATACACAAATAAATCGTTAAATAAGCAATGAATTTATTAAGAAATAAAAAAGAATTGAGAACAATTGTCCCCAATTCTTTTTGGAAATTAATTATTAACTAAATCGTCAACAATTCTTTTTCTTTATCAGCAGCAATCTCGTCAACATTCTTAATAGCAGCATCGGTTGCTTTTTGAATGTTATCTTCAACGCTATGTGCTTCATCTTCAGACAAGTCGTTGTTCTTTAATGCCTTTTTAGCATCATCCATCGCATCACGACGAACATTTCGAACGGCGACCTTTGCTTTTTCTGATTCTGCTTTAACTTCTTTAGCTAAGTCTTTACGAGTTTCCTCAGTTAATGCAGGAATAACCAGACGAATGACTGAACCATCGTTTGCTGGTGTTAATCCCAAATCAGAAGCAAAAATAGCTTGCTCAATTCCTTTTAAAGCTGTCTTATCAAAAGGTGTGATCAACAATACACGTGCTTCAGGTACCGTTACCGATGCTAATTGATTAAGTGGTGTCTCTGCCCCATAGTATTCTGCCGTAATATTACGTAGAATTGATGGATTAGCAACACCTGCACGGATGTTACCTAACTCACGACGTAATGCATCGCCAGCTTTGTCCATACGTTCTTTTGCTGATTCAATAATTGCATTAGCCATAATTCTAATCTACCTCCACGGTCGTTCCGATATTCTCACCTAAGACAACACGTTTAATGTTGCCAGATGTGTTCATATTAAAAATCACCAGATTAATATCGTTGTCCATTGATAATGTTGATGCAGTAGAGTCCATTACCTTAAGACCCTTAGCAATAATCTCTTTATGCGTTAGCTTTTCAAACATTGTTGCTTCTGGATTCTTACGAGGATCATCACTGTATACACCATCAACACCATTTTTAGCCATTAGAATAGCCTCAGCATTAATCTCGGCGGCACGCAAAGCAGCCGTTGTATCCGTTGAGAAGTATGGTGAACCAGTACCGGCACCAAAAATCACAACGCGTCCCTTTTCCAAGTGACGAACTGCCTTACGACGGACATAGGGTTCAGCAACTTGACGCATTTCAATAGCAGTTTGTACACGTGTTGGAACATCGTGTGATTCAAGTGCATCTTGCAATGCCAAGGCGTTCATGGTGGTTCCTAACATACCAACATAGTCAGCTTGTGCACGTTCCATTCCCAACTTTGCACCTGCTTCACCACGCCATAAATTACCACCGCCAACAACGATTGCAATTTCAACACCTAGTCCATAAACTTCTTTGATTTCCGCTGCGATATTGTTAACCGTTTCTGGATCAATGCCATAGCCGCGTTCACCAGACAATGCTTCTCCTGATAACTTCAACAATACTCGTTTGTACTTTACATCTGCCATTATTCTAATCGCCTCGGTCTCTATTAGCCCATTTGTGCTGCAACTTCAGCAGCAAAATCATTAGCAGCCTTTTCGATTCCTTCACCAACTTCGTAACGAACGAATGAAACTACCTTGCTGTTCTTGCTCTCAACGTACTTAGCGACAGTTTCCTTACCGTCACCCTTAACGAATGGTTGGTCAACCAATGCAATTTCGGCCAAGAACTTGTGCAAACGACCTTCGACCATCTTTTCCTTGATGTTATCTGGCTTACCTGCTAGATCATCTGACTTCAATTGCACAGCCTTTTCGTGCTCCACAACTTCAGCAGGAACATCTTCAGATGAAACGTACTTTGGTGCAATAGCAGCAACGTGCATAGCAACATCCTTAGCAACTTGTTCATCAGAACCATCCATCAAAACAAGTGATGAAATACGACCACCCATGTGTGAGTATGTTCCGAATACTTGGCCCTCGGCCTTTTCAACAACTGCAAAGCGACGTAGTGTGATCTTCTCACCAGTAATTTGTGTCGTGTGAATAATCATGTCGTTAACAGTTTGATCATCAGATACCTTCAATGCCAAAGCTTCTTCAACATTTGCAGGTGCAAATTCAACAATTGCATTTGCAACAGCATGTAGCAACTCGTTAAATTCTGCATTGCCAGCAACAAAGTCAGTTTGTGAGTTCAATTCAATGATGGCAGCCTTGTTGTCCTTTGAAACAACGTAAGTCATACCTTCAGCAGCAACAGCATCGGCCTTCTTAGCAGCCTTTGCCATTCCCTTTTCACGCAAAGCATCGATAGCCTTGTCCATGTCACCTTCAGTTTGAACCAATGCCTTCTTGGCATCCATCATACCAACGCCGGTCTTGTCACGTAATTCTTTAACTTGTGAAGCAGTAATAGCCATTTTATGGTCTCCTTGTATATGCTAAATCTTATCTCAACTAGTATACACGAAAATATGTTGATTTTCTATACACTTATTAGATATCTAGTACCATTTTACATGAGTTTTGCCTAGAGCGCAAAAAAAGCTTATTCCCATAATAGGAATAAGCTTTTTGTCACTTAGCAAAAGATAATTAGTTCTTCTTACCTTCTACAAGGTCAGTTAATTCTTCGATTGATGCAGGCTTGTCACCTTCAGCTGCAAATTCAGCTTCATCAACAGAATCTTCACCTTGGTTACCTTCGATGATAGCATCTGCCATCTTTGAAGTAATCAAACGTACGGCACGGATTGCATCATCGTTTGATGGAATCTTAACGTCAATTTGATCAGGGTCAGCATTAGTGTCGACCATAGCCACGATAGGAATGTTCAACTTGTGTGCTTCTTGCACAGCCAATTGTTCCTTGTGAGGATCAACGATGAACATCAAATCAGGAATCTTAGGCATATCAGCAATACCACCCAAGAACTTGTCCAACTTCTCACGTTGCTTGATTAGCAAAGAAACTTCCTTCTTTGGCAAACGTTCGAAAGTACCGTCGTCTTCCATTGCACGCAATTCCTTTAGACGGGCAATACGAGCTTGGATAGTCTTCCAGTTAGTCAAAGTTCCACCTAACCAACGGTGGTTAACGTAGAACATGTTTGCACGAGTTGCTTCTTCAGCAATTGAGTCTTGTGCTTGCTTCTTAGTACCAACGAACAATACCGTTGCACCATCAGCAGCTGCATCGCGAACATAGTTATATGCTTGGTCAACCAACTTAACTGTCTTTTGCAAATCGATAATGTAAATGCCGTTACGTTCCGTAAAGATGTAATCTGACATCTTTGGGTTCCAGCGACGAGTTTGGTGTCCGAAGTGTACACCAGCTTCAAGCAATTGCTTCATTGAGATTACTGCCATGAGTATCTGCCTCCAAATGTTTTTTCCACCTAGCCTCGCATGTAGCCTGGCGACCCGGTAAAGGGGCACCCGTCAAACTATTGAGAACTAGTGCGTATTTTTTTGGTATAAAACCAATAACTAATGTTACTCACTTTCACGCAATATGTCAATTAAAAGTTTTCTTAGCAAGTGATACACCATGATTTTGCAAAAAGTGTTCTTTCTGCTTACGAGTTAATTTTTTAAACATCGCTTCTGCATGTAACGCATCGTGTTTCGTGGTAAATGCTTCAGCGTAAACAAGTGTTAATGGATGCCGTTTAGCGGGCCTCGTAAATTTAGCACCCTTACCTGCTTCATGCGTTGCAAGTCTTTTACCGACATCGTCCGTAAAACCACAATACAACATATTATCTGCTGTTAACAGGACATACATGTAGTAAGGTTTATTCATGCTGCTGACGCCCTTCATAGATTGACCAGACGGCATCTGTATAAGTATCATCGGCATTATGCGTCACAATTGGTGGTAAAATTTTGGCCCCAGTCAACTTGCCATCTTTGATTGCATCAATCAATACAATATTGGCTGCTTCACCCACTTTAGGATAAACAAATTGAATCTGTTTAGGTGATAAATGATTTTTCTGTAATGACGCTAAAATTTCAAATAAGCGATCTGGTCGATGAACCATAAAAAAATGGGCTTTGTTCTTCAACAACTTTTTTGCCGTATATGTGACCAGGTCCAAATCTGCCATCAATTCATGCCGGGCAATGGCATAATATTTATTTTCGTGCATGACCGTATGATCATTATCTACCGTAAAGTAAGGCGGATTTGATACCACCATATCTGCTGACCCTGGACGAATATCACTAAAAATATCCCGCATGTCAGCATTCATAATTTGAATTTTATCAGTCAAATCGTTCATTTTAACCGATCGCTGCGCCATATCGGCTAGACGTTCCTGAATTTCTACGCCAACAATTTGACCAGCAAGCTTGTGCGCCATAAACAATGACACAGCGCCATTGCCAGCACCAAGATCAACGGTTAACCCCCGGCCATTCTTACGTGGTTCAGCAAAGTTAGCTAGTAATACGGCATCCAGTGAAAATGAAAAGACCGATTTACTTTGAATAATATGTACGTCATCGTTATATAACATATCGATACGTTCGTCAGGTAACAGTTCAACTTTCATAATTTCTTCTCCTTATGTTGTCTCCGTTTGCCAAAAGCGCCTACTGTGTGGGATAATAAGGCGTTATTATTAGGGAGGATGAACAACATGTTCTATTCATTCATACGTTATGTCGTTGCAGGAATCGTTTGGCTGATCAACGGTCGTTACAAACTGCTGGGCACAGACAAACTACCTGAGGGCAACTATATTTTAGTGGGTCCACACCGTACTTGGTGGGAACCCTTATTCTTCGCTCTGGCAGGTCGGCCACGTAAATTTAGTTTTATGGCTAAAAAAGAGCTTTTCAAGAACCCTATTTTACGCTGGATTCTTGTCCATGCCAATGCTTTTTCGGTCGATCGTGACCATCCAGGTCCATCAGCAATCAAAACACCAGTAAAGAACCTAAAGAAGACCGAACTAAGTCTAATCATGTTCCCATCTGGTAGTCGCCATTCCGAAGAAATGAAAGGTGGCGCACTAATGATTGCAAAGCTTTCTGGTGCACCTTTAGTACCAATTGTCTACCAAGGACCGGTAAAGTTTTCAGGCTTATTCAAGCGTAAAAATGTCACGATGGCATTTGGTGACCCCATTTATGTTGATAAACGTGTCAAGATAAACGAAGAAACCACAGCTGAGTTAGGTGATAATTTACAAACTGCCTTTGATAAGTTGGATGATGAAATTGATCCTGATTGGGTTTACGTTGATCCAAATCCAAAGAAAAAAACTGAAATTAAGTAAAAATTTCAATAAATAAGTAACGGGGCTGGAACACTGATTTTGTTCCAGCCCCGTTACTTATTTATTAATTATAATAATAAAAAAAGCTGAGCATTTATAACTCAACTTTTTATCGCCACTTACTTCTTTTTTGAAGAAGTTTGTGCTTGATTCTTCATTTGTGCCATCATTTGGTTCAAGCGCTTTTGTGAAGGCTTTTGCCCCATTGATGACATCATAGATTTCATCATTTCTTCTGAAATTGGCGGATTGTTCTTAATGTACGTCTCCATTGAGCGACGTGCGATGAAGAAACCAGCGACAGCGCCAACTATCGCGGCAAGAACGACAATAAAAATCCAAACTGTTGTGCTCATTTTATTACTCCAAAATTATATTCAAGTACCATTATAGCGAACTATCCGCTATTTGACTAGCTGCCTGAACAATTAATTACCGCGTAATCCCTTATCACGCTGAATCTTTTTCACCTTTTCAGGGGTTACTTCTTTACCATTCTCATCATAAACTTGTAGCATTTCTACTTGAGAACGGAAAGACTTTCTAAAATTATCCAAAAATTCAGCCCGCAAATCCGCACGTTCCGCAACTTCATCCTCTGTTAATCCCTCTGGAGATTTTGCTTTTGCGGCTAGTTCGTTAATTCGTGAACGAACAGCCATCATGTGATCTGTCTCAGCCATGTTATTTCCACCTTTTTTTGAATTTAATGTTACCATTTTAACATATTTTACTGAAGAATATTCAGGTTAACTAATGTTTCCGCAACCAGATATTTATCGTACAATATTCTTTAATGACAAAGGAGCTACCCACATATGACACAGAAGCCAAGAAAACAATTAGAAATATTGCAATTCATTTATGACAAACAACTAACCAATGGTTATCCGCCTACTATTCGTGAAATTGGTGCAAAAGTTGGTTTAGCGTCATCTTCAACAGTCCATGGACACTTAGAGCGTCTACAAAAGAAAGGTCTGACTACAAAAGATGCCGAGAAAACGCGAGCAATCAAAGTTACTCCGCAAGGCATCGCCTTATTAAAACATGGTCATCATGATCCTGAAATGGATCTATCAATCACTGAAAAAACGGCCCAACATTTGTTTTCTTTTGACGAAGATGTTTTTATCCAGCAACAACGCAGTAATAGCATGCTTAATATTGGTATTTTAAATAATGACTATTTGATGGTTAAAAAACAACAAACTGCCTTTGATGGTGATATCGTCGTTGTTAAAATCAATGATGAAACAAATGTATACCGCTACTTTAAAGAAGGTAATCATTGTCGATTACAGCCGGAGAATAGTAATCTAAAACCCGTTACGATGGCAAACCCAACCATTATCGGCCGTGTCATTGGCGTCTATCGTGATTATGTTAATTAGCCTTTATCCTGTCTATAATCCCAGCTCCCAACTCAAATCAATGTCAGTAGCTGCCATTATCTGACCAATATCCTCTAATGAAAAATTTCGCGGCGTCGTGACAGTCAAGTCAATCGTCAAACCGGTTTCCGACTTTTTTAGTCGCGATACTTTGCTGGAAATATTTTCTGATGTCAAATAATCACGTAACTTTTTGACGTCGTCAATTGTTGTTAAATAAACTCGAATAGAAAAAGATTGGCGTAAATTAAAGTCATTAAAATAATGAAATGCTAACTGCAAAACAACAATAATAAATGTTGCAGCAAATCCCACCTCGTATAAACCAGCACCAATTGCCATCCCCACACCAGCAGTTGTCCAAATTCCCGCTGCCGTGGTTAGACCACCGATTACATTAAAGTCTGGGCTACGCACAATAATCATGCCGGCACCCAGAAAACTGATTCCACTAACGATTTGGGCCGCAATACGCGATGGATCCAAATTCACATTAGCATTTCCTAAGACAGCAGCAAAGCCATACTGCGACACAATCATCATTAGGGCGGCCCCTAAACTGACAATGGCATGCGTTCGGAGGCCCGCAGATTTTGACCTAGTCTGCCGTTCAATCCCAATTAGCAATCCTGCCAGTGTTGCTAATAACAAACGAATCAATAGTTCATTGGTTGTCATTTTCTCCTCCATTCCAAATACCAGCTACACAATAACTAATATTTTTATGCTATTTACTACATACTTTTTATTAAACCAAAAAAGTACTTATTTGTGAAAAAAAGACTCTGGTAACAGTATGTCACTATCACCAGAGTCCTAAAATTTACTTGTCACGATTATCATAATAAGCTTGTTCTTGTTGTTCCCAATAGTCTTTATCATCGGATGTAATGTCACGCATAACTTTTGCCGGATTCCCGACGGCGACTGCATTGGCTGGGATATCTTTCACAACCACAGCACCGCCACCAATAATAGCATTATCGCCGATAGTGACACCTGGCCCAATAAAGACATTAGCGCCAATCCAAACATTATCTCCAATGGTAATTGGCTTACCAAACTCTAGGCCACGATTCCGCACCCCTGAATCAAGCAGTTAAATGATAATATTATTTTTGGTAATTTTATTTCAGAAAGGTAATTATATGACAGCCTCTAAAAGAAATCTCTCCTTTGATATTGCGCGTGCCATAGCGATTTATCTCGTGATTATCGGTCATTCAATGACTGGTCTATGGGACACCTGGCAATCTAATTTTATATTTGCAGCCAATTTGCCGATATTCTTTATCATTTCAGGTTACTTCTATCATTCAAAAAGGATCAAAGATGTTGTTCAAACGGGTGTTAATACACTGCTGATTCCCTTTTTCATCGTTACCTTACTCTATATAACCTTACGAACAGCTTTGGGCGAAATCGCCCAACACGTTCACTATCTAAACTTTCAAACACTGATTCCACTTATATATGGTAATGGCGCAACAGGTCAATCGCCATTTGGTTTTGAACTGAGGTCTCACGCCGGCGCTGTTTGGTTCTTACCAACCATGTTTCTTGCCAACATTATTTTCCATTGGCTAATGAAGTCTAATAAAGAAATCATCCGTTTCATGATTGTTATTATACTATTTGGATTGGGTTATTCATTAGCTCAGGTCGCTTACTTTCCCTGGTCACTACAAGCAGCCTTGGAAGTTCCAATTTATTACCTATTTGGTTACTGGTTAGCAAAACTTATTAAGCACCATTCACAAAAAACTATCTTTGCTAATCCATACATACTATTAGTTTCACTAATTTGCTGGATGCTGAGTGCAACGAGCGGTAGCTATGAATTAAACCGTGGTTTGGCTGATAATATGTTTATCGCAGTCCTTGGTGGTTTTGGAAGCGCCATCGTGCTATTAGGTATCGCATTTTTTATTGAAAAGCATTGGCATCAAATTGCTAAAGGTCTTAGTTATGTCGGTCAGTATTCATTAGTTCTACTATGTGTCCATTCTCTTGATATTGGCTTATTAGACACTGAAGCCATGAACTTTTTAGCGTCACAAGCCTGGTTCTCAGATTACAGTCTATTTGCTTACCTAGGATTAATGCTATTAAGAATTCTATATACAACATGTTTCACATGGATTTTACTCAAAATAAAGTTTATTTATAACTTATTAGTCGACCGTAACTTCCCACTTCAAAAAGCCTAAAAATAAAAAGCATCTTGTCTCAAACGCGCCCTACTTTATGTAGCTTGCGTTTTTGACAAGATGCTTTATTTTATTTCTTAGTAAAACTCTTTGACAGATAATGTTCACCTGAGCTCAAGTCATATTGCACTAACTTAAATTCATGTAGTAACTTTTTCTGCTTCTTAGTTAAATCTTTTGTTTTTAAGGTATGACCATTATTATCAACAAATTTACCACGTGTATAGTTTGCGAATGCCGGCAATTCTTTCGTTACCTTGGTTTGCAAAGCATAGAATGGTGTTAATTTACTATTCGTTGCTGCTAATGCCAATGCTGGGAAATCACTTGGTGACGCATAGGCACGCTGATTTTGATTCGTCTTTGCCTTACTCTTTTCACGAGCAGCCTTATTTTGGTAGATAAAGTAGTCTGTCTCATGAGAACGCTCTAGTTGCTTATCTTGATTAACAAATGTGAACACGCCTGGCCAATGATCACCATAAAAGACTAGCGTCACTGGACGAGAAATATTTTCTAGTTTATTAACCAAATTCTTAGTGGCTACATCGGTGTAATGAACACCTGCAATATAACTCTCGACAGTTTCCTTTGTATTACCTGAAACCGCTGGTTCTGACATCTTGTAATTACTATCAGGATACTGATTAGCAGAATAAGGCATATGATTCTGCATTGTCATCAACTGTAAGAACTGTGATTTGTTCTTATTAGCTGATGTAATTTTCTTTGTTAAGTAGGCATAAGAAGATTTATCGGCAGGATAATTATCCTTAGAACCAACAGACTTCGTATACTTGTCTGGATACTTATATTGCTTACCATCAGTTGTATAGAATTTTTGAATACCAATCTTTTTATAAGCATCACGACGATTATAAAATGTTCCAACATAAGGATGAATCACTTCACGATTTTGGAACAAGTTGGTAATCGTTGGTATTTCATTAGCAACTGGTACTAATTGCGTATAAGGTACCACCATTTCTGGTGCAAAGGTTGCTAACGGGAAGCCTGCCAAAGTCATATACTCGATATTCGCAGTTCCACCACCGTAACCTGAAGACAACATTCTACCAGAGAAAACCGAATCCTTTTGTATTTGTTTAATATTTTTAAATACATCAGTCCCTTTATATTTTAATCCAGGAACTTCATCAGGATTTGTCAGTGACTCACTTAAGACATAAGCCACCGTTTGTCCCTTAAGATTATCCTGCCTAGTTTTATTTAACGAGTCAGAATATTTTGTATATTTCTTTTCTAATGCAGCCATTGATTTTTCTGAATAACCAGCTGGTTCTCGCATAATAACACTTGAAATGTTAGATACAAAAGTCATGACAGGTCCATTCAGCATCGCATCTTCACCAGTATTAAAACTCTGCCACTGATATTTAAAATGATCCAATATCGCACGATTCTGATCGGCATTGGCGACAAAAGGCGCTGCCAACGTTAGAAATGTTGCTAATAGTACCGCGATACGTGTACCTGTTTGTTTAATCATCATTCGCTGAATAGATGCCGCGAAACGGCCAGCCTTTTTACGATGAACCCAAAATTCGAGTAACCCAGCACCAACAAAAACAATAACAATGCCAACAATCGCAATGATTAATAGGTTCTTATCAACCATTTGTGTCAAGCCACCAACAGCAGTAACTTCTGACATATCACTAAATAAAATCGGTTCATTTCGTGACTTCATCTTCATGTATTCCGCCACAAATGTCACAACTGCTAGCGTCAAGTAAATGGCTATCCCGACAAATAAACGGTTTACCAAAACGACAATAAATACAAATAAAATCAAACAAGCAAGAATCGTAAATAATGCTTGTGGGCGTATTAGAAACTTAAGAGATGTCCAAATAGCTTGGCCCAAATCTAAGGTCTGATCAAAACGCCCCCACACTTGAAAATACATTGCAAACTGTAAAACAACAGTCGTTAAGACACTTAAAGACAGCCCAATAAGTAAAAATTTCATCCAATTATTGAATGTTGGACCATTAAACTGTTGCTTACTTAAAAACTTTTTCATATCAATCACCTTTTTGATCACAAACGACATTTACGGTCTTAACAATACCGAGCTTAATGACGAAGCTAATAATTAACATGAGTAACCAGATAATGATAAAGCTAATCATTCCGGCAGGTAATATACGACCAATGTAATTATTCATCGGTATCATTGTTTTAATAAATATGAACACAGCGAGGCTTAAACTAAAGTAGCTACCAATATTGATAAATAAGTTTGCTAGTTTAGCTAGTAGAGTACTATTTACAAGTTTATTAGCTATCACAACTAATCCAGCCAAGCTGATCAAGGCAGTTAACGTACCCAAAATCCAAAATGGTGTGTAGGCAACTTCCATGGTCAATCCTGTTGAAGCTGACATTGTCAGATTGACTAGCAATGCCGCCAAAATAGTTGCAGTACCCGCTGACCAATTAACTAATCTATGATAATAAAGACCAAACAACATAAAAGGCAAAGCAATAAATGCTGGTTCTAGTGACCAAGGGATTTGAATGAAAGTTGCAAGGTAAAACCCAACACCAGCTAACAAAATAACAATTAAAATGGCCAATGGCACTTTTTTAACTTTAGCAATAAGAACCGTTAAAATCGTACCGACAAACAACGCCATTAGTAACCAAAGTAACCCAATTCCTGTATCAAAAAAGCCGAAAATAGTTGTAACAGGTGTGCCATTACCATATAAGAGAGCCTTCAACCCAGTACGCATTGCCGGGAATGGTGCATTGATCCATGTGTTTAATTGCAGGAGCTGAACTACTTTATTAATAACGATCATTAATAAACCAACCACCAGATACGGTATTAAATAACGTTTAATCGCTAAGACAATAGATTGTCCAATTTTTAAATTAATATTGATATAATAACCAGCAATAAAGAAAATTGTTGGCCAAGTTAACCATGTGAAAAAATTATACAAAATACTATGATCTTGTGGATTGATAATGCTAATAAAAATCAACATTATAATTGCCAAACCTGCCAGTATTTGTACCGTTCTATCTTTATCTTTACTATTCATCACCATTCCAGATGCTCCCATATAGAAACATAAAGGAGTCGGATAAATATAAACCCGGCTCCCTTAATTACTTAAAAGTATTATAAATTATATTCCAAAAACCAAACATAAATTTTTCTTATTTTAGTAATCCATTAATGACAAAATATCATAACCTGCAAGCTTTTCACGACCATGTAAGTCATTCAATTCAATCATAAATGCTAGCCCTGCAACTTCACCACCTAATGATTCAACCAACTTAATGGTAGCAGCAATTGTACCACCCGTAGCAAGTAAATCATCAGTAATTAAGACTTTCTCTCCTGGTTTAATCGCATCTTTATGCATTTCCAAAGAAGCTTCACCATACTCTAGAGAATATTTTTCACTAACTGTTTCCCGTGGCAATTTGCCTGGCTTACGAGCTAAGACAATCCCAGTTCCCAATTCATGAGCTACTGGCGCCCCAACTAAAAAGCCGCGTGATTCTGGACCAACCACAACGTTGACATCACGCATCTTTGCAAAATGCGCAATGCGATGTGTTGCCTCTGCATATGCTTCTGCATTTCCCCATAGTGGTGTGATATCACGGAAAATTATACCCTTTTCTGGAAAATCCGGAATAGAGGCAATATAGTCATTCAAATCCAACATCAGTCTAGCTCTCCTGCTTACTTAATTTCATTAATAAAGTTTCTAATTCAGCTGTTGTACTGTAAATTAATTGTTGTTCAAGATCTCGCTGAGCCATAAATCGCTGAAACGTCTGAGTCTGTGTTAACTTCATCGGTGTCGGATTTGGCACAGCATTCAAAACACTATTGTCAATTGTAACAAATTTTGCCTCTAAAAACACCTTTAAAATTAGTTTTAGTGTCATATTAGAGATTTTCAGATGCTTAACCATCGCATCAAATTGCGTTTGCAAATTAATATCCTTGAAAGAAAGCACAAACTTATAGACATTCGAGAACACTTGCTTACTTGGTACTTTCTGGAGATAAACTGGTGATTGCACATAAAACATCGGTGCAAGTCGGCCAGGTGTACTTGTTTGTAATAAAGTTTGCAGTTGATCTAATGAATCCGGCAAATCCACTAGTACCATGGTCTGTATATTTGACATTTGCAATGCATCTTGCCACATCAACGGCTGAGCTGCAGGATCAACATACGCTGCCAGCTGCTGTAAATGTTTTTCTTTGAAAAAGACATAAGTCACTGGCTTACTAAATGTTTGTTTAGTCAGATGGCTTGCTCGCCAATCTAAAATAGCCGCCCCTTTTGCTGACATATCCCGTAGCATTAATTGATATGATATATTTCCTCGATACGAATTTTGGCTCATCGTACCAACAATCTGTAATGAAGAAAAATGACCGGCAAGTGCACTAGCTTGGTTCCCCCAGCCGAAGGCAACGACAGGTAATTGATCAGTATCTGTCTGCGCAATAAAACGTAGGTGCTTCCCCTCACTCATGGTCTTGACTTGGTTCACACCACGTAAGTCCAACATAAATAATGGTTCTGGATTATCTTCACCAAATGGAGCTAATACTTGTAAATTATCAAAATTTTCCTTGGTAAAGTCGGCAGCTGTTACCGTTGTTGCGATTTGCATGTCTGCTTTTTGCGCTGTAGCTAACTGTTGTTGTGCTGCCTCATCATGTAAAGCAGCTCTTAAAGCTGTTAAATTATTGGTTGGTACGGTCATCCCCGCTGCACTGGCGTGGCCACCAAAGGTCGTCATTATATCTCGATGTCCGTCTAGGGCCGTAAACAAATCAAAGGCAGCCACTGAACGACCAGAACCTTTCATCTCATCACCATTCACATTTAAGACAATCGTTGGTTTACCAGTCTGTTCGACCAATTTACTAGCAACAATTCCTAATACCCCTTCATGCCAGTTTTCACCAGCAACCACAAGGACAGGATCTTCGCTTAGCTGCGTCGCTTGTTCTTGGGCAGCAGTCGTAATTTTTGTGACTAATTGTTGTCGTTCCTGATTTAAAGCATTGACATGATCAGCCAAAGGCTTTGCTTCTTCAAGCTCATCCATTAATAGTAATTGGACACCAGTTGTTGCATTCTCTAATCGACCGAGTGCATTCAATCGAGGCGCAATTGTAAAACCAATTGTTGAAGAATCAATATCCGATAACTGAGTACCAGCAGCGGCTAGTAATGCTGCCACACCTGGCCGTGGGTCTAACTTTAGACTTTCAAGTCCTTGCTTAACAATAATACGATTTTCATCTGTCAATGACATGACATCAGCAACAGTACCTAAGGCAGCTAAGTCTAAGACCTCATCGGCAGGCTCTTCAAGTAAGGCAGACACCACTTTAAAAGCAACGCCTGCTCCTGAAAGGCCACCAAATGGATATGAACCTTCTGGATGCCGTGGATGGACAATGGCTGTCGCTACTGGCAATTCTTCAGGCAACTCATGATGGTCAGTGACAATAACATCAATACCTTGTGCCATTAACCAAGCGATTTCGTCTTTTCCTGAAACCCCATTATCAACAGTCACTAATAACTGCATCCCTTCAGCAGCTAACTTCTGATAATTAGCTAAGTTAGGCCCATAGCCATCGCTAAAACGACTTGGCACAAAATAATCAACGTTAGCGCCCATTAACTCTAATGCCCAAGTCATAATGGCCGTACTCGTCATACCATCGACATCATAATCACCATAGACGATAATCTTTTGACCACTATCAATGGCTTGCATCAACCGTTCAATCGCTTTATCCATATCATGGAGTAAAAATGGGTCATGTAGGCCTGACAACTCAGGTCGTAAAAAGGCATTCGCAGCTTCAACGGTATCATAACCTCGATTAACTAAAATCTTTGCAATCAATTCAGTGATGCCGAATGTTTCACTGAGCGTTTTAATTGCCTTTTGATTGTTTACCTCAGGAAAATGCCATTGATAACGTGAATTAATCATACTGCCTCCTTGCTACTCAACCTCATTTGTTATGGTTAATTTCATCGGTTTCGTATTTCCTTGCTTACCAAATGGCACATCAAAAACGTCAAAATCATTGACTACACGGGTATTAGAAAAAATAGCTCGCGCTTGATAGGCCAATTCATTAGCAGCCTTACCAGCATAGCGCGCCGAAATATGCGTTAATAGCAATCGACCCACCTGCGCTTGATCAGCAATAGCGGCTGCTTGTACACTCGTTGTATGGAAGTGATTACGGGCTTGCTTACCTTCCCCCTTACCATATGTTGATTCATGTACCAAAACATCGGCATTCCTTGCAAGGGTCATCGTATTATCTGTTTTGCGAGTATCACCCATAATGGCGACACAACGACCTGGTTGTGGATCCCCAATAACATCTGCACCGTGAATCGTACGCCCATCGGCCAACGTTACATCTTTACCCTGCTTTAACTGTCCGTACAACGGACCAGCGGGTACATTTAATTCTCGCAAGCGTTCAACTAATAGCTCACCTGGATGTGCATGTTCAGTTACCCGGTAACCAAACGAAGTGATACGGTGATCTAGTGGTAATGCAGACACTGTAAATTTCTCTGTCTGTAAAACATCCCCACCAGTTTCTGATAATTCAACGAATTTAATTGGATAAGTTAGACGTGTCTGTGATACACGTAAACTAACTTCAACAAACTGTCGAATACCTTTGGGACCGTAAATTGTTAATTCATCTTCACCACCCTGAAATGAGCGTGACGAAAGTAATCCTGGCAAGCCATAAATATGATCACCATGTAAGTGTGTAATGAATATTTTTGTTACCTTGCGGGGACGAATGGTCGATCGTAGCATTTGACGTTGGGTTCCTTCACCAACGTCAAACAGCCATACTTCATTAATTTCTTCAAGTAAACGTAACGCAATACCAGTTACATTACGAAAGTGTGCTGGTGAACCAGCGCCAGTTCCCAGAAACTCAATTTGCATAGTTAGGAACTCCTTATCTTTTTTTAAATGTCTGTTCATGGATAAGTATCAAACTTATTCAAAAAGAAAACCGCCTAAAACGACGGTCAATACTACTTATAATATTATCATTTTTCAACGGTTTAATACAGCTGTTTCAATCTGTTAAAACGTAATTGTATTAACTGCAGAAGGTTTTTCAATTTCGTTACCGGCAGAATCTTTTACCGTGGCAAACTGCACATTAAGTGACTTTAAGTTCGCAACGTCCTTTTTCGGTACCAAAACGGTTGTTGTTGTAACAACCGTACTATATGGCACAACACCAGCCGTATTTAACTGACCATCATTGTAAATACCACTCAATGCTGACATCGTTGTACTACCAGGGTACTTAACCGCTGTAATGCCCGGTGTTATAGCCGTCACTGCGTTATTATTAGTCACTCGGTAATTAATTACCAAAGTCGTAAACTTATCAGAAATATTTCGATCATTTAATGTATGTCTAGCAGATACTAAAGCATTTTGTGTCCTAGCCGTATTTTTGATGACATTAATTTGTTCAATCTTGTAGTCAAGCGTACCGTTAGTAATTGTTTGATTTACTTTTTTACTATCGACCCACTTCTGAACAAGACCGTTCTCGGTAATCTGATATTGGCCGACTTTTTTAATTTGCCCAGTTTGGACAAAGTTTTTGTTGGCTAAATCTTTTTTCGTTGGTTCATACTTACCATCATCACTACCTTTTTTTGCAAAAGGTTGTTTATTATGTTTTAGGTTTACCTCAGCCATCGTTCGAACACGGGTAGGCTGCCCATTACTACGATATAATACTAAGACAACAATAATGGCAACGATGCCGATAATTGTTGCTAAAAGCCATCCGATTCGTCTTTGCATACTTTCCTTCCTCAATCAGCCCAACACAATAACATCTTGAATAATGCGGTAGCCGTAAATTTTGTGTAACACTTGATCACGATCACGAACAACTATTTCTAAGTTATCATCTTGATACTGCTGTAAATCACTGACTGTTGTTACTTGATTCTTATCTATTTCTAAAATCAAATAGTGCCCATCTTTGCCAACGATTCTAATTGATTCAAAATTAGGGACAAATAGGCGGGTTGCAATTGGACGACTTAAAGACATACCATTTACTGATACTTTTAATTCCCCTAATTGCATGTCGCACACCCCTATCCATCAGTATATTATGACATATAAAAAAACAAGCAACCTTAAACAAAGGTCACTTGTGGTTATTTATTAACCGAAAAATCCTTTTTTATGCTCGCCAGTCATTGTCTCACGGAAAGCTTCAAGGGCCTTCTTTTGCTCCTTGTTCAATTTCTTTGGCACTTCAACATATAATGTCACGATGTGATCACCATTGTTGTTGTTATTACGCATGTGAGGAGCACCCTTACCACGCAATCGGAAATTAGTCTCCGTTGCTGTTCCAGCTGGTACCTTAAGTTTAACCTCACCGTTTACTGTTTTAACGGAAATTTCACCACCCAATGTTGCAGTAGCAAAGTCAATACCCATTCGTGAATAAACCGTAGCACCTTCACGCTCGAAACCATCCTTAGATGGTGCAACATGGAATACAACAAACAAATCACCGTAAGGTCCGCCGTTAAAGCCAGCTTCACCTTGACCAGATAAGCGCATTTGTTGACCATTTTCAACTCCCGCTGGCACAGTAACCTTCAACTCTTTACTTTCTTGCTTACCATCATCAGTAGAACGAGTGTACGAAATTGTCGTATCTTTACCAAAGACCGCCTCTTCGAACGTCAAGTTCATACGATATTGTAAATCTTGTCCTTTACGAGGGCGATTTGGATTTTGGAAGCCACCACCAAACATTTGGCTAAAGATATCACCAAGGTCAGAGAAGTCACCATATTGGGCACTACCGCCACCGAAACCGCCAAAGCCGCCGAAACCACCTTGGCCGCCACCAGGTTGGCCATCAGTAGCACCATATTGGTCGTACATGGCACGTTTTTGCTCATCACCTAGCGTCTCATAAGCTTCTTGAACTTCCTTATATTTTTCCTCGGCACCTGCCTCATGGTTAATATCGGGGTGATATTTCTTAGATAACTTACGGTAAGCTTTCTTAATTTCATCTTGTGAGGCATTTTTATCAATACCTAAACGCTCATATAATTCAGTATTATTCATGAGGCAAGTCCTCCTAAAAATTTAAATATGTATCGCCCCGTGAGCTGCTATTCTCACAAGGGCGTATGATCCGTAACGTAGGGTTGTTTAGATCAGATCGTTAATTTTTACTTTTTGTCATCATCTGAGACATCTTCAAAGTCACCATCAACAGTATCATCATTACCTGATTGACCGTCTTGTGCGGCTCCGTCATTGCCTCCTTCTGGTTGTGCTTGTTGATACAATTTAACGGCTAATTCTTGAGAAACCTTCTCCAAAGCTTCCTTCTTTGCCTTCATATCTTCTAAGTCGTCAGCTTCCTTGGCTGCCTTCAAATCAGCAACGCCGTCTTCAACTGGCTTCTTATCATCATCTGACAACTTGTCGCCTGCTTCTTCCAATGTCTTTTCTGATTGGAAAATCAATTGGTCAACTTCGTTACGCAAGTCAGCTTCTTCCTTACGCTTTTGGTCAGCTTCTTCGTTGGCCTTCGCGTCATTCATCATACGCTCAATTTCATCTTCTGACAATGAACCTGAACTTTGGATGGTAATCTTTTGTTCCTTGTTCGTACCCAAATCCTTAGCAGAAACAGATACAATACCGTTACGGTCAATGTCGAACTTAACTTCGATCTGTGGTACACCACGAGGAGCTGCAGGAATATCAGCTAATTGGAAACGACCCAATGTCTTGTTATCGGCAGCCATTGAACGCTCACCTTGCAAAACATGGATATCAACGGCTGGTTGGTTATCAGCAGCAGTTGAGAATGTTTGTGACTTTGATGTTGGGATCGTTGTGTTACGATCAATCAACTTTGTGAAGACACCACCCATTGTTTCGATACCCAATGATAATGGCGTAACATCAAGCAAAACAACGTCCTTAACGTCACCAGTAATCACACCACCTTGAACAGCTGCACCAAGAGCAACAGCTTCATCAGGGTTGATTGAGTGATCTGGTTCCTTACCAGTCAACTCCTTAACTGACTCTTGAACGGCTGGGATACGAGTTGAACCACCGTTTAGGATAACCTTATCAATGTCACCCATTGAAAGATCAGCATCCTTCAAAGCGCTACGAACAGGTGCTTCAGCACGCTTTACCAGGTCAGCTGTCAATTGGTTGAATTGAGCACGTGACAAAGTTGTTTGCAAGTGCAATGGGCCTTCGTTAGTAGCTGTAATAAATGGCAAATCAATTTGAGCTTCAGTAGCTGATGACAAAGTCTTCTTTGCAGTTTCAGCAGCATCCTTCAAACGTTGTAATGCTAATTTATCATTCTTTAAGTCAATGCCGTTTTCTTTTTTAAAGCCATCGGCTAACCAATCAATAACCTTTTGGTCAAAGTCGTCACCACCAAGGTGTGTATCACCATTGGTTGATAGTACTTCGAACACACCATCACCTAATTCAAGAACAGAAACATCAAATGTTCCACCACCCAAATCGTAAACCAAAATCTTTTGGTCTTGGTCAAGCTTATCTAGACCATATGCCAATGATGAAGCAGTTGGCTCGTTAACGATACGTTCAACTTGCAAACCAGCAATCTTACCAGCATCCTTAGTAGCTTGACGTTGGGCATCGTTAAAGTATGCAGGTACAGTAATAACAGCCTTATCAACTGTCTCACCTAAGTAATCTTCAGCATACTTCTTGATGTATTGTAGAATCATTGCTGAAATTTCTTGTGGTGTGTAATCCTTACCATCAATCGTTACCTTGTAACCAGCTTCACCCATGTGTGACTTGATTGACAACACAGTGTCTGGGTTGGTAATTGCTTGACGCTTAGCAGTGTCACCAACTTGTGTCTCACCGTTCTTAAATGAAACAGCTGATGGCGTTGTACGACCACCGTTTGGGTTAGTGATAATCTTTGGAGATCCACCTTCCATAACAGCAACAGCAGAATTTGTAGTTCCTAAATCAATTCCAATGATCTTTGACATAATAATTTACCTCTTATTGATCAGATTTTTTATATATTAATTAATAACTAGTTGTTTAATTATAAACAGCTACCATTGCTGGTCGAATTACTCGATCAGCTAAAACATAACCCTTTTGAAGAACCGTCGCAATTGTATCGGCAGGATGATCATCATCTGCAGGTACTGATTGAATTGCTTGGTGGAAGTTCGGATCAAATGCTTCGCCAGTTTCACCAACTGCCTTAACATCATGTTCTTCAAGTGCTGAGATTAGCGTTTTGTAAACCATCTCAACCCCATCCTTAATTTGCTTAGCTGCACCATCTTCGACTTCAACTTGTAGCGCACGCTCCAAGTTATCTACAGCTGGCAAAACTGAAGCAGCTAACTTTTGATTTGCAAACTTAACCGCTTGTGTTTGTTCCTTCGCATAACGAGATTGCATGTTTCGCATCTCAGCTTCGGCACGTAGATACCTGTCTTCGGCTTCGGCAACCTTTGTCTCTAGTTCAGAAATTTGGTCTGCCTCTGTCTTTGGCTCTTCAGCCTCAGTAGCTTTAGCTTCAGTGTCAACATCCGCTTCTTCATTGACGACCTCAACTTCTTCTTCAGGAGTCTTCTTTTCTTCTGACATGTCAACACCTCTTTTCTAACTAACGATAATATTCTAATAACTGTTGCGATAAAGCACTGCGGAACGCATCAACCAAACTAACCATGTCAGCATAGCGCATCGATGTTGGCCCTAAAATAGCAATGGCACCAACACCATACTGTGCAACACGATATGTGGCTGACACAAGACTATATGGTGATAATAAATTATTACCATTTTCATCACCAATTTGTACGATCACCCCATCATTAGCCGTTCCAACAACCCGTCTCATATCTTGCGCCGAATCAAGTAACTGGTATAGTTGCTTAACATCTTGCAAGCTTGAATCAACGGTGAAGTCAAGAACATTTAAATAACCACCGATAAACACGTTATCATGAATCGATCGTGCTAATACGTCACCAAACAATTGTAAAAATGCAACTGGTGTACGAATAACTCGCTCCATTTGCCAAGGTAAATCACCAGTTAATGTCCTTAACACTTCGACAATGGGCTGATTAACTAACGTTCGATTAATATAATCAACCATATCATCAAGATTTCTAATAGACATCCCCTCTGGTAATCTAAAACTTTGACTCGTAACTTGTCCATCATTAGTAACAATAATAGCCATGATTTGCTGGCCATTTATGGGTACTAAGCGGAACCCTGAAAGCCGAATATCAACTGATTCAGGTTTAAGGGCAACAACCGTATAGCCTGTCAGACTCGCTAACTCATCTACCATCGTCTGCATCAAATCGTCAATCTCTTCGAAATTTCGATTAAATACACGTTCTAATGATTTTTGAACAACTCTTGATAGATGATGTTGATGCATTAATTCATCAACATAATAGCGGTAGCCCCGTTGTGAAGGCACGCGACCCGATGAAGTGTGCTCTTTTTGTAGCAAGCCCAATTCCTCTAGTAGTGCCATTTCATTTCGCACAGTTGCTGAGCTGACTGCTAGATCTAATTCATTTAACAGTGTTTTAGATCCAACAGCTTTGCCGGTTTTTGCGTAATCGCGAATTATTGTGGCTAATATTAGCCGCTGTCTCTCCGTTAACATACGCGTCACCTTTCTTAGCACTCTCAACTACTTCGTGCTAACAGTTATTATAGTACACGCCTTATATTAACTTGTCAACACCTTTTAGCACTCTTTATTATTAAGTGCTAATTGTAGAAAATGAACTACGCAAAATCTTGCGTATCCGTTGCCTTATTACTACTTTGTCAGTGCCTATACAAAGACGTTGATTGTCACCATCTGTCCATTTTTTATTTCAGCGCTTTAGTAATTGGATCAAAATAGTAAGCAGTCTGATCGATTATTTGCCAATCGGTCAACAGAATATTGTTTTTGGCATACTGTCGCTGTCCTTGTTCATTCGTTTGCCAACCATTCGAAACAAATAATGACTGATTTGATATATCCAGCGGCATGACAGATCTGTTTAAAACCATAAAATTTACAATAGTAGTGCTCATTAGTTTGTAAGTCATACTATTTGGATGAACACCATCTTTGATAGAAAAATAGTCATACGAAAATCCTGCCTGTCGCCAATTCAAGACCGGTATGCCAAAAGATTGGTAAACTTCTGTCAGAGCCATTCGTAGTTCTGCTAATCTATAATAACTTCTTTTATCTTTCATATATGATTCAAACGGCAATAAACCCATAATTTTTACATTTAAATTAGCTGAATGTAATCGCATAATATTCGTTTGCAGTCGTTGCTGCACATAACCAATATTATTATCACTGTAATTTAAATCATTAACACCTAACGACAACAATAGAATATCTGCAGACTGGAATTGTGGATCCAGAATAATTTTCGAAACGTTATTGGTTAGATCGAATGTACGCATCTGTTGATTACCACTAATTTGCGCACCAGAAAAAGAGTAGTCATTATTAACTCTTGCGTGGCTGACTTGGGAAATAAATTTCGGGCAATTCTCTTTTAATAACTTTGTGCCATCCCACCCGACCATCAACGAGTCACCAACTATCCAAATTTTTTTATTCTGAAAATAAAGTAATTGTGAACTGAACCCCAAAAATTGGAGAGAAGTTTAAGCAACTAGCTGGTCGGAAAGACTTCGGTATTGAACCGGAGTTTTTCCGGCCAGCTTTGTTTTAATCCGTTTATTGTTGTAGTAATAGATATAATTATTGACGGCAGACTTCAGCTCGTCATAGTTTTGATAATGGTTATTATGGACAGTTCCTACCTTCAAGAGATGAAAGAAGCTCTCCGCCATAGCATTATCTAGACAGGTCGCTTTGCGACTCATACTTTGAAACACATGGTTGTTCTGCAAACGTGAGACATATTCATAATTTTGATACTGGAATCCCTGGTCAGAGTGGATTGTTAAACGGTAATTTAATTTGGGTCTAGTATTT
>NZ_BJEC01000003.1 GCF_005405465.1 Weissella thailandensis
TGTAGGTACATCGTGACTGCTTCAATTTGTACTTCTTTTGAAAACATAGTAAAACCCCGTAAGTTTTGGAAATTACTCCAACTTACGGGGTTCAGTTCAGAGACATGTTTTTGTCCCAACCTTTTATAAATACGGTGCAATACCTATTATGGATTTGGTGTATCGTCACCACCATCAGTATCATCACCACCATCAGGGTTAACTTGTTGAATACGCGATGTATCCGACTTTGGTTTATCCTTTTCTGGTGCATCTGTTTCGTACAATGATTGTGATTTCTCATCACCACGTTCATGCCACAAAGATGTTGAACCAGTACCTAGCTGTTCATCAAGCTTTTTTAGTTTAGCCATACCATTTGAGTAGTTGTAATTAGATGCATCTGCCGCCTTGTAACCTTTTGGCGTGTAAAAGCGCAACAAGTCTTTCTGATTCAAATTATCTGAAACCTTTAATTGTTTACGAACAGCCTTTTTATACTTATCCAGCTCAGCTTGCACCTTCTTGGAAGGCGATTCAATTGCTTCACCGGTCTTATTATCATATAGGACATGGTTCGTATAAGTGTACTTTGGCGTGACAAAATCTTTATCACGGAAAGCAACGACCTGCTTGCGATTATTACTCAACAAGTCTTGTCCTAATTGTACATACTTCTTAGAATCAACACCTAGAAGATGTAACAACGTTGGCATAACATCAATCTCACCACCATACGTATGGTTAATACCACCACCATGCCAGCCAGGAATGTGGACCATAAATGGTACACGTTGTAACTGGGCATTATCAAAATCATTCCAGTCGTTAGCGTCTTTTCCTAATACTGAAGCTAACTGCTTGTTTTCGGAATTTGAAATACCATAATGATCACCATACAGTACAAAGATTGACTTATCATATAAGCCGGACTTCTTTAGATAATTAAAGAATTCTCCAATCGACTGATCCAAATAATGGTTTGTTTCAAAATAACCGTTCACAACATCAGAGTCTGTATCCGTTGTCGTAAAGTTTGGATCCTTATCTTCATTATCGAGGCTATAAGGGAAATGATTAGTTACCGTAATATATTTTGCATAGAACGGTTGCTGCATCTTTTCCAAATAAGGAATTGAATCATAGAACAATAATTTATCCTTCAATCCATATCCCATCGCTTTATCACCAGAGGTATCGTAATAACTGGCATCAAAGAAATTTTGATAACCCATATTTTTGTATACATTACTACGATTCCAGAAACTAGCATTGTTACCATGGAATACCCCTGATGAATAACCACCATTTTGTTTCAAAATATTGGGCATCGCCTGAAAGGTTTGATCATTCCCTTGGGTAGCGAATAGTGATCCTTGTGGCAAACCAAATGTTGAGGTCTCTAACATATTCTCAGCATCTGAAGTTTTACCTTGTCCAACCTGATGGAAGAAATTATCAAAGCCAATCGTTGAATCCGAATGGTAGATATTATTTAGATTTGGTGTAACTGCCTGGTTATTGATCTTTAAATCAAGTGAGAACTGCTGGAACGATTCCAGATGAATCACAAACACATTCTTACCCTTAGCCACACCAGCATACTTTGCATTGGCATCGGTATAATTTTTGTTAACATATGACAAAACATTATCAATATCAGACTTTTTCGCTGATTTGCGCATTTCCGTCACGCCATGGGTCTTAATACCATCTAACACCGTATATGTATCAATCCCCAGATATTTAACTAACATCTTACTGTCAAATTGACGCGTAATTAGTTGTGGTCGATCCGCCTCACCTAATACGAGGACCGTCATCGCTCCGAAAATAGAAAAAGTTGAAAATGCAAAGCCCATGAACTTTGTCGTTGCTTTCTTATCAAAACGCATCTTTTTTAGGAAGAATAAGATGATAAAGATAGGTATATCAATCCAGTACAGCAAGTCATGAATGTTTGTTAACGCAAAACCAGATGCGCTTAACCCCTGATTAACCTTGTTGTATCCTAGCATCGTAGCCACAGACATAAAATCTGTAAACTCACGATAATAAACAACATTTAAGTGCACCATCAGAACATTAATGATGTACATAACAATTGCTATTGGGTAAAATAACTTAGATTTCCGAAAATAAAAAGCTATCCCGATTAGTAATGCAGCAATCGGTATTGGATTGAGCAACAAGGTGATTACTTGAATAATGGATGCCCCCGAATAAAGGTGAAAATCCATTACATTTGCTAGTTGTGTTTTTGCCCAAACTAATACAATCAATAAGATAACAAAACCAAATCGTGTATTAATCCAAGAAAAACGACCCTTATGCGTCATAGTTGTCTGTTCTCTTCTTTCTAAATCTTGTGCCATTACTTTTAAAAAATAATAATCTTTTCCATTATAGCGTAATTTTGTTGAATACACCTTAGACTTTTACTATTTATAAATCAAAAGAGATGCGCTAAAATGATAAAAACTTTATTCAGCGAGGATTAGATGATGCCAGAAAAATATTTAGAAGTTAATCACGCACAAGGACTTGGTGTCATCAATGATGCCGCCCTAACGATTCGTAAGCAAGTATTCATTGCCGAGCAAGGCGTACCAGCGACAATTGAAATCGATGGCCTCGATAATCAGACGGAACATTATGTTGGCTTTTTAGCTGATAAACCGGTAACTACTGCACGTGTCGCTAAAGATGCAGCGACCCAAAATTGGCACATTCAACGAGTTGCGACATTACGTGATGCTCGTGGCAACGGTTATGCAGCGACACTACTCAAACAAATTATTACCGATGCCCGCAACGCGCATGCACAAACACTTGACTTAGGTGCCCAAGTCCCAGCAATTGGCTTTTACGAAAAACTTGGTTTCGTTGCTGAAGGACCTGTTTTCCAAGAAGCTAATATCGATCATCGTCATATGATTTTTACAGTAGAATAGTCCTGATAAAAAGCCCCTCGCAAAGGCATGCGGGGGGCTTTTTTATCATTATTACTGTCTTAAAGCATTATCGTGCATCAATGATGCTACGATAATCAACAACCGGTTTGATAAATTCACGATACGATTGTTGTGACAAATAGGTAAAGCTTGGCCATAAACGATCATCAACCATAAACTTCAAGGCATTGACTGTTGAATTCCAAAGCTCCTCAGCTTGTTCTTGCTGATCATCCAGTGTCAATCTAACTACCTCTGCTAATTTCTTAACGAATGTAAAGTAACTACCAAAGTCTGGCAACTCACATTCCTTAATAAATGTCAGCGTTCCTTCAACTGTCTCTTCATCGCCATTTTCCAACGCTAGCAATAACATATTGAAATTTAAAAGGCCGACATTCCAAACAGCTGCTGGCAAAAAGTTGTCCATCTCCACAAGACCATAGCCCTCTAAAGTGGCAATTTTTTGTACTTGATCAGACATTTTCTTAACCATTGTCTTAACGGTTTCGTATGGTTCATGACGAATAATATTGGCAAATAACAACATATCCGTTGAAGAATATGAATCACGATGATCCAACAATTTCACAATTGCTGGCCGTGCGATTTCAACCAAACGATACCGTTGTCCAGAATCAACCACTTGTGCATTGATTGCACGTACTACATATAATAATAACCGAGTATCTTGCGTTTCTTCAAATAACGCCAAGACCCGATAAACCATATCCTCATTTGGAGTTTGTGTGTATGAACTAGGATCTAATCCTAATTCTTTAACTGTTGAATCAACCAATTCAGGTTGTTCCAAATAAATATGTAGCAAAACTTCATCGTAAGATACACCAATTGTACTCAATAAGTTCACAAATGTTGTTGCGCTAACTCGACCATTGCCCTTTAAATAATCGTACAAGCGCGATCTAGAAATATCGACAGATTTCAAAATAATCGGAATAGAAATATTACGCTTCTTTATAAAATGTATTAACGCATTCCGGACCGCCTCAGCAGGCACGCGATTTTTTCCCATGGTAAATCTTTCCTCCACTACATATTACTCTTACTTATCATTATACCGCTAATTTGTATACCAATAGTAAATCTTAATTAATTTTCTACTAATTCAAAGAAACGACAGACAAATCATCATAAAATTAATTATCACGATGATAGAAATTTTTGGCATTAAAGAAATCATTTAAGACGGTATTTTGTCCCGTTACCGTTTCATGCAAACGAATACCATCAACATTTATCCGTGCATTACGATAATAGTTATCCGTTAATTGACCCCATGATGTTTGCGAGGCATCGACATTATCGAAAATACTAAAGCCTTTATTTTTGAGATAAGTATACTTTTCATTATCATCCGTATAATTGGTAAATGAACCAATATCTGCTCCGAATGGGAAAATCAATACTGGTGTCTTGCCAACAATTGGCTGCACTTCCTTTTGCCAAAGCGCTGTATCCTTTTTAATATCATCAATACCTGACTCGGTCATATTGATGTGGCCCCATGAATGTGAAGCAAACTGCCAACCATCTTTTTTCATGGCATTCGCCACCTTGGTCGCCTTCTGACCTTCACGATGTGTCTTCTTCGTATCACCGTATTGACTCTTTGATGAACGATAACCAAGTGTACCGTTATACCCCGTTTCAGCAATCACACCTTTTGAACCACCATAAGAGAAATCCGGATGCTTTTTGATAAAAGTATCAATAATTGGCACCATATCATAATCACCAATTTTCTTCTGACCCTTATTGGTATACTGATTTTTAACATCACCTTGCTTATTAAGCACTAATTTATCTGCAAATCCTGACTTTTTCATATACTCATAATAATTAACATCATCTTGTGAAATAATTAAAGGCTTTTTGCCTTCTGGTAGTTTAATTGGTTTGAACGTTACCTGACCTTGCTTATCAACCGAGATAATATCTTTAAAGTTAATTAGCACATAGCCATTATCATATAGTTGATTCAACATCGGCATAAACTCATCAATGGTCACCATGTAATCTTTGTATCCTTGTGCTTGCTCAGAAGCAAAGGCTTTTTTAGGATCAGCAATTAATGAATGGTAAAAAAGATGTGGAATCTTTGCTGGATCATCCCAAGCCACCAACTTTGCTTGTTGGTTATTGATGCGTTTTTTCAGTGCGTTAACTGATGATCCTTTATATTGGGATAATACTGTTTTAGCTTCTTTGTATTGGTACTGCTCACTTAAATCTGTGGCCTGCTTCACTGCTTTGGTTTTCTGACTATCAGTTTTTGCCGCCATGACATCATTACTAGCATCCCCATAGATGCCTAAACTGACACCCAAAATTAATCCAACGAGCAGGTTAACTTTTTTACTCTTTATCACAGTTATTCCCCCATAACTTATGCGAATATTAAATAATAAGTTAGCGCCATTTTATATCTTATAACCATAAAAATACAGCGTTTTGTATTAAAGAAGAGCGTGGAAAAAGTCGCTTTGAAGCTGGTGTGTAACGTAGTTTTCGTCATTTTTGGCCGTAGCAAAGCGAAGGACAGGAATGTCGTAAATTGCGTTACATTGAAGCTTCAGACTTTTGGAACGCGTTTATGAAGAGCATGACAAAAAATGCCTTGAAGCTGGTATAAAATGCATGCTAAATAAAAAATGGTTGGGACGTTTATTTTGTCCCAACCATCTAATTATTTTATTTTTAAACGCAAGACGTCTACTTATTCAGCATCATCTTTAAATTTATTATAGTAGTTTGCGCCTGGGAATACCCAATTAGCTCTACCAAAAATTTTGATAGTTGCTGGAATAATAATCAAACGTACCAAGAAGGCATCAAATAGCACACCACTGGCTAATGAAATACCAATTGACTTGATTGTTGGATCATCGACTAATGCGAAACTACCGAAGACAGCAATCATAATCAAAGCAGCGGTAATGATGACAGGACCACTTTCTTGTAATCCTGCTTTCACAGCCCGGTTTGTATCCCCAGTAGCAATAAATGTTTCTCTGATTCGAGAAACCATGAATACTTCGTAATCCATTGCTAATCCAAAGACAATTCCAATCATAATCACTGGTAAGAAGGCAATAATTGGCGAACCTTCACTAATATGGAAGGCACCGTCTTGCATAATCAACGTTGTCAATCCTAGTGAAGCAACTAATGACAAACCAAATCCAATAATTGCCATCAATGGAATAATAAATGACTTAAACATAAACATCAACAATACGAATGCTAGTAGCATAACAATACCCATAAACATAGGAATTGCATTATTCAACTTTTCAGTAATATCAATGTTAATCGCGTTAGTTCCCGTCAATGTAATCTTCGTATCATCACTCTTTTGCAGAGAATCAGAATAATCATTGATCTTCTTTGCTAAGTTTTCAGTCTTAGCTGATGCGGAATTTGTTTTAGGCATGACAACAATCATGGCATACTTCTTATCTTTACTAATTTTTGCTGGTATGTCTGATATGGCCGCCTTTTGCATATCTGCCTTTACCTTAGCTTGATAATCATTTGTATACTTTTGTGTGATACTTTGTTGTTCGGCTTGACTTGCTGTTGGGTTAGCCTTCATATAGTCCATAACCTTAGCCTGAACATATTTTTGACCTTCTGCCTTCAGCTTTTGTTGCATGGCCGGTGTCTTAAACTTGGCAACAGCTTCTTCATCAACTACCGGTGTCAACATCTTAACATTGTCCATGTTTTTGATGTGATTCGTAGTTTTCTTCAAAATTTGTTTATTTTGCGCATCAGTGTTCGTCGTATCCAACTTAACGACCCCGACCAAAGTTGCATTATAACCATCCCCAAATTTATCAGCAGTCATATCATAAGCTTGGCGCTGTGTATTTTCCTTTGGTAAGACACCATCAAATGGCATCCCCAGTCGCATATGACCTGCTGGAATCATAAAGGCAACTAGGACAACAACAGTCAAAAGGCTCACGATAATCGGATGATTGATAATTGATTTTGTAAACCAGCCGTCCTTTTTATGCTTGGCGGCTTTCACTGACTTTTCTGACGGTTTAACAAATTTATGCAGTAATGCAATCAAAGCTGGTAATAAAGTCATCGCAGATAGTACAGCGAATACAACACCAACCGCTGCTGCGATTCCCATTTGCGTTAAGAAATCAATACGTACTAATGACAATCCGACTAAAGCAATAATAACTGTGATACCAGCAAATAGCACTGAACTTCCAGCACTGGCTAAAGTCACACCCATCGCTTCATCCGGCGCAATCACTTTACCTGATTGATCTATTTCATGCTGGCGACTTTGACGCAATTCACCAATAAATCGATGAATAATAAATAGCGCATAATCAATACCAACAGCCAAACTAATCATAATTGATAGTGTTTGTGCCACACTAGCAATCGAGAAGAAGTTTGTACCGACCATAATCAGTACTAGACCACTTACCAGACCAACAAGTGCTGAGATAATTGGCAAACCAGCTGTTACAAAAGAACGGAACAAAACTAATAACAAGACAAAGGCAATCGCAATACCAATAACCTCAGAAGTACCACCAATATCAAAACTAGCAATTGTACTTCCTGAATAAGCAACCTTCAGATTCTGTGACTTAATTTTATCGTTACCAATTTTTTCAATATCGTTCACGATACTTTTTGAAACATTATTAGTTTCCTTTTTAAAAGTCACACTGATAATACCAGTTGTATTATCTTCACTAACCATCTGAGAATCATAAGGACTTGTAATGGTTTTGATATCATCCTTATAATCCGACTTTATTTTCGAGACCGCTGCGTTAATTCGTTTCTTGTCAGCCGTTGATTTAATACTGTCATCATCTTTATTCTGGACCACAATATTCATAGTTCCAGCATCAACAGATTGATTAAACTCTTTCTTTAAAACGTTTTGGATATCTGTTGATGGCACACCTGAAATCTTCAGGTTATCATTAAAGTTCGACCCCAATGTGACGACACTACCAACAAAAACAATTAATATGACAACCCAAGAAAGGAGGACTTTAAACTTATTGTTATAAGCCCATTGTCCAAACCTGGCTAAACCATTTTTCATACGCGCTCTCCTCCTACAATCCAACATTAATTAACAATTATTTAATTTAGTTGATTTGATAAATAGTGTCCATGTACAATATATGTGAAGTGCACATAAAATGAGCAATGGAGGAAAATTGTATGGGAGAACGTAGTCAAATAAGAATGCAAAAGCTGATTTTTGATTCTTTTAGAGAATTAATGGAGAACAATGATTTTTCCGATATCACCATAACAGATATTGCTGATAAAGCACTCGTTCATCGCAATACCGTTTATCACCACTTCACAGACAAATATGATTTGTTAGATAAATTTATTAACTATGAATTTAAAAATCGAGAGTTTAATTTTAGAAACTTTAAAGATCAACCCTTCAAGTTTTTTCATGACTTGTATTATTCATCCATTGAAAAAGTCATTAACCAACAAAAGGACGACCATACTTTTGAAACGATTGCCCAAAATAGTTTTTTAAAACTCATCATCAACACCCAAAATGATGAACATGTTTTCTGGCAGATTGGTAAAATAGCGGGAATTTTACTTTGGAATGATCTGAATGAAAATAAATATGATATGTTTCGTGATTATCAACTATTAGATGAAATTTATCGTACCGAAAAGTTTCCAAAAAATAACGAATGAATTTTAAAAGGGAGTTCGAACAAAATAAATGTTCCAACTCCCTTTTGATTAACATGCAATATGACTACTTCAAATAAGAAATCGGCTTTTGCACGTCAATCTTTGTTCCTTGATACTTATCTTTCACATACTTTTGAATTGCTGGATCATGATAAAGCTTAACTAATTTCTTATAGACCTTTTTATCTTTATCAGAGATATCATCAGCGGCGGCTAAAATATTAACATTTTGCCGAGTGCTTTGATTAATTTTTTCATGATAAAGCGAGTCCTTCAGCACATTCAGATTGCCTTCTAAGGCAACCGTATTTGAAATCAACGCCGCTCCTACACTGTTTAAGACACGTGGACCAGTCGTATCATCAATTTTCTTGAACTTTAGATGACGGGGGTTCGAAACAACATCCCCGACATTACCCAAAGAATCAAACCCAGGCTTTAACTCAATAAGCCCTGCATCCTGCAATAACATTAATCCTCGCGAGGTATTTGCTGGATTGTCTGCAATCGCAATCGTTGCACCAGTCGGAATATCTTTGATTGACTGATACTTATCTGAATATATTCCCATTGGTTCCAAATAAGTTGTGCCTAACATCGTTAACTTATTTTTCGGATTCTCATGATTATAAGAATCATAATATGAATAAGATTGAAAAGCATTAACGTTCACATTATGTTCTGATGTTGCATTGTTCATTTGTACACCATCATTAATTTGTTTCACACGAATTTTCAAGTTTAGTGCTTTGGCTTCTTTACTTTTCGCGATATGTTGCCAAATGTCGTAGTCACTACCCATGGATCCGACTGTGATTTGTTTTGGTGCGTGGGCAATTTTATAGGTGTTAAACGTGTGCAATCCGACTGAAACGACACCTAGAATCACGAGGCTACCAATTAATATCAACCAATTTTTTATTTTCACTGCCTGCCCCTCCTTACACGATGTTACATATTAATTGTTTGATATTATAAATGTTCCACTTTACGAGCAATCCAATCACCAATAATTTGGGTAATGAATACCAAAACTAAAATAACCAATAAGGCAGCAATCGTAACGTCATTTTCAAAACGCGCATAGCCAACACTAATGGCAATGTCACCAAGACCACCTGACCCAATAGCACCAGCCATCGTTGTCAGGCCAATCAAACTAATAATCGTAACAACTGAGACACGAATAATATCAGGTAAACACTCTCGTAAATAAATCCGGAAAATAATTTCAGTTGCACTTGAACCCATCGCTTGTGCCGCCTCAATAACTGATGGTTCAATACTTAGCAAGGCGTTTTGGACTTGGCGTGCGTAAAATGGAAAAATACCAACAATTAATGGGACTAGGGCAGCCGGCGTCCCAACTGTGGTCCCCACGATATACTTTGTGACCGGCGCCATAACTGCTAATAAGATAATAAATGGTACTGATCGTAATAGGTTAACCACTTTATCTAAAAAGCTGTAAAATGGTGGATCAGCATTAATGCCACCCGGTTGTGTGACAACCAAAAAAATACCTGTTCCCAACCCTAGTACACCAGCGATTAAGGCTGACCAAAATGTCATATACAGTGTTTCCCAAGTGGACTGTACAAATTGTGGCCAAATACTAGCCACATTTGGAAACCAATTAGCTAACATCTATTTCTCCTTTCGCTTGTGGTGCCTCAGAAAAATCATTCACTTTAACACCCGCCGTTTGCAAGTAGTGAAATGTTTGATCAAATTGGCCATCGATAGTAGATAAAACAACTAACATATAGCCCAGTGATAATTGCGCAATTTTTTGTACATTCGCAAAAATAATATTGGCTTTGACACCATATTGAATGGCTAATTCAGAAATCACCGACTCACTGGTCTCATCACTTGAGAACCGCAAATATAACAAACGTTCATTTGGCTGTAGTTTTTCTACTAATTGATCAGATACGATTTGTTGGCGCATTTCAGTCACATTAGCCGCAGACTCAACAAACTTTTTCGTCAATGGTTGCTGTGGATCAGTAAAGAGATCACCAACAAGACCCTGTTCAATAACTGCACCATCGGCCATTACCGCAACTTCCTGACAAATTGATTTGATGACCTGCATCTCATGTGTAATCAAAACAATGGTTAGACCCAATTCATCATTCAATTTTTTTAGTAATTCTAGAATCGATGCCGTTGTTTGTGGGTCCAAAGCACTGGTTGCCTCATCACTGATCAATATGTCAGGATCACTCGCCAACGCACGTGCAATCGCAACTCGTTGTTTTTGACCACCTGAAAGCTCTTCAGGATATGATTGTGCATATTCCGCTAAGCCCACTAATTTTAGTAATTCAAGGGCTTTGGCTTCACGATCCTTGCGTGATATTTTTTTGCCGAGCAGTGGATATTCAACATTGTTCAACACCGTTCGTGAACGTAATAAATTAAAGTGTTGAAAAATCATCCCCACTTTTTGGCGAACACCCCGTAGTTTTTTATCAGTTAATTGTTGTAAATCCTGACCAGACACACTGACTTTACCGCTACTTGGTCGTTGTAATAAATTAATTACCCGGACCAAAGTACTTTTACCAGCTCCTGAGTAGCCAATAATGCCATAAATGCTACCTTTTTTTACTTGTAACGAAACATTATTCACGGCGGTCACTGTTTCACCTTTGCGCTCAAACGTCACATTAATGTCTTGCAAATCAATCGCAACATCTGCCACACTCATCGCATGTTCCCCCTTTATTTTATTTAACGTCAACAATAAAAGTAATTGTGCGATTAACTAAGATGCATACCACCATCTACCAACAGTGATTGACCAGTAATATAAGCTGCACTTGGTGATGCAAACCAAGCAATAATTTCAGCAACATCTTCTGGGGTCGCTTCACGACCTAAACGAATTTCAGTCAAAGAATTAGCACGTTGTTGTGAAACTGGCAGTCCCTTAATTTGGGCAGTTCTATCATCAATCCCATCACGCAACGGTGTCCGTACAATGCCGGGGCAGTAAGCATTCACTGTAATCTGATCAGCAGCTAATTCCTTGGCAGCAGATTGTGTCAAACCACGAATACCAAATTTTGATGCTGAATAGGCACTTTGTAAGGCTGATGCTTCAATCCCAGCAAGTGATGCTGCATTAATAATGTGGCCTCCGTGACCTTGTTGCTTAAACTTTTCTGCAGCTGCTTGGATTCCCCAATAAGTCCCTTTCAAATTAACATCAAACAACCGCGAAATCTTTTCTGGGTCTGAATCAATAATCGAATCAATAAAGGCAACCCCTGCATTATTTATAAAGACACCTAATTCACCTAAATCGTTAACAGCCTCCTCAACTAAATTAAAGACGGCTTGTCGGTCAGCCACGTCCAAGACATATGCTTGTGCCTGAAATCCTTGATCACGCAAATTTTGTGCAACTTGTGTCACGGTCTCTTCATTAATATCGGCAACGGCAATATTAAAACCATCATTTGCTAAGCGGTATGCAGCAGCCTCCCCAATTCCTTGACCGGCACCTGTAATAATTGCTGTTTGTCCCATGTTTAAATCCCCTTTTCAATAACATATTTTTACTAAACTAAAAGCCCTCACTTCTGTTGGTAATAACAGAAGTGAGGGCATCACGTTACCATTCTGATTTGTTTGCCGATTACTCAGACAAACCTCATTGACCGCAAGATGACTATTTTTGTCTATCTTGTGGTTTGTCCGATAACGGAGACAACCCGAACAGTGCTCACTTGATTGCTCACACTGCTTAATCATCGGCCATTTTTCGTTTACAATCCAAATCACGACTCTCAACAGTTGTCGTTTTTCTGTAAATTTGTTTTGTAACTACTTTCCGAATCACATTATTTAACTTCATTATTAAAATAAAAAACACCCTTAGGAAATAACTTCCTAAGGGCGTTTTACACGCGGTACCACCTTAATTCCTGGTAAAAAACCAGCTTATCATGTTGCCATAATTAACTTGATATTGGTAGTCAACCATCGACAGCTTACCAACGCTCACTGCTCTTTCGCTCAAAGACCATCTTCAGTCCGCTTAGTTACTTGTTCACACCAACCACAAGTTCTCTGAATACGCCACGATCTTACTCATCTCATCATTGCTTTTTAACCTTATTTTAATCTGATATGAATTTTAAACTCATTAATATGTCATGTCAAGGTTTAATATATTTGAAGCAGACACTTTCGTTATGTTAATTTGAGATTATACATCGATATGACAATGAGGGTTAGTTTTATGAGTAAACAACGTCGACAAGATTTAATATTATTTGTTGCATTATTAATTTTCTTATTTCTATATGTTTTAACTAATTCATTCTGGTGGCCATTTATTACTATATTTGCCAGCGCTTTTATTTTTAATAGTATTTTAGATAGAGCGTATCCCTTGAAAAAAGGTTCTAAAATGATTTGGTGGAAAGAACTAGTCTATACCATGACCTTGTTTATCATTTGTCTATTCATTATAAAATGGCAAATGGATGAACCCCTTATTTCTCAATCATCTCTTATTCAACTCATTGGATTTACATTTGGTTGTAGTCTTGGTATATTAACTCGTCATATTAATCAAGATTAAAAAGCCAGCACAAAATTTGTGCTGACTTTTTATTATGTTTCCAATTAATTTTTAGTCGTCCACTGAAAAACGTAATTGCATTTTTTTCGTCCCCAATTTAGTCATTTTACCCAATAATGTATTGGCAGCCAGCATATAATTATCTGCCATTTTTTGGTTAACTGATTCTAAATCAACAGTTTGGCCTGCTTGAATGGCTTGATCTGTCTGTTGTTGTAAATTGACATTATCGGCGACAATTTGTTGTTCAAATCTTGCTTGCATATCTTGGTAAGTAGCAAAATCCTTGTCTGCAATGACCGCAATAACTCGAGTTAACCAATAACTCGTTGATACATCAAAGGTTGGCGTGGTTTTTTCAAAACTTGCTGGTGTCGTTGTGACACTGACATAAAATGGCACAAAAGCATTAAAGGTATTTGGTCCGTAACCTAACCAGTGCACGCCAGCAATATCAGTCGGCATATTGGGTCGAATCTGTAAAATATGTGACTCTTGATTACGATTGATACCAATTGGGCGGTACTTTAATGATGCTTGCTCATGTTCATATGGATCAAACGCAGTCCCTTGATAATGTGAGCTCAAGGCAAATTTGACATCATCCACTGATAATTTCTTTTTTGGATAAACAATAAATGGCAAATCTTGATCTTCAGGCTGTTCATTCGTAGCATCCTTAGCAAATAAGCGATGCACATACCAAGCGCGTGGATTGTTATAAACACGGTCCTTATCACTTGCACTACCAAAGATATGCCGAAGATTAGGTGTCGTCGTGTCAATATCTGGATTTAAATGATGATCTGTAATAAATTGTTCCAAATCAGCTGATGACATGGTATCTTCTGAATTAAAATCAAAATAATCAATATTAAAACGATTTGGTGCGACCACAAAGGCATCATCAGGAATCCGAATTGCTGCCCAATGGTGACCACCAATTGATTCAAAATACCACACTTCTTCTTGGTCAGAAAAAGCAATCCCGTTAGATTCATAAGTGCCGTACGTCTTTAATAACTGGCCCAAACGAGTTACACCTTCACGGGCAGATTTAATATAAGGCAATACAAGTGTTGTTATATCAGCTTCGCCAATGCCAACATCAACTAAGGGATCAGCAGCTAATACACGGGTATTCGTTGTGCTAGTTTCAGTTGCGGTCATTGCCACGTTTTGGCTATTGATACCCGCTCCTGCCCAGACACCAAATGAATCGTCAGCATCTGGCTTTGCCGTATAACGGAAACTATTTTCAGGTAATGGTATTTTCACATGATTAGCTCCAGATTCATAAACTGTGCCGGCAGTATTTGCTGGATAGACCACAAATTTTTGTGGATTTGGCTCATCACCACCATCCTCATTACGAGCAATCATGGTTGATCCGTCAATGGTTGCACGCTTACCGACCAAAATAGTTGTACATGTTTTTTGATGTGCTTGATAACCCAGTTGATTCATTATTTTCCCCCAAACAATTTAAATAGTTTTGCAAAAAGGCTGGGACATTAATAACTGCCCCAGCCTGTGTTGTTAAAAATAAATTAATTATAAGCTTATAAATTTAACAGCTTAAACGCGTTCCAAAAGTCATGAATGATATCAGATAAAACTACTCCTGATCATCATCTTCAGCACGATGTAATAATTCAGTGACTTCTGCTGGTTGCTCACCATCAGCAGGTGCCGTTGGTAACTCACCAGTCGTTTCAGCAGCAACTGTTTCTTCACTCACTACTGTTTCAACTTCTTCATCCTCTTCTGGCACAACATGTTCCACTTTAGCAAAAGTAGCTACAGCTGAGTCATCATCCAAGCGAATGACACGAACACCTTGTGTGGCACGACCAGTTTCAGAAATAGAATCGACTGTGAAACGAATCATAACACCCTTATTAGTGGTCAACATGATATCTTCACTACCATCAACGACCTTTAAGCCAGCCAATGGACCATTCTTCTCGGTCACTTGGGCAGTTTTAATACCTTTACCACCACGACCCTTAATTGGATACTGATTAACTGCTGTTTGCTTACCATAACCCTTTTCAGTAATGATAAGAACATGACCATTTTCAATCAGTACTTGGGCACCGACAACATAGTCATCCGGACGTAGGGTAATGCCACGAACACCGGCGGCAGAACGTCCCATTGAACGAACTGCTCCACTGTTAAATGAAACGGCATAACCACCATGTGTACCAATAATGATATTTTGATCACCATCAGTCACAAGCACGTTAATCAATTCATCCCCATCGTGCAAATTAATAGCTTTCAAACCATGGGTACGAATATTACCGAATTCATTAACTGGTGTACGCTTTACGACACCTTGGCGTGTAGTAAAGAACAAATAGTCTTCGCTTTCGCTTGCATCACCACGGACATTAATTACCGCTTGGATACTCTCGCCGGCTTCAACACCCAGCAAATTAACCACTGGAATACCCTTGGCTGTGCGACCATATTCTGGTATCTCATAACCCTTCATCTTGTAAACTTTACCTGAATTTGTAAAGAATAACAGTGTGTCATGAGTTGATGTACCAATCAATTCATCGATAAAGTCATCATCATTGACGCCCATCCCTTGAATACCACGACCACCACGGTTTTGCGCGCGGAATTCAGATTGTAGCATTCGCTTGATATAACCAGCATGAGTCAATGTGACAATGATGTCTTCTTCTTCAATCAAATCTTCATCTTCAATGCTTGTCACATCACCGATTTGCAATTCAGTACGACGATCATCACCATACTTAGATTGCACCTCAAGTAATTCAGTGTAGATAATTTCATCAATTCGCTCAGGCTTTGCCAAAATATCTTGGAAATCAGCAATTGATGTTAACAATCCTTGATATTCCTTCTCAATCTTGTCACGTTCCAAACCAGTTAAACGAACCAAACGCATATCCAAAATAGCTTGTGATTGCTTATCAGATAAGGCGTAATCAGACATTAACTTTTGCTTAGCAATTTCTGATGTTTCTGACTGACGAATAATATTAATAATGGCATCAATATGATCCAAAGCTATACGCAAACCTTCAAGGATATGTGCACGTGCTTGCGCTTTACGCAATTCAAATTCTGTTCGACGACGAACAACCTTTTGCTGATGGTCTAGATAAGCAACTAGCATGTCTTTTAAGCTAAGTAACTTTGGACGACCATCTTGCACGGCAAGCATATTGAAACTAAAGCCAGTCTGCATCAATGTATTCTTGTATAAATTATTTAATACAACCGAGGCTGACACATCACGACGGATTTCGATTGCAATTCGATTACCTTCTTGGTCAGACTCATCATTGACACCAGTAATTCCCTCAATACGCTTATCACGACCCAATTCAGCAATACGCTCAATCAACTTGGCCTTGTTAACCATATATGGCAACTCAGTCACAATAATGTGCTCTTTACCTGATTTTTCAGTTTCGATTTCCGTCTTAGCACGAACAGTCACAACACCTTTTCCGGTTTCATAAGCTTTACGAATACCAGATTTTCCCATCACAATCGCACCAGTTGGGAAATCAGGCCCTGGAATAGCCTCCATTAAATCAGCTGTTGTCGCGTCTGGATTCTTCATTAACATATGAAGACCTGAAATGACCTCTCCCAAGTTGTGCGGTGGAATATTAGTGGCCATTCCAACAGCGATACCATTTGCCCCATTAACTATTAAATTAGGGAAACGAGCTGGTAAGACAACGGGCTCACGATCAGTACCATCATAGTTTTCTTGGAAATCAATCGTATCTTTATTGATGTCGCGCAACATTTCGGTCGAAATTTTGCTCAAACGAGCCTCAGTATAACGCATGGCGGCAGCAGGATCACCATCAACTGATCCAAAGTTACCGTGTCCATCAACTAGCATGTAACGATATGAAAAGTCCTGAGCCATACGGACCATTGATTCATAAATAGCTGAATCTCCGTGTGGGTGGTACTTTCCCATAACATCCCCAACAATACGCGCTGACTTCTTGTGTTGCTTATCAGGCGTCACACCCAATTCATTCATACCATATAGAATACGACGATGAACTGGCTTTAACCCATCTCGTACATCTGGTAGTGCACGTGCCACAATAACTGACATGGCATAATCCAAGAAAGATGTTCGCATTTGCTCGCCAAGTTTGGCGGGTTTAATGCGGCTGTTTGTTTGTTCTTCTTCAGCCATTTGACTTCCTTTCTCTTACTGTTAGACGTCTAATTCAGCATACTGTGCATTTTCTTCAATAAACTTACGACGAGGTTCAACCTTATCACCCATTAACATTGAGAAAATCATATCTGCCTCAATCGCATCATCCATTTCAACACGTAACAAGCGACGAACTGATGGATCCATGGTTGTTTCCCATAATTGGCTAGCATCCATTTCACCAAGTCCCTTATATCGCTGAATAACGGGCTTAGGTGATGCTGGCAACGTTGGCAGCAAAGCGTCAAGTTCTTCATCAGCATCCAAATACTTAATAAATTTACCCTGACGAACTTGGTAAAGTGGTGGCTGAGCGATATAAACATAGCCTGCTTCCAATAATGGCCGCATGTAACGATAAATTAGTGTCAACAACAATGTACGAATGTGAGCACCATCGACATCGGCATCGGTCATGATAATCAACTTATGATATTTTGCCTTTGTGACATCAAACTCGCCACCAAAACCAGTACCCATTGCCGTAAACAATGAACGGATTTCATCGTTAGCCAAAATCTTTTCCATTGATGCTTTTTCAACGTTCAAAATTTTTCCACGAATTGGCAAAATAGCTTGCGTTAACCGCTCACGACCTTGCTTAGCAGAACCACCCGCTGAATCACCCTCAACGATAAATAATTCTGATATTTCTGGATCTTTCGATGTATTATCAGCAAGTTTTCCAGGTAAGTTGGCAATTTCCAATCCTGACTTCTTACGAGTTGCTTCACGTGCGCGCTTTGCAGCCATACGTGCTTTACCAGCTAGAATTCCTTTTTCAACAATTTGCTTAGCAGTCGTTGGATTTTCCATCATAAACCGAGCAAAAGTGTCTGAGAACATACGGTCAACAGCTGTTCGAGCATCTGAATTACCCAACTTCGTTTTCGTTTGTCCCTCAAATTGTGGATCAGGATGCTTTACTGAAACAATTGCTGTTAATCCTTCACGAACATCATCCCCAGAAAGTGCATCATCACTGTCTTTTAGTAATTTATTTTTACGAGCATAATCGTTGATTACACGCGTTAAGGCTGACTTGAACCCAGTTTCATGGGTTCCTCCTTCATACGTGTGAATATTGTTGGTAAATGATAGCAAATTGCTATGGAAATCATCCGTATATTGCAATGACACTTCAACATCAATATCATTTTCCATGCCCTCGACATAGATAGGTTCATTGAAAATAACATCTTTGTTAACGTTCAAGAAATCAACATATTCTTTAATTCCACCATCATAGTGGAATGACTCGACAACTGGCTCTTCGGGACGCATATCACTAATTGAAATACGCAAGCCCTTGTTCAAGAAAGCCAATTCACGAACACGATTCATCAACGTTTTATAATCAAATGTCGTTGTTTCGCGGAAAATGTCTGGATCTGGCGCAAAATGCACAATTGTTCCACGTGAAACAGGTTCGTCATCTACTGCAACAGTATGCATACCTGTTTTCACATGACCACGCTCAAAGTCCATTGCGTAACCTTTACCATCACGGACAACTAAAACATCCAAATTAGTTGATAAGGCATTAACAACTGATGCACCAACTCCGTGCAATCCACCTGAAACCTTATAACCACCACCACCGAATTTTCCACCGGCATGTAAAATCGTAAAGACGGTTTCAAGGGCTGGTTTACCAGTCTTAACTTGAATATCGATTGGGATACCACGACCATTATCAATAACAGTGATTGAATTATCTTTTTCAATCGTTACTGTGATATGGTTTGCAAACCCTGCTAGGGCTTCATCAATACCATTATCGACAATTTCCCACACTAAATGGTGTAGTCCTTGACTTGATGTCGATCCAATATACATACCCGGACGCTTACGAACAGCTTCCAATCCTTCCAAAACTTGAATTTGACTGGCATCATAATCATCTGCTTGTGTATGCATTTGAGATACATCTTCTTCAGCCATGCTTCCCTCCTTAAACTTAACAACTAGTTATTTTCACTAGTATCCTCTGCTTTAGCATCTTCAGTTTCTATCAAATGTCCTGAATTAACATGAAATATCTTCGGTTCATGAATCAATTGACGGGCAACATCACTTAACGAAGGTGTGGTAATGAACGTCTGCACTTTATCTTGCATTGCCGCTAATAAATGTGTTTGTCGGTCACTATCTAACTCCGAAAGGACATCATCCAATAACAACACTGGATATTCACCCGTTTCTTCTTTCATCAACTCAATTTCAGCTAACTTCACTGCTAAAGCTGTTGTTCTTTGTTGGCCTTGTGAGCCAAAGTTAGCAACATCATGTTTATTCACATCAAAACGTAAATCATCTCGGTGCGGTCCTAACATGGTTGTGCCCATTATAATTTCACGTTCACCTAATTTTTTGAACCTTGCTAACATTTCCTGTTTGACCGATGCAACGTCTGTTAATGACTCATCATCAAGCTGAGAAACATATTGAATATGCAACTGTTCATTATTTTGTGTAATTGCAGCTTGTATTGGTTGCGCTGCCGCATCTAACTTTTTAATTAATACCACGCGACGAGTGATTAATTCACTCGCAAAATCAACTAATTGTTCGGTTAAAACATCTAAATACAATTTATCCGATGCTTGTTTACTCTGTAATTGTTTTAAATAACGATTTCGTTGTTTTAAGACATCTTTATACTGATTAGCAGTATATAAGTATTTCGCACTCATCTGACTAAATTCACGATCGATAAAATTACGTCGAACACTTGGCGAACCTTTCACTAGATCCAAGTCTTCCGGAGCAAATAAGATGACATTTAATTGACCAATATAATTAGCTAATTTTGCCTGATCTAAATGATTAATACGCGCCTTTTTACCTTTATTCGTGAATTTTAAGGATAAAGGTACATCGCTATATTGACGAGCAACCGTCCCAGCAACTTGTGCTTCTTTTGCTTGCCAACTAATTAATTCTTTATCCGTCGACGTCCGATGTGAACGAGTTAAAGCTAAAACATAAATGGCTTCTAATAAATTGGTCTTACCTTGTGCATTTGGACCCAAAAAGACATTAACTCCCGATGAAAATGAAACATCTAATGCTTCATAATTTCGAAAGTTGTTTAGTTTTAACGACATTAGTTCCATTAGTTTGCACTAGCACCTGTTCCATTAATGACAAAACGTTCACCAGATGGGACGGCAATGATGTCTCCTGGATATAGTTTACGACCACGTCGATCGTCAGGCTCCTCATTAACTAAGACAGTGTTCTCACGTAAGAACCACTTTGCCTGACCACCAGTTGCAATGATACTTTCCTCTTTTAACAATTGCCCTAATGTAATAAAGGGTGCTTGAATTTGCACTTCTGTTGCCAATTTTTCCATCCTTTCTACCGTTTGTTAAAACGGCATTTACACGGTTCCATATTGACTATATTATACGCCTTTTTTTTGCATTTCACAATCTAATTACGGCTTCATAGCGTCTCTCAGGTTGTTTAATGATATTTAAATAAAAAAGCCGAAAATTGCTTTTTTGTCGTGAAATAGCAATTTTCGGCTTTTTAACTGTTTTTAATAAGTTCTAACTGGCGTAATCAGTTGAATAAAGTTTGTTTCATTATTTGTTGGCACTAATGTGAATGGATCCAAAGCTGTTTTAAAGCCAATTTGAATTTGTTCATCCCCAAATGAACGTAATGCTTCACGCATGTAATCTGGGTTAAATGAAATCGTCAAATCATCACCAGCTGTTTCAGCAGCAAAAATTTGCTCTTCAACGCGACCAACTTCTGGTGAATTTGATGAAATCAAAGACTTTTCACTAGCAATTGCAAATTGAATAACATTTGAACGACCTTCGTGACTCAGCAAAGCAGCACGTTCAATTGTTTGTAGTAAATCACGTGCATTGATCGTCAAAGTTGTACGCTTTTCAGTTGGAATCAACCGTGATGCATCAGGGTAATTTCCTTCTAACAAGCGTGAATAAAAGGTTGTATTTTCTCCTAATTGGAAAATAACTTGATTTTCGGCAACGCGAACGTCAACTTTTTCAACTTCATCCAGCATTGCTTGTAGTTGTGTTAATGAAGTTCCTGGCACGATGATGTCTGCATTGACATCTGAGTCATCAAAGGCAACTGAACGTTGTGCTAAACGATGACGATCAGTTGCAACGGCTGTTAGATTACCGCCTGCAAGAATAAAGTGAACACCCGTTAATATGGGTTGACTTAATTGCTTTGAAACCGCAATTACGGTTTGACGGATAATTTCATCTAATGTATCAGCAGATAACGTCAAATCATTACGAACCTCAATTTCAGGGAGGTGTGGATAATTATTGGCGTCTTGCCCATTAATATTAAATTCAGCATTTTCAGATGCAATTTTTGTTTGTAAACCAGAAGTGTTAGTCAACTTAAATGTTTCACCAGGTAGTCGCTTAACAATATTTGAAAAGAAAGTGGCTGGTAAAACAATGGCACCTGATTCGACAATTTGTAATTTGGCTTCATCATCATTAACTGGAATCAAGATTTCAATTGAAATATCCGTGTTTGATCCAGTTAATGTCAATCCTGTTTCATCAAGAACTAATTTGATCCCTTTTAAGATCGTCATTGATGTTCGTGAAGAAATAGCACGATTAACATTATTCATTGCTTTTATAAAAGCTGCTCGATTAATTGTAAATTCCATAAGATCTCCTCAATGCACAAAAACATAATTATGAAGTGCGTAATGCCTTACTTAATTATAAATAAAAAAGATAATAATAGTAATAAGGGGTGTGGAAATTGTGGATAACCATAATCTATACCATTACACCACGGATTGGTCTATGTATAGAAACCTGTGGATAACTTTTGGATAGTTAGTGAATTATTCACAACGTCATTTCTTACCCATTGTTCAATTCTTCACGAATGTTTTGTACTTGTTCAGCTAAAATACTATCATTTTCGATGGCATTTTCAATTTTTTCAGTAGAATGCATGACTGTTGTATGGTCCTTGCCACCAAATGAACGACCGATTTGAGGTAAGGAATCCTGTGTTAGTTCGCGGGCAATATACATTGCAATTTGGCGTGGGACAACAATTTCCTTATTACGCTTTTTACCATTTAGATCTTGAACAGTGACGTTAAAGAACTTAGCGACTGCTTCTTGAATGATTGGAATGGTAATCGCACGTTGTCGTTTGAAGTTCATGGCTTCTAATATTGTACGGGCAGTTTCAACTGTAATCGGTACATTTGAAAAACGCATTTTTCCAACAACTTGGTTGAACACACCTTCTAGATCACGAACGTTGGTATCTACGGCAGCCGCGATTTCATCGATAACATCATTTGGAATGCTGAGATTTTCGAGATCAGACTTGTTTCTCAAAATAGCAACACGTGTTGGTAAGTCAGGCTTGGTAATATTTGCTGAGTATCCTTGACCGAAACGAGTAACTAGTCGCATTTCTAGTCCAGGAATTTCTTTTGGTAATTTATCAGATGTGAGGACAATTTGGTGGTTTTCACGAGTTATTGCATTAAATGTATTGAAAAACTCTTCTTGTATTTTTTCTTTACCAGCCAAGAACTGCACATCATCGACCATAAGTAAATCGGTTGATCGGTATTCGCGTTTAAAAGCTTCGGTTTCTTTTTGGCCACGACGTAGTGCTTCAGTAAAGTCATTGATGAAATCTTCGGTTGTAATAAATTTGACGTTTGCATCAGGCGTACGTTCTAATACTTTGTTACCAATTGCTTGCATCAAGTGGGTTTTACCCAAACCAACGCCACCATATATAAGAAGTGGATTCCATTGTGTACCTGGTTTATCGGCTACTGCTTGTGCAACAGCATAGGCTTCCCGGTTTTCATCAGAAGAAACAAATGTTTCGAAGCGGAATTCTGGATTGAGAATTGATTGGGTTACAAATTCAGATGCCAAACTGTCTTTGCTTTGTTGTTGCTCTTTTTCTTCATCTTTATCTTCTGGTAAGTCAAATAATGTTGTTGGTGTTGGCGAAACATATGTTACTGAAGGAATGATGAATGTTGGTTGTCCCGTTAACTTTAGCGTCGCAGTCATGGCGGCTTGCATGAAAGCTTGGTAATACGAACTACTTGCGTTCAACCATTCTGATGCAACTTGTTCGTATGCGGTGGTTAACTGTAAGGTTACCGTATTATTTTCGTTTTCAACCAGTTGCAATGGTTTGAGCGTATCAACGTAATTTGTATATGAAAAGCCTTGCGAGATTGTTTGACGTAGCTCTTCTTTAATGGCGTTCCAAAGTTGGATAGGATCCATTTGGTAACCTCCTTTAAAATTTTTATATATTTTGTGGGTTTTCCACAGGACGTTTGCTGAATTTATTTTCATAAATAGCACAATTCGACAAATTTCATTTTATCAGTATGTGGATAAGTTTTCCACAAGGAATATGCTTGTTATATTAATGATTTACACCACTTTAGGTAACAATTCGGTAGATTCACAGGCTGTGGAAATCTAAATATGAGTTATCAACTGGATGTGAAACAAATTTTTAGGCCAATTCTGGAAATTTTGGATAACTTAGGGGAAAATAGAGAAATATACAAGCAGTTGTTAACAACCAAAGCTTGTCATAATAGTTTATAAATTAGTTATGCACATATCCACAGGGTAATCAGTGGTTGGTTTTCCCGATATGTGGAACATGTGGATAAACTGTGGATTATGGGGAAAACTCATGTAACGCTCCGTTATGTTAATTATTTTTATTAACATAACTCTCTGTTAGATTTTGGAAAACTTTTGGAAAAAGATAATTATATAAAATATAAAATTTTTTTAAAGGCAGTTGGTGATCATGCTATTTTTTCAGTTTAAAAGTACTTAAGAAAGCATAAAATGCTTAATATTCTTGATTTGGTTAATTTGTGATGGTACAATTGAATACGAATTGTGGTTTGGCCTTGCCAACCGCAGGCCAAATCTAACTACGAATGGGAGGTGTATTCATATGAAGCGTACATACCAACCTAAGAAGCGTCACCGCGAACGCGTACATGGTTTCCGCAAGCGCATGAACACTAGTAACGGTCGCAAGGTGCTAGCACGTCGCCGCCAAAAGGGCCGCAAGGTATTGTCAGCCTAATTAGGTCAGGCCTTCTATTAGGATTACTGATAATGATCGCGCATGAGTCGGCTTTTTGGCTGATTCGTGCGTTTTCTTTTGTCGTGAAAAAGTTTGGAGCAAAAACAAATGCGTAAGAGTTACCGTGTAAAAAAAGAAGCTGATTTTCAATTAGTTTTTGAACAGCATCACTCGGTCGCAAATAAAATGTTTATTGTTTACACAATGACGCGTGAACAACCGACCCACTTTCGTCTAGGAATTTCTATTTCTAAAAAAGTGGGTCTACGTGGTCATGAGCGTGTGTGGGTAAAACGTCGTATTCGTCAAAGTGTTTTGGAATTTAAGCCAAAAATGCGTTCGGATATTGATATTTTAGTTATTGCACGTCCATCGGCACATGATCAAGACATGGCGATCATCAAAAAGAATTTAGAACACGTTTTTAAGTTAGCAAATGTTTTTGTTGATGAGGAAACGAAATAAAAAACTACTATAATATGGAGAGAACGAATGCAGACTCTTAGAAAAATGTTTACAATGCGTTCGGCAATTACAGCACTTGTTGCATTATTGATTATGGTTATTGCAGCAGTGATGTATGATGGACATGTCGCAGGCGACAGTTTCTGGCGTGGTATCATTATTGCTAACTTCTCACGTTCAATTTTAGGTGTATCAGCTTGGTTTGGTGATAACTATGGTTTTGGAATCATTATTTTCACCGTACTGATTCGTTTATTGATCCTACCTTTGATGGTTTATCAAACGGGATCAATGCGCAAAATGCAAGAAATTGGACCTGAGTTAAAGAAGTTACAACAAAAGTACTCAAGTCGTGATCCTGAAACAATGCAGGCAATGCAAGCAGAACAAAAGAAACTGTATAAAGATGCAGGTGTCAATCCTTTTGCTAGCTTTATTCCGCTACTTGTTCAAATGCCAATTTTGATTGCCTTGTATACGGCTATTCGTACGACAAAAGTGTTGGAGACGGGAACTTTCTTCTGGGTACAACTTGGAGAACGTGATCCTTACTTCATCCTGCCAATCTTGGCAGCTTTGTTTACGTTTGCTTCATCATACTTAGTGATGATGGGACAGCCCGAAAAGAATGGTATGACAACATCAATGACATATGTTATGCCAATTATGATTTTCATCTTTGCCATTTCAGTGCCTTCTGCCCTATCACTTTACTGGGTGATTTCAAATGCGTTCCAAGTTGCCCAAACTTGGACAATTCAAAACCCATTTGAAATACGTCGTGAACGTGAAGCAAAGAAAGAAGCTGAACGTGCTAAGCAACGTGCAATACGTAAAGCAGTACGGCGTCATAAGCGTTAATTATCAATAATAAATAGTCAGAATGAAGGTACAATACTTTGTTCTGGCTATTTTTATTTACGATTGATGGATTAATCTATTTTTAATTTAAAACCCTTATAGTATTAATTATGGTAAAATTAAGCATTGATAATAATATTTATAAGGAGCGTACCCATGAAAGCATTTCGTGAAATAATGTCTTGGGTTATTCCAATTTTGGTCGGATTACTTATCGCTTTTGGGGTAAGGTCTGTTTGGTTTACCATGGTTAAAGTTGATGGCTCATCAATGGATCCAAATCTAACCAATAGCGAACGAGTTTTTGTTTTTAGGACGGATAAAATAAAAACAGAAACGATTCATCGTGGTAGCGTTGTTGTTTTTGACGCTTACGGTGAAGATCCAACCGCAACTGAAAGTAAGGATTATGTGAAGCGTGTCATTGGATTACCTGGTGATACGGTTAGTGCCGTTGACGGTGTTCTTAAAGTAAATGGCAAAGTTGTTGATCAGGATTACATTTCTGAATCAGAACAAGCAGCTACCAACAACGTCAACCAAGTTGGTAATTGGTCATCACTTAAGCAATTGGGTGATCGACAAGGTTGGACCGGCAAAAAGACGGTTAAAGTACCAGCTGGTAAGTACTTTGTACTAGGTGATCACCGAACGGTTTCTAATGATTCTCGTTATTGGGGATTTGTAGATAACGATAAAGTACTCGGTGTTGTTAAGGTACCATTCTGGGGTAACGATACTAAGAAACAAAATATTAATACGGCTTGGAAGTCGTATTTTGAATAAAAGTAGTTAGACAAATAAGCCTCACGACATGGATCCATGTCCTGAGGCTTATTTTATGAAATAACGTTTGTCATGATGTATTTGAATTAAGCAAGTGTTCTTTTCGAAATGATTTGTATCACAGATAAACCGTTGTAAGTCTGAGTCCAATGAGTATCTATCAGTGTTGAAATAGTAGACAGTTTGTTGCCGTGACAATTGTTTAATAACTGGTGATAATTTTCGAGAATAAAGATTTGTCGGACAACCAATAAAAATATAGTAGGCTTGAGAAAACTGCCCTTTCATGAGGGCCTTTAATTGGACATTATTAATTGGATATGTCTGTTGTAAGTTTATGCGATATTCATTTGGTTGTATTGTTGTTATTTTATATTCTGCTTGCTGTCTATAGTAATTAATGGAAATTATTATTCCGAATACTAATATGAAGATAAAATTTATAGGTATTAACAGTTTATTTTTCATATCTACCACTTAAAAAGTATGTTTTTTAAAAAATTGAGAACGACACCTTTATGATAGAAGAATGTTTAACAGGGCTAAATTAATTGCTCCCCAAGCTATGTTAATCCCGGGTCCATAGAGATTAATATATAATGTCCATAGATATTCAGCCGTAGAAATTAGAAATAAAAGAAGTAACCAAATTCGTTTTTTATGAAATAACTTGGGGATGCTTTGCATGTAAAGTACCTCTGTTCATAGTCGTTTATTTTTAAAAAGCTTAACATGTATAGCCAAATAACTGGACACAAATTAATAATCGTCCATTTTTAAACAGTGTATACTATAAAATGAACGGAGGTACTGTCATGCAGTTAGGATTAAAGGCTAGCACTAATAAGAATCAAATTGATGATCGATTAAAGTATCATCCTGATGTATTTGAATTTCATTTAACAGATCAAGACTTTACAAGAGATGGTTGGCAACATTTATTAAAAATGGTGGCTTATGTTAGTGATCAAGTCCCCCACATCGTTTTTCATCATCCCATGAAATGGCATGATCAACGTTGCGAGTTATATACTAATCCAGCAATCAATCCAGAATTGTATCGATTTGTTATCCAAAGTGCTGAGCGTTTAATCAAGTTGGCGGCACAAACTAATAGTTATGCATTAGTCCATGGGGCTTATAAATCTGCGACAAGTGATATTATGACCCAATGGCCAACAATTGCGACAGCACAAGATGCAGTGTTTGATGCCATGTCACGGTTAAGAGAGATTGCGCCCGAAAATGTTGTTTTTGAGAATGGGATTTCACCAGTTTACTGGTATGGTGATCCAACATTTGAAGACAGGATTATTCAAGCCGACCTCCCCTTGGCATTTGATGTTAGCCATGCCTTTATTTCGGTCCAGGCTGATAATGACGCACTAATTGCGAGCCTAAAACATCTCAACCCACAAGTGAAACATTATCATTTAGTTGATTCGATGGGTAAAGACCATGATAGTCTGCCATTAGGGACTGGATTGGTAGACTGGCAGCGCGTGATTGGTGAATTAAATCCAGCAGCTAGTCGAATTTATGAAATTAATTTGGCTGATCAAGGAAATTGCCAAGAAATGATGGCGAGTCACCAATATTTAACACAAATTGCTGACGAATGATTAAATATCTGAATGATATAAAAAGCTCAAATCTTACCTAAAATTGTAGGATTTGAGCTTTTTTATATATGGTTTTGTGACTTAAAAAGATAACTTTTTTATTTTCTTGAAAAAGCAAGATATGCCCTCTATACTGATAAATGAAAGCGTTTCCAAAAAGGAGTAAGGCATATGGTTAAGAAAAAAGTTAGTTTGGTAGTGGGAGTCGCAACAATAGCTGCTGCGGGGTTATTAACAGTGGGATATAGCCAAAAAGTGAGCAGTAATTCAGCGGATAAGGCGACACTGAAAGTCGCGACGTCGGGGACACTGTATCCGACTTCATATCATGACTCAAAGTCGAAAAAGTTAACGGGTTATGATATCGAAGTAGTTCGTGCTGTGGCCAAAAAAATGGGACGCAAAGTTGAATTTAAGCAGTTGAATGTCGACGGTCAACTAACGGCTGTCAAAACGGGCAAGGTTGATATGGCAGCTAATGATATTGGTATTTCGCCACAACGTAAGAAATCATATCGGCTCTCAACCCCATACAAGCACTCGTTTAACAGTATTATTGTTCGTAAAAGTGATAGCTCGGGAATCAATTCTTGGGATGATATCAAGGGTAAAAAAGCTGCTGGTGAAGCGGGTACAAGTTACCAGCGTTTAGCCAAACAACTTGATGCGAAGACGGTTAACTACAATAATGTTTCAAATGATGTCTACCTCCGTGATGTTAAAAATGGGCGTACTGATTTCATTATGAACGATTATTATCTACAAAAACTTGCCTTAAAAGCGGTTCCTAATAATGATCTAAAAATTAAGAAAAACATGTATTTTAAAACGAAAGATGATGGCTCAGGTACTGGAATTTTGATGAAAAAGGATAATAAAAAGCTTGCCAAGCAAGTAAATAAGGCGCTGGCATCCCTCAAAAAAGATGGCACGTTAAAGGATTTGTCTGAAAAATTTTATGATGCAGATGTGACTAAGAAGCCAAATGTTCATATTTCAAAGAATTTTACGATTAAGGACTAAGGGAAGTGCTGATGGCATTTTTACAGTATCTTTCAATTCCTAATTTCTTTGATGCACCGCTAGCTATTTCATTAATTCCATCAATTTTAGCTGGTTTTCCAATTTCATTCGGCCTAACAATCGTCAGCTTTGGCTTAGCGCTGCTCTTAGGTCTATTGCTTACTTTGGCACAACTTAGCCATTTTAAAATTTTACATTGGGCAGCCCGTAGTTTTATTTCGTTTATGCGTGGCGTGCCAATGTTGGTGATTTTATTTGTGATCTACTTCGGGTTTGAAACAGCTGCTTTTCCGGCGGCGGTGATTGCCTTTACAGTTAGTAGTAGCGCCTTCGTCTCAGAAGTTTACCGTTCGTCATTTTTGGCTGTTGGCCAGGGTCAATGGGACGCAACGTATTCGTTAGGTTTACCCTATCGTAAAACGGTTAGAAAAGTGATTTTCCCGCAAGTTTTCCGGATTTCTATCCCGGCACTTGGGAATATTTTACTCGATTTATTTAAAGGGACCTCACTAGCTGCCATGATTACAGTTAGTGAAATGTTTATGAATGCGCAAATTATTGCTGGTGCTGACCAGGATTATATGACGATTTATATCACGATTGCGATTTTATATTGTTTTTTCTGCTGGCTAATGACGATTGTGCAAACGATGTTAGAAAAGCGTTTGGCATAGTTGTTGATGATTAAAATGTGTACGAAATTGTTTAAAACGTAAAGAGGTTGGCGCAAAATAAAATGTGCCAACCTCTTTATTCTAAAAATGTACTAAATTATTAGGCTTATAGCATAAAAACGCTTCAAAAAATGAAGCTTCAATGTAACAATGATGGTGTCATTTTAACCCTTATCGTTTAATTCTTGTCAGGTTTTGAGTTGGTGTATTTGGTGAAGAACGCTGGTACTATCTGAGCGAGTGCGATGACAATAAGGACAGCTATGTTACTTAAATTAGGCACCGTTAGTTCAACAACTAGATAAACTACTAAAATAAATACTATCCAAATTCCCCGTAAGTGATTAACTGTCGATATTCTGTCTTTATCTTTAAATTGGGGATGTTCACGCTCGTAAAAATAGCTGGCGACTATTACTATCAGCCCTGCTATACATAGCGCTAAGAATGACCAGCCAAAATTATTAGTGAGTCCCTTAGTGCTGATATAAGTAGCTAATAATATAATCCACCAAATTGTCATATATGTCCCATATTTCCAATCAATCATCTAATCCCTCCTCTTTGGGGATATTGTAACATTTTTATATACTTAACTATTAATAAATTCCTAGTATAAAATAAAAAACACTAATGGACGAAATAGTATCGTGTCCATTAGTGCTTTTTGTGCCATACAGATAACAAACCTATTTTGGTTGAATAATCGTCTGATTAGGCGTTTTTATTAATTGCAATGGCGTCTCAAAGGCTTCAGAAAGCAAATCAATTTGATTATGCATCAGTGCAGCTGATTCACTGACCAAATCAGCAGTACGGCGTAATAACCAAATATGATGGCTGTAGCGAAATGCTTGGTTTAAATCATGCAGCACCATTAACACGGTCATTTGTCGCTTTTCTTGTAGCCGTTGCAACGTTTTTAGGAACAATTCTTGAAAATGTAGGTCTAAGAACGTTGTTGGCTCATCTAAAATTAATAGATCTGGTTGTTGTTGTAAAACAAACCCTAACCAGGCAAGCTGTTGCTGTCCACCAGATAAATCAAACATACTGCGGTCTAGTAAAGGTGTTAGCTGTAAAGCTTCAATCAATTCCTCATCCATGGTTGCTTGGCTAAGTTGTAGTAATTCACGAACAGTCAAAGGTTCATATAACTGATTGTGTTGTGATAATACGGCAACATGCTTTGCCTGACTAATTACTGAACCACTATCAGGTAATAACTCTGCTGTTAATAGTTGAATTAAGGTTGATTTACCAACACCGTTTGGACCAATCAATGCTGTGATCTGATGTGCAGGCAGTCGCGCTGACACATTATCTAATAATTTATGTTGACCACGGCTAAAAGATAGATGATCAATGTCGAGCATGGCGACCTCCTTTGATTAACATTAAGCCAAATAATGGACCACTGATTGCTAACAAGATAGCACTAGTTGGCAATTCTTTAGGTGCCAACACTGTCCGTGCAATCGTGTCAGCATTTAGTAATAGTAAGCTTCCCCATAAGGCGGTTGGCCAGAGTAAATGCTGACTTTTTTGTTTTGGACTCATAAAGCGAGCAATTTCTGGCAAGATAGCACCTAGGAAAAAAACAATCCCGATGAGGCTGGTTAAAGCCCCGGTCCACAAGCCAATGGCTAGTAGGACGAACCAAATTGTTTTTTCTTCTGAAATTCCAAGTAGTTTTACTTGGCGAGAAGGGAGTGCAAAATATTTCAAATTTGACCAAACAAAGATAATCAGAATCCAACCAATAATGGTTACCATAATCAGCTGCATGACTTGTGGCCAGCTGACTGTGCTTAGCGATGGCAATGGCACACCTAAACCTTCGCTGGTAATATTTGTTAATGCTTGGAAAGTCATTGCCGTTGCAATACCCAGCAGAATCAACCGTAACGGTGGTTGCTGTTTAGGTAAGACAATGAACCAGATAGTCGTTAACACTAATCCGGCAAAGCTACCAAGTAAAACATTGCTGTTCAGCAAATTAGGTAAAAAAACCAGGAAAGCAATGAGCAAAAATTGACTACCATTCATAATTCCTAGAATTGAAGTATCAACGAGTTGGTTTCGTAAAACGCTTTGCAGTAGTAGTCCGCTGATACCAATCAGGGAACCGCTAATCACAGTGACTAGAATTCGCGGTAAACGGTAATTAATAATTAATTGCCAAGTGTCATGATTTCCTTGCATGACTTTTACTAGCGAAACCGGGGTGCTGCCGACAACCAATGCAATTAGGATGCTGACAATCACTAAGATGGCCAAAATAAATCGATAATATTTGGACATTGTCTCCTCCTACTTTTTGAGCCAAGTCCGAATTTGTTGATAAGCTTCAGGTGCATTTAAATTGGCCGTCATGCTGAATTTTGACTCCTTAGCACGGTAAACATGCCCTTCTTTAACAGCCGGAACGTTTTGCCAGGTTGATTGTTTAAACAAGCTATCAAAATTCTTAAAGACACTGTCGGGCATTGCGTGAGCCATTGTAATGATAACCGTTGGTTGTGATTGCGCAACTTGTTCAGCATTCATAGAAACAAATGGACTTGAACCTGACCCAACAACGTTACCACCAGCTTGGTTAATTAAGTCACCAACATAACTATGCTTTGTACCAACTAAGAATGAACCACCAGGCATCCCCATTAATAACAAGACATTTTGTTGTTTCTTGGGATGTTGTTGTGGCAATGACAGAGATTGATTTAGCTTTTTAGCAGCAGCATCTTTATGGTAAGTCTTACCCAGAGAAGTCACCGCTGATTTGAGGTCTGATAGTGTATCAAACTTCAATTGTTTATGCTTAATATCATCACTGTCTAGTTTTTGTTGATAGTCTGAAGCAATAGCAGCATCCAAATAGACCAAGTCGGGTTTTAACTGACCAATTTTCTCCAAATTTGGGGCAACGTGATTACCAACTTGCGGTAAATCACGATATTGCTTAGGGAGCGATTGCTGATCACCAGGCGTTGGGACACCAACTAAAGGTATATCTAGTTGGTTAAATATTTGCGCCTGTGCATTGGTTGTCACAACGATTCGTTTTGAAGTGGTCGTTGTGTTATGAGTTGGACGCATCATTAACCAAACCCAACCAGCACTAATAATTAATAGTATGACCAACAAAATGGTTAATACTTTTTGTTGTTTTCGCATAGGATAATTACTTCTTTTTTAGATTAATTACTAACCCAAGAATAACACCAATTGCTAGTCCACCACCGACGATAGCAGCGACAGGCAATTGCTTATCCTTATTTTGGTGAGTTTCTTTGGTCACTTGTTTTGTAGCTTTTTGGCTGCTCTTACTTGTAGCTGACTTGCTCGTTTCACTAGAACTAGTAGCTGGCTCAGAACTTTGGCTTGCTTCAGTTACGCTAGAACTACTTGCAATTTCAGTTGAGCTCGTGGCTTGTGAACTGGCCGATTGACTACTTGAACTTGAAGCTTGACTAGATGCAGATGAACTTGATGATACTGCAGCAGGTACTGCTGAGGCATCAAGTGATAAACCAACAACATAGTTATGATGGTAGTTAATACTATTAACATCAACCTTAATCGCTGCATTATGACGAGCTTTTAAGTCCGTTGTTGTGAAGCTATAGGTGATGGTTTGTGAATCACCTGAGTCGCTTCGTGAAACGTTAGCACCAGCGCCGTCAATATTCAAGATTTGTACAGGATAATTACCAAGGTCCTTTTGGGTTGTAACTGACGATGTGACATTATAACTACCGTTCCCAGTTGGAGTTACTGTTGCAGATTTTGCAAAGTAAGCGGCCGCATAGGATGTATTTGATGAACCATTCTCCAGTACCTGCATCGGTACGTTATATGATTCAGCATGAACTGGTAATTGTATACCAAACATAAATAGTAGCAATGCAAAGGTACTTAATAGATAGCGTAAATATTTTCTGTTAGTCATCTACTTACCCCTTCTTAAAGAAGTTGGTCAATAGTGATACACCAACATATCCTAAGGCAGCAGCAATAATACCACCAGCGATAATAAGGACATTACGTTGAGTTGAGTTATCTTTTTGATCAGCTTTGGCATTCTTGGCAACATTTGTACCAGATTTAACGGTAGCTTTTTTATCTGAATTAGCCTCTTTATTAGCCTTCTTATCAGTCATTTCATCGGCCTGTTGCTCAGCATTAGCATCATTATTTTCAAATGTGCCTGTTGCGGCTGGGTCGAATGTTCCACGTGAAACACTGTTGTTCAATGGCATCGTCATTGTGTCACCAGACATGTTTGGCAAACCAGTTGTTGGTTGGGTTGCCTCACTAGCATTGTTCAGCGCACGACCAATAACTAAACGAATCGTGTAAGTATGGTTATAGTTCAATGGCGCTGTGAAGTGTACATGAATCTTTGTGTTGATTGGTGCTTTCACTTCGTTTGCTGATAATGAGAACTTGTAAGTTGCTTGGTAGTAGTTACCAGTTTTAATGTTACTTACGCGTTTAACTTGATGAGTACCATCCATAAATGAGATTGGTGCTGAACCCATCATTGTTGGCGTATGAGTTGTGACATAACCGGTATATGAGCCGTTACTATTCTTAACCAATTGAATGGTTGGCAAGAAGTATTGGGCAGCAACTGAGGTGCTATTACTATTACCTTGCAAAATCGTTAGTTGATGCAAAGTTGCATTTGGAACAAGCGTTTGAGGGCTTTTTGATAAGGCAGTACCAGTATTGATTTTATTGGCAGTTGATCCTGTATGAGAAGAATCATTAGTGCCATCACCATTATCGGTGGCACCCTTCTTGATACTATTCATATCAAAGACTATGTCAGCATTTGGCTTCTCTGTGAAGTTTAAATCAGAAACATAAATCGTCATACTAGCTTTCAGTTTATTTGATAATGCAGAAACAGGGACAGTTACTGTCCAATTATTACCACTTGCCTTAGCAGTGACGCCATTCACCGAAAATGCCTTCATCATTGACATGGCATTATTCTTTGTTGCAAACGTGATGGTTGCTTTACCACTTTTAACAGTAATATTTGCTGGCGACTTCATGTAAGTCTTCATCGTTGAATCAGTTTTGGTACCAGATTTGTAAATAGCGTAGTTTATAGAATACTTACCATCTTTGGTGATATCAGCCTTTGAATCTTTTTGGCTAGAAGAACTGGCAGAACTTGAGCTGGTCTGGCTTGAAGATGATGCGCTTGATGAATGAGACGCACTAGAATCACTAGCTTGGCTAGCAGCAGAACTTGAACTAGAAGAACTACCACTACCAATGTCACCCGTCTTCTTAACACTACTCATATCAAAGACAATGTCTGCACTTGGATGTTCGGTAAAGTCTATTTGAGAGACGTAAACTGTCATCTTAGACTTCATCGTTTTTGATAGGTCAGAAACGGGGACCGTTACGACCCAATTATCACCATCAGCTTTAGCGTTTTTATCGTTAACAGAAAATGCCTTCATCATTGACATAGCATCATTCTTTGTTGCAAAGGTAATGGTTGCTTTGCCATCCTTAACAGCAACTTTAGCTGATGACTTCATGTAACGTTTCATTGCTGAATCAGTCTTGGTACCAGACTTGTAGATAGCATAGTTTACAGAATACTTACCATCTTTGGTAATGTCAGCTTTAGTATCTTTTTGGCTAGAAGAGCTGGCAGAACTTGAGCTGGCCTGACTAGAAGATGAAACGCTTGAAGCATGAGAAGAACTAGCAGAACTTGAACTTTCCTGATTTGAAGACGAAGCACTTGATGAATGGGATGCACTAGAAGAGCTAGCTTGGCTAGAAGATGAACTTGAACTTGAACTAGAAGCATTACCATCACCATTGTCACCCGTCTTCTTAACACTGCTCATATCAAAGACAATATCTGCACTTGGCTTTTCAGTGAAGTCCATTTGAGGAACATAAATTGTCATCTTAGACTTCATTGTCTTTGACAGGTCAGAAACAGGCACGGTTACTACCCAATTATTGCCGTCAGCTTTAGCGTTCGTACCATTAACAGAAAAGGCCTTCATCATCGACATAGCATCGTTCTTTGTTGCGAAGGTAATAGTTGCCTTACCATCCTTAACCGCGATTTTAGCCGGCGATTTCATGTAGGTCTTCATCGTCGAATCAGTTTTAGTACCAGACTTGTAGATAGCATAGTTTACAGAATACTTACCATCTTTGGTAATATCAGTTTTTGAATCTACTTGGCTAGAAGAGCTAGCAGAACTAGAGCTGGTTTGACTTGAAGATGAAACGCTCGAATCATGAGAAGAACTGGTAGAACTTGAGCTTACTTGGCTAGAAGATGAGTTAGAACGGTCCTTACTTGAAGATGAAGCACTAGAAGAACTGTTACTATCTTTGTCAGGACTGGTTTTCTTAGTACTACTCATATCAAAGACAATATCTGCGCTTGGCTTTTCAGTGAAGTCGATTGCGGCAACGTAAATCGTCATGTCGGATTTCATTGTCTTTGATAATTCAGAAATAGGAACAGTTATGACCCAATCATCACCATCAGCTTTGGCGGTGGTGCCGTTGATCGAAAACTCCTTCATCATTGACATAGCATCGTTTTGCGTTGCAAATTTGATCGTTGCTTGATCATTTTTAACGGTAATGTTTGCCGGTGACTTCATATAGGTCTTCATCGTTGAATCAGTAGTTGTACCTGACTTGTAGACATTATAATTAATAGAATAAGTGCCGTCTTGCAAGATGTCTTTGTCAGATGCTGCCGTTGATTCTGATGATGAGCTATATGAACTGTTACTATCACTTGTTGTACCAGCAAGTGCGGGGGTCATATCAAAAGTAATATTTGAGTTATAACCCTTACTTGGACTCATTGGTACACTAGTGAATGATGCCAAAGTCACTTTACCATCTTTGTCAGGCGTCAAATCCTTAGTTGGGATAGTGAAGTCAACGGTTGTTGCGTTATCAACAACTGAGTTTGTCTGACCATCAAAAGTGACTGATGGAATCATCTTCATCATGTCGGGAACTTGGTAAGTCACACTAACCACACTAGTTGACTCACCAACTTTAACGTTGAATTCCTTGGCGAAGAATTTATCCATCTGGCTATCAGGGCTGACCGCAATTTTGTAGTCACCTGTCTTTAGGTTACTTTGTTTAGCAGTATCGTTAACTGTTGATCCTGTTGACGAATCACTCTTGTCTTCGGCATTAACAGTTGATGAATTAGTGTCAGTACTTTTTGCTTTATCATCAGCCACGACACTTGATGAAGTTGTATCATTATTAGATGACTGTGAATTGCTGCTGCTTGTTTGACTTGAGCTAGAAGGTGCGACGCTCGTGGTTGTGCTTGAATCAGCAATTGAAGAACTTGAACTTACTTCAGAAGAATTTACTGAAGAGCTTTCTGAGCTAGCGGAACTAACTGAGCTTGAAGAAGAACTTGTGTTAGCGCTAGAGCTAGCAGCCGTTTCTGGCTTAAATCCTTGAATTGCTAGGCGAATATCGTATTTATGATCATAATCCATCGCATCAAGCTTAACGTGAACCTTCGTTTTGATAGGTTGACCACTAGCCAATTCATCGGCTGTCAAAGTTAGACGATAAACTGTCTGGTTATGCCCATTTTTTTCGGTGGTGCCCATTTCAACAACTTGGTGCTGGGTATCCTCACTCGAAATAGGCTTATCACCTAGATTAACTGGTGTATTTGAAGTTAAGTAGGCATAGTAATTACCATTAGCCTGCTTCTCCAATGAAATAGTGTCTAGATAAAACTGTGATGCAGTCGAAGTTGCATCTTTGTCCCCCTGCAAAATTTTCAAAGCGTAATTCTTTTTGGTGGTAGCAGCTTGCGTCGTCTCTGTTTCGGAAGCGTTAACAACGGTGTTAACACTTGAAACAGTTGTCGTTGCTAGCATACTTCCAAGAACAACTGTTGAAAACAATGTTGCAGTTCGTGAAAAAGTACTCATAACTGTCCTAAAACTCCCTATATAATATTAAATTTTGTCCTATATATAAGACTTCACACAAAGTTCATGAAAAGTTCATAATTGAACATAGCTAATTTTAAAGCTTATTTTTAGGTTAATCAAGCTATTTAAATTTATAGTCTCGATACCATTAGTGATAGAATAAATTAAAGAAAAATTGAGAGGTTACCGATATGAAACAGACATATGCGATTATTGGTTTGGGCCGTTTTGGGAGCTCATTACTAGAATCGCTAATAGACGCTGATCAAGAGGTTTTAGCAATTGATAAAGACCCAACGTTGGTTGAAAGTTATATGGATATTGCAACTCATGCGGTCATTGCGGATGCTCAGGATGAGGATGCTTTGCGTGATTTAGATTTGGCCAGTTTCGACCATGTTGTGGTAGCGATTGGTCATAATCAACAAGCTTCAATTTTGACAACCATTCTATTGAAGGACAATGGTGTTCGTCATGTGATTGCTAAAGCTGAAACTAATTTGCATGCACGCGTACTGGATAAGGTTGGTGCTGACCAGGTTGTCAGACCTGAAAATGAAATGGCCCACCGTTTGGCTGAACAATTGATGACCCCTAACCTACTTAATTTTATTGATCTAGGGGATAAATATTCATTGGGAGAAATCAAAATTGTTAGTTTGCGCTTTGCTAATAAAACAATAGAAGACATTGATATTAGGAAAACTTATGGTTTAAATATCATAGCTATCCGTTCAGAAGACCGTGTTATTATCACGCCAGAACCTGATGAGCTGATTCAAGTGGGTGATGTGTTAACTGTTGCGGGTGAAACAAAAGATGTGAAGCGTTTCGAATCATTAGTGGCGAAAATTAGGTAGTCATTGCTATTGACTATTAAGGTCAAACGGCATATAGTTAGTCATACTAATTTGTGTCTTGAGGAAAAAAGAAGTTATTGGTTATTGATAATATCTAGAGAGATTTGTGTTTGGTGAAAACAAATTATTATCGGCTAGTAAAGGAGCTTTTGGAGAGACGAAAATTACCTGTAATTAAGTGGCTTAGTCAGCGACTAAGAATTAGGGTGGAACCGCGTTATTAAACGTCCCTATGTCAAATTTAATTTGGCATGGGGACTTTTTTGTATCCTCATGCAGTGAGGTATATTTATGGATAATCAGTCGGAACGTGAATTATCACGTGGTCTTAAAGCACGTCATGTGCAGATGATTGCTATTGGTGGCGCGATTGGAACGGGACTATTTTTAGGATCAGGATCGGCAATCAAAGCGGCAGGGCCAGCGCTCATTTTGGCGTATGCAATAACAGGTTTATTTGCATACTTAATGATGCGCGCAGTTGGTGAATTGCTACTATCAAATACAAAGATACGGTCATTTATTGATTTCGTTCGGATTTATTTGGGTGACAAATGGGAATTCGCGATTGGTTGGGCATACTGGTTAAGTTGGGCAAGTTTGGCGATGGCAGATTTAACTGCCAGTGGTATTTATTTGCGTTATTGGTTCCCTTCCTTACCACAATGGGTAACACCATTAATTGTTATTATTGTCTTGGTCACTTTCAATTTGATTAATGTCCGTTGGTTTGGTGAGTTGGAGTCATGGTTTGCTTCTATTAAGGTATTTGCGATACTTGCCTTAATCGTGGTTGGAATTGGTTTGGTCCTTTCTGGATTCCATACTGGTGGTAATACTGCCAGTTTTGGTAATTTGGTTTCACATGGTGGTTTCTTTGCCACTGGGTTTAAGGGCTTTATCATGGCCTTTCCAATGGTAATCTTTGCCTTTACCGGAATTGAGATGGTTGGTTTAACTGCTGGTGAAACAGAAAATCCGGAACGTGATTTACCTAAAGCTATTAATTCGGTGCCATTAAGAATTGGTTTGTTCTACGTTGGTGCAATTGCTGTTATCATGTCAGTTTATCCTTGGAACCAAATTGATACGTCACAATCACCATTCGTTCAAGTATTTTCAGGGATGGGAATTAACTTTGCCGCAACCTTAGTAAACTTTGTGGTATTAACGGCTGCCCTGTCGGCTGCTAACTCAGCAATTTTCTCAACTTCACGTACGTTATATGTGTTGGCTAAAAATAAACAAGCACCAAAGTCATTGGCGCGAGTTTCGAAAAATATGGTGCCAGTTACCGGGATGTTAGCATCAGCAATTGTCTTTTTAGCAGTCGTATTGCTAAACTATTTCTACCCATCAAAGATTTTCGAAATGATCACAAGTGTTGCCACGATGAGTTTTATTTTTGTTTGGATATTGATTTTGGTTGCTCATATTAAATATAAGCAAACGGAGAAATCTGCTCATAATCCATACAAGATGCCTTGGTTCCCAGCAACCAGCTACTTAACGATTGGTTTCTTTGTCGTTGTGCTAATTATTTTGGCATTCGACCCATCAACAAGACTATCAGTCTTCTTAACCATCATCTTCTTTGGATTGATGTTAATTGGTTATAGTTCATGGTCAAAACATTTAAATAAAGTATAAATTATTGATTGGTTGGAAAGTATCTTAAAGATTTCCAACCAATTTTTATTTGCTTTAAATCCTATCACAACGGGGATGCAACTATTAGGTGCTTGGTAATTATGCCAAAATTCGATAGGTTATTAGTATTAGGAGGAATGAGAGTTATGGATTTAGGGTCACAGATTAGAAAACAGCGTGAAGCAGAAAAATGGTCACAACAGGTTCTAGCTGATAAGTTACATATTTCGCGTCAATCAATTTCTAAGTGGGAACAAAATACAGCATTACCCAGTTTCACTAACATTGTGACCATGAGTGAATTATTTGGTATTTCTTTAGATGAATTTATTAAATCTGATACGCAGTTGGTTGAAAAAATCGATGCCAAAATGAAAATGTCAAAGATACTTAAAGCAATTATTATTAGCGCTATAATTGCGTTTATCATGTTTATTGGTCTGAAAATATCTAGTATTGATGTTTATAATATTAGTTCGTATTTTACGGACTTAGGTGCTGTTTTTTTGATTATCATTATGTTTAAACTAGATTGGCATAAATTAGATAAAATTGTTCCCAGACATATCATTATACTAATAGCCATTACAGTCATTTTATTTTTAGTTCCAGCAATCAACGACTTTATATTGAGTCTTATTGACGGATTTCAAGATGGACTTAACGGCAAATCATAGGATATTAAAGAAAGTGGTTGAGACAAAGTAAATGTCTCAACCACTTTTTGTTCTAAGCGTAGTTTGTTTTGCTCGCTAATCCGTTAATAACAATTGAAAGGCCAGTCGATCTCCGTTTGGCACGGGCATCTGAACATGACCACGATAATCGAAATCAGCTTTTTTAATAGTCTTTTGCATGCCTTTATTCATTTCATGCGTATCAATGCGGATGTCACGATACCCATGGTCCAAAGATAACATCACTAAATCATGAATAAGTTGATGAGCCAGTCCTTGACCACGAACTTCAGCATCGATTGCGATACGATGTAAGGTCATGTACTGTGCATCGTTACCTAACCAAGAACCATCAATTTCTTCGTAGGCTTTTTCTGGACCAGACACTAGTTTTCCAACCCCAGCAACTTTGTGATTATGAATTAAGACATACATAACACCCTGACGGATATCTTCTTCAAATTCTTCGCGACGTGGTTCGGCTGATCCTTGCCATTGTGGTGAATTTTGACTACCGAGATATGCGACAGCTTGTTGAATGATACGGTAGATAGCATCAATATCTGAGGACCTCGCTTGACGAGTATAAGTTAATGGCATAGGATTTATCCCCTTACATGTTTAAATTTTGTATTTAATTATATCAAATAATGTCCATGACAGTAGTTAAAAAATAAGCTAATAAAACCTGATTTTTTAACTTATTATAAGGAAAGTTTAGTTATACTTAACAGTAAGGGCTTTTTGCTCGTAATGACTAATACACGATGAATTAAATGAAATGAGGAAATAATCAATGCAAAAACGACCAGGAGATAGTATCTTCCGTGCTGTTAAAGGTGCATTAATTGGATCAGGATTTATTTTACCAGGCATTAGTGGTGGTGCTTTAGCTGCCGTATTTGGATTATATGAACGATTAATTTTGTTTATGGCTAATCCATTGAAAAATTTTAAAGCAAATGTGCGTTTCTTTATGCCCGTGGGTATTGGCGCAGTGATTGGGATTTTTTTACTATCATTTTTGATTAGCTTTATGCTTGGAGAAATTGAGAGTGTGGCCCGATGGTTCTTTATCGGCGCAATTTTAGGAACCGTGCCAACATTATGGTATGAAGCAGGAAAAATGGGTCGTTCAAAATGGGACATTAGCTTAGTCGTGATTGCGGGTAGTTTAATGTTAGTATTTTTATGGTTTGGTCGGCCGTTATTCTCAACGATTGAGCCAAGTATGCATGCTTGGTTCTTAGCGGGTGGTTTGATTGGATTAGGATTACTTGTTCCGGGATTAAGCCCATCTAATTTTTTGATTTATTTGGGGTTGTATAAAGGGATGAGCGATGGTATTAAGACCGGTGATTTGACGGTTTTGGTACCGCTAATATTAGGACTACTAGTGATTGTCCTTGTGTTAGCTAAGGTTATGGCCTATATTTTCAAAGTTGCCTACGCGAAATTATTCCATATGATTTTTGGTATTGTCATGGCTTCAACGGTCATGATCGTCCCCGTAGATTATACTGGTTTCACCATTTGGCATTATTTGTTCTCGATTGCCCTACTAGCCTTGGGAACATGGTTAGGTTGGTGGATGGGCCGTTTAGAACAGACAGTTAAGCCTGCAACGATGTAGTTGAGGGATTGTTATACGTAAAAATCGCCAACTATAGTTGAGTCATGTTATAATATGAATAGAAAAAGAGCCCTGTGGCAACAGGACTCCTTGTAGAACCGTTAGACGGTAGCAAAATCTAAGTTGAAATAACCGTTAGCTCTGCTAAGCTAAGACGGTTATTTTTTTTTGCTAATTTTAATTAGCTCAACAACTAATGTGATTAAGGACACAATAAAAGTGCCAAACATCAGCATCAGTTGTAGGGCATCTGAAATCGACACCCAACTACCCCTTTCTTTAGAATCTGGTTTCAATATGGTTATTACACCATAAGCACCACCTCCTCTTTAGTATAGGAATAGCTACCATCTTAACTTTTCTACTTGTCGTATTATACAGAATAAAACATTGATTGATTATCTAATTTTTGAACGTTGATAAAGGCAATATATTAACATTTTTTGAAAGCGGTTTCTAAAATTAGTTGTATTCTACAGATAAACATGCTATGGTTATCTTGTTAAGTTAATTAACGTATCTGGGGTGCTGAAAAGCTGAGAACATACCCACTGAACCTGATTTGGTTAAAACCTGCGCAGGAAGATACAGTCCGTATATAGATTTTGATGGGCAGTCTTTTTGTGAAAACAAAGAGACTGCTTTTTTATTTTATAAGGATTGAATAGAGCAATTGGCAAAACTAAATCTAAACAACCATCGTCTGGGGTGCCGAAAGGCTGAGAACATACCCATGAACCTGATGTCGTTAATACGATCGAAGGAAGTGCGATATTTGACTGTGTGCAAATGCCCTTCTTTCAAGATCAGAAAGGAGGGCATTTTTTTGATTATTTTAAATGGTGAAGAAACAGCCAACATGGCTGGTAAAACATTAGCTGATTTATTACAAGAAAAAACAGATATGATGCAAAACGTTGTGGTGGAATTAAACGGCAAGATTATGCATCGTGAGGAATTAGCAAATCAAACATTGTCAGAAAATGACCATGTTGAACTAATTTCTTTTGTTGGTGGTGGTTAGAAAAGAGGAAAAAATAAAATGACGCCAAAGTTTCAAGGAGTTGCGGTTAATGATTTCTTTATGGGAATGAAGGAACGTAACGTGGCTGGTACGACTGAGCCTTTACAGAATGCACGTGTCACGATTGCAGGTGCTGGTGGTTTGGGCTCAAATATTGCGATTGCACTAGCGCGTAGTGGCGTTGGTCATCTAACAATTATTGATTTTGATATCATCGAAATGAGTAATTTGAATCGACAACAATATAAAGTTAGCCAAGTTGGTATGCCGAAGGTCGTGGCATTAAAGCAGAATTTGTTAGAATTCAATCCATTTATTGATATTGAAATCTATCAAGTTGAAATTACACCTGACAATATTGAAACGTTATTTGCTGATTGTGATATCGTTTGTGAAGCCTTCGATAACCCGATGGCAAAAGCGATGTTGTTAGATGGTGTAACCAATTATTATCCTGACAAGCCACTTGTAATGGGTAACGGGATGGCTGGATTGCATATAACGAATGAGATGCAGACGAAACAGCAATTATCAAATGTATATATTTGCGGGGATGGTTACAGTAAAGGCCCTGAAGGATTGATGGCACCTCGTGTGATGGTGTGTGCTGGTCATGAAGCCAATGCCATTTTACGTTTACTGACTGAGCAACCCGTTCTAGCAGAATAGGAGATAAATAATCATGGTCGAAAGTAATGATGATTTAATTATTGGTGGTCACTACTTTTCTTCACGTTTTATTTTGGGATCAGGTAAGTATTCATATGAATTAATTGATTCTGCCATTCACCATGCCGGTGCCCAAATTATTACGATGGCATTGCGTCGTACTTCTACGAGTGAAGAGAACATTTTGAATTATATTCCAGATGATGTGACTATTTTGCCAAATACATCTGGTAGTAAGAATGCTGAGGAAGCTATTCGTATGGCACGCATTGCCCGTGAGTTAAGTGGTAGTGACTTTATTAAGCTTGAGGTCGTGCCAGATCCAACTTATTTGTTACCTGACAATGAGGAAACCATTAAGGCAACGAAGGTGTTGGCTGATGAAGGGTTCATTGTGATGCCATATATGCTACCCGATTTAAATGCCGCCCGTAAGTTGGTCGAAGCAGGTGCTGCAGCGGTGATGCCATTAGGTGCCCCTATTGGAACTAACAAAGGTTTGGCAACTAAAGAATTGATTCAGATCTTAATTAACGAGATTGATGCGCCAATAATCGTTGATGCTGGTATTGGCCGTCCAAGCCAAGCTGCCGAAGCGATGGAAATGGGTGCTGCAGCGGTCATGGCTAATACAGCTATGGCAACAGCTGGTGACATTCCACTAATGTCAGAAGCCTTTAAATTGGCTGTTGAAGCTGGTCGTAAGGGTTATCTGGCTCATCCAGGACGTGTCTTGGATAAGAAGGCAGCGGCATCATCACCGGTTAGTGGTATTAGTAAATAATTATGTTTAGTGAAGAGCACCAACTAGCTGATTTGTTAAATCAATTTAATACGACAGCTGATACTGGTCAAAATCGCTTAGTTTATAGTGAGCAGTGGCTACATAATCAAAAAACATTGATTTTATTGGGCCAAAAGTATGGTGCCAAAGCAATAGTTGATGATTATGGGAACGTCTCATTGGATTTTCCTGGGCAAGAAGCGACATTACCTATTGCGACTGGTTCACATATGGATACAGTGCGACAAGGTGGTCGCTATGACGGTTTGTATGGTGTCCTTGGTGGTTTTTGTGCCATTCAAAAAGTGTACCAACAAGGTAGTTTGCCTAAAAAGCCGCTACGGTTAATTTCTTTTAGTGAAGAAGAAGGTAGTCGTTTTCCAGCGGCTTTTACCGGTTCAAAGCATTATACAGGCCAACAGCAACAAGTCGCTGCCTTGGTTGATGAAACTGGCATAACATTTGCACAAGCGCGAGAAAATGCAATCAAGCAATTGCAGGCTATGCCTGATGTTAGGCGACAGCGAGCGCCCTTGCCAGCCAATTTTACTGAATTGCATATTGAGCAAGGACCACGTTTGTCCCAAGCTCACCAATCAATCGGGTTAGTAACCGGCATTGTTGCACAAAATCGTTACAATGTGACGGTACATGGACAAGCAAATCATGCTGGTACAACGCCGAGGGCACAACGCCAAGATGCTATTGCCACTGCCAGTCATCTAATGGCAAGGTTATATGATTTAGTTGATCGGTCCTCGAATAGTTTGACGTTTACGATTGGTGAAATTCGCGTGTCACCTAATGTTAGCAACGTCATTGCTGAAAGTTGTACATTTACGATTGATTGTCGCGAGGAATCCGATGAACGATTAGCCACCTTTTTGTCAGCTATGAACACAGTCGTCAAGCAATTTGATAATGTCACAATCGAACAGACATTACATGTTCCTGCTACCCTTTTATCACAGGCATTAAGAAAACAAAATGCTGAGATAGCCACTCAAATGAAGTTCCCCTTCCGAGAGTTATTTTCGGGTGCAGGTCATGATAGTCAAATTATGAATACAGTCGTGCCAACAACCATGATTTTTGTGCCAAGTAAGGCTGGAATTAGTCATGCGCCGGCTGAATATACAAAAATGTCAGATTTGTTGATTGGTGTGGCATTGTTAACTGCTAGTTTATCTGCTCAAGCAAATGAGGCATAAAAAATGCGAGGAAAAATCCAACTAACAACGCAAATTATTATTGGTATGGTCATTGGGGTGATCTTGGGTGCCGTTTTCGGTACCAAAATTGCCGGTGTTAAAATTATTGGTGATATTTTTTTAAGACTCATTCAAATGGCCGTCATTCCCTTAGTTTTTTGTACGGTAATTGCAGCCATTGGTAAATTACCGACCAAACGATTAGGGCGATTGGGGGTCAAAACAGCTGCCTGGTTTATGGGCACGACCTTTATAGCGGCTTTAGTAGGTCTTGTATTAGGTTGGTGGTTCAAGCCAGGTGTTGGGATTGATCTAAAACTAAATCCTGAGTTAGTCGAAAAATTAACCGGCCATCCAGTTTCTACTTCAGATATGATTTTGGGCTTTTTCCCTACTAATATTTTTGATGCACTTGCCAAAGGTAATACAATTCAAGTTATTATCTTTGCGCTATGCTTTGGGGTTGTTTTGAGTAAGGCAAATAACCAGCAAAAGTATCAAGGGTTGGTTAATGGCTTAGAAAAGCTTAATCAATTACTGGTTGATTTGATTCAATGGGTATTACGACTAGCACCGCTTGGTATTGGTGCTCTGATTGCTTCAGTAATCGCTGAGAATGGTTTAACAGTCTTGATTCCGCTGTTTAAATTTTTAGCATTATTCGGTATTGGTACATTAGTATTTTTAGCGGCCTTGTTTGGCATGATCATGCTGCGTGCACACATGTCTTTACGGACGGTTATGCACGGCTTTTCTAACATCTTACTTATTGCGATGACGACAACATCTTCAGCAGCCTCCCTACCTGTTGAAATGCATGATGCCGAAAAGCGATTAGGTATTAAGAAGGAAATTAGTGAATTAGTGTTACCTTTGGGGATGGCACTGAATAGTAACGGCCTTGCGATGTACTTAGCCTTATCTTGTGTGACCATGACACAATTTTATGGTTTGTCCTTATCATTTATCATGATGTTTAAAATCGTGATGTTGGCCATTGTGGCTTGTTTAGGGACAGTTGCGGTACCTGGCGGTGGTTTAGTTGCCCTTACGATTATCGTACCAACGCTTGGCTTACCGTTAGAAAGTATAGCTTTGTTGGCAGGTATTGATTGGTTTGCCGTTATTTTCCGAACGGTGCTCAATGTTGTTGGTGATACAACAACTGCCATTATGATTGCTGCTGATGAAAAGCAGTTAAAACAAGTTGGTTTACCAGCGAAAAATTAATTGAAAGAGGTTGGGACAAAACAACGGTCCCAACCTCTTTGTGCTAAAAATGCATTAATTATAAGGTTATAAATTTAGCATAAACGCGTTCCAAAAGTCTGAAGCCCCAATATAACGTTATTTACGACATTCTTGTCCTTCGCTTTGCTACGGCCAAAAATGACGCAAATAACGTTACAAACCGGCTTCAAAGCGACTTTTGTCTCGTTCTCTTTTTGTATCATTTAGGTTATTTACAAAGTAAATGGAAGTGATAGAATTTAGTGTAGCAAGCAACATATTTTTGGAGAGAAATTATGCAACAAACATTCTTGGATGAAATTGGACCACAGATAAAAATTGCGAATACGTTAATTGAAAAGGAATTAAATAGCCGGGTCGCAAGTTTAATTAGCGAGTACCCTTTGACGGGACCACAAATTACGTTAATGGTTTATTTATATGAATCAAAAGGTAGAACAATCACGCAAAAAGAAGTTGCTGATAAATTTGTTTTAAGCCACCCAACGATTCGTAGTATTGTCAAACGGCTAGCTAACCATGGCTTGGTTGATGTTGGTTATTTAGAAACGGATCATCGCCAAGTTACGCTTTCCTTATCAAATAAGGGTTTTCAATTACTTGAAAAGCATATTGATGATATTCGGCAAACGATGACAGATGTTAATAAGCAAATTGTCAGTCAGTTAAGTGATGCAGATATTCAACAATTACAACAGTATCTAAGTACGATTATTCATCATTTTTAATGGTGTTTTTTGTATAAAGTGTAGCATGCTACATATTATAAGGAGGAAGTATGACGTCTCAAGCAATTAGTACAAAGAAGAGAACCGTCATGATGATTGTATTGTTAGCCGGTGCGTTTGTCGCCCTGTTGGCGGAAACGTTTTTAAATAATGCAATACCTACCATCATGTCGGCTTTTCAAGTGACACAGTCTTCAGCTCAATGGTTAACGACAGCCTATTTATTAGTTGTCGGTTTAATGATTCCCCTGTCTGCTTGGATTTTTGAGTCATTTAATCTACGGCAAAATTATTTAACCATGATTGGTATCTTTTTTATCGGTTCGTTGATTTGTGTTTTCGCACCTAATTTCGGTATCTTGTTGACCGGTAGAATAATTGAAGCAGTCGCAGCCGGTGGCTTAATGCCGTTTATTCAAAATGTTATTTTGATGATGTTTCCACCAGAAAAACGTGGGATGGCGATGGGAATTACAGGGCTAGTTATCGGTTTTGGTCCTGCAATTGGTCCAACGATATCAGGAGTGATCTTACAGTATAGTCACTGGCAAATGTTATTTATTATTTTAAGTGCGCTTAGTGCATTAATTGGCGTTGTGGCTATATTTACGATTGGTAATTTACACGTGCCTAATAAACAGACAACAGATATGTTATCGTTCTTAGAATCAATTATTGGTTTTGGCTTACTGTTATATGCGTTGTCAGAAGTTGGTAATACCGGTAAAGTCACGCCGTTGTTAGCAGTTTTGTTTATCATCGGGCTTGTAACGATTTATCTTTTCGGTCGCCGTCAATTACAGCTCCCCCAACCATTATTAGATATTCGCGTGTTTAAAAATATTCAATTTGATATCTGCACATTATTAAGTATGATCAGTAATATTGCGATGGTCAGTGTTGAGTTGGTATTGCCACTATATATACAAACTACCAGAGACGAAACAGCATTGACTTCAGGTTTGATTATGATGCCAGGTGCAATCGTTATGATGATTTGTAACCCGGTATCTGGTATCCTGTATGATAAATTGGGTATCAAGAAATTATCATTATTTGGTTTTGGCATGCTGATACTAGGGACATTGCCAATGTTGATGTTTGATACAACAACGAGTTTGTTAGTTATTGGTATCAGTTACGCTGTACGAATGGTCGGTATTTCTTTCACGATGATGACAACGTTTACGGCAGCTATTAATGCGGTGCAGTCTGATTTAACAGCGCATGCGAATGCAGCGTCATCAACTCTTAGACAAGTTGGTGGTTCATTTGGAACAGCAATTTCGATGTTAATTGTTACGTTAACGATTACTTTGCAGTCACACATGCCTCATCAAATTGCGCTTGAGCACGGCTTTTATTGGGCCTTTATTCTGATGATAGGATTTGCATTGATTGGTTTATTGGCATCATTATTTTTGCCTGCGAAGAAAGTCGTGCGTTCAAACTGAACAATGTAAGAGTTGTTTTGAAGCTGGTGGTTCATGCTATAACATTTACAGACTTATAATTAATATATTTTTATTATAAAAAGTGGTTGGGATATTTGTGTATCCCAACCACTTGTTTTTGTATTTAAAGGCATGTTAATTTTTAGCAGCAACTTACTAATCTGTTAAATAAGCCAATGCTTGGGCAAAATCTTGCTTTAAATCGTCAAAATCTTCGAGACCTACTGATAGGCGTAGTAATCCTGGTGTCACCCCACTAGCTTGTTGTTCTTCGGGACTAAGTTCGGCATGGGACATCGTACAAGGATATGACAGAATCGTCTCAACTGCTCCCAGAGAGACTAAAAAAATAGGCAACTGTAGGTGTTGCACTAGGGTCTGGACATTGTCTTCACTGCCAATATTAAACGATAAGACCGCCCCACCTGATAATGCTTGTTTAGATTGAATGGCATAATTTGAATCGTCTTTTAATCCGGGGTAATTAACAGCTTTGACAGCTGGCTGTTGTTGTAGCCACTGCGCAATCTTGGTCGTGCTCTCTGTTTCTGTTTGTAAACAAACTTTGAGTGTTTTCAGGCCACGTAATAGCAACCAACAGTCACCGATACTAAGCGTTGCGCCCATGGCATTTTGAATGAAATAAACGGCATCTCCCAAAGCATCATCTTTGGTTACAACCAGGCCGGCCAAAATGTCGGAATGACCAGACAAAAACTTTGTGGCACTGTGAATAACCAAATCAGCACCAAGCGATAGTGGCTTTTGATAAAGTGGTGTCATGAAAGTGTTGTCGGCAAATAGCAAGGCACCATGGGCATGAGTTGACTTAGCTGTTGCTGCTAAGTCAACGACGGTAAGGGTCGGATTAGATGGCGTTTCTGCATAAACGACCTTTGTGTTTTCTTGATAAGCTGCTTCTAGCGCCTCTTGGTCATTTAAATCAACAAATGTATGGCTGATACCGTAATTAGGCAACAGTTCAGTAACCAAACGGAACGTACCCCCATAAACATCTTTTGTGATAATAATGTGGTCACCTTGATGGAGGGTCAAAAAAGCTGCTGTAATTGCAGCCATACCAGTCGAGAAAGCAAAGCCACGTGAACCACCTTCCAAATTAGCGATGCTCTCTTCTACTTGATCACGAGTAGGATTGCCACTTCTTGCGTAGTCATACTTTCCCAGATTCCAAGGGTCCTTCTGTGCAAAAGTTGAAGAAAAATATACGGGTGTGTTAACAGCGCCAGTCAATGGATCTGGACGTACAGTATCGTGAATGATTTTGGTTGCATCGTTATAGTTAGTTTCGCTCATGTGTTAAACTCCCTCTTTGTTAGTCGTTAGTGTCGTAGTAGTTGCTTTTTTAATTGTTTTGCCTTTCTAATCGTTTTATGTACGCCAAATAAAAAAGCTTTCGCCTATGCAATAAATGCACAGGGCGAAAGCTTCGTGGTACCACCTGAATTTCCTATTAGTTCACACTAAATAGGCTTAATAAGTTCACTTTTCAGTAAACCTGGTGAAAATAACGGGCACCACACCGAGAATACTAGCCAAATGATCAATATCTAGACTCTAAGTTCATCTTCATTATTCGCACGAATTACCCTTTTTACCAAACGGGTTTCTCTGTCTACTAGTTTGAATAACTACTCTTCTTTTCAATGTCTAATTATTTTTTAAATTTTCTCATATTATCATTAAGGATTTTATTTGTCAAACTTCAAACCAGTTATGGTCAGCTTGTTGTATTAAAAAAGACAGCTATTATGTCATCTGAAATGAACTTTCAGTAAACTACATAGCTGTCCTTTTTAGTTTTTAAATTGTGGAATTAAACGTGTGCTTCAGGGTCTTCTTTACCACCGTAATTATACTCGTAAATCATATCTCCTGATTCAGTTACTTGCTGGCCATCCTCTTCAAATGACAAGGTTCCCTTTGCAAAGTAACGCATATAACCGGGTTGAATGCCCATCTTATCATATTGTGCGCGAACTTCATCCGTTGCACCCCAGTACATGTTACGAACCTCAAGTTCTTGGTGCCATTCTGTTGTGAACGTAACAGTCTCACCATCTGCATTTGCGAAGGTATACTTTGAAGTCTTTGGGAAATGCTTCTTGATTTCTGGTTGTAAGGTCAATTCAGTTTCGTGTGTGAAGTTACCATCCGTTTGGAAGATGACTTCACCAGTTTTGTTGTCCATTACACCAAAGAATGGAATTTGCTGGTAATCGAATTGCTTAGCAGCAACGAAATCATAAATTAATACAGTGTAGTTCTCAGTATACAAGTGTCCCCAAAGCCAGTGATGCCAAGCCACGATTGGTGAAATATTTACCCATTGGTGATCGTGGTAACCTGAGCCAGTGACTTCATGAGTTTCACCGTTATAAGTTAATGTTCCAGTGACTTGGTTCTTCACAACACTTAAGTCAGTATAATGATATTCATCATTATCTCCTAAGGTGATGATACCAGTATTTCCTTGCCGGAATGGCTTAACAAGCGCATGGAAGTGCAAGTCAGCAGCCACATCAGCTACTGGATCAATATGAATTTCGTAATCTTTGAAGTCACCAACAACACTGTGTGGTCCAACCTTTACATCACACTTCTCTTTACCGAAATATGACTCCTCGGCTGGATAATCAATGATTTGTTGACCATAGGTTTCTCCCTCTGGTGAAGTAATAAAAATACCGATATCAGGATGATCACCGGCTTCTTGAAGCTTATATGGTGACTTTGGATGGAAGTAGAAAACGGCTTTACTACCATCATCTAAAATAGCATCAAAATACCAAACTTCTGATGTACCAGGTATGTCAGTATCGCGACGATCGTCTTCCCAAGTTTGAACTTTGTTAGGATCAATGCCTAATTTTTCAAAATCTGCAGGTTGGTCCATTAAACGTGCTTTTGCCATGTGAAATTCCCTCTTTTATATCTTCGTTATTAATCTTACATATGCATTATAGTGTCATAGTGTATAGTTACTCAACCAATAAAACTGCCTAAAAAGTTTGGTATTGTGTTGTCGGCTTTACTGTTAAGCGAACACAAAGAAGTTATTTTTTCGATAGATTCTTGCCTGAAAAATTGCAAAAGTTAAAAACTTGACACGTGTAAAGGTTGGCCTTAAAATCACAGCAATTAGTTAATTATGATTTAATTGATTATGGTGCTATTATTCTCATTTCTACTAGGAGGTTTAATGTTGTGACTAATATGGTATTAGCACGAACAATTGAAGTGGTTTTCTATTTTGTTTATCTTTCGGCAGCCGTGGTGCTGGTCAAAAATAAACGACTTGAGCAATTATTTCAGTTGATTACGTGTTCATTATTGGGTGTTTCTTTAGAGTTATTTAGTGTATATATCTTTAAAACGTACCACTATTATTCTCATTTTCTGATTAATATTGGTGACGCTGGTGCTTTGAAGAGTGTGCCTTTATGGGTTGGTCTTGGCTGGGGATTGCTCATGCCATTGGCTATCTCAGCAGCTAAGAAAATCGTGAAGACGCCCTTTGCCGCTGGGTTAATTGCGTATGTGATTGTGATTGGTTGGGATTTGATCTGGGACATCATTGCCATTCGTACAAGCGGTGGTATGTGGGTTTGGCACGGTTACCCAACGGATTTGAAGATTACGATTGACGCATTATATGGTATTCCTTGGATGAATTATTTGGGATATTCGGGTGCTATTGTACCGCTGTCAATGATTATGGCGTTCAACAAGCGCAAGTTCCACGTACAAGACAGTAATGCACGTAGTTTTTGGTTCTCAATTATTAACTATCTAGAAGGATTAGCTGCGTTTATTGTGGTTGTTGCTATCTTTGCATTAATCAATAATTTCGTTGCTTCATTTGCTATCGTGGCATTCCTAGTTTTGTTCATTGGTATTCTGTTGTATATGCTTTACGCAGTATTTATGAAACAACAAGTTGATTTCTTTAAAAATGTTGACTGGGCGTTCATCTTGCAATTTGGATTAAGTTATATTGTTTCTATGTATATGGGATTCTATATTGGAGTATTCCAGGATAAGCCTTGGTTAGTCGTTGTTCATTTGATTTTGATGGTGGTAACCCTTCTATTTGGGGTTATTTCACCTAAGAAGCGTCAAACAGTAGGTGAATATTAAGTATAAAAACCATAGTCACCAACATAATGTGACTATGGTTTTTATTGTCTAATAAACTCTTTTTAGAAGAATAATTCAATAACACAAAAAAAGCATTGCAACTCACTGATTGCAATGCTTTTTATAGTTAATTTGTATTAGTCAACATATGATGTCTTGGTACGGTTCAACCAAGCATATGTCATTCCAATAATCAATGCACCACCGACATAGTTACCGATCAGGGCAAAGAATAGATTGTGTAGTATACTTCCAAGCGTCATACCAGCAATTGCACCGTTTGAAGCAAAGAAAGCTAATGAGAATGCTGGGAAGTTGGCGATAACGTGTTCGTATCCTAAGAAAGCAAAGATAAAGATAACGAAAATAATAGCCATAACTTTACCACCATCATCCTTCATACGTAAGTTGATCGTGAAGGCCGTGTTAACGATAACGTTAGCGAAAATAGCTTCGACGAAAATTTGAAGTGATGACTTACCCAACTTACTAGCAATACCAGTAAATAGGTAATTACCAGCTGGCAAATCCTGGAATGGTCCGGTTAGGGAAACCATATAAGCAAATAGAATTCCCCCGATTAAGTTAAATAGTAACGTGGTACCAAGAATCTTAGCTGCCTTAGAGACTTTCAACTTTTTACGATAAACACCAACGGTCATAAATAACATATTTGAGGTTCCAAGTTCAGCTCCCATGAAGATGATCATCACAAGTGACCAACTAAACATGAAAGCGAAAGTGAACTTTCCTGAACCAGGTGCTATTTTTTCAGCTTCTAGCGCTGTTCCGAATGCAGCAGCGGTTCCTAGTGTTAGGAATAAGGTTGCGAGCATTGCTCGTGCAGCATAGCGTGCATAACTATTGTTAAATAGCGCAACTTTATTCATTAAAGCTTCATCAATTTTTTGGAATAAAGGTGATTTCTCAGCAGGCGCTTCTTTGGCCTCTACGCTAGGAACATCAGCTTCATAACTTCTATCTTGTGGAATATCCATGTCTTCTCCTAAAGTGTTAATTTATTTTTTATTTTTAATTACCATGTGTCTCGCAAAGTGAATTTTCTAACGTCATCAATTGTTTGTGTACCTGCCAATTGCATAACGAGTGCTAGTTCATCCTTAAAGAAGTTGAAGACTTGTTCAACACCAGTAGCACCACCAAGTGCTAGACCGTAAATAGCAGGACGACCAATGGCAACCAAGTCAGCACCAGAAGCCAATGCCTTAAAGGCGTGTTGACCACGACGAATACCACTGTCAAAGACAACGGGTGCGCGACCATTAACGGCTTCGGCAACTGTTTCAAGTGATTCGAATGCTGCAGGACCACCGTCTAATTGACGACCACCATGGTTAGTAACCCAGATTCCACGAGCACCAGATTCTAGTGATCGGTAAGCATCCTCAGCACTTTGCACACCCTTAACATAAACAGGAATATCAGTATGGCTAGCAATATATTCCACATCACGTGGAGCTAACTTTTGCTTAGCAGACTTATACACAGCATCCATTGTTTGGCCAACCCCTGATTGATAGGCAGCTACAATTGGCATTGGTAGTGGGAACGTAAAGTGATTACGCTTGTCGGCTTCACGATTACCACCTAGTGTTGCATCAGCAGTCAAAACGATTGCTTTTGAACCATTGCGTTCTGCAGTTTCGATGATTTGATCGTTAATACCGTTATCCTTACTCATATAGAATTGGAACCATTGGTTAGCATCTTGACCACCAGCTTCACGAATGTCTTCTAATGTTGTTGATGCGAATGAAGAAGCAGTGAAGATTGAACCAAAGTTAGAAACCCCTTTTGCTGAGTACTTCTCACCTTCAACGTGAGCTAAACCGTGGGCGGCAACAGGTGCCATAATAATTGGTGCTGTTAAGTGCATGTCTTGGAAATCAACGGATGTATCGGGATCTTCAACATCTCGTAAGACACCAGGAACAATAACCTTCTTATCGAATGCCTTAACATTGTTCTTATATGTAATTAAATCGCCAGCACCACTCTGGATATAACCATAACCACCCTTTGGAATGACTTTTGCAGCGCCCTCTTCCAAATCGGTTGTATTAACAAAATCAATTTTTTGTTCACGTTCACTAGTAATGTACTCTGTCATATGCATAAATCTCCTAATAATTAAATAAAATATCAATAGGTGCAACCGCTTACACCAAACCTACAAGGAGTACATTACACTATTTAATTCCGAAATACAAGATTTAATATTAAATTTAATACCATTTATCATGCAAATACATTGTTTATTAAATCACATATGGGACATTTAATAAAAATTAGTACATATCTTTCATTATGTTTATATATACAAAAATGAGGAGAGCATCCCTAATTTATATGACCTATTTATGATATGGCGTATGTGCATTAATCATAAAGCTACGATAAATCTGTTCAGTTAATACAAGACGCATTAATTGATGAGGTAATGTGAAGCGCCCAAAACTGATTTGTGTATTGGCTCGTTTTAGTACTTCGGGTGATAATCCTAAGGAACTACCGATCACAAAAGTTAAATCTGACTTGCCTGTGGTCGTTAAATGATCAATTTCAGCAGCCATTTCTTCACTAGAACGTTCGGTTCCTTTAATGGCTAATGCAAAAACGTATTCTTTATCTTTAATTTTATTAAGGATACGTTCACCTTCCTTAGACATTACTTGATCCATTTGTGCTTGAGATAATTGTTCGGGTGCTTTTTCATCAGGCACTTCAATAATTTCTACCTTAGCGAATTTATGCAAACGTTTTGTGTATTCTGCAATACCATCTTTCAGGTATTTTTCCTTTAATTTGCCAACGCCGATGATTTTTATATTCATTGTTCGTCTACCTTTCTAAAATAGTTCGTTATTTTTATCAATTGCTTTGTAAGATGTGGATAAATACTAAAATATATCGTAAAACACATGTTATCCACAAGTTAACCACAACCTTAAAAAAGCCCGCGAGCACTATTATATCAAAGTATACGGCGGTCTTTGTGAAGATTTTAAGTCACTTATCCACTGTTGTGAATACTGGTTGTGCATAAGTTATAAAAAGTGATGACAACGGCATTTGTAAACGCTAAATTAGTGAAATTATACTCATTATAAATAAGTACAAAAAAAGTTATACACAATACAAGAAGTTGATGTTTAATTATTTTACAAAATATATGAGGAAAAAGCTAAGTTAACATTCGATATTTTCACCCTTATTAGGAATAATAAACGACATATCTATAGATAAAACGTTTTAAAAGCGTATAATTTTTAAAAAACAACTGAAAGTTAGGTAGAAATCCATTATTTTTGCAAGGTTTAACCTAATTTTAAGATAAAATCCCGATTTAACGGACTTTTGCTTATTACAATTTGTTTTAACAGGTTATCCACATTTGCATATGTATTGATTTAATGGGGTTTCTCAACAATAAATCAGGAGTTATTAACAAGTTATCCACAGAAAGCGGTGGAATACGTGGACTTTTCCCCTAGTTGTCCACAAAAATCTGTGAAAAACTTTTGCGCTGCTCCTGTATAATATAAAGAAGTTGGGAGATACTTAATTATGAAAAAATTATTTAACAAATTAACGCCGCCTCAGGTATTAACGTTTGGATTTTTGGCGATTATATTTGTTGGGGCTTTTATATTAAGGTTGCCTATTTCACAGCAAACTGGTGTACATGTTAATTTCCTTGATGCATTGTTTACTTCCGTGTCCGCTACGGCAATTACGGGACTGACTGTTGTGAATACGGCAGCAACGTGGTCAACCTTTGGCCAAGTTATCTTATTGATTATGATCGAGATTGGTGCGCTTGGGTTTATGACGTTTGCGGTCTTGCTATTTGCGATAACCGGGCAACGATTAGACTTAAGAGCGCGGTTGATGGCGCAGCAAGCGCTAAATTTACGTAATTTAGCGGATGTTAAAAGTGTGTTATCGTACGTCTTCTCGCTATCAGCCATTATTCAGCTTGTTGGTGCGGTACTGATGCTACCTGACTTTGTACCCCGTTTTGGAATGACGAAAGGTATTTATCTGAGTGTTGCCTCGTCTATTTCGGCATTTGGAAATGCGGGATTTACATTCTTTGATCAACCAGTGACGTTTTTACAAAATGATCCGTATGTGTTGATTATTTGGATGTTATTAATTACTGCAGGTTCATTAGGTTTCCTAGTTTGGCGAGATTTATTGCTCTTTTATAAGCAGCGACGCGTTAGTCTACATACTAAGGTAGCTTTGCATGTATCTAGTTGGCTAATTGGGTTGAGTTTTGTCATGTTCTTATTCACGGAGAAATTCTTGGCGCCTTTAGCAGATACCTCATCGATTGGACACCGTATTATTGATAGTCTGTTTTTGGCCGTTGCACCTCGTACGGCGGGACTAGATGTTGTGCCGTTGACCAACGTTTCAACGGCCGGTATTATGATAATTACCCTATTAATGTTCGTCGGTGGAACGCCAGGCTCGACTTCTGGTGGTATTAAAACAACCACATTGGGTATTTTATGGATGCAAACATTGGCCGCATTACGTGGTCAAGAACAGGTAAACTTTGGTGGTCGGCGTTTTAGCCCAAAAGTTGTTATTAAAGCAATGATGTTAGTCGTTATTTCGATTGTTTTCGTCGCAATGGCTTCGCTTTTGCTGACAATCACTGAGACGATTCCAAAAGGTCAAGGTATGGAATATGTTGTCTTTGAAGTTATTTCTGCTTTCTCAACAACAGGATTGTCGTTGGGATTGACCCCTCACTTGACGAGTTTCGGTAAATTTGTCATTATGATCGTCATGTTTATCGGTCGTGTTGGTCTGTATACCGTGATGTTTTCAGTCATGAATATCCGTGATAAGCCAAAAAGTTATCAATATCCGACTGAGGAAGTAATTATTGGCTAAAAGACATTAGATTGCGTAAACTATATAGGTAGAAAATGATAGGAGTTTAAGCATGTCAGAAATCAAGATGATTGCTTCGGATTTGGATAGCACCTTCTTTAATGATAAAAAACAGTATCATAAAACCCATTTTGCAGAAGTTTTGGATAAGCTAACCATACAAGGTGGTCATTTCATCATTGCGTCTGGTCGTGATGTTGATTCTGTTGACCCCCTTTTTAAGTCGTTTGCCGGCCGCTATGATTTGGTGGCCGATAACGGTGCTGTTGTTAGAACTGCAGATGGTGAACTACTACAAATGGTTGGTTTGCATGTGGCGGATGTGACGGATATCATGGCGGTTGTCAATGAAATGCCATTTGAACCATTGCATGGTGCCGTCTTTACCGGTGCTGAAACAACATTTATGTTACAATCACAAGCAAGTTTGAATCTATTGCATAAGGCAACAATGAAAAAAGTGCATGAAAATTTGCAGTTCATTGATTTTGTGGATCAAATTCACGAACCTATTTTGAAAGTAACAATTACCTTTGAGACTGAGAAAACACAAGAGTTTATTGACTTAGCAAGATTACGTTTAGGTAGTCGTGCGCATGTCACCACATCCGGTTATGGATCGGTAGATATCGTGGCGCCAAATATTAATAAGGCAAATGGCCTACAAGTGCTAGCTAGTCATTATGGATTGAAATTAGATGAGAATTTGGTAGCTTTTGGTGATGGATTAAATGATGCTGAAATGTTGAAAGCAGCCGCCTATCCCTTTGCTATGATTAATGGTGATGAATCACTAAAGGCCTTCTATCCGTTAGCTGTCGATGATAATAATCATGACGGTGTCTTAAAAACGGTAGATACGCTAATCAAATAACAATAATAAAAAACCAGCCTAGATAATTTATATCAGGCTGGTTTTTTATTATGTATAAATATGCATTTAGAGAATTGGCGAACATAGTCACAACAAACAACTTTATTAACCTTGTTAATAATTTGTTCCCCTATAACGGAACGCTTGTGAAAATAATGATGCAATAATTAACCAAACCATTGTGAAAAATGGTACAATGGGCAGAAAATAAAAAGACTCGTTTGGCACGAATCTTTAAGTTGAATTATGATAATTGGTCCATTGCATCATTTAATAACTGGTCAACCGTGATATTACCATGACTGGTAGCGTGACCTTTAACCCAAATAAATGATAGACGCGGTGCAATTGGCTGAATGAGCGTGTAGATTTGTTGCCAGGCTTTAAGATTAGCAATCTCACCAGAGCTTTTGCGCCAGCCATTAGCTACCCAGTTGTACATCCAATTGGTAACAGTATCTAGCACATATTTAGAATCACTAACAATTGTGATTGGTGCTGACACTTTAGCAGCTTGTAGTAGGGCGTTGATCAGTGCGAGCATCTCCATCTCATTGTTGGTGCGACCCCAATCCGCGCCGCTATCAGTGAATACAGGCTCATTGAGGTTAGAACCACGATAGATTGCAATAGCCCAGCCAGCTTTATCGGTTGCTTTGACGTGACCACCAGCAACATTGCCAGTATTGCGGCTACCGCCATCGGTAAAGATGTAATACTGATTAGGATCAGCATGAAATGTACCATTGTAAGCAGTGGTGTATTGACGTGATGTATCATTTTTCGCTGAAACTTGGCTATCAAACCATGCCTGAGCCGCAGATTTGGTAGTAAATCCTTTAAATTTTGGGGCTGGTTTTGTTTGTGTATAAGCTTTGACCTCTGACCAAGGCTTGGTATAGAGACCTTCGTATTGATTACCAACAATAGCATATGTTTTCATTATAAATCGTCCTTAATCATGAAGTTATTGTCTCTAATAATAACGTATTTTTCCTTTGTTTGCCAAGTTGACAGGGTTCTTTGTTACAGTGTAGTATAACAGTGCAACACTGAAAGGAGCCAATATGGAATTTAGTTCAAATCAACCCATATATTTACAGGTAGCAACTTGGTTGGAACAACAGATTCTTGAAGAAAAATACCCGATTGGTCATAAGATTCCAGGTGTCCGTGATTTAGCGGTTCATTTGATTGTCAGTACACGTACGGTGCAAAATGCCGTTAATCAGTTAGTGACGAGTGGTTTAATCATCACAAAGCGCGGGCAAGGCAATTTTGTAACGGAAGATGCCGCCAAGATCGATGATATTAAACTGGACAAGAAAATGCGCATCACACAAGAATATATTAATGAAATCATGCATGTTGCGCAGGCGCAAGAAATACCAGACTTAGTCGCAAATGCAATGAAAGAGTATGAAGATACACGGACTAGGAGGGACCATGTTACAGGTTAACAATTTGCATTATACAAAAAGTCGCCACGTTATTCTGCGTGGTTTGAGCTTTAAGATACCAACGCATCGTACGGTGGCGTTGTTGGGAGAAAATGGTGTTGGTAAGACAACTTTAATGAGTCTGATTTCAGGCCTTATTGAACCCAATCCACATTCAGATATCATGATTGACGGTATCATGGGGGCAAAAATAAAAGCACATCTGTCATATGTTTCAACACTAGACTGGGCAAATAACTATGATCGTGTCAGTGATATTGTGGACTATTTTAAGATGGGATATCCTGATTTCAATGAGCAACGGATGAATGAATTGATTAAATTCATGCGTATCGACCGGACACGTCGCATTGCTAAACTATCAACGGGAACGATTGAAAAATTATTGATTGCCTTAACGATTTCTCGGGATACATCGGTCTATTTATTAGATGAGCCTTTTGGTGGTGTTGACGTGATTGCACGTAAAAAAATTATGCAGTCATTGTTACACTGGTTACCTGAGGAAGCTACAGTGCTTATTTCAACGCATTATATTCAGGAAATCGAAAATTTGGTAGATGATGCGATTATTTTGAAGGACGGTCGTTTGCTAGCTTATGAATCTGTAGAAAAGATTCGTAAAGAAGAAGGGCTATCATTAGAAAAATACTATACACAGTTGTATATCGAAGATAATGGAGGGTGTGAATAATGTTAACCAACACACGACTCTTTAAAATTTTTGCGAAAGATTCTTTAAATCATAACCTTTTTATCATCGGGGTTGGTGCCATTGTCAGTATTTTTATTTTTATTTGGCAATTATTACCTTTTGTACCGCATGCAGAAATTACCGGCACAATTACACCAACATCGTTTACCGATCGGTTAGTTATTTATGTGGGGACGTTAGTTATTGGTATTAATTTGATGCTTGGCGCGCGCATGTTTATTTCGGCTGCCAAGTCGTGGAATAAATCAAAATACATTTTGTTACCTGCACAAGTTTGGCAAGTAGTTGTTTGGAATTTAATTGCGCGCTTTGTAGTCGGCTTTTTTTCGATGTTTATGACAACCATTGCTTTCTTAGGCCTCGAATGGTTCTTGAATTCCTCATATCATGCGGATATCGTGGACGTTTTGACGTCGATTCCGATGTCCGAAATTGGTATGGCGTTTGATGCGACGATTGCCCTTTATTTGTTTGTTAATTTAGCAGTGGTTACAAATAATTGGTTAATGGGATTCGTTAGTGATAAGTGGCAGCAACGAGTCAAAGTATTAGGATTGATTACGATGATTTTTATCATGGGCTATGCAATTTCCTGGGTACCAGATAATGGGGTTGCTGATATAATTGTTGATATTATCATGTTTGGACTAATTTGGTATTTGCTCAGATATCATAATGAAGCAAAATAATAAAAATAAAGGTCGGGACATTTTGTCCCGACCTTTTAAATTGCACAAGTTCTTGTTATAACCAGCTTCAAAGCGATTTTTGTCACGCTCTGTATAAACGCGTTCCAAAAATCTGAAGCTTCAATGTAACGAAATTTGTGCCATTCCTGTCCTACGCTGCGCTACGGCCAAAAATGCCACAAACCACGTTACACACCAGCTTCAAACCAATTTTTGTCACGCTCTCTGTTAATGGCTGATTTTAATATTATTAAGTTTATGGTCGAGGTGGCTGAAGACGTGGTGGTCAGCGTAACCGACGAACATACCTTGTAAGAAAAATGAAAATAGGGTACCGATGTTGATGGCAGTTATCTTGCCTGAAAATGCCCAAGCAAGTAATGAAATCAACATTGGGAATGAGAAGTTGATGATTTGAGAAATTGCCGCATTGCCTTTAAAGAACATAAATCGCGTTAGATTTGTCAAATCATCAATTGGATGAAGAATGAATTGCAATCGTTGGGTAATTGATACCCCAAAACCAATACTGATAATCCCAAGGAAATCAATAACGATTCGCCAAGCAAGGGGGAAAGTTTCAAGAACAGCTAGACGCGTTGAAACAATTCCGATAATCCCGCTGAAAGCAACCACGAAGATAATATTACCAATGACGTGTGGCCAGTCGATACTGCGTTGCAAGATGCAGACCAACGTTGCGGCTAAAACACCATAAAAGAATAAAAATGTACTAATTGATGTGCCCGTAACATTGGCAAGATTGGCTGCAGATGCGGTCCAAGGGGCTGAACCCATGTTAGTCGCAACTGTAATACCATTGCCAAATGTATTAAAAAGTAGTCCTGCTAGAAAATAGATGACGATTTCATGTGAAGATAGTCGCCGAAGATGCCCGTGTTCGTTATACATAAAATACCTCTAGAATAAATAACCTTAGTTTTCATTCTAACAAACTTTTGGTGAAGTGATTGATGAGTTTTGAAGGAATACTGTTGTTCAGCGAGTGCCCGACAACATATCTAGTCGTTTCTTATTGTCAGGTGGTTTTTGTATTGTTCGGGAAAAATCTATTAAAGTTCGCTTTTTGCTTGTTTAAATAACCGTTTTACGAAAAAAATCGGATTTTCTTTGATTTTTTACGGTTATCTATAATACAATAAGTTGGTTGTTTTAAAATTGAATTATTTATTAAGGGGTCTGATTTACATGTTTGAGCGTTACTTCAAGCTATCTGAATCAGGAACGTCTGTTAAAACTGAGCTATTAGCTGGTTTAACAACTTTCCTATCAATGGCTTATATTTTATTCGTTAACCCTTCAGTACTTGGTGCAACAGGTATGGACAAAAATGCTGTCTTTGTTGCCACAGGTCTAATTGGTGCCATCGCAACCATCTTTATGGGACTTGTTGCTAAGTATCCATTTGCGATTGCTCCCGGACTAGGTATCAATGCTTTCTTCGCTTACAGTGTTGTTATTGGTATGGGAATTAAGTGGCAAACTGCTTTGGCAGGAGTCTTTGTTGCCGGTGTGATTTTCTGGCTTTTGACGGTTTTCAAAATTCGTGAAACCATCATTAATGCCATTCCGGCTGACTTAAAAGCAGCTATTGCTGGTGGTATTGGATTCTTCATTGCGATGATCGGATTAGTTGACGGTGGCTTGATTGCTGCTGACAAATCAACCATTATTGGTTGGGGTGATTGGAGTGATCCTAAGGTCATGCTAACAATTGTCGGTGTGTTAATTTCCTTCGCGCTATATGCACGTAAGGTGCCAGGAGCTATCTTTATCGGAATGGTTGCAACTTCAATTATCGGTTTGGTGACAGGACTAATTCCAATGCCTTCATCAATCGTTTCAGGTGTTCCAAGTTTGGCACCAACTTTTGGTCAAGCTATTTTCGGTTTGCAGGATGTGTTTACCTGGCAGATGATACCGGTTATCCTGACGTTTTTGCTAGTTGCATTCTTTGATACTGCTGGTTCGCTAATCGGAATTGCACGTTCTGGTGGATACTTGGTCAACAATGAATTACCACGTGCCGGAAAAGCATTGATGGCTGATGCTATTGGTATGCTGGGTGGTTCACTATTGGGAACATCACCAACAACGGCCTATGTTGAATCATCAACGGGTATTGCTGTTGGTGGTCGTACCGGATTAACATCACTATTTACTGGACTATTCTTGCTATTGTCATTGTTCTTCTCACCATTGCTAGTTGTTGTGACATCTAATGTGACAGCATCAGCATTGATTATCGTTGGTGTTTTGATGGCAAGTAATTTGTCCGAAGTTGATTGGAAAGATTTCCCAATTGCTGCGGCATCATTCTTAACAGTTTTGGGGATGCCATTGTCATACTCAATTTCTGATGGTATCGCATTAGGATTTATCGTTTATCCATTGTTGATGCTAGTTACAGGACGTGGTAAGAAAGTCCACCCAATTATGTACGCCTTGGGCATAACGTTTATCATATTCGTTATTATCTTACAGACAAATGGTTAATTGTTTCATGTGAAACAAAAAAGTCGGGACATTTTGTCCCGACTTTTTTATATGGAAAAACATTATAAAACAGATTAAAGTTGTTTGTTAATTGAGCTCATGCTCGCTGGTGCCGCCGTTGATAATAGTTAGCATATCCTTCATAGAAATATCGACCATATTGCGAATAGCATTGTCAGTGTAAAAACCAATATGTGGAGTAATAATTGCATTTGGCAATGTCAAAATTGTCTTCAAGTAATCATTTTCAAAAGGCTTTTCTGAAAAGTCATCACTAAATATATTGGCTTCGCCTTCAATAGTATCTAGTCCAGCAGCTGTAATCTCATGATTTTGCAAAGCAGCAATTAGCGCTGGTGTATACACGACACCTCCACGAGAAGCATTAATAAAAATAGCACTTGGCTTCATTTTTTTGAATACACTCTCATCAAACAGATGGTAAGTGCTCTCTAATAATGGCGTATGGGTCGTCACAATATCGGCTTCTTTGTACACGGTCTCGTGATCAACATAATCTAAAATACTATTGAGCTCCGGACGGTGGATAGGGTCAGCTGCAATGACGGTTGCGCCTAATGCTTTGAAAATTCGAGCGACTTCACTACCAATCTTACCAGCACCAATAATACCAACTGTTAGATCATGAATTTCACGGGCTTGTAGACCTTCCCAGGTAAAGTTGTATGATTGCTCGCGACTTTGTGCGACATGGAGATGGCGTAGCAGCCACATAGTTTGGGCCAAAACCATTTCAGATACTGAACGTGGTGAATAAGCAGGAACATTTGTGACTTTTAATTGATTTTGAGTAGCTAAATCCAAGTTGATCGTGTCATAACCAGTAATACGTAATGTAATTTGCTTAATACCAAATTCATGTAATTTTTGGTACACGATGGGATCGTCAATTAGATTATCCTGCTCGGTAGAAATGCCGTCATATCCCTTGGCTAAATCGACTGTATCAGGGTTTAACGTGACTTTATTAGAGTCTACCTCCACATCTGGATGAGTTTTTAGCCATTCTTTGATAGCAATTTCTTCATCATCCATGATGTTATACAGTAAAACCTTTTTCATTAAATATCTCCCTTATCTATGCTAATTAAATCTAAAATGATAGCTTTGAAAAAGCAACCACTGCTTTTTCAAGTGTCGCCATGTCTTGTGTAACCGCAATGCGAATATAGCCTTTGCCAGCTTCACCAAATGCCTGACCAGGGATAACTAGTACACCAGTTTTTTCAAGTAAATAATTGCTGAATGCAACGTCATCCATACCAGTAGCAGAAATGTCAGCGAAAAGATAAATGCTACCAGCAACTGGTAGAATCTTTAGCCAAGGTAGTTTATTTAATTCAGTTGTCACGTATTCTAAACGTTCACCAAATTGTGCTTTTAATGCGGGTGTGATTTTGTCAATATGTTGCAAACCATACGCACCAGCTGCTTGTGAAATGCTTGGGGCTGAAAAATCAATCCCTTCATTGAGCAGGCCAGCAGCGGCAATTACATCTGCAGGCCCAATCAAGTATCCAATTCTAAAGCCGGTCATGGCAAATACTTTTGACAAAGAACCGGCTACCAAAGTATGCTCAGGAGCAAGCGATTCCAACGGAACGAAATCGCTGTCGTCGTAGACAAATGGCCAATACACTTCGTCAGCAAGTAGATAGAAGTCATGTTCTTTAGCTAAATCAGCCAGTGCTTGTAAAGTTTCTTGATCATAGACAGCACCGGTCGGATTGTTAGGTGTATTAACTAAGATGGCTTTCGTTTTGTCTGTAATAGCTGCAGCGATATCTTCCTTGGTTGGTTGGAAGTTGTTTTCAGCTTTGCAGTTAACGACAACAACTTTAGCGTGATGGGCCTCAATTTGTACTTCATAAGGTGAAAAGTAAGGTGAGAAGATGATGACCTCATCATCAGGATTGAGGATTGCGCCAAAAGCTAAAAAGGTTGCATGGCCAGCGCCGACAGTAGCCCGGACGTTTTCTTTAGCATAGGTTAGATTAAAATTCTTTTGATAAAAATTGATAATCGCATCAAGATATTCTGGATCACCATCGCTAGCGGTGTAATGTGTTTTTCCCGCTGTTAAAGCATCTTTAGCAGCATTTAGAATTGGTTCAGGTGTAATCATGTCTGGATCACCAATTGATAGATTGATGACATCAGTCATTAATGCTGCGTTCTTACCAATATCAGACATGATATTGGCGGCTGGATTTTGAAATAAATTAGAAAGGCTACGTGCCATGTGAAATCCCCCATGAATTCTCATTTTATTTTAATTACATTATACATTTTTTTAGTGTCTTGTGCGAAGGATTTTTTAAAAATATACACAAAATTTGTATTTTAATACATCGGAGGGAAGACATAATTAGTTCATTATTTATTCGTAATAATAGCTAAATTAATTGAAGAGCTTTTCGTTGTAACCGCTTTCTTATAATGTTAAATTAGTGATGTTTAAAACAAGCTTAAGAAAGGACGTGGTTGTAATGAGTCATAATAACGGGTTGGTAAAAACTGTCGTGGCTAGTTTATCTCTATGCTTAGGGCTGGGTGTTAGCCAGGTTATTACTAACGACAAAGTTTTTGCTGAGGATACAGATAATAATGGTTCGGTTGAGAAATTTGATAAATATAAAGGACATCAGGTCTATGAATACTCTGTTCAAAACAAATCGGGATTGAAAATCTCTGTTTTGAATCAAGGTGGGACCTTGCATGGTATCTATGTACCTAATGGTAATGATGACAAGCAAAATATTTTATTGTCTTTCAAACATACCAAGCAGTACTACAGTAAGAATGCGCAAGCACTTTATGTTGGACAGCAAATTGGGCCAGTTGGAAACCGTATTCGCAATGGTGAATTTAAGCTGAATGGCAAGAAGGTTTCTGTACCAACGAATGAAAATGGCAATACGTTACATAGTGGTGATCATGGTTTCAATTCTGTTCGTTGGAAGGGTGAAACCGGTACGTATGAAGGTAATCCAGCAATCACTCTACGGCATACCTTTAGCTCAAAGTACACTGGCTTCCCTGGTAAAATTCAAGCAACAACCAGGTACGTTGTGACTGATGACAATCAAGTTAAGGTACTGATGAGTGCTAAGAGTGATAAGAATACCGTTTTCGATCCGACAATTCACGCGTACTTTAACTTAGGTCAGGAAAAGACAATTAAAAATCAGGAATTGACGATGAATTCAACGCAACGACTGAAGTTGAATAAAGAAAAGGTGCCAACTGGTAAATTGCTTGATAACAAGGGGGCTTATGACTTCTCTGAGGCTAAACCACTGAAGGACCATCTTGATCCGTTGATGAGTACCAAGGAGCAAGGGTTTGATACGATGTTCAAGGTTAATCCAGATAAAGACAAGCAAATTGCCAAGTTATCTGACCCAAAAACTGATCGTTCAGTGACCTTCTTATCAGAACGTAATGGATTGGTGGTCTATTCGGGTAATGCTATCGACAAGAAGTTAACATTTGAATCTGGAAAGGGTCATCAGCATGCGGCTATTGCGCTGGAGCCACAAACGCTACCTGATGCAGTCAATCACCCAAGTTTTGGAGATGTTTCACTAAAATCAGGTGATACCAAGACCAAGGAAATTACTTATCAGATTGATTATTAGCAGAGTTATGTGAGATAAACTACCGGCAAATTAAAAAAATATTTTTTGAGATTGGGACATCGATTTTGTTTCAGTCTCTTTTTTAATATATAAAAAGACGTTCATTATCCCGTAACCGTTAAATAAGGGTATTTATGGGGGAATGACGTCTTAAATCAATGCTATGAAAATTTTAAGGGTTAACAATAAACTTTGCTGGCTGGTCATTATCTACTAACACAACATTATCAGCGACAATTTTAGCCATTGCGTCACGTGCTTCGACAGTAGCATTACCAACATGCGGTGTTAGAATGACGTTTTTAAGAATCTTAAAGCCATCGTCAACTTCAGGTTCACGTTCATAGACATCTAGTGCAGCACCTGCAATTTCACCATCTTTAAGAGCTTGTAATAGTGCAGCTTCATCGATGATTGGACCACGACCGACATTAATAATGTTTGCCGTTGGCTTCATTGCTTTGAAAGCAGCTTCATTAAATTGATGATAATTTTCATCTGTTTGAGGTGCATTAATTGAAATAAAGTCACTTGTGGCAATTAATTCATCAAACGGACGATAAGTGACTTTCATTGAACGTTCTTCAGGATCGACAAAGGGGTACGCTTATAATACTGCACGTGCATCCCCAAAGCATTGGCCTTACGAGCCACGTCACTACCGATGTTACCGAGACCGACAATTCCTAGCGTTTTACCAGCGATTTCATGACCTAAGAAGAATAATGGTGCCCAGCCAGGGAAACCATCACGATGCATTTTGTAGTTTCCTTCAACAATACGATGACTCAATGCAAGCATTAGACCAATTGTCACCTCAGCAACCGCATTAGTTGAAACGGCGGGGGTGTTTGTGACAGGGATACCTTTTTCTTTAGCATAAGCAGTATCAATGTTGTTAAAACCAGCGCCAAAGTTAGCAATCAGTTTTAGTTTTGGGGCGGCGTCGATAATTTCACGATCGACCTTAGTTGATAGGGGTGTGATTAAAAAATCCGCATCACGGACGTTTTCAAGCAATGTTTCATGTGAAACTAAACCGTCACCGTCATAAATTGAAACATCGAACCCGTTATCGGTTAATGTTTGTGTAGCCAGTGCGGGTAATTCTGCTGACAGATATGCCTTACTCATGATTATCTCCTTTCCTTTTGATACCGCTTTCATTATCTCGCGAATACCGTTAAAATTCAATTAGGTCGTCATAACTATGAAACTCCAAGAAGAGTTTGCAAAATAAAAGACAGCTAGATTAGCTGTCAGGGGTAAATGTTATGGGTGGATTCAAAGCGCTACTTGTCACACTCTGTCTTTACTTACTAAGTTTATTCAGCACATCCAGCACGGGTTGGAAGTCGGTTAGTGTATGGTAACGATCACCGATTAGGACACCGTCGTAGCCGATGGCATTGGCGATTGGTGAGCCGGCTTCGTCCATGTGACCACCAAGAATGAGCTGATATGAAATTTCAGGATAGTTGTTTTTCATAAATTTACGAATGGCATCGTGAATATCACGAATTTCATCGATAGAATAGAGTGCCCGACCCATTTCGGTTGAAGCTAATGATTCATAGGCAATAATAATTGGTTTGTTGATGGGCTCATCTTTTAATAAGATACCTAGTTCTTCAACGACCATTTCAATATTGCTATACTGTCCAACTGATAAGATTGGTGTAATATCATTTTCTAAAGCATTTTCGAGACGCTTACGAACAATCAATAGCCCTTCGTTAAGTGATTTACGACGTTCCAAATGACCAATAAAACTTGTTGTTATGCCAAGTGATTGTAAAACACTGGGTGATATTTCACCAACTGTACGTTGTTTGATCGTTAAATTTTGACTAACAACTTCAAAATTATCGTAAGTATTCGTTACTGGTAGCGTTGGCGCAATCTTTAAATCAACGTCAACAGTTGTTTGACTGAGATCAGTTAAAAATTGTTTTTGTTGTTCAAAATCAACTAAATTCTTAAAGTTTAAAACTGCTAGCATAGGCTATACCTCCATACATGATGGTCTCTCTCATATAGTTTAGTATAACATGATGATGATAAGTAATTCACAAAGCAAGAGGGCTATAGCAAGTTTTCATTGCATGGGTGGCAGCATAAGTAGGAGAATGGTTATAGATTTTTGTAAAATTATTAGGTACAATGTTTTCTTAAATGAGAGAAACTGTTAAATATGAAGCGATGGGTTATCTCATTTACCAGTTAAAGGTTAAATTAATATCGTAAGCATAAGCTATACAATTAAATTAGTCTGCGTCAGTCTTGGGGGATGACATGAAGGTACGATACATACGTTTATCAATAAAAATATTATCAGTTATTATGCTCGTACTGCTTGGTTGGTTAGTCGTCCATTTATATCGCATTGGTGTTTTCAATGATACTGATTCGCTAATTAAACTGCTGAAAAAATATGGTATTTGGGCGCCAATCTTATTTGTTTTCGTCCAAATTGTCCAGGTCGTTATACCGATATTACCAGGAGGTGTTTCATTAGCAGCTGGTGTTGTGATGTTCGGCCCTTGGTTAGGTTTTTTGTATAATTATATTGGTATCGTCATTGGCTCAATGATTCTATTCTGGTTGGGTCGGCGTTATGGTCGACGGGTGATTGATATCTTTGTTAGTGAAGATACGCTAAATAAATATATCGATCGTTTGGATTCCAAGGGATGGCATTGGACATTTGCCTTGTTGATTTTTTCGCCAGTGGCACCAGACGATGCCTTGGTACTATTAACAAGTTTGACGAAAATGACCTGGCGTGAATTTACGATTATTTTATTGGCGGGTAAGCCATTATCGATTTTCCTTTATAGCTTGGGAATGTTATACGGGGCAGATTGGTTATTAAGAATTGTTGGATAGTAAAAAAGCGGAAGTTCCACGTGGAACTTCCGCTTTTTCTGTAACAGTAGTAAATTATTAAATTACTTTTCTTTACGCTTTAGTAGGCTTGATAGGTAAATCAATACTACTGCAACAACACCAATTGAACTTAATACGATATAGTCAGTTGCTGAAGTTGCAGAAGATCCGCTGATATAAAGATTGTTTGTGAACAAATCAATGGCAAATCGTAGAGGTGTCCAACTATAAATACCGTTCAAGAAGAATGGTGATAACATTTCCTTTGGATATGAAACTACACCCATTGATAGTAGCATAATCAAAATTAAGATTGGCCATCCAGCAAATCCAGCCCAATTCAAGATGCAAGTTTGCAGTAGGTAGAAGATGAAAATATTAAATATCAATAGTAGTAAGAAACTACCAGTATCTGGTACCGGAACACCAAACAATGTGTGGGCAAAGAAGTAAATCGTTAAGCTGGCAACAACTGACATGACAATACCAGTAACCATTTGACTATTAATCGTACTCAAGGTGAAGCGACCATTTTCAGCATGCTTCTTGTGCTCGCGCCACAGTAGGATAGAAGCAATTAATGAACTCAACCATGAAAGAACAACAAGCAACATTGGCGCCATACCGCTGACACTCTTGTTAGGAAGCTTGTTCTTAATTTGAGTTGATACCTTGATTGGGTCGTTGATAACCTGCCATTGCGCAGTTGAAAGTGTTACGTTATTTTCTTTCAAAGCACCTTGCATTTTTTGTGACATACCATCACTCAATGCGTTGCTAATCTTTGGTAATGCTGTGGTAACAACTGATGAAGCTTGCGAGTTCATTCCTTGGTTAGCAATTACACGAATCTTAGCTTGACTTGGCAATGTTTTTGTCATTGCTTTTGCACCTGCTACTTGGGCCTTTAACTGGTCATTTGCAGCAATTGCTTGCTCAGGCATATCCTTCGTCTTTGATTGAATCACTAGACCTTTTAGATAATTTTGTTGGCTAGTTAAGCTCTTATCGAAGTCTTTATCGATAACAAGGGCACCATAGTATTTTTTGTCAGTGAATCCCTGCTTTAGGCTAGACTCTTTTTTGACATTGATTAACTTAAGTTGGGCATCTGAATCAGAAAACTTGTCCTTAAGTTGACTAACGATTTTTTTACTTTGTTGATCACCAGATGCATTAACAACAGCAACTGGTAATTGCTTTAGTTCTACGGAATTACGAGCGCCAATTTGTGCGAATGAAAAAATTGCTAAAACGGCAAAGATAGCGACTGCGTAAAGCCAGAACATCTTACTTGAAATAACTTTCCACATAGAAATAAACCTTTCTCTTATTTATTTATAAAACAACATGTTGTATTATATATCTCAGCGAAAGAAAATTATGCAACAGCTAATAGGGCTTTGTTGTAAATAGGAGTAAAATTTTGAAACAGGTAGATAGAACAACGCAGACAAAGGCTAATATTGTTCAAGCATTCGTGACTATTGTCAAGCAGAAGCCAGCTTTACAGATCAAAGTGTCAGATATCACACGGCAAGCTAATGTGGATCGTGGCACATTTTATCGTTATTTTGAAAGTAAAGATGCTTTAATTGAAGATTGTGAAGAGGAGCTTTTAAATACAATATATCTCAGTCGACAAAATATTTTACATTCCTTAAAATCTGTACAAGATTTTAAGGAAAATCCCGGTATTATCGCGCCTCTATTGATGACAATTGCTGATAATTTAGAAATGATGGATGTTTTATTGAATCGTTTAGGTAATAATCATTTCTCCGTAAAATTCAGAGAGTTTTTGCTAGATGAAGGCATGATAACGATTGATCAATATTCTGGTAAGACGGAAAAAATTCCACTTAAACAGCGCGAGCTATTTTCAACTGCTACGAGTTCGGCAATTATTGGTTTAATTAGTTTATGGAGTCATAATCCAGATAACTATACGGAAAAAGATATTGAAGAAATTATTGGTGTGATGGCAACAAAAGGATTTTTTGGCATTGTATAGATAAAAAAATAAGGACGGTACTGTAAGCTTGAACTTGCAGTACCGTCCTTATATATTTTTACTCTTTAACAGTGTCATTTAACTTTTTGGCTTGATAGTAATCAGGGAAAATCTGTGCACTTTTGACACCCCAATAATAGAAAATTAATGAGACACCAATAATGACGACGAAATCCCATGGATAACTGATCCAACCAGCACCATTAAATTCATGACTACCAGCATATGAAATTAGTGAAATAAAGATAAGGTAAACAATCAACCATAGGGCTGACTTGAAAGCCTTCCAAGTATCACTGTTCTTGGCTTTGTACTCATAATAAAAGTAAATTGGTAATCCTAGAAGGATGACCATGATGACCTCAATTGTCGTTGGCCACATTGACCAGTAAATGGCTAATGATGCTAGAACAAAGGCAACAGGTGCCATAAATGAAAGCATCTTTAGTTTAACAGGTCGTTTAAAGTTAGGTGCAGTATGTCGGAAAGCGGCAGCAGTAACAGGTCCTGTTAGATAAGCAATCAAAGTTGATGCACAGATAACAGTTGCTAATGTTGACCATGAACGGAACACCGAAACCATGATCATACTGATACCTAAGTTTGTTAACATTGCAGCGCGAGGCATATAGAATCTTGAACTAAGTTTTCCTAAGTATTTTGGCACATGCTTGTTACTTTCCATTGCGAAAAGTACACGTCCTGTAGAAGCGGCAAATGAAACACCTGTTCCAACAGGAGAAACGAAAGCATCCAAATAAAGCAAAACTGATAACCAATGGATACCTAGTAATATTGCTAAGTCAGCAAATGGCGAGTTAAAGTTGATGCCATGCCAACCATGTTGCGCAATTGTTGCTGGATCGATTGCCATAATATAAGCACTTTGGATCAGAACATAGATAATACCACTGATTAACAATGACAAGAAGATACCACGACCGATATTCTTCTTGGTGTTTTTAATCTCACTTCCCATATTAATGACTGTTTGGAAGGCATTAAATGAAAAGATAATACCTGCCGTGGCAGTTGCTGAGAAAATAGGTGCTGAGCCATATGGCATAAACTCATGTAATGAGTGACCGTAATTTTCAGGATGGAAACTCGATAATGCCAACATGATGACTGTAATTGCTGGCACCCCAATTTTGAAAAGTGAAATAAAGTTTGTAAAGCGCGTTAGTAAAGTGACTGACCAAAAATTAATAAGAGTGAATATTAGCATAAAGCCAAATACAACGAATAAGCCTGATGTCGTAATTTCACCATTACTAAAGAATTGTTTGGTCCAATTTGCCCATGCCCATGGCCATGAACTCATATATTGCACTGCGGCAACAGCCTCAATCGGAATCAAAGTAATTAATGATACCCAGTTGGACCAAGATGCGATAAAGCCTAATAAAGGCCCATGAGAATATTGTGCGTAGCGGCTCATACCGCCGGCTTCTGGGAACATAGCTCCCAGCTCAATGTAATTGTAGGCAATAGCGGCGATAACAAGACCACCAATTACCCATGAAATAATGGCAGCGGGTCCGGCTACACTAGTAGCTTCCCACGAACCGAATAACCAACCCGAACCAATTAGAGATCCTAAGGTTAGCATGATAAGTTGAAATAAGCCGATTTTTTTTGTTTTGTCGGACTTCATAGCTCCTCCTTTTGACAATAGCAACTATTGTAACAAACTTATGAAATAATACCAAATTTAAGGTGCTTTCAGCTTTTTTAGCAGCTTTTTATCATTATTTATATATATATTTATATGTTATATTGTTTGAAACCGTTTGTATTTCAAGCAAGTGAGGGTTGTAACAAACTGTTGTTAATTATAGATAAACAGTAATTTTATTGTAAAGATTATTACAGTCTAAAAGCTAACTTAAACTTTCCTTATGGATTTATTGTTCGTTTTATTGCGAATTATGTACAACAAATCTGTAAATCCTATCCGCTTTTGTGTTCAAAATAAGTAAAAGTTATCCTTTTAAGTATTGCTATGTTACAGAATTTTTGTTGCGAATTTCGTAGGTTTTTTCGATAATATACTTACGTCTTTATTATTTTGAGGTTCAATTAAGGAGATAAGCATGATATTTAAAAAGCATCATGATAAAACTGAAGTGACAACTGCTAAGGTTGCTGTGCTATTGATTCCGGTAATGATATTATCGGCAGGAGTCACATCTTTAATGGCAGCAAAATCATATGAAATTATTCGACTAACGAATGCCCGTGGTAAAGCAATCGAGGAAGAGAAATAAGTGCATGGTTAATCGTATTTTTACGTACTTAAAAGGCGATGTGATGTTTACTGTTAGTATGTTACTAGCGGTTGTTACGTCCTTTTTCGTAGTACCAGACTTGGGTGCTGTCAATTGGCATACCATTTTTAGTTTAATGACAATGATGATTTGGGTTAGCTTACTGGAGAATGCGGGTGTCCTACATGCTGTATCGGTTTGGTTGGTTAGCCGTAGCCATCATGCTCGAGCGTTGATGACCAGTGTGACTTTATTGTCTTTCTTTGGTGCAATGTTATTATCGAATGATATTGCTATTTTAACGTTAATGCCGATTTATTTACGCTTAGCGGCAAGTTTGTCGACGCAATTAAAAGTTATTGGATCAACTTTGATCATCATGGCTGCTAATTCTGGTGCTATTTTATTTCCATTTGGTAAGTCACAAAACTTATACTTATTTGGTCACTATGGTGTTAGTGTTGGTGAATTCTTTACTTGGTCAGCATCGTTGACAGTGGTGTCGCTGATTTTGATGATCATTATCACGCGTTTTATTAAAATGGAACCACTGGCAATTGATTTAAAGCCAGCAGGGCACGTTGAAAGTCGCCAATTAGTTTTCTTGATAGCTACAGGAATTGTTTTAATTGCAACAATTTTTGGCTGGTTACCATTTAATGTTGTGGTACCAATTATCTTGATTGTGTTCTTTATTTATAATCATAAAATATTTAAAATGGTTGATTATGGTTTGTTAACAACATTTCTGTTTTTCTTTGTTGCAACAAACAACTTGGCCAATATACATATGGTACAAACGTTGGTTAGTTCATTATTCGACACACCAACACACGTGTTATTTGGTAGTTTTGCTCTGAGTCAAGTTATTTCTAATGTGCCTTCAACTATTTTGATTTCAACATTTACGGGTCATGCTCATGAATTGTTCTTAGGAACAAATATTGGTGGATTGGGAACGATGATTGCCTCAATGGCCAACTTGATTGGTTTTCGTGTATATCGTCAAATTGAACCAGACTCATCATCAACATTTTTGAAATTGTTCATGGTGTTAAACTTCGTGATGGCTGCCGTACTATTAGTTTTGTTTGGTTTATAATTAATTGAAAATGGATTACGAGTGAGGTTGGGATAAATATCCCAACCTTTTTAATAGAAAAAGGTATTAAATAATTAGCGAAACCCTTATAATAAAGTGGAGATTTTAGCTTTTATCGTGAGTCGGAGAAGAGTATGCCTAAAAAATTAGATGAACCAGATATTAAAGCCCTAGCGAAAAAGCCTATATTTGAAAAGGTAGCAGATGGTGATTGGTACCAATATGGTAAAGAACCACAATTACAAGCAATTGTTAAGTCGAGTACGCAAGCGATTCAGAAGCTGAATAAAATTGCAGTGGACGATTTTGACGAGGCATTAAAACAGTTGCATGAATTGGCCCCTCATATGGCTGATGACGTGGAAGTGTATTTCCCAATTACTAACATTGAGTATCCCAATAACTTGTTTATTGATGAAGGAACATTTATCAATTTAAATTTCACTATTTTGAGTGCTGGTAAAATTACAATTGGTAAAAATTGTTTCTTAGGTCCTAATACGCAGTTATATACGCCTAACCATCATCCAAACAAAAAAGAAATGCGTCGTGAGGGATGGCAATATGATTTGCCAATTACCATCGGCGATGATTGTTGGTTTGGTGGTTCTGTGATTGTTTTGCCGGGTGTTGAGATTGGTGACAATGTCGTTGTTGGGGCAGGTAGTGTGGTTACCCACGATATACCAAGTAATACAGTTGTGGCAGGAAATCCTGCGCATATTATTCGTCACGTATAAATAAAAAAGCTGAGAAGTATTGATAATCTGGTTAGAGCCAGTATCTACTTCTCAGTTTTTTTATATCAAATCTTGACCAGTAAAACCGGTTTTGTCGGCTGGTGTGATTTCTCGTAATACATGACAAGGATTACCAACGGCGATAACATTTCTTGGAATATCATGTGTTACGACACTACCAGCGCCAATGATGACATCATCTCCGATGGTTACACCAGGTAAAACGGTGACATTAGCGGCCAACCAGCAACGATTACCGATGGTGATTGGTTTTGCAATGCAACCGCCAATTTCACGTTCGCGTGCATCGAATGAATGATTACTTGTATAAAGGCCAACTTTCGGACCAAAAAGGACGCGATCTCCAATTGTGACCTTAGCACCGTCTAAAATCACAGCATCATAGTTAGCGTAAAAATGGTCACCAACATGGATGTTGCGACCAAACTCGCAGCGAAAATTAGGGTTTAAGTCTGGTGCAACACCAGCGCTGCCAAATAAATGACGGATTAACTGTTCCTTATGCTCTTTGTCATTTTCAGCATTAATTTCATTAGTTAATACTGTTGAACGATCTCTAGCTGCCACTAAAATAGGGTCTAAGTCATTATAAGTTTTACCAGTAGCCATATTCGCGAATTTTTCATCTAAGTCCATGTGTTCCTCCTAAAATCATTACTATCAGGATATCATAAAAATTCAGAGCCCAGGATATTTAGAAACGATGCTTAAAAAGGTTGACAGTTCTCGCGACATTAGAGTATGGTTAGAATATCATTAAAGCCAGGAGCTAATATTCATGAAATTACGCAATATATCACAATTGAATAATTGGAACTATAACTTTCGTTTCTTTATGTAGTGTTTGCATCTAGTAATTAGCAGGTGCAGGCACGTAACACATGTTTGTACCTGTGGGAAATGAAAGCTATTTGGCTTGAGTAAAAAGACCCTGCAGGTTTGAGAATAATCTGTGAGAGGAAGAGTAGATAGGTATAGACCCTCTGGATTGTTTTCAATCGAGAGGGTCTTTTTTCATAGAAATGATGTTGCCAGTTTTTAATAATCAAAGGAGTAAGTCAGCTATGGAAATGACAAAATACTTAAATACGCAGCTAGCAGGTGTTAAAGCTTCAGATATTTTAGCTTTCGCCAATTTTGCTTCAGGAATTCCAAATATTGTGAATTTTACCGTGGGCGAACCTGATTTCAATACACCAGAACATGTGCAACAAGCCGCTATTCGTAGTATTCAAGAGAATCACTCGCATTATGCACCATCAAATGGGACACAAGAATTACGGCAAAATGTTAGTGATTATTTAGCTGATAAGTACGATCAACATTACACGCCGGAAGAAGTTATTGTGACTGAAGGTGCCACTGAAGCTATCTATACAGCAATTGTATCTGTACTTAATCCTGGAGATAAGGTCATTATTCCAACACCAACATTTCCATTGTACATTGCTGATGTGACAGTGGCTGGTGGCCAACCAATCTTAGTTGATACGTCTGCAACAGATTTTAAGTTAACACCAGAATTATTGGCGCAGACCATTGACCGCGAAGGGCCATCAGTAAAAATGTTGGTACTAAACTATCCAGGTAATCCGACTGGTGTGACTTATTCGCAAGCAGAATTGGATGCCTTGGGGGATGTACTAAGGGACAAACCAATTTTTGCCTTGTGTGATGAGATATACAGTGAATTAAATTATGACCATCCGCATGCTTCATTAACAAAATCGCTACGTGAACAAACAATTCCAATTTCCGGTGTATCAAAATCACATGCCATGACGGGTTGGCGGATTGGTTTGCTTTGTGCACCACAGAATTTGGTCAATGAATTGAGTAAAATTCATCAATTCACTATTACTAGCACAGCAACGGTTGCCCAAGATGCGGCGGCTGAAGCTTTAGGAAATGGTCAAGATGATGCCTTACCGATGAAAGCGGAGTACCAGAAAAGACGTGATTATATTTTAGATACATTAAATGAACTAGGTTTTCAAACAGCTAAACCTAGTGGGGCATTTTACATCTACACGAAAATTGCACCTGATTTGGAGCAGGATGATGTGAAGTTTGCTTATGATTTGGCTAAAAGTGGACACGTTGCTGCGGTCCCTGGTTCATATTTTGGACCAGGAGGGGATCACTACCTACGTTTAAGTTATGCAACGAGTATGGCCGAAATCAAACGAGGTATGAGCCAATTACAGCAATATGTGGCTGATCAACGAGTTTCACAAACAGTTTAAGAAAGTATGAAAGCGGGGAATTTAAAAATGAAGATTTTGTTATTGAGCGTTCGAACAGATGAGCGTGCAGCGATTGAAAAGTGGGGCGACCGTCATCCAGATGTAGATTTAACGACCGCAGAATGGGAGTTACACTCAGATACGGTTGATCAAGTTGCAGGTTATGATGGTTTGGTGATTCAGCAACGTAGTCAAATCGAACCAGATGTGTACCCGCGTTTACATGAATTGGGCATTAAGCAAATTACCACACGGACAGCGGGTTACGATGTGATTGATTTGCAAGCAGCTGCCGATAACGACATAGTTATCAGTAATGTACCGGCTTATTCACCTCGGTCAGTGGCTGAATTAGCCTTAACACATACATTACGTTTAATTAGAAAGCAGGAATTAGTTGATCAACGTGTTCGTGAACAAGATTTTCGTTGGACTGGGTTACAAGGAAGTGAAATTCATTCACTAACAATAGGTATTATTGGTGCCGGTCGAATTGGTGGAACATCAGCACGACTCTTTCATGCTTTAAATGCCAAAGTCATCGCTTATGATATTAAACCTAACCATGAGTTAGATGATGTGCTAACTTTCTTGCCTTTTGAAGAGGTGCTACAACAAGCTGATGTTATTTGTTTGCATGTTGATTTAAACGAAACTTCAAAGGCGTTGATTGATGCAAAAGCCCTAGAATTGATGAAACCAACAGCATACCTAGTTAATGAATGTCGTGGACCAGTAGTGGATACTACTGCTTTGTTGGCTGCTTTGAAAGAAAAGCGATTAGCTGGGGCAGCGTTAGATACAATGGTTGGCGAAGAGACATTCTTTAACTTCGATTTACGAGGCCAAGAATTGCCAAATCAGGATTTGATTGCGTTACGTGAATACAATAATGTGATTATTACACCACACGTTGGTTTCTATACTAATATTGCCGTGCAAAACATGGTTGATATTAGTCTGGATGACACGTTAGCAATTATTACTGGCGAAACCAGCGAACATACAGTTGGATAAGGAAGAGGGCGAGACAAAAATCATTTTGAAGTCGGTGTGTAAGGTGATTTGCGATGTTTTTGTCCGCAGCAAATCACGGGCAGGAATGGTGTAAATTGCGTTACATTGTGGCGTCAGTTTTTTGGAACGCGTTTATGCTATAAAATTTACAAGCTTATAATTACTATATTATAAGCACAAAAGGGTTGAGACATTTGCTTTGTCTCAACCCTTTTTAATGTTTAAAAGATAATTGTTTCACATGGAACATTAGTTACTACGAGCAGGTAAGTCTACTGAAGCTGTATCTAATATATGTCCTTTAGCTGCACGACGGAAATCATTTAGGAAATAACCAGCAGCTAAGTCTAATTCTGTATCTAATGCAAAAACTTTAAGTGTATAATCGTGTGTTTTATCAGGAGGCATTGGACCAGTATAGCTTTGTGTTAATTCCGGATTGTCCAGACGATATTCTGCGTACTGAGAATTAGTTCCGGGAACATATGACACGTTGGAATGGGTGATATCTTCAGGAATATCAGCTACTGGTAAGTTAGCTGCTAACCAATGAATCCAGACGAAACCGGCTACAGGCACTGAATCATAATCGATGAAGACGACGGCTAATGATTTGGTACCTTCAGGGGCCTCATCAACTTTAATTGGGAAGTTAACAATTGGTGTGTCATTGCGTCGATATTGTTCAGGCGCAAATTTTGCGTACTTATCGGGAATAAAATTATTATTATCTAGTGTGACATCAATTTTCATAAATAAACCCTCCTGTGTTAAGTAGTAGCTTCAATCTAGCATGTTGCATTGAGACGTGCAATGAATCAAGACACGTCATCATTAATTTTAACACCTAGTAGACTAACGAAGGTGATTGCTTGTTGCGGACTGATGATGCAGCCACGTACTTGATCAGTTGTGACGTTTAGTGTTTCGAAGTAACTGCTAGAAATATCAACGCCAACTAGAGAAGTACCTAGAAAATCTGTTTTATCGAGCTCACATTGGGTAAATTTCAAGCTTTTTTTAATTGTTACATCTTGGAAGTATGAATCAACTAAGCTACTTTTTTCTAATTGGCTATTCTCAATTTTTGAACCAGATAGGTTTATATAATCGGCTTTTGAGTTGGTAACTAAGGTGTTTTTCCATTGATTATTTGAAAAATCAACACCCATTAATTGGCATTTTTCGAAAGTTGTTCGATAGAAAACACTGGATGTAAAATCATTATTCAGAAAATGACATTTTTCAAGCTGACAGTCGAGCCATTCACTATCTGAAAAGTCGGTTTGTTGAAACTCACAGTTTTTGAATTTGACTGAGTCAATACGGATTCTGTCGGCAGAGTATAGCAATAAACACTCTTCGTAGGTCTCTCCAGGCACCACCTCATCTAGGGATAATCGTTGTTTTTTAATCATAGAATTTTGCCTTTCTGCTATTTTAACAGTCATTCTAATGACAATGTAATATTAGTTGAACAAACGGACAATAATGCTAATCAGGATGCCTGACTGATGTGTTGTTATTTTATTGTTGTTTCGCCATGGATTAATTCAGGGACAATATATTCTGATGTCACGATTTCTCCAGCTAGTTCGGCTAGTAATAATTGCACCATTTTTTCGGCAATTTCTTTAAGTGGTTGTTGCACGGTGGTTAGCGATTGTTCAGCTAATTGGTGGATATAAATGCCATCAAATCCCACGATACCCACTTCATCTGGTACAGCCAATCCTTGATGACGGCTAGCGCGTAGTGCTCCCAAACCTAGGCGATCAGTGGCGGCAATGATGCCGGTATTAGCGCTTAAATGATTATTTTGTAAGAATTGAAGTGCAATCTGTTCATTGTTGGGCAAATGATGAATTTCAGGCTCACGTCCAGCTTCTAGCATGGCTTGTCGATAACCAGCTTCACGGTTAGTTTCAAAGGGTTCATCAATCGCCATCCCCAAAAATAACAGGCGTTGGTATTGTTGATTAATCAATAATTGCGTCGCTAGATACGTACCAGCTTTGTTATCAATATCTACAGATGTGATGCCCGCTTCGGTACCATAGATAACAACGGGGATAGGTAGACTATTTAAGACATCAAAATCACTATGACGAGCGCCACATACTAAGAATCCATCGACATTCGTCAAATCAAAATTACGGTCATGTCGCATTTCGAGTGTGTAGCCCTCATTGCGTAAAGCATCAGTTAGGTGCATGAGCAAATGAGCATAATAAGGCTCAATTTCATTGACGTCATCTAATAAGATGAAGGCGATATTATAGTGGCGATTGTTTGCTAGTGCTCTACCTGCACGATTTTGAACATATCCTAATTGTGAAATAACTCGTTGGACATCGGTCCTAATTTCAGCTGATACTTGCTCAGGATGATTAATAACTCGAGAGACGGTCATTTTTGAAACATGCGCCTCGTGAGCCACGTCAGATATTGAAACCATGATGTTGACCTCGATACTTGATTTAAAAACGTTTTCATAAATTACTCATTCCATCATACCATGGATATGACCGTGCGCGTAAATTTACGCATGGCGAGAAACTTGTTACCGGTAACATCGAGAATGCGCTTTCATAATTTGATTTGGCAACGTATAGTTTTATTTGTAAGTGAAGCGCTTTCATTCGATGAACGCAAATATAAATAAATTTATGAGTATGGAGTTATATCATGTCAGAGATAAAAAAAGTACTTGGTAAAAAGCATTTGCCAACGTTATCAATTGCCACATTGATGTTAATGACCTTCGGAAACTTAGGAACATCCATGGCTTTTTCATTACAAAGTGCCAATATGGGACGTATTTTTCAAACATTGGGCGCTGATCCTACTAAATTAGGATTCTTCTTTATTTTGCCACCATTGGCAGGAATGGTTGTTCAACCATTAGTTGGTTATTTTTCAGACCGTACTTGGATTCCAAAAATTGGTCGTCGTTTACCATACCTGATTTTGGGCTCATTGGTAGCAATCGTTGTGATGGCATTATTGCCAAATGCGGGTTCATTTGGATTTAAAGCATCAACGGCTCTTTGGTTTGGTGCCGTTGCAATCCTATTTATGGACTTATCATCAAATATGTCTATGCAACCATTTAAGATGATGATTTCAGACATGGTCAATGACAGTCAAAAGGATATGGCATGGTCATGGCAGACAATTTGGGGAAATATTGGTGGTGTGATTGCAAACCTATTCCCATATTTCTTTACTGCTATTGGTGTTGCTAACGTTGCTGCCCAAGGTCAGTTACCAGCATCGGTTAAATGGTCATTCTATGTAGGTGCAATTATTCTTGCAGTTTCTGCAGCCTTTACGGTTTGGAAAGTAGATGAATACGAGCCAAGTAAATATGCCGAATATCATGGGATTAGTGAAACAACTGAAAAGACTAATATTCTAAAAATTATCAAAAATGCACCAAAGGTCTTTTGGACACTGGGTATTGTACAATTCTTTTGCTGGGCAGGATTCCAATATCTTTGGACGTATGGAACAGGTGCTGTTGCTGCCAATATTTGGCACACAACTGATGCCTCATCGGGTGCCTTCCAAGCAGCCGGAAATTGGTTTGGTGTCTTATCATCAATTGAAACTGTGGCTGCGATTGTCTGGGGCTTGGTGATTTCACGTTTGAGTAATAAAACGCGTAAGCCAGCTTATACCCTTGGCTTGTTCTTAGGAGCGGTTGGGTTCTTTATGTTAGCAACAACCGGTTCAAAGGCGATGTCAGCTCTATCATTTGTTTTGATTGGGATTGCATGGGTTACTATGAATGCTATTCCATTTACAATTTTAACGAATGCCTTAGATGGTATGCATGATGGTACTTATATGGGCTTGTTTAATACATGGATCTGTTTCCCACAAATTGTTGCTTCAATTGTGTCGTTCGCAGTTTATCCATTATTAGGAAACCAAATGCCACATATGATTATGGTATCAGCGGTGCTATTCATTATAGGTGGGCTGAGTGTTTGGTTCATAAAGGAAACATCTGTTGAACATGGGGATGCTGTTCACTAGATGTAACATAAAGAGTACCCTTGTATTTGTCTATTATTATGTAGACAAATACAAGGGTACTCTTTTTTAGGGTAGAAATTGGACCAATCGTGTTATTGTTATTAATATGGTTAAATAGTTATAGGAATAAGTAGGGTATGAGGAGTTTCAGATGAAAAAGAAGAGTAAATATATATTATTTGGTATAGTCATTTTAGGGGTGGCGATAGCTGGGTTTGGCACATACGCAATGTTATCAAATAAACAGCCAACTGATACTAAAATTACTATTGGGTCACAAGGAACGGATACAGTCGTATGGAAACATATTGCTGATTCGAAAGTCGCCAAGCAAAAGCATCTAAACATCGAAGTTAAGGATTTTACAGATTCTAACAGTTTGAATAAAGCTTTGGCTAATGATGAAATTCAGGTAAATGCTTTCCAATCTTATGCATTTTATACTACCTATAACAAGAATAATCCTGATAAAAAGGTTTATGCGCTAGGAACAACTTATATTCAGCCAATGGGAATCTATTCTGGTAAGTATAAGTCAATTTCAAGCATTCCGAAAAATAGTACCGTGGCGATTGCTAATGATGCCGCTGCGGAGAGTCGCGGGCTTAAATTACTAGAATCAGCTGGGTTAGTAACCTTGAATAAGCATCAGGTGGACGAGTTAGTGGCGCCCAGTGATGTCAAAGAGAATCCTAAACAATTAAAAATTAAGACGGTTGAATCGACAAGTACACCATCTTTGCTTCATGATGATGGGATTGCTGCAGTAGCCATTGATAATAATACGGCGCAAATTTCAAAACTAGATGTGTTTAAAGATGCGATTTTCCATGAAAAATTGGATCAAAATACCAAGTCAAATGTTAACGTCATTGTAACGAATAAACAGCATATCAATGATGAAAACTATAAAAAAATCTTGCATCTATATCACGACAAAAAGATACAGAAATGGATAAAAGCTAATTATTCAGGAAAAGTAGAAATTAACAAGTCAATTAGTGAATTGGAGAAGTAAATATTTAATATGAAATTAATATTAGCGGGAGACATGCTATTTTCAAGTCGTAACTTGGTTAATAGATTAGATCCAACTTTAGTAAAAAAATTACAAGCAGCTGATGCTGTATTTGCGAATGCAGAATTTTCTACACCAAAGCCAGATAAAGCCGTTGCTGCTGGTAGAGGATACGTAACAGCGGTCCGGCCGGATACGTTAAAAGAATTTGCGGATCTTAATATTAAATTGATTTCTCTAGCAAATAATCATAGTGGTGACTTCGGTATTGAGGGAATGCGTGATTCACTTGAAGCTGCAGCAGCGCAAGGACTTATTGTGGGTGGGTTAGCTAATTCTCTTGATGAGGCTCGTATGCCAAGTTTTAGTGATACATCTTCTGGTAGAATCGGCTTTGTCACGGCGACAGCCACGAGAGCAGATGTATTTATGGCAAGCAATGCGGGCAATGGTGTACCGGCACGTCCGGGTGTTAATCCATTGCGTTGGCGTGAAACATATGAGGTTTCACCAGAACAATATGAGCAATTGGAAAAAATATCTGATGATTTGGGGTTAACGGCAAGTAATGAGCAAGGGCGACACATAGAAGGATTTGAAGAGCCCGATGCCAATACATTGATTTTTGGTTCATTATTTGAAAAGAACTTAACATTCCATAAGAAAGAAGAAACACAATTCAAAACAGAGGTTAATGCAACTGATTTAGAGGCTCTAACAGACAGTATTCGTGATGCAAAATTCCGTAGCGATTTTGTCTTTCTAAATATTCATTCCCATGAAGGTATCAATGCTAATTGGTATGATGATGCACCAGCTGACTTCTTTGTTGAAACAGCACATGCTGCGATTGATGCGGGAGCAGATGTCGTTATTGGGCATGGGGCACACTTTATGCGTGGTGTGGAAACTTATCATGGCAAACCAATATTTTATAATTTGGGCAGCTTAATGATGGAATTTGAATCAGGAAATTCTATCATTCCACCAGAAATGTATGCAGAATATGGCTTGGATGAGCATCCTAAACCATCTCAGTTACATCGCCAACGTGCAATGGACGATAATGGTAATTTCATTGGGTTTAATGCTGATTCCAAGTTTTCACAAAACATCATTTTAGAAGTGGATGTTGATGAAAATAACGATGCTAAAATTCATGTTATACCGATAGATTTGGGCCTGACGAATGAAAATCCTGTGAAACGTGGCTTGCCAAGCATTCCTAATGCTGAATCGGCATCATTGTTATTAGAACGGTTAAATCAGCTAAGTCGACCATTACATACGCAGTTTTCTTATGATGAAGTAACGAATACGTTTGTAATTGATTAAAATAGTAGGAAACGGGTTGGGACAAAACAAATGTCTCAACCTTTTTTGTACTAAAAATGTATTAATTAATAGTTTATAAATTTTGTAGTATAAACGCGTTACGCACCAGTTTCAAAGCGACTTTTTTATCGCTTGCCTATTTGTGTCCAAAATATGACCAATTATCTAAATAAATGTACCAACTATCTTATTTGACCAATATAAGAAGAAATATCGGTATAATAATGGGTAATTAAGTAGGGGCACACTGGTAGTTAAGGGGGAGTGGGGATGTATTTAGAAACGAAGGAGCTGACGAAAGCATTCGGAGAACAAGTGGCTGTCGATAACTTGAACATGTCAATTGACCAAGGAAGTTTTACGGCTATTCTGGGTCCGAATGGTGCTGGTAAATCCACAACAATATCGATGTTGTTGGGATTATTGTCACCTACGAGTGGCAAAATCATTTACCATACAAAAACGCCAAAGATTGGTGTGGTATTTCAAACTAGCGTCTTAGATACAGAACTAACTGTGACAGAGAATTTGTCCGTACGTCAGAAAATGACTGGTAAAGCAGATAAATTAGAAATTGATCAGGTGATGCATAAATTAGGGGTTAGCTCATTTGCTAATAAGCGATATGGTCAGCTGTCGGGTGGGCAAAGACGACGTACTGATATTGCACGGGCATTAATAGGCAATCCGGATATTTTATTTTTAGATGAACCGACTGCAGGATTAGATATTCAGACTAGAAAAACAATTTGGGAAATCTTAACAAAATTGCGGCAAGAAGAAAATTTAACGATTGTTTTGACAACCCATTATTTAGAAGAAGCTGATCAATCAGACATGATTTTTATCATTGATCAGGGTAAATTAGTTGCTCATGGATCAGCTACTGATTTGAAATATCAATATGCGAAAAACCAATTGATTTTAGAAACAAACGATATGGAAAATGCTAAAAAGCAGCTGCATGCAGTCAAATATACCATTCTGCCAGACAACAGATTGCAGGTGATGCCGGAAAATACGCAAGTAGCTTTACGTATTTTGGGTGATCTTGCACCGTTGATTACCCACTTTGAATATCGTGAAGGAACTATCGATGATGCATTCATTACATTAACCGGAAAGGAGATGCACTGATATGTTCACATTATGTTATCGAAATTTATTATTATATTTTCGTAACAAATCAGGAGTCTTTTTTTCATTACTTGCAGCTTTAATTTCTTTTATTTTATATATTGCGTTTTTAAAAGATACGATTGCTGGTAGTTGGGGTAGAATACCTGGACATACTACATTTTTAGACTTATGGCTAATTGGTGGTACTTTAGGCATCACAGCAATTACGACAACATTATCTGCTTTAAGTCAGCGCGTTGAGGATCATGAAAAAGATACGGAAAATGATTTTATTTTAACAGGGACGAGTCGGTTCAAATTAGCTTTTGGCTATGTTTTGAGTGCAACAGTGATTAGTTTTGTGATGCAGATTATTGTCTTTTTAGTAATGTATGGATACTTTTATCTTGTTGATGATTTAAGCATTTCACTGTCAAAAATTTTCGTATTAATTAGTTTAATGGCTATAGGATCGATCGTAAATGCGCTGGTTAGTACAGTTATTATGATGTTTGTACATAATCGAAATACACTGAATGCGATTGCTAGTCTTGTAGGAACAGTATCAGGTTTTTTGGTCGGGGCATATATACCCATCGGTATCTTACCTGAATTTGCGCAATTTTTAGTTAAATTAACACCTGGATCGTATGTTGCATCACTTTATCGTCAGACGTTACTGAATGACGATATGATAGAGCTGTTTCCAAAAGAGATGCAACGTAATGCGTTTTCTGAAGAATTGGGCATTCAGTTGAAATGGGATAATCTATTGAATTTTAATCAATCATTACTGGTTACGATTGGTTTATTTGTATTTTTCCTAAGTATTGTTTTAGTTGTTGAATACAAGACTTCTAATAGTATGAGTAAATTAGATCATTAATCGTTCTTAGATAGTATGAGTTGTATTCAGACAGGTTGTTAGTTAGACTCGAAGTGTAGTCATTATATAAAATGCTAGATTGGAGAATGCGATGAAGAAAGTGACATTAGCAGGTGTAGAAGTACCAGCAATTGGAATTGGAACATGGCATATGGGGGAAGATCCATCACAGGAACAACACGAAATCCAAGCTATTCGTAGTGGCTTAGATGCTGGTGCCCGTGTCGTTGATACAGCTGAGATGTATGGTTCAGGTAAATCAGAAACATTGGTTGGAAAAGCATTGGCACCTTATCAACGTAATGAAATTTACTTGGTCTCAAAAGTATTGCCACACAATGCATCTAAGGCGAAATTGGAACAACATTTAGATGCGTCGTTACAGCGATTGCAAACGGATTATCTTGACCTTTATCTCTATCATTGGCGTGGTGGTGTGCCCTTAGCTGAAACGATTGCCGAATTAGATCGTATGAAGCAAATTGGGAAAATCAAAGCTTGGGGTGTATCAAATTTTGACGTCACGGACATGGAGGAACTTTTGGAATTACCTGCCGGAAAGAATGTAGCCGTGAATCAAGATCTTTATAATATTGAGGAACGTGGTATTGAGTATGACTTGCTACCTTGGCAGAGTGAGCATCATGTCCCTTTGATTGCCTATAGCCCAGTTGGTGGTAAACAGAATGAATTGGGAACTTCAATGCTGACTAATCAAGTAGTTAAAGAGATTGCTAATCAACATGATGTGACACCGTATGTGTTGTTGCTCGCCTGGATTATACGAAATGGTCAGACGATTGCTATTCCACAGACTAATAATCCAGAACATGCTGCAGCCAATATGCAGGCGGCTAGTTTAGAACTAACCGCTGCGGAGCTTAAGCGATTAGATCAAGAGTATCCAAGACCAGATCATAAAGTACCCTTGGCTATTAATTAATATGTTACTAATGTAAAAAGTGGTTGGAACTGTTATGTTGTTCCAACCACTTTTTTATGGTTTAGTTTTTAATGACAACATCTTCACGAGCATGTATTAGCTCTGTAATTAATGTATTAGTTGGGGTAGGAATATTTAATTCCTTTCCCATGCGGGCAATCGCACCGTTTAAGTAATCAATTTCAGTATGTCGTCCAGACGCAATGTCTTGATGCATTGATGGATAATGGTCACCTGCTTGATCTGGCGCCAGTGATGAGTTAATTGTTTTTAAAGCAAGTTCGGCAGTTAAAGGGATGCCCTTAGCTTGAGCGACAGCTTCAAATTCATCAACAACACGTTTTGCTAAAACTGGTGTGTATTGGCTTTTGCGTAGGTCCATAATTTTACAATCTAAGATGGTACAGAAAGTGTTTAAAACGCTGTTTAAACAAGCCTTTTTCCAGATTGATAATAAGACATTGTTACTGGGACGAGCATCTAAGTCAGCTTTGTTTAGTACATCATTGACCTTAATGACTGTTTCATGTGAAACATTTCCTACGGCTTGAAATTCGATGTACCCAGAACCATTTAGAACGACGGTACCAGGACCAATTAATTCACTAGTCCAAAGCGTCGTACCAACTAGTAAATCGAGATGAGGGTTGAATTTTTTAATTGTTTCCAGGTTACCAATACCGTTTGATAAACATAAAACTGCTGTATTATCAGTTAATAAATGTGAAATTTTATTCAGCATATCATTTAATTGCGTTGCCTTTGTAAATAGCAAAACTAGGTCAAAATCATCGTTAACATCTTCAGGAAAAGCAGCTGGTATTTTTACAAATTGTTGTTTACCAGCGGTTTCTATAGAGAGCCCTTTTGTGTTGATAGTTGCGATATGTTCTGACCACAAATCTATTAATGTGACTTGATTACCCGCTTGATGAAGCATGTAACCAAAGCGACTGCCCATTGCACCACTACCTGCAATTGCTATTTTCATGATGTACCCTTTCTTTTAGAACGCTTTCACCTATATTTTACCAGAATTACGGTGTAGCGAACGATGTTATGTTAGGGTGTCATTTTATTATCTGACAATGCAGATTTTCTGAGTAGAACGATCAACATTAATGATGTATCTAATATGAATAAATAAATTGGAAATGAAGCTGTACTAAATGACCAATGAGTGGTTGCCGCTAAAATTGCCGAGGTTGATGAAATCACTCCACCGATGTAATAGACAGGGGCTTCAGTATTGGGATAAAGCCAAGCCTTACGCAATGTTGGTATTGAGGCAATCGCATCGCTAAGGATTGAAAAGATAATAGCAAGAATTGGGTCGTCAGTAAGGCGCCAAATTACGATGGCGAAGATGGCCACGATTCCGCAGAGATAATCCAGGAAGCTCAATTTCCAATAAGCCGATTTGTTAAACATTGAGGCGATGAATACTAATAGGGGCATAAATCCAGCCATAAATACTGGTAAGATAGACCAATCAAAGCCAGTTGCTGCAATCGTTGCGACGACAGAAATCAGTGGCGATACTGCCCACAATAACCAAGTCACCTTATTAGGTTGCGCTTTACCTTGTAGAGTTGCGATTAAGTAAACTGAACCAAAAACAACGGAGCATAATGCACCGACTAACACAAGATATTGCATATTAATGGCCCTCGCTCAAAAGCATATCGATATGAGGGATGTCATCTTCTAGATAGACATCGGATATGGCCTGAAAACCAAAAGATTCATAAAAGTTGCGTAGATAATTTTGCGCACCAATTTTAATATCTTGCTCCGGATACATCCGCCGAATTTCTTTGATGGTCTCGGTAACGATTTGACGGCCAAATTGTTGATGACGATAGGATTTGGCTACTAACACACGTCCGAAACGTATGTAATTTGGATCATCGTCAGAGATAATACGTGTATAAGCGATCAAATCATGATTATTTGTTAAATAAACATGGCGAGCATTAAAATCGGCATCATCAACTTCTTGATAAACGCATTTTTGCTCTACAACAAATACCTTGGTACGTGCTTGCATAATCGTAATTAGTTCTGAACTATTTAGTTCATTGTTATTTTTAATAGTAAGCGTTACTTCTGCCATGGTTAACGTACCACCTCCTGGAAAAATAGAATATTAAATGACTTCCTAATGCCCAATGTTATCATATTTCAACAAATAAAAATGTATTTTTATTATATTTTTTAAATAAATATACATATAGGGTATTGTTATTCATTATTTCTATGATACTTCATAAACGTTTAGCTTGACGATAATAATAAAATTCCGTAATCTTTAAGAAAAATAAGCAATTTAGTGGGGAAAACGTAATGAAGAATGTATATTTCAACCATGATGGGAACGTTGATGATTTAGTATCGTTATTACTTTTGTTGCAAATGCCAGATGTTAACTTATTAGGGGTTGGGGTGACTGATGCTGATGGCTATGTTGAGCCATCAGTTTCAGCATCGCGAAAAATTGTTGATTTGTTTGGTCATGAAGGTCGGCAACCGATGGATATTGCCAAGTCAAATTCACGAGCTGCGCATCAATTTTCAAAAGAGTGGCGCTTAAGTTCGTTTTCATTTGATGATTTTCCAATTTTAAACGAGCATGGTGAGCCTAAAACACCAGTTGCGACAAAACCAGGCCATCTGGATATGATTGATAAGATTAAGTCAGCTGATGACAGAGTAACTTTAGTTATGACTGGTCCATTGTCGGATTTGGCACGTGCACTAGATGAAGAACCAAGTATTGTTGAAAAGATTGAAAGTGTTCATTGGATGGGTGGTGCTTTGAACAGCAAAGGAAATGTTGCTGAGCCGGGTGCTGATGACACGATGGAGTGGAATGCTTATTGGGATGCCGAGGCGGTGAAAAAAGTCTGGGATTCAGATTTGAAGATTGTTATGGTCGGGTTGGACAGTACAGATCAAGTGACTTTAACTGCTGAATTGCGGCAACGTTGGGCTAAGCAACGCCGTCATCCAGCGTTAGATTTAATTGGACAGGGCTATTCATTAGTGCATTCGTTTGAGGCGAACTCGACTTATTATCTATGGGACGTACTCACAACTTTGGCATCAGCGTATCCAGAATTAGTAGAGTCGGTACAAGTAAAGACGGATGTAGTAACAACTGGTGCATCAGAAGGTCGGACATATCAAACGGATGAAGGTCGTGAGATTACTTTTGTCACAAGTGTTGATGCAGAAGCCTTTTATGACAAGATTGATGAGCTAGCAAAATTAGGGGATAGTAAATAGTCGATAGATTGAACAGGTTGAGGGAGTCATTCAAAATGGATAAGCAAGCGTTGATGCATCAAATTGCTAATGGATTAATCGTTTCATGTCAAGCATTGCCAGGTGAACCGTTGTATACGGAAAAAGGTGGGGTTATGCCACTATTAGCTCTGGCGGCACAACAAGGTGGTGCAGTCGGAATTCGTGCCAACTCAGTCCGTGATATTCAGGAAATTAAGGCAGCGGTCAATTTACCCATTATTGGGATTATTAAGCGTGATTACCCACCTGAAGAACCGTATATCACTGCTACCATGCAAGAAGTTGATGAATTGATGATGGCAAAACCTGATGTAATTGCATTTGATGGCACATTACGACCACGACATGATGGCCTAACAATTAGCGAATTTATTGGTCAAATTAAAGAAAAATATCCAGAACAATTATTGATGGCAGACATTGCGACGTTTGCAGATGGCTTAAATGCATGGCAAGCTGGGGTTGATTTTGTAGGCACAACGCTTACTGGTTATACTGCGAATAGTGACAAAATTGATGGCCCAAATTATCAATTGATCCAACAATTGGTTGATAATGGCATTGATGTTATTGCGGAAGGTAAAATCCATACGCCTGAAGAAGCAAAAAAGATTCAAGGAATGGGTGTTGCCGGTATTGTCGTCGGTGGTGCGATTACCCGACCAAAAGAAATTACAGAGCGTTTTGTGCGTGAATTAAGTTAGACTAGATAAAAGTGGTTGAGACATTTGTGTTGTCTCAACCACTTTTTGCCTGTCACTTATATATGATAGGTTATTTTTGTGTACCAAAAGAATGTTTTTAACAGTTTTTGAATGCGTGGAAAATACATAAAATGAATGTAAGAAAGCGTTTTCTATAAGAAAGGGGCTTGTTATGACTTATATAACTGTTACTACGAAGCAAGCAAAATTAAAATTTGAAGTTTTAGACAATCAAAAGGTTGCCTTAATTCAAGTCAATAGCAATGATTTATCAGCATTAACTGAACAACAAAAGCAGCAATTAACTATTACAGAAGTACAAGTTACTGGTGAAAATTTTCATCATAAAGGTTTAAATTTTGTGAATACAACGCCAGGCGTTAATTTAGTCTACCAATCGTACCAAGTGGATGAATTAGCTAGCGGTAAGCTATTAAAAATTACTACACAAGCGAAGAAACAACAATTGGTTGTTGAAAACTATTATCAATTATTTGATGAGACTGCAATTATTAAAAGTTGGGTCGCCATTCATAATATGGGGAACGACAACGTAGGGATTGAGTATGTTTCTTCATTTGCAATGACGGGAATTAATCAAGGTAATGATATTGAAGGAAATTTTGCAATCAATAATTTACTTTATAAACCGCATAATAATTGGCAAGCTGAAGCGCAGTGGCAACAACAAACCTTAAAAGAGGCTGGATTGGATTATTGGACCGATATTGTTGATGATCAACAAAATAGCACGAAAAGAATTAGTGTTACGAATAATTCATCATGGTCGGCATCAGAGTTTTCACCAAATGGCATACTAACTAATACAGTTACGAATCAATCAGCTATTTGGCAAATTGAAAATAATGGCGCTTGGCATTATGAATTTACTGATAGTGGGAATGGCGAATTATTAACATTATTGCTTTCGGGGCCAGAGGAATTAGATAATCATTGGTGGAAAAATTTGCAACCTGGTGAATCATTTGAAACTGTTAAGGTTGCTTTTGGACAGGTTATGGGCGATTATGAAAAAGCCATTGAGGAGATGACAAAATATCGCCGGTTAATCAGGCGGACTAACTACGATAATCAGAAGTTGCCTGTTATTTTTAATGACTATATGAATGGCTTGATGGGTGACCCAACTGAAGAAAAGGAACGTCCTTTAATTGATGCAGCTGCTGAAATCGGGTGTGATTATTTTGTTATTGATTGCGGCTGGTATGCAGATGGTTATTGGTGGGATAGTGTCGGAGAATGGTTGCCTTCTGATGAACGATTTCCAAATGGTATAACAACAGTCATTCAGTATATTCGTGATAAGGGTCTGGTGCCTGGATTATGGCTAGAGATTGAAGTGGTGGGAATTAATTCACCACTAGCTAATAAATTGCCTGATGATTGGTTCTTTATGCGACACGGTAAACGTATTATTGACTGTGATCGTTATCATTTAGATTTCAGAAACCCCGAAGTACGTCAATTTGCTGATAAGGTTATTAAACGATTAGTTGAAGATTATGGCGTTGGCTATATCAAGATGGATTATAACATTACTACTGGTATTGGCACTGAAACGAATGCAGATAGTGTTGGGGATGGTTTGCTAAATCACAATCGCGCTTATTTACAGTGGTTAGATGATGTCTTCACACGTTATCCCGATTTAGTTATTGAAAATTGTGGTAGTGGTGGCATGCGACATGACTATGCCATGTTACAACGTCATAGTATTCAATCAATGACAGACCAAAAAGATTATGTACGTAATGGTAATATTGCGGCTGTGGGTTCTTCAGTGGTTACACCAGAACAGTGTGCGATTTGGTCATACCCATTACAGAAGGGTGATAAAGAGGAAGTTATTTTTAATATGGTGAATGCTATGTTGGTACGCATCCATCAGAGTGGCCTCTTAAATCAAATTGATCAAGAGCGACTAGACTTGGTAGCTGAAGGCATTCAGGTTTATAAAGCCTATCGGGAAAAAATCCCAATGATGGTACCTGTTTGGCCAGAGATGTTAAGCCATTTAGATGATGAATGGTATAGTTTTGGACTAAAAGGTGATCACGAGTTATATTTGGCTGTTTGGCATGGTATTGGTGATGTTACAAGTCACCAACTATCTTTGGCAAAGTATGGTGATATCCAAAAGGTGACGCAAATTTATCCAAGTGTTGATGAAGATGACAATAGTCAATGTCAGTTTAAAGATGGACAGTTAAGTGTAAACTTCAATCATGAAAAAATGGCACGTTTATATCATGTAACTTTTAATTAAATCAGCTATATAAAAAAGTGGTTAGGAATAAATTTCCTAACCACTTTTCGTTTAAAACGATTTTTCCTCGTTTGCTGATTCTTCGGGCATTTTTCCAAAATCAGGTACGTCATTTAAATGACGAGAAATTTCTTCTGGAATTGGTAATACAGGGCTGATAACTTGATTATTATGATAAATTTCATCGAATTGTGCACGATATTTACTTGGTGTTATGCCACAAACTTTTTTGAATTGGCGCATAAATAGCTTTTCGTTTTCGAAATAAGCGTTTGAAGCAATTTCCTTGATTGAAAGATTGGTTCTAATCAACAAAGATTGTGCGGTTTGTATTTTTAACTGTAATAAATATTGTTTGGGTGGAATGCCAGTAACTTTTTTAAAGAGTTTTGAAAGGTACTGGGGATTTAATTGGATTTCTTCTGCCATATCCATAACCGTGGGTGATTTATATAGGTTTACTCGAATCCATTCTTTTAGTCGGTCAATACGCTCAACGTTACTGGCCTTATCTGTTAACCGGTTAAGGATAGACTTGCTGATATCCGTCAAAATCATTGTCGCTAAGCAATTTGCTATTTTCCGATCATAGGCATTTTGTAGGTCACTATTTAGTAGCTGATGAATGAATACAATGAAATGATCGGTATTGGTTAGTCGAAAGTATTGTGGAATGACACAAACGGTAGGTTGTTGATTATCAATGGGTAATGACTCTAGATTTGTATTTTTAAATGTTGTTGTATTTTTTGGCAGAATAAAATGTAGCCAGTAAAATTCTATATCGTTTGAGGAAGATTGCGTACCAGTCATTAATTGATATGGTGGCACAAATAAAAAATCGTTTGTATTAAGGGTATATTGTGTATTTTGGATTTTAATGTGTAAGGGTCCTTTTGTACAAAGAATCATTTCATAATCGCCATGGTGATAACGGTCGCTATGTTGCCAACCTTTTTGTGCTGAAAAAATACCACCGACCATGAAAGTTACATTATTATCAATATCAAATGTATAATACTCCATCATTCATTCACCTTTATGTGTTTTAAATGGGTCAAAAAAGTATACCTAAAATCATGTAAAGTATACTAAATAAATTAATCTTTTAAAAAATATCTGTAAAACGTTGATTTAATAACGGTTTAAGATTGATTTTAAAATACGCCTGATAAACTTTTTTTGAAATGAAAAATAACATAATGACAAAAAAATGTACCATTTGCTATATTTTAGCAGTTTTTGCCGTTTATTGGAAGCGCTATCATATATGGTATAGAAAACGTTTTCTGATTATGTTGTGCAAAAAAGAATTGAGGGAAGTACAGTGTTAAAAAAGAAAAATTTAAAGCTTTTTAGCCCTGCTGGAAACTCTGCCGGGACTACATCGACTGTTGATCCGGATACGATATCTCCAGAAACGGGCAAACCATGGTCTAAAGCATTAGTTTGGCGGTTTCTGATTGCCTTTATTATCTATGGTATTTTGAATAATGCAGCATTTACATTGAATGGTGCAGTTCTATTACCACAGCATATTAAGGATGTGGAAATCGGGAATCCAACGGCGGCTTATGGTGTTATTACGTCGGTTACGTCACTGGTATCATTGTTTGTCGGTTATATTTGGGGAACTTTATCTGACCGTACAAGATCACGTTTTGGTAAGCGAACACCTTGGATTTTCATCGGTTCGTTTGTTGCGGGTATTGGATTATATTCACTAGGAATTTTTGAATCAACAACTAGTTTGACGATGGCATATATCTTTAATACTTTAGGTCAAAATGCTATCCAAACACCAATGTATGCCTTTCTAGCTGACCGAGCTCCTAAAAATGTTCGTGGTACATTATCATCAGGATTTGGTGCCACCTCTGTCGGGGCACCAGTTGGGCAATTCATTAGTTCATACTTCTTAGGCCAATCATATCAAAGCATGGGCTTTGTCGTTGGTGGTATTATGATTGCTGCATCGGGGTTGATTGTATTAGCAATGGCACCACGTGAGAAGTCATCAAAGGAAGCTGTTGTTCCTAAGAATGAATCGGTCTTGGATGGATGTTATGTCAACGTTGTTACCACCTAGCCTAAAAGGCGGACACGACTTTTACAAGGCATGTGTGGGACGTTTCCTTGTTATGACCAGTTATACAATGATTTTCCAATATTTGGTTTATATTCTGGAGGATCACCTAGGACTATCAGTACTAGCAGCTGCTAGAGCGATGAATACATTATCACTATTTACGTTAGTTGTTTCAATGATTGGTTTGTTTATTTCTGGACCACTTTCAGATCGTTTGAGAGCTCGTAAAATTCCAGTTGCTTTTGGTGGGTTACTGATGATTGCTGGAGCAATAAGTATGCTACTATTTAAATCAGTAAATGGTGTTATTGGTTACGTTGTTCTGGCAGGCCTTGGTTATGGTATTTACTTGGCCGTTGATATGGCGTTGAATATTGATGTTATTCCTGATGAAGCTAAAGAGAAAAAGACGACTGGTAAGTATGTCGGCTTTGGTAATCTGACAAATACCGCTGGACAGATGTTGGCTCCTGCTGCGACATCAATTATTGTGACAGCAACAGGTAGTTATAATCTTGTATTTACCGGTTCTATTATGGTTACATTGGTCGGTATTGCATTCATTCTATGGATTAAACACGTTAAATAAAGGAGATTTTCGCAATGCAAAATGTCACATTAAAACATACAACTGTTACTTCAGATTTTTGGCAAAGATACCGTGATTTAATGGCAAATGAATCAATCCCATTTCAATGGGATATGATCAACGACAATAATCATGTTGAAGTTACAAATGACCCATTTGCTGCTGGTGGTTCTGCTGATAAAAGCCATGCCATTGCGAACCTTAAAATTGCTGCTGGACAAATGTCGGGTGATTTTTTCGGTATGGATTTTCAAGATACTGATGTCTATAAGTGGTTAGAAACAGCAGCCTATGTTTTGAACTATGCACCAAGTGATAAACTTCGACAACAAGCAGATTCAGTTGTTGATTTGATTGCCGATGCACAGGAGGATGATGGGTATCTGTCAACTATGTTCCAGATTGAAATGCCTGAGCGAAAGTTCAAACGTTTGCAGCAATCGCATGAACTATATTCAATGGGACACTATATTGAAGCTGGGGTAGCATATTATTCAGTTACAGGAAATGAAAAAGCGTTAAATATCGCGAAGAAAATGGCTGATTGTATTGATAACCACTTTGGGGCGGCAGAAGGTAAGGTACTTGGTATTCCAGGGCATCCCGAAATTGAATTAGCATTAGCACGTTTATATGAAGCAACGCATGAACAAAAATATTTAGATTTAGCACAATACTTTATTAAACAACGCGGTCAAGACACAGAGTTCTTTGCTAAGCAAAATGAGGCGGATGGCATTGATCGTGATTTCTTCCCTGACTTGGGAACTATTGGTAATCGATACTATTTCGCTGATAAACCAGTAACTGAGCAGACTGATGTTCATGGACATGCAGTTCGTGTCTTATATTTCTGTACAGGCCTTGCTCATGTTGCGCGTTTAACGCATGATCAAGAGCTACAAGATGCGGCAGAGCGTCTTTGGCGAGATACTGTTAAAAAGCAACTGTATATTACTGGTAACGTTGGCCAAACTACCCATGGAGAAGCGTTTACCTACGATTATGATTTACCAAATGATACAGATTATGGTGAGACTTGTGCATCGGTTTCAATGGTTTTCTTTGCTAAACAGATGTTGGAAAACCATATGAGTGGTGAATACGGAGACATTATTGAGAAAGAATTGTTTAACGGCGCATTGAGTGGGATTGCATTAGATGGTAAACATTACTTTTATGTTAATCCATTGGAGGCTGATCCCAAGGCGAGTCGTGGCAATCAAGGAAAGAACCACATTGCAACTAGGCGTTCATCTTGGTTTGCCTGTGCTTGTTGTCCTGCCAACATTACGCGTCTGATTGCCTCAATCGATAAATATTTGTATGAGATTAAGGACAATACTATTCTTTCACATCAATTTATTGCTAACGAGACAACGTTTGATAATGGTGTTGAAATTAAATTAGATAGTAATTATCCATGGGATGGCAATGTAAAGTACGCAATTACCAATACTAAGAAAACAGCATTTACATTTGGTATCAGAATTCCTAGTTGGACATTGCATGCTTATCAGGTGACTGTTAATGGGAAAACAGTAGATTCAGAATTAGTAGATCAAATTTTGTATGTTGATCTCGATGATGATGCTGAAATTATGGTGCGATTTGATATGTCAGCACATACAGTTAGAACAAATACACGAGTTAAGGACAATATTGGTAAGGTAGCTATTCAAAGAGGTCCCATTGTCTATTGTGCAGAAGAAGATGATAATGAAGGACCACTTTGGCTTTATGAGCTTGATAAAAAACCTGCATTTAATTACGCTTATGAAGCAGAGTTGCTGGATGGTGTTGGAACATTAACTACAAATAATGTAACAAAATTAGTAGAAGAAAAAACGTCAGAGGCACTTTATACCTTCGATGAAGAAAAAACAATGCAAAAGGCACAATTAAAGCTAATCCCTTACTATGCCTGGGCTAATAGAAATGAAGGGCAAATGACGGTTTGGCTGCACCAAGCTTAGTTGTTTACCAAAATAATATAGAGAAGGAGGCCGAAACAGGTAAAGTTGTTTTGGCCTCCTTAATTTTATTTTTTAATAAATATTCACGACTCAAAATAAATATCCTGATGGCGCGCACATTTGGGATTAAATGCGTGATGACAGTTTGGACATTCGTTTTGTGAATAAGCTTGATAATCCATTGTCTGATGACACACACCACACATGACGGATTGAGCTGTTGGATCAGCTGGTGCAAATTTATGTGTCATGATGGCATCATGACACTGGTAACAAGCAAAGTGTTGATGGCATTGGGCGCATGCTAGGGCAACAACATCATTTTTAGTATGGTAGTGCATGCAACGACTATCTTTGTCCAAACCAACACCTTGTATTGTTAGTGCTGGCGTACGTTTATCTAAAGACGGTCGTTTTGATGACTTCGCCGCTTGTAAATGATTTTGTAATACCATGTTCATCCTCAATAATTAAGCCACCATCATTGGCAATTTGTTTTGCCGTACCAGTGATCATTTTGTTACCCAATTTTAGGGTTACTTGTTTACCGATAACATTTGAACGCCGACGATATTCATCTAATAGTGTTGGAATATCACCATGGTCATAAGTATCAATAATACGTTGTGCTAATGTAACTAATAATCGATTGCGATCAACGGTCACTTTGCTATCGATACCTTGCGCAATATTTGATAATTCATCAGGGAAGGTTTCAGTGGTCAAATTTAGACCAATTCCCATAATGAATGCCGACGCTGACTTAGATTCAAGCTCAATATTTGCTTCGGTAATAATGCCGCCAACTTTTTTATCATTAATAAATAAATCATTAACCCATTTCAAATCAATCCGTTCGTCCGGGAAGAATTGCTCCAAGGTTTGTGCAATAACAACCGCCATACTGGTTGTTAGTAGACCGACTTGCGACCAATCTTCAGTCTTGTCGGGCAGAATAATCGTAAAATATAGACCACTAGTAGCAGGAGAATAAAAGGCACGACCACGCCGGCCATAACCACTAGACTGTGATTCAGCAGTAAAAATCACCGGTTTGTGTACCTGATGTGTTGTTAAATATTGTTTCGCTAGGTGTTGGGTCGATGTGACATCTTGTTCAACGACTATGTCATCAACACGTTGCTCATCCAAGTAATAACGCACAATATCTTCGTCTAAAGTAGACGTTTCAATATATTGATAGCCTAAATTTTTGCGACTTTCAATGTGATGATTTTTCTTTTTTAAAGCATTAATGGCCTTCCAAATGCTTTCACGACTGACTTGTAGATCAGTTGCTAATTCATCTCCAGATGTCCAATCACCTTGATGAGCTAATAGTTCAAATAACACTTTTTGTTTGGTCGTTGTCAAAATAATCTCCTTCTAAAAAATGTCTTGCAGGGCAGGCATTTTCCTTAATCGTCTAGCTAGTATAACGGATAGTGTTGCTTTAATCATATCACCTGGTAGGAAAGCGACATTGGAAAGTAGGGCAGTCGTCAGTGACATATGTGATTGGATAGAAAGCCAGACTGAGCCAATGATATCAATCAATAAGACGCCAGCAATCATAACAGTCATTAATTCTAGCCACCAAGAAAGACGATTGTGTCGTTTAAGTAAGTAAAGTAATGTTCCCAATATTGCTGGTACAAATAGCCAGGCAATTAGATACCCACCGGTTGGTCCAAGAAAAACGGCAAAACCACCACGACCACCAGATAATACAGGTAGTCCAGAAAGTGCTAGCGCTAAAAATAAAGATACAGAAAATGTACCATATTTAGCACCTAATAATTCAGTCGTTAATAGGACACCCATATTTTGAAGAATGATTGGTACCGGAATGAACCCGAGTGGAATACCGGGGAAAACACCAAGAATAATTAATATGGCGGTCATCATTGCGGCTAGAGTTAGTTTTTTTGTTTGTTGGTTCTGCATAATAGTTTCATCCAGTCTGATAGATTTTAGAACAAGTTCATTATAATCGTTAGTAACCGTTAAATCAATCATTGGGTTACTGTTAGTGTAACACGAACAATATTTGTTTATTTTTGTGTTTAGTTAATGATTATGCGGATTTACCAGTGATAATGATGGATATGTTTGTTATAATCTTATTTATTCAAGAACGATATATTTTTTGAGGTGATGATGATTAATTACAAAACAGTTTTACAAGGTAGTTATTATACGGCTATCGATGAAAATCAAGTGGGCTATCAGGCGGATAGTCTAGTTTGTATTAACGACGAAGGAAAGATTGCGCGGATTGTTTTAGCAGGGGATGATGATTATCAATTAATTGTTAATGATGCAAAACAGCAGGGGACATTGGTGTCCTTGTCTGATGACCAAGTGTTATTACCTGGCTTCATTGATTTACATGTCCACGCACCACAATGGCCAAATGCGGGATTAGCCTTAGATAGGCCATTATATGAGTGGTTAGAAGAATATACTTTCCCATTAGAAGCCAAGTTTAAAGATGCTAAGTATGCTCACTTAGTGTATGACAATCTTGTTGAGACATTATTGGCCAACGGGACAACGACAGCCCTTTATTTTGGTTCGGTCGATAATACAGGTAATTTGGAACTTGTTAAATCATGCCTAACGCATCATCAACGAGGCTTTGTTGGGAAAGTTGTCATGGATAATCCAGAGCAAACACCGGCTTATTACCGTGATGAATCAGCAACTACGGCTTTAAGTGAAACAGAAAACTTTATTCATGAAGTGGCAACTTTAAATGAAAACCAAACGATACCGGTAACCCCAGTGATTACACCGAGATTTTTACCATCTTGTACAGATGATGTCTTGGCTGGTCTAGGCAAACTAGCGGCTAAATACGATCTACCAATTCAGTCGCATTGTAGTGAAAGTGATTGGGAAAATGGGTACGCATTGGCAACCCACGGTAAACGTGATGCCACTGTGTTAGATGAGTTTGGCCTATTAACAGATAAATCAGTGATGGCGCATGGCACATTATTGAATGGTGAGGATATCCAGCGATTTAAAGATCGTGGCGTCGGTATTGCCCATTGCCCTATATCTAACGTCTATTTTGGTAACGCTGTATTGCCAGCTAAAAAATTACTGTCAGAAAATGTCAAAGTGGGAATGGGAACGGATATTTCTGGAGGCTATGATCCTAGTGTTTACCAAAATATTCGCCAAGCTATTATGTCATCACGGCTACTCAATGACGGGGTAGATAGTGAGATAACACCTGACTTACGTGGTAAACATGATTCAGCAATTACTGCCAAAAATGCTTTTTATATGGCGACCGTCGGTGGGGCTAAAAGTTTGAATTTGGTGACGGGACAGATTAAGGAAGGCTATATAGCTGATTTACAGATTGTCCATGCAAAGTATCCAACGTTTGGTCAACAAGTGCCAGAAGATACATTTGAAAAGTTGATGTATCAAACGACAGCATCAGAAATTGATCATGTGATGACACAAGGTGTTTTTGTTAAATAAAATGTTTCATGTGGAACATTGTGAACTAAAAGGAGAAGAAAAAGTTCATGGCTGAAGAGAAGAGTGGCTTATTAATTGGAGCAAATGATAAGGTTCCAGCAGCAGAAGCGGGCTTATTAGGTTTACAGCACGTACTTGCAATGGATGTGTATGTACCGCCACTAATTATTGCTGGTTTGCTTTCAATGAGCGCTGTAGAAACGTCCGGATTCTTACAAGTTGCCTTTCTAGCATGTGGTATAGGGACTTTGCTACAAACATCAGTATTTATGAAAATGCCCATGTCACAAGGACCTTCATACGTTCCAATTGGGGCTATTGTGGGTGTATTCATGGCTAATGGTGCTGCTAATGGTGGCATGGCTGCTGTTATTGGTTCGAGTGCAGTCGCTGCGGTTTTATTGATTTTACTTGGCTTATCAGGAGTTTATCAAAAAATAGTCAATACATTAGTGCCATCTATCGTTGGTGGGACGATTATCACTTGTGTGGGTCTATCGCTGTTGCCATCGGCTCTGAATGATAACATTTTTCAAGCGAGCGGCAACATTTATCAAAATATCGATCTAGCGTCTATCACGATGATTGCCTTATTAATTTCAATTGCCATTGGGACACACTTACCACAATTACAAAGGATTTTTAAGATTGGTTCAATTGTGATTGCCTTGGCAGTTGGTACCATTGCAGCAAGCTTTATGGGTCTGGTGAATTGGTCAACGGTGGCTAAAGCTGATTAGTTTAGCTTACCGCACTTCACAGCGTTGCACTATGGAATAAGTTTTAATTTATCAGCCATCATTACATTTATTATTATATTTATGGTCTTAACGACTGAAACGACTGGTACATGGTTTGCAATGAGTGCTGTGACGAAGGAAGAAATTACTAATAAACAATGGAATCGTGGTGTGATTGGTGAAGGACTAAGTTGCTTGATTTCAGCTTTGCTAGGTAGTACCCCAATGACGGGGTATTCAACTAATGCTGGGATTGTTTCGATTACCGGTGTTGCTAGCCGTCGGGTATTCGTGGCTGCCGGAATTTGGTTTGTTATTTTAGGATTCTTTGGTAAGTTATCAGCATTACTTGCCGCAATTCCATCAGCGGTCGTTGGTGGTGTCTTTGCAGTTATTGTTGTAATCATCATGCTAAGTGGTTTGAATGTTATTGGTGATTTGAATATGACGGGGAATAAGGGTTATGTGATTGGTGTGCCAATTGTTATGACGTTAGCTTTGGTGTTCTTACCTGATAAGGTAGTTAACGATTCACCACAAATGTTGCAATATTTGTTAGGATCACCAATTACGGTGGCAGCAATTACGGCAGTGATTTTGAATTTGGTATTATCAACCAAAAAATCAGCGTCTTCAGCATCTGCCGCTAATTAGAAAATATTTTAACGAAGAGCCGTGGTGCATTGTGTACCGACCTCTTCGTTTTTATTTACGACAAAAAACCGATAGCAACGATTTTTTCATTGCTATCGGTTCTAAATAGAAGTTAGTTTTACTCATCAGGCATCATGTACCGTAGATAGTAAGTGTTGTCTTTACCGAAGTAATACGTATGTCCATCAATCACGTGGTAACCTTGTACGGGTTGTCCATCATTTTCGATGTAGTACTTGTTACCATAGTCTTCCACCCATCTATTTGTCTGACGGACACCATTTTCGAAGTAATTGTACCTGCTGTTCAGCATACGGAATCCTGTGTAAAGTTTACCATCTTCAATCCAGCGCCAGCCGACACCTTCGAAGTTAATATAACCACTTGGGACTTCCTCACGTAGATAGTAAGTACCATTTGATCCGAAGAAGTATGCTTGACCGTTAATGAACTGATAACCTTGTACAGCCCGTCCATTACTATCAAGGTAATAGGTCAATCCGTAGGCCTTGGCCCATTGATTGTTCTGGCGAACACCATTAGTGAACCAGTAATAAGAACCAGCGTAATAGCGCATTCCGGTATATGGTTGTCCATTTTCTAACCAATTATATCCACCATTAGCAGTAGAAACTTCCGGTGAGTAAACGTAACCTGTTCTAGTGTCTTGTTGTGTATTTACTTGTTGCGTTGTGCTTGCAGTAGTATCTGCAGAAACCGATGTTGTCGGTGTGATGGCTAAGCCACCAAGGACAGCACCACCTACTAAGGCTGACACTAATGAAGCTTTACTAATAAGTCGAGTTGTCATTTTGTGTACCTCCTTTGTATATTATTAATTTTAACAAAGGCGGCAATATAATGTTACTAATATGTATCCAAAAAATGTCAAAATAATGACATCACACGCCAAAAAAGACCATTAAAACAAACTTAAAGGCATGTTTATTAGAATTTAGACTTTATATCAGACAAAGCTTTAGAAGATATGATTGTTGGAGTCAATGATTGTTGAAACAGTTATTAAATGAGAAAAATGGATTTTTATTATCTCTTGCAAATTGTATATCACAGTGTTAAACTCGTTAATAATTAAAATTACATTAAAAATCTGATGAGAAGAGTAGCCGCTATGTATCTTTAACAGAAAGCCTTGTAGATGAGATTAGGTATTGAGAACAGCAGTGAAGATGAGCTCTGATAATTTTCTTTTTTGTTCACGCAAAGGGAACGGTTGAATGCGTTATGATTCCAGTGAGGCACTATTTTCCGCGGAATAGTGTGAATAGGGATGGTAACGCGAATATTCGGCCCAAAGGTAAGCAATTGCCTTTGGGCCGATTTTTTTGTAAATTTTAAAAAATTAAAAATTGAGGTATATGAAACATGACAGAAGCCACTGTAAATAAAATTAAGTTTCCCAATCGATATGATGTCGTTGGTAGTTTGTTAAGAACGGATGAATTAAAGGTCGCACGTGATAATTTTGAGACAGGTAACATTACACAAGCACAATTAACGGCCATTCAATATGAAGAAACTAAAAAAATTGTTGATGAACAAGGTGCACTAGGCTTGAAAGATGTGACTGATGGTGAATTTAACCGTTCTTGGTGGCATTTGGACTTCTTATGGGGGTTAAATGGGGTGTCAACTTATGACTACCACAAGAGTTATAAGTTCCATGGTAGTAAAACGCGAACGGATAATGTCGAACTAGTTGGTAAAATTGCATATAACCCAGAGCATCCTTTCTTTGATAGTTTTAAATATCTGGCATCTATTACACCAGATGGCGTGACACCTAAACAAACGATTCCGTCACCATCAATGTTGTTCCGTGACAATCGTAGTGATAACTGGTCTGAATTTTATGATACTTATAATGAGTATCTGACGGATTTGGCTAATGCTTATCATCAAACAATCTTACACTTTTATGAACTAGGGGCACGTTATGTACAACTTGATGATACAACGTGGGCATTTTTGATTAGTAAATTGTATGAGACGGCTGACCAACCAGAAGAGCATCAAAAGTATTTGCAAATCGCTCAGGATGCAGTCACTGTTATCAATGCGCTATTGAAGGATTTACCAGAAGACTTGACGGTTACAACGCATATTTGTCGTGGTAATTTCCAATCAACTTATTTGTTTGCAGGTGGTTATGACGATGTTGCCGAGTATTTAGGACAACTAAATTATGATGGCGTCTTTTTGGAATATGATGATAGCCGTTCTGGTTCATTTGGACCTTTAGCTAAAATTTGGAATGGGGATAAAAATAAGCGCATTGTCCTTGGTTTGATTACTTCAAAGCAGCCTAAGCTTGAAGATCAGAGTACGATTATCGACCGGGTCAATGAAGCAGCCCAATATGTACCATTGGAAAATCTTGCCTTATCAACACAATGTGGTTTTGCTTCTACAGAAGAAGGTAATAAATTAACACAACAGCAACAGTGGGATAAGTTACGTTTTGTTATTCAAACTGCTCAAAAGATTTGGGGCGAATAAATTTATTGCTAATAATTATTGAACTGAAAATAAGCGATTAATCAAAGGTGTATTGCCAGGATTAATCGTTTATTTTATTGGGCATGTAAAAAAATACTTAAATGCTAGCAATAGCAACGATGAAAGCGCTTAAAAAGTTAGTGAAATTCTGCTATAATTAGGTTAAACAGTTAATAAATATAAAATTTAAAAGGAAACAGAATTGCTCCCTTTGAAAGGATTATTGTCATGACACTAACACCGCGTATTTCAATTGCAACTATGATGACTGTACTGCCACTAAAAGGGAAAATTTTTTTTGAAAAGTCGGCGGATGGCTACTTCAAAACAGCAGATATTGGTCCTCAGATAGACATTTTCGTCAAAGACCCAAATGATGTTGAAAGAATGTTAACCGAATTTAATTATGTTATTGATGAGCATTCGGTTGATGAGAATAAAAACGAATTTATTCAATATACTGACTTAAAACTAGTTAAATAGACAAAATAAAAATGCCCTTAGGAAATTTTTGGTATTCCTAGGGGCATTTTTCAGCTATTTAACTAATGATGTCTGTTGCACATCGGCAATCGTCTTGGTACCGGCCAATTGCATTGTGATTTTTAATTCGTGATTCAAATGATTGACCACATCAGTGACACCTTGGGCACCACCTAAGGCGAGCCCGTAAATAATTGGTCGCGCTAAGGCAACTAAATCAGCACCGGATGCGAGTGCCTTAAAGACATGTGATCCGCGGCGCACACCGCTGTCAAAAATAATTGGTACTTGGTGGTTAACAGCAGTGGCAATGCCCTGTAGAACGTCAATTGATGCGGGACCACCATTTAATTGACGACCACCATGATTAGAAACCCAAATTCCCTGCGCACCAGCACTAATTGCTAATAAAGCATCTTCAGGTGTTTGGATTCCTTTGATAATAACTGGTAAATCAGTGTAATCGATGACACGTTTAATATCAGCAATACCAATTTGATGCGCTTCGTTATCAAACACGTCTTTCCCATGGCCGACACCAACATCAGATTGTCCAGAACCGACACGGAAGTCTTCTAAGTTAGCCATTGGTACTGGAAAGTGGAAATCATTAACGACATCTGATTCACGGTATCCGGCAGCCGTTAGATCAGTTGTAATGACGATGGCTTTAATCCCGGCCGCCGCCGCTTTATCAAGTAGGAATTTGTTAAGACCGTCGTCTTGGCTAAGATATAATTAGAAAAATTGTGGTGCATCATGCCCAGCTTCAGCCGCTTCGGCAATAAGTTTTGAAGAGTAAGTGCTTTGGGTCATTAGTGATCCAGTTGCCGCCATACCTTCAGCAGTAGCAACTTCACCACGGGCATGTGCCACACCTTGCGCTGCTGCGGGTGCCATGACAATTGGTGTATCCAATGGTAGACCAAAGATACTTGTTTTGGTTTCTGGGTTACCAATGTTTGATAATACATGCGGTAAAATCTGAGTATGGTTGAAAGCAATGGTATTTTCTCGTAGTGTCCATTCATCTTCTGAACCACCCCTAATAAAATCAAAACCAGCTTTTGGCAAAATTTCTTTTGCTAAATTTTCTAGTGATGGTAAGTTAACAACATTTAAATGTTGTTCTCGTTCACTCAATTCATAACCATTGACCACTACCAATATCATATCCTCCAAAATTTCATTAATGTTTTTTCATTATTTTATCATTTTTCGTTAGCTATCGTTTGAGGAATTTAAAAAATGAAGGCCTTTAGGTTAAAGTATGGGGAAAATATTTGCATAATATACCATCCGGGTTATATTTATACGTAAGAGATTAAGAATTAAAGGGGTAAATACATGACCGGTATTCAACGACAAGAAGCCATTAAAGCAGCATTAAGCAATCCAGATACAGTCATTAGTGCCAATAAATTTGCGAAACAATTTAAAGTATCACGTCAGACTATTGTGGGTGACATTGCCTTGCTACGGGCAAGGGGTGAGCAAATAATTGCAACGCCACAAGGTTATCGTTATCAAATGAAACTACAGCAGCATACGATTTTAGTTGTTCAGCACACCGCAGTACAAATCGCCGATGAGTTAATGGCTTTGGTGAATGCAGGTGTTACTGTGGCAGATGTACAAGTAGATCACCCAGTTTATGGGCTCCTAAAAGGTGAATTAGCTATTCAAAACACTGCTGATGTGAAGCAATTTATCTATCATTTAGAACAGACCGATGGGGAAGCATTATCAACATTGACCAATGGTTTGCATATGCATCAAATAGAGTATGAAGATGTGGCAGATTTAGAACAAGCCAAAACAGCATTAAGACAATTAAATATTTTGTATGAAAATTAGCTAGGTTGACAAGACACCCCCGTGTTGCTATGATTTAAACATCAAAAGGGCGTCAAGACACCTAGATAGGAGTAGGCTGGTTATTTACCAGTCAGTATTTTAGTACGTCATGAGTAGTATACGGAAACTGTTGACTGTTACGGGTTTAGCATGGCTATTTGATGCCATGGATGTGGGGTTATTGTCATTTATTTTGGTGGCTATTCAACAGGAATGGGCACTCTCTTCAGTGCAAGTAGGCTGGATTGGGTCGGTTAATTCGATTGGTCTTGCGGTTGGTGCGTTCACATTTGGTGCTTTGGCAGATCAAAAGGGTCGCAAGTTAATGTTGATCGTGACTTTGTTGATTTTTTCAATTGCGACAGGATTATCCGCTTTGACTGTCGGATTTGTTAGTTTTATTATTTTACGTTTCTTTGTCGGTGTTGGCTTGGGTGGTGAATTACCAGTTGCTTCTACGCTAGTGTCAGAAAGAGTGCCTAAAGAGCGGCGCGGCCGAATTATTGTCTTATTAGAAAGTTTCTGGGCTGTCGGTTGGTTAATTGCTAGTTTGTTAGCTTACTTTATTATGCCCAAATTTGGTTGGCGCATAACGTTGGTTGTTTCGGCACTAACAGCATTTTATGTATTAGTACTACGTCGACATTTACCAGGTGATAGACAAAACATTCACACGTCACCAAAACCCAAGGAATCAATTGGTAAGAAATTAGCCCAATTATTTCATAAAGATCATCGTCAGCAAACGATTATGCTTTGGATTGCTTGGTTTATGATTATGTTTTCGTATTACGGTATTTTCTTGTGGTTACCAAGCGTATTAGTTGGCAAAGGTTTTAGCATGGTTAATAGTTTCGGTTATGTTGTTATTATGACATTAGCCCAATTGCCAGGTTATTTTACGTCAGCTTGGCTTGTTGAGAAATGGGGACGAAAGCCAGTCATCGCACTATTTTTAGCAGGGACAGCAATCTTTGCCATGGTATTTGGTTTTTCTGATAGTTTGACTATGATTATGATATCGGGGATGTTGTTATCCTTCTTTAATCTGGGCGCTTGGGGAGCGATGTATGCCTATTCGCCTGAATTATATCCAACGTCAATTAGAGCAACGGCTAATGGTGCTACGCAAGGCTTTGGTCGTTTAGGTGGTATATTAGGACCGCTTTCAATTGGTTTCTTTTTGAGTTTGCATTTTACATTTGCACATATATTTAGTGTTTTCACTGTTGCTTTAGTCATTGCGATAGTTGTTATTTTGACTATGGGTAAAGAGACACGAGGGACATCGATTGATTAATAAAAGATGTTTTTAATGAAGAGGTTGGGACAAAACAACGGTCCCAACCTCTTTGTGCTAAAAATGCATTAATTATAAGGCTATAAATTTTATAGCATAAACGTGTTCCAAAAGTCTAAAGCCTCAATGTAACGCGATTTGTGACATTCTGTCCGTCGTTTTGCTTCGGCCAAAAATGACGCAAATAACGTTACACTGGCTTCAAAGCGGCTTTTGTCTCGCTCTCTTTTTGACACATGATCAATCTAGAATTTTGCTGTTTGATACTGGAAATGATAAGGTACACGTAATTATTAGTGCTTGTTCTTCAGAATATTTGTCAAGGAGGTTTGCCGATGACAAAGAACGTGAATGAAACTGATGTTGCACAAAACGAATTGCCAAAACAAGAACAGCCTGAACCAGGGCTTCAAAAAAAGATGACACCCGTCCCTGATGATGGTAGTACGAGTTATATTGGGCATGACCGGTTGAAAAATAAAAAAGCATTGATTACAGGCGGTGATTCTGGAATTGGCCGGGCAGTGGCAATTGCATACGCACATGAAGGGGCAGATGTGGTGTTGAATTATTTGCCAGCAGAAGAGGAAGATGCGCAAGATGTTAAAAATATTGTGATCAATTTGGGCAGACGTATTGCCCTTGTACCAGGTGATCTCAGAGAGGAAACCTTTAGCCAGGAATTAGTTGCACAGGCAATATCATTTTTTGGCGATTTTGATATCTTAGTATTGGTTGCAGGCAAGCAGCATGCTGTATTCGATATTGAAGATTTATCGACAGATCAATTAGTTGATACTTATACGACTAACGTATTTAGTTTGGTGTGGTTGATTAAAGCAGCCTTACCGCATTTGAATAAAGCGGGTAGCATTATTACAACAAGCTCGGTACAAGCAAAGAAACCTCTGCCATACTTAGTTGATTACGCAAGCACAAAAGCGGCTATTCGTAATATCACGGAAAGTTTAGCCAAACAGTTGGCACCTAGAAATATCCGTGTAAATTGTGTCGCACCTGGACCAATTTGGACACCTTTCCAGATTGCGGGTGGTCAGCCACAAGAAAAGATTCCAGAACTTGGTAAAAATACCGCAATAGGTCGACCTGGTCAGCCAGCGGAAGTAGCAGGTGCCTATGTGTATTTAGCTTCCGGGGATGCGATATATGTGACTGGGGAAACCATTCACGTTGCAGGTGGTTGAAGGTATTAGGATTAAAATTTACAGACTGATAATTAATGCATTTTTAGCATAAAAAAAGTGGTTAAGACATTTATTTTGTCTTAACCACCTTTTTTGTGTATGTTTCATGTGGAACATCAAATAATCTTGTAAGTTTCGAGTTGAATTTATTGATAAACCTTTTTCAGATTATCCAAATCTTGTGTAGATAGGGTTGTTTTACCTTGATCAACTGGATACATCACTGAATCTTTATTTTGTGTATGATCTAGTCCAAGTGCATGGCCAATCTCATGAATTGCGGCAGATAGTCTAGCCGGGTAGGCGGTGTTAAGCGTTGCCTTACCGTGATTATAATCAGAGCTAACTAAGCCATATTGTGAATATATTTTTGGTCCACCAACACCTAGTTCTTGCATATTATTTTCGTCACTGACGGTTTTATTGTAGATACCGAGACGCAAAGTATTTTTTGAATCATCCTGTTCTTCAGCAGTTAGTTTCACAATACCCGTTTGATTGTAGACATCAATGGCCTGTAAAAAGATTTGGCGAGTTGCTTCTGGGACATCATCATCAAAATAATATCTGTATGTATTCGATAATTCTTTATCAACAACGATTGATTCTAAACCAGATTCTGACCTTGTTTCAGAGCTTTGTGTATCTGAGTGGGTTTCAGTCTTACTGTCGACCAAAAAGGGAATTTTTTCTGACCAGTTTTTTAGGTCAACGGTCAGCGTGGTGAGTTGATTATTGATTTGTTGGCTAACTGTGGGGGTTGTTGCCCAATTATAGACAAGGACGGCGGCAATGATTAAAAAAATACTTTTTAAGAATTTCAATGCGGACTCCTTTCTAATGGTCTTTAGGTGATGTTTTATAAGCCATGTTACATAATAACATACCAAATTAAGGGTTACCTTATAGTGAGAAAATTTTGAAACTGAAAGGGAGCTGGGACAGTTATTTTGTCCCAACTCCCTTATTTGTTTTGTGTTAACTATAGAAAAGTTTTAAATTAATGTCCTGATTATAATTGCCGAATCCCTTACCAAATAAGGTACAGCCACCTTGGTTTTCAGAATCCGTTTTAATGGCAAAACGAATTTTAAATGTTTGTCGAGAAATATCAAGATCAGACAAGGATATAGAGGTAAATGGTTGACCATCTAAGTATGTGCCATGGTCTGTGATACGCAAAATTTTCTGTATACCATATTGATTTACGTTATCTGGCACCCAATCAGGGGTGTACTTGCCACGGATATCGGAAAAATCACCAGGGCTTGTCCAAGTACCAACTTCAACGTCATTGATGTAGAACGTAATGTCTGATGGCCAGACATTATTTGAAAATGGGAACTCAGAACCTAGTTCGATAGACATGTCCAACATTTCAAGATGTTCATTTTTTTCTAAAAAATTGGGCGATTGGTATTCAACAAAGCCATTAGAAAACCAAATCATACCAGCGTAAATTCGTTGTGGATCCATAAAATAGGCGGGATTATCTACTTTACCAATGTAGTCATCTTGTCCTGCTAACCCGCAAGATGGTTCTACGGAAAAGTCTGTGTATTGTCCAACGGGGATGTTTGTTTCGTGAACATCGAAGGATGGATAAATGCGCTCAGGAAATCTGACCGATATATTGTCCACTTTTAACATAGAAAGTTTATTATGTCCGTCTTTTGCAAAAGCAATAATACCAGCATCTGCTAAGGTTTGCAGATGTTTGAGCGTAATTGTTGTACTAATGCCAAGATGATCAGCGATATCGCGCACATTGAGTTTCTCGTGAGATAAAATTTGAATAATTTTCAAGCGCATGGGATTTGCGAGTGCTTTATAAACGGGTAATGAATTTTCAGAAATATCTAATTGCATATGCGAACTCCTAAAATAACAAAAATATTGTTTGTTTATTAAACAATAACATAAATGTTTCTTTTGAGTGAATGAAAAGACTTTTTAAGGGTTCTTTCAATAATAAAAATGTTGTTTATATCATAAAATTAGTAGAAAAGATTAACAAAAATGTATTGAAAGCGCTTGCAACGTGATTTAAAATAAACGTGTTGAGAAATAAATCACATACTAAAAAGGTGGTACAGAAAATGGCTAATAATTATATCAACCCGCTAATTATTCAACGGGCTGATCCATATATTTATAAACACACAGACGGGTATTACTATTTTACTGCATCTGTCCCTGCTTATAATTTAATCGAAATTCGCCGTGCCAAAACAATTAATGGATTAGCACATGCGATGCCAAGGACTGTTTGGCGTAAACATGATCAAGGTGAAATGAGTGAATTGATTTGGGCGCCAGAAATACATTATATCAATAACAAATGGTATATCTACTTCGCTGCGACAGATACAACTGAGTTCGATGAATTAGGTATGTTTACCCATCGTATGTATTGCATCGCATGTGATAACGACGACCCAATGGTAGGTGAAGAGGTTTGGCATGAAAAAGGACAAATTGTGACTGATAAGGACACTTTTAGTTTAGATGCGACGACCTTTACGCATAATGACAAGCTCTATTATGTTTGGGCACAAAAAGATAAAGAAATTAAGGGGAATTCTAATCTATATATTGCTGAAATGAGCAATCCATGGACGCTTAAAACGCAACCAGTCATGCTTTCGAAACCGGAATTTGATTGGGAAACAAAAATCTTTTCAGTGAATGAAGGACCAGCTGTCTTGAAACGAAACGGGAAAATTTTTATTACTTTTTCTGGATCGGCTACTGATGAAAATTATGCCATGGGAATGCTATGGATAGACGATAGTGAAGATGTATTGGATGCAGATAAATGGCACAAACTTGACCATGCTATTTTCCAATCAGATATGGACAATGGCCTATACGGTCCAGGACATAACTCCTTTACCGTTGCAGAAGATGGTGAAACGGATCTATTAGTTTATCACGTACGAAATTACTTAGATATCAAGGGTGATCCACTATACGATCCTAATCGTCATACGATGGTTCAGCCGTTCACCTGGAATAGTGATGGTTTTCCAGAATTTGGTAAGCCAGTACCGTTTTCATTTGATTAGAAAATACAGAGGGGAGTAATAACATGAGCAACATGGTAAAAGAAAGTCGCCATTTTTGGGGATTTGCGCTTTCAGAATTTAGTTATTTCTTTATTTGGGCAATAACCTATGGATTCCTAACATTATGGCTAGAGAAAGTTGCTAACGTAACTGGTGCTCAAGCCGGAATTATTTTTTCATTGATGGCAGGTATGTCATTGATATTCCAACCTATCTTTGGTGTTGTTTCTGATAAGTTAGTCTTTAGAAAGAACTTATTGTTAACGATTTCGATTGCGGCAATTTTAACTGGGCCGTATTTCCAATGGTTGTTTATGCCGCTTTTCAACATTAGTCCAATTCTAGTATCTGTGATTACAGGTGTCTTCTTGGCCTTTGTTTTAAATGGTGGTGTTTCAGTTATTGAGCAATATGTTGAACGTGCCTCAATAGCAAATAAATTTGAATATGGTCATGCCCGCATGGGTGGATCGGTTGCCGGTGTCGTCGCTGCAGTTGTGGCTGGTCGCTTGATCTTGTGGGAACCAAATTCAATTTGGTGGGCGACATCAGTAGCCGCTGTATTTTTGACATTACTATCGGTATTTTCAACTAAGATAAATTTTGAAAATGCTGCAGCAGTCATGGGTGATAATAAAGATGAAAAGATGACCAAAAAAGATATCTTCTCAATCTTTAAATTGCGTAACTTCTGGATTTTAGCTCTATTCTATATGGGTGCGTCTGCCTTATTTGATGTTTTTGACCAACAATTTATTGTTTTCTTCAAAACTTTTTTTGAAACAGATGCACAAGGTACCATGGTTTACTCGTACATGACTTCTGCACAAACCGCATTAGAATTGGCTTTGATGATTCCAATGCCTTATATTATTAACAAAATCGGTGCCCGTAATGGATTAATTATTTATGGATTCTTAACTTGTCTACGAATCGTTGGGTCAGCATTATCACCTTCATGGATTTGGATTATATTCTTCCGCTTGTTGGCTGGACTTGAAATGCCGCTATTGCTTGTGTCGATTATGAAGTACATTGCTGAAGCGTTTGATATCCGTTTGTATGCAACTATTTATGCCTTGGCATCAAATTTTGCTAAGCAAATCTCTGTGTTCATTTTCTCTTCTGCCGCTGGATCAATGTATGACTCAATTGGGTATCAACATACGTACCTTATTTTAGGTGGTATCGTGTTTGTGATTACATTGATTGCCGCCACGTTCCTTGAAAAAGGGCAGAAATTGAGTACGGTTAAGCATTCTGATGATGTTGAAACAGATGTTGCCGAAGAATGACGTAAGACATGAGAGAATGCTATAAATATTTGTTTTTCAATAATTATTTAGAGGGGGAAATATGAAAGCAACGTTATCTGTTGATCTAACGAATCAAATTTCAGAAATTGATCCTAGATTGTGGGGTTCTTTTACGAAACACCTTGGGCGCAGTGTGTATGAAGGTATTTATCAACCTGAGCATGAAACGGCTGATGAAGATGGCTTTCGAAAAGACGTTATTGAGGCAGTGAAGAAGCTTAAGGTACCACTTATTCGTTATCCAGGTGGAAATTTTGTGTCAGGTTATAATTGGCAAGATGGTATTGGGCCTAAAGATGAACGGCCAGTGCGCCTTGATTTAGCCTGGCGTAGTTTGGAAACTAATCAATTTGGTCTGCATGAATTTATTAAATGGTGTAAAAAGGTTAATGCTGCTCCTGATATGGCGGTAAATCTTGGTACACGAGGAATTGATGAAGCACGAAATTTAGTGGAGTACTGTAACTTTCCAAAAGGGACGTATTGGAGTGATTTACGGCGTAAAAATGGAGCTGAAGAGCCATTTAATATTAAAGTTTGGTCAGTTGGTAACGAGATGGATGGTGACTGGCAAATCGGTCATCAAACGGCACATGAGTATGGTCGTTTGGTGCATGAAACTGCCAAAGCCATGCGTTTGGTTGATCCGAGTGTTGAGTTAGTTGCTTGTGGTAGCTCAAATCATCAAAACGAAACTTATGGTAGTTGGGAAGAAACAGTTTTAGATAATGCGTATGATGATGTTGATTATTTATCTTTGCATCAATATTATGATAATTATGAAGATAACTTGTCAGAGTTCCTAGGTAAATCAGTTGATTTTGATAATTTTATTTCAGAAGTTATTGCAATTAGTGATGCTGTGAAAGCACGGAAGCATAGTCATAAGCAAATTAACTTAGCTTTTGATGAGTGGAATGTATGGTATCACTCAGTAGGAGTAGATGATGAGCAAGAACCATGGACACAAGCACCGCATTTGTTGGAAGATCATTATGATTTTGAAGATGCGCTACTGGTGGGAAGCTTAGCGATTACGTTATTAAAGCATGCTGATCGGGTTAAGATTGGTTGCTTGGCCCAGTTGGTGAATGTGATTGCGCCAATTATGACGAATACAGAAGGTTCGCCATCTGTTTGGTATCAAACAATTTTCTACCCATTTATGCAAGTATCAAATTATGGTCAAGGAATTGCCCTCACACCAAAACAGACGGTACCAACATATCAAGCAAAGGAATATGAGGTACCTTATGTGGATTCGATTGCTGTTTATAATCCAGAGACAGCAGAAGTGGTTGTTTTCATTGTTAATAAGGCTAATGAGCAAACGGCATTCACTTTGGATATAGATAGTGCAAAATTGGGTGAAGTTGTTGCAGCAACACAATTTGCTGGGTACGATATTCATCAAACGAATGAAGATCAATCTATGGATCTACAAGATTTGAAAGATGTGAATGTTGTTGGCAATCAAGTTAACGCACAATTAGAACCACTTTCTTGGAATATGATCCGTATTAAGGCTGAGGCATAACCTGCAAGTATATTTCGCCTGGATCCTTTTAAAACTTAAAAAGAAGAATATAGAGATTTTATAATCGAAGATCCCAGATAATTATAGCCTGTGAGCCAGTAATTATCTGGGATCTTTACTTTTAAGCATGAGGGAAAACAGAGTCGAGCAATTGTTTACCTTTAGCATAATTAGCTTCACGTTCGCTTTGGGGCATCATACTGCCACCAGTTGCCCAAACGATATGAGTTGCGTTTGGAGAATTAAAGGTAGGCATATTGTTGATTGTCGGTGCTATACCAGTAAAGCCAGCTGCAGCAGAAGGCTCAACTGTAATATGTTGCGTATCCTGTAGTTGGGCGACGTATCGGTAAATGTCTTCATCAGGGAAAGTGACACTGCCAAATAGTAACGTGCGCACGACCTTGCCGGCTAACCGTGACGGACGACCAACTGCTAGACCGTCAGCCGCAGTTAGACCGTCCAGACCAATATCATAAACCGAGATGTGATTATTGAGTTTTGTCATCATCCCAAGTGTCACAGAAGGTACGTGGGTTGGTTCGCAGAAAATTGCGTGAACATGCGGTCCTAGGATGGTCTTTAGTCCGAAAGTCACACCGCCAGGACTGCCACCAACACCGGCGGGTAAATATACGATAATCGGATGCTCTTGGTCAACTTTTATCTGGTGTTCCTTTAGTTGCTTCTGTAAACGTACAGCTGCAACGGCATAACCTAAAAATAAATCGTTAGATCCTTCATCATCAACAAAGTGAATATTAGGGTCTAAGGCAGCATCAGTACGAGCCTTTGGAATGATTGCTGAAAAGTTTGTGTTGAATTCTTTAACCGTTACGCCGTTCTCACGTAGTTTATCTTTTTTCCACTGACGAGCATCATGCGACATATAAACGGTGGTTTTAAAACCAAATGTGGCTGCCATGATACCGACGCTTAATGCCAAATTGCCAGTTGAAGCAACAATGACACCGTATTTAGAAAATAATTGGCGAAATTCGGTAGAAGCTAACATGGCATAATTATCCATGTTAGTTAACCTGCCATTAGAAATTGCGATTTCTTCAGCGAATTTCAGGACTTCATAAATGCCGCCACGAGATTTAATTGAACCTGAAATGGGTAATTGATTATCAGCTTTTAAAAACAAACGACCAGCCAGTTTTTGCTGTGTTTGATGTTCCCAGGATTCATGCATGTCCTTTAATGGTATTAAGGGTGATTCAATGATACCATTTGTGGCAGCTGTTTCCGGGAAAACCTTGGCTAAGTAGGGGGCAAAACGTTCTAAACGGGCGGCAGCTCAAGAATGTCGGCTTTTGAAAACGGCAAATCAGCTGTCTGATTATAGTCGGGGTTACGCCAAAAAGTCGGCTTTGCGGTGATCAAATCTTGAATTTGTGGATAGTCTGTTATCAGCGATTCTAAGTTCATGTACCAGTCATCCTTTCGTCCTCAAATTTAAAATTATTATAACGTAAAGAAATAGTAACTAGACCAATTATGTTAGCTAATGTGACGCGTTATTTATTTGTCTATATTCGTTTTGGGTTTAATCATTCGGTGACGCTTGGTTTGCCGTAATTTCAATTATTAAAAAATTTCTATGTTATTCTCATTTATTATTGTAGAATTATGATAATCTGATGAAAATGAAGGTGATTTACATGAAGTCAAACCGCCATATGGATAATGTTTCACGAGTGGTTGTGAAAATAGGCACGAGCTCTTTAATGAACGCGAATGGTAAATTGAATTTGCAGGCGATTGATCAGTTAAGTTATACCTTAACGGGACTAGTTAATGAAGGTAAACAGGTTATTCTCGTCAGTTCAGGTGCAATTGGTGCCGGAATGGGACGCGTAGGATTGACTAAACGACCGGAACAAATTCAAAAGCAACAAGCTTTGGCTTCAATTGGGCAAAGTGAGTTGATGACGGTGTATCAACAACGATTTGCAGCTTATGGTCAACAAATTAGTCAAGTGTTATTAACACACGACGTCTTAGACTACCCACAGAGTAGAGCATATGTTCATAATGCAATGGAGCAACTATTAGACTGGGGAATTATTCCGATAGTTAATGAAAATGATACGGTGGCGGTTGATGAATTGGATCATCGTACGACTTTTGGTGATAATGATCAATTATCCGCAATTGTTGCGGTACGTTCGCATGCGGATCTGCTGATTATGTTGTCAGATATTGATGGCTTTTATACTGGTAATCCGCATCAAGATACCGAAGCAAAATTGATTAGGGAATTGCATGAGGTAACTGATGATTCATTGAAAAGAGCTGGTGGCGCAGGCACGGAATTTGGTACGGGTGGTATGACGACAAAGTTAAAAGCAGCAGCCGAAATTTTATCACATCATCAGATGATGGTTTTGGCAAATGGTGCCAACCCGTCGATTATTTTTAATATTATGAACGGCGAGGAGATTGGTACACTTTTTATGCCAAAAGATATGAGTGAGGGAATGGATAATGACAGAATTGTTGAATAAAATTGGACAACAAGCCCAAATAGCCGCCCAAACACTGGCGCAAGTACCCACGCCTACTAAAAACCAGGTGCTGCGCGCAATGGCCGATGCTTTGGAGGAAAGAACACCGGAAATTTTAGCAGCTAACCAAGCGGATTTAGCAGATACGACCGGCTTAGAAGATAAATTTATTGACCGCTTAACATTGACTGCAGATCGTTTGGCAGGTATTGCGGATGGTGTGCGGAAAGTAGCCAATTTATCTGATCCATTGGGAAGCATTGAGCAGGGATGGACAACTGACTCGGGTTTAGAAATTAGCCAAAAACGCGTGCCACTTGGTGTGGTTGGCATTATTTATGAAGCACGACCAAACGTGACTGTTGATTCGGCGGTGCTTTGCTTTAAATCAGGTAATGCTGTTATCTTACGTGGTGGCAAGGAAGCATTGCAAACTAATATTAAAATAGCTGTGATTCTGCGTGAGGTTTTGGGCACATTTAATTTACCAAAGGATATTGTTCAAGTCGTGGCTGAGACATCACATGAACTAGCGCAACAATTTATGCGCCTGAATGAGTATATTGATGTGTTGATTCCACGTGGATCAGCTCGTTTAATTCAGACAGTTGTGGCACATGCAACGGTACCGGTTATTGAAACGGGCGCTGGTAATTGCCATATTTATGTGGACGAAACGGCTGATTTACAGATGGCGACTGATATTGTCATTAATGCTAAAACACAACGACCCTCGGTTTGCAATGCAACTGAAAAGCTACTTGTTAATGCGGCAATTGCGCCTGATTTCTTACCACAAATTGCGCAGGCGTTGGCTAGCAGTCATGTAGAAATTCGTGGTGATGAACAAGCTTGTCAAATTCTGGGTAATCAGGTACGACCAGCTCAGCCAGAAGATTGGGATACTGAATATAATGATTTTATTATTGCAATTAAGGTAGTTGATGGATTAGATGAAGCGATCAGTCATATTAATCAGCATAATACCAAGCATTCGGAAGCGATTATCACGACTGACTATGAACATAGTCAACAATTTACGCAGCAAGTTGATGCAGCATGTGTTTATGTGAATGCATCAACCCGTTTCACGGATGGTTTTGAATTTGGCTTTGGTGCCGAGATTGGTATTTCAACACAAAAGCTACATGCACGTGGACCAATGGGCTTGAAAGAATTAACGACAACGAAGTATATTATTTTAGGGCAAGGACAAATTAGAGAATAAAAAAGCGACAGGACACTGATAATTTCAGTATCCTGTCGCTTTTTATTTTAATTTATTAGCGAGTAGGATTTATTCCCACTCAACAGTTGCAGGTGGCTTAGCTGTAATATCATAGACTACGCGGTTAACGTGGTCTGTTTCATTGACAATGCGACGAGAAATTTCTTCCAATACGTCCCATGGCAACTTAGCAAAGTCAGCTGTCATACCATCAACTGAAGTGATAGCACGAATAGCAATCGTGTGGTCATAAGTACGACCGTCACCCATGACACCAACTGAACGAACACCTGGCAAAACAGTGAAGTATTGCCAAACTTCGCTGTCCAAACCTTGCTTAGCGATTTCATCACGTAAGATGGCATCAGATTCACGGACGATTTCTAGCTTATCCTCTGTGACTTCACCAAGTACACGGATTCCAAGGCCTGGTCCAGGGAATGGTTGACGCCAAACAAGTTCATGTGGCATACCAAGCTTTTCACCAAGTAGACGAACTTCATCTTTAAACAATTTGTTCAAAGGCTCGATCAATTGGAATTGAATGTCTTCTGGTAGTCCACCAACATTGTGATGAGATTTGATCGTTTGTGCTGTATCAGTACCAGACTCAATAACGTCAGTATATAACGTACCTTGTGCCAAGAAGTCGATACCATCTAACTTAACAGCTTCTTCGTCAAAGACACGAATAAATTCGTTACCAATGATTTTGCGCTTTTGTTCAGGGTCAGTAACACCAGCTAGCTTATTCAAGAAACGTTCTTGCGCGTCAACTTTGATGATGTTTAGACCAAACTTGCCACCAAGGGCGTCCATCACTTCATCGGCTTCATTCTTACGTAGTAAACCATGGTCTACGAAAATTGATGTTAATTGATTACCGATGGCTTTGTGTAGCAAAACACCAACGACAGATGAGTCAACACCACCTGAAAGACCTAGTAGGACGCGTTTGTCACCGACTGTTTCGCGAATTTTAGCAATTTGCTCGTCAATGAAGTCATCCATTGACCAGTCACGATTTGCGTGAACAGCATGATCGATAAAGTTTTCCAGAATCTTCATACCATAAACGGTGTGGCGAACTTCCGCGTGGAATTGAACACCGTATAGTTGGCGTTCAGGGTTTTCCATCGCAGCAATTGGTGTGCTATCAGAAGTGGCGACGGCAGTGAAACCATCGGGTACTGCGCTAACAGAATCACCGTGTGACATCAAAACAGTTTGTTCTGCTGGTGTTTCGGCAAATAGTGTTGAGTGCTCGTCAGTAACCTTCAAAACGGTTTCGCCATATTCGGATGTGCCACTTGCGGGTTGCACTTTACCACCAGGCAACATGTGTGCCATTAGTTGCATACCATAGCAAACACCTAAAATAGGGATGTTAAGATTGAAAATTTCTGGATCGATAGAAAATGCACCGTCAGCATAAACGGAATTAGGACCACCCGAGAAAATTAGGCCTTTGGGTTTTAGTTCTTTAATTTCAGCTGCGGTAATAGAGTGTGGCTTTAATTCAGAATATACCCCCAATTCACGAATACGTCGTGAGATCAGTTGGTTATATTGAGAACCAAAGTCCAAAACAAGAATACTATCGTGTGTATCTGTGTTGGCCATGATATCCCCCATTTAAATTGATAATTCTATTATACGTAATTTGTGACAAATTTCAATGATGGTTTATGCTAATGTTCGTTATTGAACAAAAGCCTTTCATGTAAATTTTCTAATAATGTGTTCAATGAAATGAATATTTTTTAATCTATTTTTCATTTAGTAAAACGTTTATTTGTATTTTATATTTATGTAAAAAATTAGCTTGCAATCCATCTTTTAGACCGCTATAGTAGTTAAAATTATATATTCTTAAAGGACTCTTAAATGAGTGGTTGGGTTGAGGGCTTAATACTTGGAGGTATTTCAAAATGGTTTCACGTCGATTGATGATTGCTGGTGGTGTGGTGGTAGTTGCCATCGCTGGTATTGGTTTAGCATCGATGAATGGTGGTCAAGCACAGGGTAAAAATCAGTTCACCGCAGCGATGGTTTCTGATACAAATGGCGTCAATGATAAAGGGTTCAATCAAAGTGCTTGGGAAGGCTTGCAAAAATGGGGTAAGCAAAATAATTTGACCAAGGGTAAAGATGGTTATAATTATTTTCAACCCAAGTCAGTTGCTGACTATGATACGCAATTAACGCAAGCGGCAACAGCTAAATATGATTTGGTGGCGGCAATCGGCAACACATTTAAAGACTCGATTGAAACAGTTGCCGAGAAACAACCGAAAACAAAGTTCGTGTTGGTTGATGAACAGGCTGATAAAAAGTATAAGAATGTTGCTTCGGTTAAATTTCATTCTGAACAGTCATCTTATTTGGTTGGTGTAGCTGCTGCAAAGAAGGCGCAAGCAGTTGGTGATAAAACAGTCGGTTTTATTGGCGGCATGCGTAATTCAGTGATTGAATCATTTTTAGCTGGTTACCAAGCTGGTGTGAAATCTGTTGATCCAAGTATTAAGGTGGATGCAACCTATGCGGGGACATTTTCTGATCCAGCAAAAGGACAAACAATAGCTAAGGCCAAAATTGCACAAGGTGAACATATTATCTTCCAAGCAGCTGGTGGCGTTGGTAATGGTGTTTTCCAAGCAGCTAAAGATCAGAGTGCTACTGTAGTGTCAGGTTCAAAGGACAAGGTCTGGGTTATAGGTGTTGATCTTGATCAAACGAATATGGGTGACTATAAGACTAAAGATGGTAAAAAGGATAATCTGACCCTAACATCTTCATTGACTGGTATTGGACGTGGTGTGCAATTGATTGCTAAAGATGCCCAACATGATAAATTCCCAGGCGGTAAGACTGTGTACTATGGTCTGAAAGAAGGTGGCGTTGGTGTCGTCACAAAGAATTTAAATGATGATGAGAAACAATCAGTCGATGCGGCCAAAGATAAAATCATTAATGGCGATATTAAAGTATCAGCGACGCCAACGAAATAATAAAATAAAGTATTGATGGTAAAACAGGCTAGGACAAAATGTTTCAGCCTGTTTTGTTTAAAAATCGTTAATTATGAGCGGCAATATTTTCAACGTAGATGCTATATTTTCTGAGCAAGTGTTGCGAAAAATAGGACAAGTTTAAGTATAATGAATTACGGTGGTTATATCGGAAAAAATTATGATAGTCTAGATAAGGAACACATTACTATGAATACAAAAAGAAATACATTGAGTGTTAAAAAAATACGCCAAATGATTGGTGGGGAAGCTGGTCTTGATTGGGTGGCTGATCAATTAACAGCGTTAGCGCAAATGTATCAAATTTATGAATCTGCGCAACATGAAATTTCAACGAAATTAGAAAATTTAGATGCAGAATTCGAAGTTAATTATAATCATAATCCGATTCATCATATTGATGGTCGGATGAAAGACCCACAAAGTTTGATTGGCAAAATTCAAAAAAAGGGTCTTGATCGGTCGGTAGACTCGATTAAAAATAATATCTTTGATATTGCTGGACTGCGGGTCATTACAAATTATATAGATGATATCTACACGGTTGAAAAATTACTTTCACAACAAGATGATATCGAAGTAATTAGGCGTAAGGATTATATTAAAAACCCAAAAGAAAGTGGTTATCGAAGCTTACATTTGGTTGTCAAAGTGCCGGTATTCAAAGCAAATGATGTGGAAAAGGTTCCCGTTGAAATTCAAATTCGAACGATTGGTATGGATATGTGGGCAAGCCTCGAACATGAATTACGCTACAAGACAGATGTTGATCGTGTGGAGGAATTTGCAGCTAATTTAGTAGATAATGCCAATGCGTTATTTGATATTGAACAAAACTTTCAAGAAATACATCATCAACTATAAAGAAAAGAGCTATTGTAGAACGAATTATGGAAAATAAACAAACGAAAAAATATAACAATCACCAAAAATCTCATAAAAGTGCCAATGTTTCACGTGGAACAAAAAAGCGCAATAATGCACCAGTACAAGTTTCAATTGGTGACCAATTGCTAATTACTATCAAGCGTTTAGGCATTAACGGTGAGGGAATTGGCTATTATAAGCGAAAGATTACTTTTATTCCTGGTGCTTTACCAGGTGAAGTGGTTGAAGTTGAAGTAACGAATGTAACGGAAAAATTTATTGAAGCAACTATTCATAAGTTTAAGCAAAAGTCAAAGCAACGTGTGGCACCAGTTGATAATCAAGATGTTGGTGGTTTTGAGTTGGAGCATTTGTCATATCCGGGTCAACTCGCCTTTAAACAAGATGTGATTCGTCAAGCGCTAGAAAAGTATAAGCCAGCTGGTTATGCACACTATAAGTTGTTGCCAACGATTGGGATGGATGACCCACAAGGTTATCGTAATAAAGCCCAATTCCCAGTGCGTGAGGTGGATGGTAAATTAGCTGTTGGGATGTACAAGCGTCATTCACATAAATTAGTCGATTTGCCCGTTGTTACAACACAACATCCAGCAACGTTAAAGGTTGTCCGTGGTGTGCGTGATATTTTGGCTGATATGCAGTTACCAATTTATAATGAGCGCAAACACAAAGGTGTTATCAAAACATTGATTGCGCGTGTTTCTGAATCGACAGGAGATGTTCAGCTGACAATTGTCACAAATGGACGATCGTTGCCTGACGCTGATGAATTGATTCGTCGCATTCATGAAGCGTTACCTGAGGTCGTATCGATTCATCAAAATATCAATCGTGGTCAGTCTTCATTAATTTGGGGAGATGATACTCGTCAAATTTGGGGAGACGATTATATTACTGAAGACATTAATGGTAAAACATTTAAGCTATCGCCACGCGCATTTTTGCAATTGAATCCACATCAAACACGGCGTTTGTATCAAGAAACAATTAAAGCCTTGGACTTAACGCAAGCTGATAAATTAATTGATGCTTATTCAGGTGTTGGTACAATTGGTATTTCATTAGCTGACCATGCTGGTGAGGTCCGTGGTATGGATACTATTGAAGAATCAATCGATGATGCTAATGAGAATGTTGTAGATAATCAAGTAACAAATGCAACCTATTATGTTGGGGCAGCTGAAGAGTTGATTCCGCAATGGGCCCGCGAAGGCTGGGTTGCCGATGCGATGGTGGTTGATCCACCACGTACTGGTTTAGACGGTGCATTGCGTCAAACTATCTTAGAGACAAAACCAGAAAAATTTGTCTATGTTTCATGTAATGCTTCGACCCTTGCGCGTGATTTAGTTGATTTGGCAAAGATTTATCGGGTGGATTATATTCAGTCTATTGATATGTTCCCACAAACGGCACGTTGGGAAGGCATCGTGAAATTTACAAAGAAATAAGCTATAAAATTTATAAGCTTATAATTAATTTATTTTTAGCAAACAGAGGCTGGGACATTTTCTTGTGTTCCAGCCTTTTTGTTATAAATGTGAGTAAAATGAGACTTTTTTAATTTTATTATTGACTTTTCATTATTGCAGAATTACTATTGTATGAGTGAACACGATGATTAGGTGAGTAGCCTGTGATGGATACGCAAAGCGAGTTGTAGATGGTGGAAGGCAACCGGTTCAGCAGTTGAATTTGGCCTAGGAGTGGATGAAATTATGAGTGGTATTGACTATAAGTAATTTACGGTGATGACCGATATCTCATACAAGTATGTTTGTCATACTTGGTAAGCAGGTTGTAGTGATACAGTCTGAAATACGGGTGGTAACACGATTTTTATCGTCCCGTCGTCCCATAGAGGGGCGACGGGACTTTTTTATATTAAAGGAGCAATATGACAACGACAAATTTTTCGTCTTTGCAATTACCAGATGGTGAAATTGCGTTAGATCAGCAAACTTTAAAAAAATATGGAGCAAATAACTTTACGCAAGAAATTACAACTGAAGTACTACCTGATGCTGTCGTGTTTGCGGAAACGATTGCAGATGTCCAAGCGACGGTTCGATTTGCGGCAGCTAATCACATTGCAGTCGTACCTCAAGGCGCGAAAACATCGATTGTGAATAGTGCTGCTGGTTTGTCAGGTAGCTTGATTTTGAATTTATCACGCATGAATCACATTTTATCAATTGAACCAGAAAATCAAGTTGCTGTTGTCGAACCTGGTGTCTTAAATGGTGATTTGGATGTGGAGACGCGTAAGGTTGGCTATTTCTTTTCACCAGACCCAGGGTCAAAGCGTATCAGTTCAGTTGGTGGCAATATTGCCACTAATGCTGGGGGAATGTCATCCGTTAAGTACGGAACAACCAAGCAGTCTGTGTTGGGATTAAAGGTTGTTTTAGCTAATGGTGAACTTGTAACGCTTGGTGGGAAAACTTTTAAGAATAATGCTTCCTACGACCTGACTGATTTGCTAGTTGGCTCAGAAGGAACGCTTGGGATTATTGTCGAGGCAATTGTCCATATCATTCCGATACCATCAGGGAATTCAATTACCGGATTAGCAACATTTCCAACGATTCACGAGTTGATGCGTGCGGTACAAGCGGTACAGGCAAGTGGTGTTAATCCATCGATGTTAGAGATTTTGAACCGTGTTTCCATTGAAGCATTAGATGAGTATGAACATAGTCATTTAGGTAGCCATGGTGAGCAGGCGTTACTGATTTTCCAGATTGATGTTGCGGTAGCTGGTGTGCTAGAGAAACTTGATAAGTTACTGCATGAATATGGTGCAACCAAGATTGATGTCACTGAAGATGCCGGTCGAACGGCAGAAATTATTAAGATTCGCCAGGATATATTTGCAGCAGGTGCCCAATATGGTCGCCTGATCGTTGAAGATATTGCGGTGCCATTGGGACAATTGGCGAAAGTGGCAGATAAGGCTGAAGAATTAGCTGATAAATATCAACAACGATTATTGTTATTAGGTCATGCGGGGGATGGAAACTTACATCCCGATATTATCTTAGAAGATAGAGATGGTGATTTACCTGAAGGCACACAAAAGTTTATTGATGAGTTATTGGACTTTGTTATTCAGGTCAATGGAACCGTTAGTGCCGAACATGGGATTGGTAGCTTGAAAAATGCTTGGGTACCAAAACAATTGGATGAAAAAGTTAGAGCCTTGCAAAAGCAGGTGAAGAAAGCATTCGATCCAGTAGGAATTTTAAATCCAGGTCGTAAAATATAGAAAAATTAGGAGAACAAATATGGGAGTAAATAAACGTGTTGCAGCAGTGAAGCCAAATGCTATCCGTGCATTTGATGATGAGACTAGTGGTGTTGAAGGTATTCTGAAATTAACGTTAGGGGAACCTGATTTTACGGTACCAGAACATGTTAAAAAAGCAGCGATTGCTAGTATTGAGGCAGACGACTCACATTACGCACCTGCTGCAGGTTCAGTTGCGTTGCGAAAAGCCATTCAGCATTTTATGGCAGATCGTTACGGGTTATCATATGATATTGATTCTGAAATCATTGTTACCTTAGGAGCAACTGAAGGTATTTATGATACCTTTACAGCCTTTGTTAATGAGGGTGATAAGGTATTACTTCCAGCACCTAATTTCTCGATGTATGATCCAACGATTGAATTGGCTGGTGGTGAAGTGGTTTATGTCGATACATCCGACACGGGATTTTTACTAACCCCTGAACAACTGCAATCAGCAATTGATGAGTATGGCGAAAAGTTAACAACAGTTCTATTGAATTATCCAGCAAATCCAACCGGGGTCACTTATACTGCGGAACAATTAGCTGCATTGGCTGATGTATTACGAGGAACAAATATCACTGTGATTGCTGATGAAATTTATTCTGAATTAACTTACAATGCACCACATACATCAATTGCCAAATTCTTGCCAGAACAAGCGATTATTTTAAATGGGGTATCAAAGTCACACGCAATGACTGGCTATCGTATCGGATTTATTGTTGGTCCTAAGCAGTTAGTGCAACCAGCTGCAGTATTACATCAATTTACAGTTACTGCCGCATCAAATCCAGCGATGGCCGGGGCAGCAGAAGCGTTAGGATCAGCACAAGGAAAGTTAGATTCTAAGTCAATGCGTGAAGCTTATCGTGAACGCCGGGACTACTTGGTACCAGCTTTGCGCAAATTGGGATTTGAAATGCCACAACCAAATGGTGCATTCTACGTTTTTGCTAAGATACCAGCAGCGTATGATCAGGATGATTATGCTTTTAGTGTTGATTTGGCAAAACGCGGTAAAGTAGCTGTTATTCCAGGATCTGTATTCAATGTCGGTGGTGAAGGCTACATTCGTATTAGTTATGCAGCATCATTGGATAGCCTTCATGAAGCAGTGAAGCGAATCAGCGAATTTTTTGAAAATTATTAAGCAAGTGAAAAATAATGGGGGAACGCAATGACACGTAAAGTTGGAATTATTGGTTTGGGACACGTTGGGGCAGCAGTTGCCCACAGTTTGACAGCACAGGGTGCAGTTGATGAATTTGTATTTATCGACATCAACGAGGATAAGGCGAACGCAGAAGCATTAGACTTTGAAGATGCTATGGCAAACTTGGAATATAATGCAAACTATGTGGTTAATGACTGGTCAGCATTAGCAGATGCCGATGTGGTTGTTTCATCAGTTGGTAAGATTTCATTGCAAGAGACCATTACCACCGATGATCGTTTTGTTGAATTACAATATAACAAACTACAAATTGCAGATATTTCTAAGAAGTTAGTTTCATCTGGATTCCATGGTATTTTAGCTGTGATCACAAACCCAGTTGATGTGATTACGACTATGTATCAACACTACACCGGTTTCCCAAAGGAACGAGTAATTGGAACAGGAACACTTTTGGATACAGCCCGTATGCATCGCGCCGTGGGAAAGGCATTGGGTGTGCATCCTAAATCAGTTCGTGGTTACAATGTTGGTGAACATGGGGATTCACAGTTTACAGCTTGGTCAACAGTTACCGTAAAAGATAAGCCAATCACATCATATGATTTACAATTATCAGAATTAAATGATGAGGTCAAAGCTGGTGGTTACACCGTTTACCATGGTAAAAAGTTTACTAGTTATGGCGTTGCGAGTGCAGCTAGTCGCTTAACTAAGGCGATTTTGACTGATAGCCATGAAGAGCTACCGGTATCAAATTACCGACCTGAATATGGTGTTTATGTTTCATATCCAGTGATTGTTGGTCGCGATGGCGTTGTTGATCATGTTTCATTAGATTTACCATCTGATGAGCAAGCGAAATTAGATGCTTCAGCAGGATTTATTCGTGAGCGTTATGAAGAAGTGATTGCTGAGTTGGATAAATAATTCAAAACAAAAAATTTAGGCGATAAATTGTCATTTTTGGGACAATTTATCGCCTATTTTTTAGTGAGCAGAGTTACTTCGCCTTAAAGAAAGTTTCTTGTGAAAATAATGGTGTGACTGTATTTTGCAAGATATCCATAAATTCCTCTGCGGATTCTTTAAAGTCTGATTTTATCCATTCAACAATTAAACTAATGATCATCCCCGTTATCGCAGCAGATGCATAGTGCTCGGAGATGGGGAGATATTGGGTAATATCATTTTTTTGCCAAATTTCCCTGTCGGCAGTAATTAGCTTATTTATGAAAGAAGGATCTCCGTTTGGCGCCAATAATGCTGAAAATTTATCACGATTATTGTAAATATAGCGGACCATTTCTCGATAGTAGTTATGTAGATGATCCTGACTAACATCAGTTCTTTTGGCGAGATTTGGTGCTTTTTCAGTGACATTTTTAAATTCGCTAATTAATGAATTCTCGACCATGTCTAATAGTTCATATTTATTAGCGTAGTATTTATACAAAGTCGCACGGTTAACGTGGGCTTCATCGATGATTTGTTGAATCGTAATTTTTGCAAAACCTTCTGCTAGTAATAATTTCCAAAAAGCATGCTCAATGGCATATTTACTTTTTTTAATGCGTAAATCTGTTTTAATTGTCATATTGTCTCCCCGCTACCAATAATAAACTTTTATGTCGTTTTTGTTGGTTGAAGCCTTGATATATGGCAATTATACTACAAGTAGTTAATCAGTTATTCACTTTAATGTTTACAAAAAAGGGGTGTATAAGTATGTCAGAAGTTGAAACAATGCATTATCGTGTTTTAAAGAAAAATCATGACAAGATGGTTCAAGCTTTAGTAAAGGCTTTAGATTATCAAAAGGCCAATCCTAGTTTGATTAATTACTCTTTGTCGCGAACTTGGTTCCGGCCAGCACCAGACAATTCAGAGCAAGAAATTTGGATGCTAATGGATGAATCAAGCAATCATGAGAAATACGCAGAAACAATGAAGACAGCTGAAAGTGATTTAACAGCTGGAGATTTTCGACAACAGTTTATTGATATGGTTATACCGGATAAACCTTTTTCAGGTGAAGAAGCGGGATTAAAGCATGTTGTTTGGCAAGAAATACCAGAATTACATGTCGAATTACACGAAAATGATTAACTAAAATAAAAATTGTTAGTATTGTTAATAATATAGGGGGCTTTTTTATGGCACAAGGAAGGATTATGGATCGTCCAGCAGATTATCAAAAGTTAGGTATTAATCCTGATAAAGTTGAAAATTGGGAAGATGGACGTCGTGATAATGATGAAGCAGGACATGCTGAAGTTTGGTATCTAGATTGCAGTCTTGATGATGGCTCAACACTGATTTTGGGATTCCGTCCAAAGTCAACTGACCAGGTAGTAAACAAGGGTGATAATCCTAATGTTGCTATCAACTATACGTCAGCAGATGGGCAACCATTTTATGATTACCGTCTTTATGATGTTAAAGATGCTTATTCAAGTAAGGACCAGTTAGACTTGAAGTGGGGACCTAGTACATTAGTTGGTGATAACTGGCGTAATTATGATATTCATATTGAGCCAGAGGCCGACCAAGAACTGGTAATGGAAGGTAAGAAATCAGTTGAGCACAAAACGGCAGTTGATCTACACTTTGAAGCTCAGGTAGAGCCATTCCGTCCAGGATCAGGTTATATTGCTTTTGGTGAGAATGAAGAATATTATTATAACTTTATTTGTGTCACAAGTTTGACAGTTAGTGGTGAAGTAACTATTAATGGTGAGAAGAAGCATGTTAATGGAACTGCTTACTACAACCATCAATGGTTCAATATCCATCCATCAGTTGCCTTCCATCACTGGGTTTGGGGTCGTCAAAATGTTGGTGATTACAATGTCTTAATTTATGATATGGTTGGTGGTGATCGCTTTGGTCAACCAGAAATTCCACTATTTACGATTGACGACAGTAAAGGTAATCGTGTCTTTGAAAATACAAGTGTTGATAACGCTAAGGTAGATATTTTAGACACGTATGTCCAAGAAGAGACTGGCAAAGTGACGCCAAAAACGATCCATTATACCTTTACGCAGGATGATATGGAAGTTGAGTATAAGATTTTTGATCCTAAGGAAATTAACTTGATCAACGTTTATGGTATGGCTTCAGATGAACAAAAGAAGCAGTTTGATGCGATGGGATTGCAGCCAACTTATACGCGTTATCTAGCATCAACAGAGTTAAAGATTACCCGCGATGGTAAGACAGAGGTCATTGATGGTTCAATGTTGTATGAAATTAATTATGCAGCCAAAGAACTATAATATGGTGCACTAGAGAATTAATTTCTAATTGTATAAAAAATAAAGAGCAAGTCAGAGGAATCTAGGATTCTTTCTGACTTGCTCTATTTTTGACTAAAATATTTAATTAATTACGGCTTAGTTGTAAACCAAACCACCATCAACTAAGATTGCTTGACCTGTGATATAGTCTGAGTCTTCAGAAGCCAAGAAGTGGACTAAGTTAGCAACATCAGTAGGTGTTTCGTAGCGTCCCAAGGCAATTTCACCAGAGAATTTAGCAAATGGCTCACCTGGCTTCAATGAAGGGTCGGCCTTAACCATTTCAGCATCAATACGATCCCACATCTTAGTCTTGGCAACACCAGGGCAGTAAGCATTGACGGTGATGTGCTTTGAAGCAAGTTCCTTAGCTGCTACATGGGTAAAGGCTTTGACAGCATGCTTTGAAGCTGAGTATGTACCCAAGACCTCATATGCTTCATGACCAGCAATTGAGCAGGCGTTAATAATTTTACCTGGCGTACCTTGCTTGATAAATTGTTCAGCCGCAGCTTGCGTTCCATAAACTGTTCCAAAGACATTGATCTTAAAGGTACGCTCTAGTTCAGCAGCGTCAATCTCTAAGAATGGCGTCACAGCTTCAACACCAGCATTGTTAACAAAGACGTTTAACTGACCGAATTTCTCAACCGCTGCGGCTACTAATGCTTCTTGATCTTCCTTCTTAGAAACATCCCCAACGAAAGTAGCTACATCACCTAGTGACTTTAATTCTTCCGCTGTCTTAGTTAAGGCATCCTGGTTAATATCATGGATCATGACATTAAAACCATCTTTAAGCAAACGCTCAGCGATACCTTTACCTAGTCCTCCAGCTGATCCGGTAACAACAGCAACTTTCTTAGACATAATCATACCTCCCCAGTATAAATAAACCAAACAGCAACGTTCAACGGTAGCGCTTTCACAAATTCATTGTAACGCTTTTTATACTTATAAAACAAATGTTTTTAATATTTATTCATTTTTAGAACATCTTTAACGCAAAAAAAGCTGGAACAATTTCTTTTGTTCTGAACTGAACCCCAAAAATTGGAGAGAAGTTTAAGCAACTAGCTGGTCGGAAAGACTTCGGTATTGAACCGGAGTTTTTCCGGCCAGCTTTGTTTTAATCCGTTTATTGTTGTAGTAATAGATATAATTATTGACGGCAGACTTCAGCTCGTCATAGTTTTGATAATGGTTATTATGGACAGTTCCTACCTTCAAGAGATGAAAGAAGCTCTCCGCCATAGCATTATCTAGACAGGTCGCTTTGCGACTCATACTTTGAAACACATGGTTGTTCTGCAAACGTGAGACATATTCATAATTTTGATACTGGAATCCCTGGTCAGAGTGGATTGTTAAACGGTAATTTAATTTGGGTCTAGTATTT
>NZ_BJEC01000004.1 GCF_005405465.1 Weissella thailandensis
AAATACTAGACCCAAATTAAATTACCGTTTAACAATCCACTCTGACCAGGGATTCCAGTATCAAAATTATGAATATGTCTCACGTTTGCAGAACAACCAAGTGTTTCAAAGTATGAGTCGCAAAGCGACCTGTCTAGATAATGCTATGGCGGAGAGCTTCTTTCATCTCTTGAAGGTAGGAACTGTCCATAATAACCATTATCAAAACTATGACGAGCTGAAGTCTGCCGTCAATAATTATATCTATTACTACAACAATAAGCGGATTAAAACAAAGCTGGCCGGAAAAACTCTGGTTCAATACCGAAGTCTTTCCGACCAGCTAGTTGCTTAAACTTCTCTCCAATTTTTGGGGTTCAGTTCAAGGCAGAAATGTCTCGGCTTTTTTTGACTCGTTTTAATCGATTTTCCGAGTATTGTTAGTTATAATGCTAATACAAGGGGGAGATTATGAAAAAAATATTAATGTATATCTTAGTATTTGTTGTAGGTGTTGTCGTAGGTGGAGTCGGTGTTCATTACGTTTCGGATTACCAAACTGATAAATCGGAGGATCAGTATGAATCAAGCTATAGTGAATCACGTGCTTCATCGCTAAAGCAGAATTCAAGTAGTTCTTCTGTAAGCAGTCAAAGTAATGACACACAAAATAGTAGCTCTGTCGCATTGCCTTCACAAGAAGAAGTCACTAAGCGTGTAAGCAATGATCTTGATAAATTTATTAAAGAGCAGAAGGGTGATTTGATTAAGACAGCGTCTGTTGAAGATGCAGTTGATGCCTTTGAGGATTCATATGTTGATACGTATGAAGAAGAGTTGCAAGCCAAGTATCCAGGGGGGATGCTAATGAAGATAATATTGAACGTTTGATTGATACAGCAGAAGCAACGGTTAATGTGCAACAAAAGATTTCAGATAATAAGTAATTAAAATTGATCTATTTTAGACTGGTGCAAAGAAAAGTGTTCTAGTTTTTTATTTTATTATCGTTTGCGCTGCATAATAAAGCTAGCGATAACCCTTGTAGCCGCTTTCGGCATGAAAATAGGGTATAGGCAAAGAACGACAAAGTTGTTATGCATGATCTTTAGACACAGAAAAAGGGAATGACCTAAAAGTCATTCCCTTTAAAGTAGTGGACAAGCAGGGGCTCGAACCCTGGACCCACGGATTAAGAGTCCGTTGCTCTACCAACTGAGCTACTTGTCCAAATGAATCAATTGTCTCGCAACAACAAATAATAATATATCATATAATAAGTATATGTGCAAGAGTTTTTTAAAATAAAAAAGACTGACTTTATATCAGTCTTTACGTAGTGGACAAGCAGGGGCTCGAACCCTGGACCCACGGATTAAGAGTCCGTTGCTCTACCAACTGAGCTACTTGTCCAAATGAACTAATTGTCTCACAACAACAAAAATAACTATATCATATAAAACGAATGTGTGCAAGCTTTTTGTTTATCCAATTAACTATGATTAAGAACCAATTGTACAGGGGACAACAGTTGTGACTTTTTAATTAAGTCTATGAATGTTTGTTTATCTGGTCTGTCATTATCACCAATCCATGTAATGACCAATTCTATTAAACCACGAGAAACAAAACGTTTGATATATATTGATAGATGATTATCTACTTCAGATACTAAAGTAATCTGGTTACTGATTGATTGGGTGATTTTATTTGCAAATTTCGGATCGCCATTTGGCGATAGCATTATCTTTAGGAAGTTAAAGTTGTCTGGTTCTAACGCAAAATCAATTATCTTTTGAATCGACAGAACGACCGCATCTTCAATTGAATTGTTCTTAAATGTTGTTGTAAGCGTAGTATCTATTTCATAAATGAAGTAAGCTTCTAAGTCAGCTATTAAATCAAACTTATCAGCGTAGTGACTATAAAAAGTACTTCGATTCACCCGGGCTTTTTTAGTTAAATCGCTAACGGTGATCTTTTCGATTGATTTTTCCTGCAACATAGTTAGTAAGGCGTTTCTAATTTTATTTTTGGAATGTCTTATTTTAGCGTGTTCCATAATTAAACCTCTTAATTCAACATATTGAACGACTTTGTTGGTTGTCCAATTTCATTTGTCTTTGTAAAATTAAAACCAACAGGTTGTTGGTTTTAATTTTAAAAGGTGAGGAGCGTAAATGCAAATGTCAGAGGAGCTTATCCGATTATCAAATGTTTCAAAAATATATAATGCACATCAGGATAATGAAGTACGCGCTAATGATGATTTAAGTTTTACTATTAAACGTGGTGAACTAACTATTATTGTTGGTTCGTCAGGGGCCGGGAAATCTACCTTACTCAATACTTTAGGGGGCATGGACAGTGTTTCAGAAGGTGAAGTATGGATTAATGGGTCGGATATTTCTGGCTTTTCTGAAAAGCAAAGGACAACTTATCGTCGCCAAGAGGTGGGTTTTGTATTTCAGTTTTATAACCTCATTCCCAACTTAACAGCTTTAGAGAATGTGGAATTAGCTAATGAAATTGCTCAAGATCCGATTGATGCAAAAGAAGCTATGAAATCTGTTGGGTTAGGAAAAAGAATGAATAATTTTCCGCCACAGATGAGTGGTGGCGAACAACAGCGAGTGGCAGTCGCTAGAGCAATTGCCAAAAACCCAGCTTTACTTTTAGCCGATGAACCTACAGGAGCATTAGACTATCACACTGGTAAGAAAATACTAAAGATATTTCAAGATTATGTAAATGATACTGGAAAAAACGTTATTATTGTCACGCATAATAGTTTGATCAAGCCGATGGCTGACCATGTTATTGAAATTGTTGACGGTAAAATTAAACAAGATGTTTTTAACGACCATAAAATTCCGGTTGAAGATTTGGAGTGGTAGTATGTCAAAAATAAATTTAAATATGCTACGTGAGTTAAAAGCTTCTAAAGCTAGATTTTTTTCAATAACATTACTATTAGCATTAGCAGTGTTTGTTTTTGTTGGTTTAAAGGCAACGACACCTGATATGAATCAAACGATGCGTCATGAATATGCGCAGGCTAATTTAGCCGATGCACAGTTAAGTAATTCATTAGGTTTTTCTAGTTCTGAGATAACCGATATTCAGAATGATAAAACCGTCAAAAGCATTTCTAAAGGGTTGCAGACGACTAGTTTAACTAGTGATGGTAAACATGTGATTGATATTATTTCTATACCAGAAAAAATATCAAAGTTAGTTATAACGCAAGGACATCAACCAAAGAAAAGTAATGAAATTGTTTTGGGTGAACAACTCAAAGATAGTTACAATATTGGTCAAAAAATTAACATTGAGCATAATGATGATTTAAAAAGCAAACAGTTTAAAATTGTTGGTTTTGCAACTAGTAGTGCTTATATGAAGAAGAATAACTTAGGTCAAACGAATCTGGGTGATGGTAAAATAGATGCCTTTGCAGGGGTTAAAAAATCTTCTTTTACGAATGCTGATCCCAATATTTTGCAAATTAAGTTTAAAAATTTGTCAGGTAAGGCTTATCAGGATAAGTATGAGTATGCGCTTCGTCATAAAGTTACTCATTTACAAAATAAATTAAACAATTTGAGTGAGCAAAGAAGAAATAACCTAGTAAGTGATATTGATGATAAAATCAATCAGGCGCAAGCAACGCAAACGGTATTATCAAAACAAAAAGCCCTCACATCAAATGATACTGCTTTGCAGACGCTAAATAACAAGCAAGCAGAACTTGCTGATCAAATTAATCAGGCGGAAACTCAAAAAGATACGATTAGTCAATTAGAATATACAGCGCAATCACGTGGTCAGTTTTCAGTTGGTTATAGTGACATGGGTAGTGATGCTAAGCGAATTACAGGATTATCAAATACATTTCCTATTTTCTTTTTTGCCGTTGCCTTAATGGTTAGTTTTACTGTTATGCGTCGTATGGTAGAAGAAAAAAGAGTCGAAATTGGTACACTCAAAGCATTGGGGTATAGTAATTATAAGATTGCCTCTGAATATTATTTATATGCTGGATTAACCAGTATCGTAGGGACTATTATTGGTGCTGGCCTTGGTTTGATTATTTTGCCTAAAGTGATATTTAATTCATTTGCAGCCAATTATGTTTTAAATGATGTTTATTTGACATGGCACATAACACCGGTACTTGTTGCGTTTGTGTTGACCTTGCTAAGTACAGTATTTGCTGTATTTCTAGCAATAAAGCCTTTATTAGCACAGCAAACAACGGTGATTATGTTACCTAAGGCGCCAACTACGGGTAAAAAAATTCTCTTAGAACATCTAACTTGGTTATGGAATAAACTTTCCTTTTCACGTAAAGTGACTGCCAGAAATATTTTCCGATACAAAGGTCGAATGTGGATGACGATACTTGGTGTTGCAGGTAGTACTGCTATGCTGATTACGGGTTTTGGTATGCAACAGTCGTTGAACAAAATGGTTCCGGTTCAATACGGAGAAATTACGCATTACCAATTATTAGGTGTGTTTAATAATAAAGCAAAGAATGCAGATGATTATGGTAAAAAGTAAGCAGTGACAAAAATATTTCTGATTATAAGTCTGCTTATTTTGAGAATATCACAGTGGCAGTGCCGAATATTCAGGATTTACAGAGCGTGCCAATGATTGTTGCTGACAATGATAATCTTGCAAGATTTATTAGTTTGAAGTCGAAAAATAACCAAAGGATCGACTTGAAACAGGATGGTATCACCATTAGTAGCAAACTGGCTAAGATACAAAATCTTGTGGTTGGTGATCATTTTACTGTTAAGGATGCGCAACAACATCAGTACCAAGTTAGGATTGCTAACATTACCCAAAATTATACTGGTCATGCCATCTATATGTCGCATTCGTATTATACAAAAATATTTAATCAAAAGTATCGTACCAATGCATACCTTATTAAGTTGAACAATAGTAAACGGGCTGATCAGGTAAGTAAAAAATTAAATAAGGTTTCGTCTTCGGTAACTGTTATTAATTCTGATGATACAAAAGAAACGATTGATAGTATTCTGAAGAGTTTGACTAAGGTTGTGTGGGTGATTGTTGTGGTCAGTGCAATTCTTGCATTTATTGTCCTCTATACACTAACCAATATTAATGTTTCTGAAAGAATTAGAGAGCTCTCAACTATCAAAGTTTTAGGATTTTATCCTAAGGAAGTTTTAGCGTATATTTATCGAGAAACCATTATTTTAACATTTGCAGGCTTAATTGTTGGTTTTATGGGTGGTGTATTTGTACATGCCTATTTGATGACAATCATTACCCCTGAAAATGTGTTGTCAGTACCGGGTATTTCCTGGCAAATATTTGGTATTGCGGCGCTATTAATCATATTGTTTACTGGCTTAGTTGCGATATTGATGAAGAGAAAAATTGATGCAGTGGATATGTTAGACGCGTTAAAGAGTGTTAATTGATTATTATTTATCTAGCCATTCGTGTCACGTATCGGTAGATTTTTATTTAAAATTAGCGCTTGCATTTTTGGAGAAGCCTAGTAGAATCAACTGATAAATAAATATGAACAACCTTGTAGATTTAATCGTTAGATAAATGGGCTAACAAGTTTCTACCGCCTACCCGATAATAGGCGACAATCCACAATTGTTTAGTGAAACTATCTGGTTAACTAGCATTTGTAGGATTCTATAGAATCCTACAAATGCTTTTTTTATACAAAAACGGAGGAAATGATGGCTAATTATAGTATTGCAAATAAATTTGTACCAATGGGCTTAACTTTTGAGGATGTCTCGCTACCAGAAAATACATTAGGAAATGAGCAAGATGAAATATCGATGCAAACTATACTTACGCCAACACTGACATTAAATCGACCGATTTTGTCGGCGGCGATGGATACAGTGACTGAGTCTCCCATGGCAATTGCCCTGGCGAAATTTGGTGGCTTGGGTGTTATTCACAAGAACATGTTGATTTCAGATCAGGCGGCAGAAATACGGGCTGTTAAAGATGAAAAAGTTGACTTGACGATGAATCCCAATGCGGCTGTCGATCAGAAAGGACGCTTAATCGTTGCTGGTGCAGTTGGTGTGACATCAAATACACTGGAGCGGGTACATGCTTTGGTAGCGGCGGGTGCTGATGCAATTGTTCTTGATTCGGCCCATGGTCATTCTGAAGGTGTCTTGCGTAAAGTTCGAGCGGTTCGTGATGCTTTTCCTCAAATCAATATTATTGCTGGCAATATTGCTACTAAGGCTGGTGCTAGTGCTTTGTATGATGCGGGTGCCGATGTCGCCAAGGTTGGCATTGGCCCTGGATTAATTTGTACAACACGGGTGGTTTCTGGGGTAGGGGTTCCCCAAATTTCAGCAATAGCCGCTGCAGCAGAAGCTGCCAAAGAATATGGGAAAGCCATTATTGCTGATGGTGGTGTCAAAACATCAACAGATATGACGAAAGCTATTTTAGCTGGTGGTCACGCGATTATGTTAGGGTCAGTTCTTGCAGGTACTTTGGAAACTCCTGGTGAGGTATTTACGGATAAAAATAGTGGGTGCCGCTTCAAAGCCTATCGAGGCATGGGGTCAATTTCTGCCATGCAGAATGGTTCAAAAGATCGTTATTTTCAAGGCGAAGTTAACGAGGCTAATAAGATGGTACCAGAAGGTATTGAAGGGCAGACGATGTACAAAGGGACGTTACTTGATGTGTTGCAGCCATTATTAGCAGTGGTAGCCAAAAATTTGATTAATGGTGGGTTTCACGCTATCTCACAAGCTGCTAAGAATGGTCGCCTGATAGCTATGACAGATACACAAGATTATGCCAGAGTGCCACAGAATGTTCGAATCATACAAAATAATAAGGAGGAACTTGTATAATGTTTAGCCATAATAGACTAGGACTTGATGAGGTCTTACTGGTACCGAGTGTATCAGATGTATTACCCAATGAGATTGATATTAGTGCCCAAGTTGCTAAAAATATTAAATTATCAATTCCAGTTATTGGGGCGACAAAATTTGCAACAGTACCAAGAGCCATCAAGTTTGCTGAAGCGGGTACTCTGGCGATATTACCAGAACACTTATCAACGCCCGGAAACGTGGCAACCATTAAGCAGATAAACAACCATTATTTAGTTGGTACATCAGTAATGGCTGATGATCAATTAATGATAACGGTTAATGAACTGGTCCAAGCCGGGACGGACGTGATTCAAATTTTACCTACGGCCGATCAAAAACTTTTAGGAAATAATATTATTGATATTAAAAATAGGCATACAGCATTGCCGATATGGGTTGGCCCAATAAATGATTTGGAAATTGCAAAGCAATCATTATTAGCAGGTGCAGACACAATTATTATTGGTACAACAACTAGTCAGCCATTGCAGCATACGGTTACCACCGTTATGAATTTTGCAGAACAAGCGGCCGAGTTTGATAAAAACGTTATTCTTGGTTCGGATATCCAATATACTGGTGATGTGGTTAAGGCGTTGGCTGCTGGTGCGGTGGCAACGATGATTGATGAAAAAATGATAACAGATAGTATTTCTGATAATCTTTTTCAAATTAGTGGTGGTTTGCGATCAGGTATGGGTTATACAGGATCGGATAATGTTGAAACGTTACGTCAAAAAGCACAATTTGTGCAAATTACTTCAGCTGGTTTAACTGAAAGTCATCCGCATGATATTGCATCAATTAAGGCTGCACCAAATTATCATCATGTCTAAGTTTGAACTAATGATGGTAAATGATGGTAACGGTTAATAACAATAATTAGTAAAAAACCGTCGGAATAAAAATCCCGACGGTTTTCTATATTAGTGGACAAGCAGGGGCTCGAACCCTGGACCCACGGATTAAGAGTCCGTTGCTCTACCAACTGAGCTACTTGTCCAAATGAATGATGTTGTTTCGCCACAACGAATAATAATATACCACCTGAGAAAAAATAATGCAAGTGATAAATAGGAAAATGCTATTATTTTTTGCACAGTCAGGAACTTTGACGATGGAATATAGGTTAAAAGTTAAGAATGGTCGGCCGTTTTTGTTAGTTTTTTAAATTTTTGATAAAGTTTTATTTTGGTAAAACCTACTTGCATGATATAATATCAACCAGAGACCCACTCCTGGGAGGATATAGTGATGAGTAAAATATTGGTCGTAGATGACGAAAAGCCTATCTCAGATATTATAAAATTTAATTTAACTAAAGAAGGTTATGATGTCGCTGTGGCGATGGATGGTCGTGAAGCTTTAGATTTATTTGAGAGTGAGGAACCGGACTTGGTTTTGCTTGATCAAATGTTACCTGAAGTTGAAGGAACTGAAGTATTACGTCAAATTCGGACAAAATCTCAGACACCAGTTATCATGGTTACTGCTAAGGATTCGGAAATTGACAAAGTGCTTGGATTAGAAATGGGTGCAGATGATTACGTCACAAAGCCTTTTTCAAATCGAGAATTATTAGCGCGAATCAAGGCTAATTTACGTCGCCAATCACCAGTTTCTGGCCAATCAGGTCAAATCGATGATAGTAGTGATATTAAAATCGGTGCATTAACTATCCACCCCGATGCCTATATGGTTTCTAAAAACGGACAAGATATTGAATTGACCCACCGTGAGTTTGAATTGTTGCATCATTTGTCAAAACATATTGGACAAGTTATGACACGTGATGATTTACTACAAACGGTATGGGGTTATGATTATTTTGGTGATGTACGTACAGTAGATGTTACCGTACGACGTATCCGTGAAAAAATTGAAGAAACCCCAAGTCATCCACAAATTTTGATGACACGTCGTGGTGTTGGTTATTATCTGAAAGCTTCAGAAGAATAGATCATTAAATTTAAAGGCTAGTGCCTTGCCGAGTGGCATGGGACTAGCCTTTTTCGTAATTAAGGAAGGCAATATATATGCAAAGTAGTCGCAAATGGCGTCGCTTTTTTTCATCCATTCACTTTAAAATTGCACTAGTATTTACGCTAACATTAATTGTTACTTTGGAATTAGTTGGTGCCTTTTTTGTGCGCCAGTTGGAACAGCAAAGTTTAGCATCTTTTCGTGATCAAATTGCCTTGCCTGCGTATGTTGATGATTCTTTGACACAACAATTAGCTAGTAATAGCCAATCGAAAGTGAATCAGAATGTGCATACGATTCTGAACTCGACGAACAATGCGGCAATTTCAGAAGTTCAGGTCTTTGATACGGCAGGGGTATTGCGTGGAACAGATGACGTTAATAACCAAGATAAAATTGGTCAGAAGACGACTGATAAAAATATTAAAGCGGCTATTGACGGTAATAAATATCGGAAAAACCCCATTGTTACGAATAATGGGACACGTTATCAATTAGTTGTTAAACCACTAGTTAGTACAGTGAACGGAGAAAGTAATGTCGTTGGTGTCGTTATTGTCCGTGCCAGCTTAGAATCTGTTTATGATAATCTAACGAAGATATCATACATTTATTTTGCTTCATTAGTTTTTGCAGTTGTTTTGGGAATTATTATGGCGATTTTTATTTCGCGTAGTATTACGCGACCAATTGCCGAAATTAGTGCTAGAACGGCTAAAATTGCCCAAGGAGATTATTCTGGTGGTATTGTTGTTCGCACAAATGATGAAATTGGTAAGTTAGCGCAAGATGTGAATGTCTTAGCTGAACGAATCGAAGAAACGACTAATTCGATGGACTTTGAACGTCGACGTCTGGACTCTGTTTTGGAACACATGACTGATGGGGTCATTGCCACGGATCGACGTGGTAATATCAACATTATCAATATTGCTGCTTTACGGATGACAGGTATACCGGAAAATAAAGCGGCTAATGGACGTTCGATTTTGGATGTTTTACGTATTGCTAATCAATATAGTTTACGTGATCTATTAGATAATCGACATGAGTTGTTACTAGATTTTAGTACGGATGAACATCCATTAATGATTCGCGCATACTTTAGTCTGATTGAACGATCATCTGGATTCATTTCAGGATTAGTTATTGTACTGCATGACGTTACGGAACAACAACGTACTGAACGTGAGCGGCGTCAATTCGTTTCGAATGTTTCGCATGAGTTGCGAACACCGTTGACTTCTGTTAAATCATATGTTGATGCCTTACAAGATGGTGCGGTGGATGATCCTGAGGTTGCCCATAGTTTCTTACATGTTGCTCAGGATGAAACAACTCGTATGATTCATATGATTAATGATTTACTAGAATTGTCGCGTATGGATTCAGGAACCATGAAGATTGAGGAAGAGTATATTAATATTGCCGAATTGTTTAATTATATTTTGGATCGTTTTGATATGATTATTGCCAATGATGATAAGCCTGAGAAATATTATACGATTAAGCGTATGATTCCTAAGCTGCAAATATGGGTAGAAATTGATACGTCGAAATTCACGCAGGTTATTGATAATATTATGAACAATGCGATTAAGTATTCACCTGATGGTGGTGTTATTACTGCTCGCTTGGAAGATCGTGATAGTGAGGTTGTTTTGAGTATTACGGATCAAGGTCTAGGTATTCCAAAGGCAAACATGAAACAAATTTTTGATCGCTTTTTCCGTGTTGATAAAGCGCGTTCTAGAGCGCAAGGTGGTACCGGACTTGGATTGGCTATCTCGAAGGAAATTATCGAGCGTTTTGGTGGTCGTGTATGGGTAGAATCAACTGAAGGTGAAGGTTCAACATTCTCAATTGCATTACCATATGAGCCATATGATGAACTAGATGATGAATGGGACGATGGTGCTTGGGATGAAGAAGAATAAGCAATGGCGAGTTAATATTAGATATTTTAGGCAACGCTATGGTGTGATTATTGCATTGGTTATTGCGATACTGATCAGCATATTCCTGTCGATCCAATTATGGTACAGTCCTGGTCAGTCCACGAAACAACAAAGAGCTAATGAAACAGCTCAAGAAAATGCGACTGGTGAAAATTTAACAAGTGTCTATAGCATTTCACAATTGGTTTTTAATCAATCGGACGAAAAAATCAGCGTGATTGATTATCGGACGTTATATGCAAAAATTGTTGACCGTGTAAAAGATTGGGATGCTGGCTATAAATCGAACGAGGTATTAAATAAACAAAATTATCTTGATTCACTTTCGCAAGAAAATTCAATTGTGATGACTTTTCCTGATGCGGTTTCTGGACATGTGATCAAGTCTATTTTTGGTAAGCGTATCAAGCTAGCTAATAATGCCACGATTAATCATGTGCAGGTACCGCAGGGTGATAGCAATAAATTCTATTTTTACGATGATCGACATCGTAAACGTTATACTTATCAAATTTCAAATGCACCAAAAAAGTTGCAACATCTAAAACCGGGCAAAAAGACGGCCGATGTTAGTTATCAGTGGGTTGGCAAACATGTGATGGCAGCCACGACAACGTCGGTTAACTTACAAAGTTACAGTTATTTGTTAGATGTCGATAGTACTGTGTCAAGATTGACCAAGCTGTTTTCAGATGGCGGGACGCGTGATGTTAACAATGGTCAAGAAATTTTAACGTATTCTAACGGTGATAACAGGCGGATGCAACATAACGTAACAACGGGACTTATTAACTACGATGCTTATAATATTAATCGTGATGTAAATAGTCTTAGTCAGCGACAAAGTGAAGGCTATCGCTGGTTGTTGCGTCTGCATCAAAATGCTGATAATTTGTATTACTTTGAAGAGCACGATCAAGGGCAAACTTTAACCTATCGTTTGTTTGTTAATGGTTTACCGATTTTTGGTCAGACGGCGTATGGGACTGTGCGTGTTAAACAATTACCTAATAACCATGAACGAATTGGTATGTCGCAATATTCGTTGCGAGTACCCCTGCCAACGGATCAAAAAAATCAAGTTAATCTTGAACCGATGAACGATGCAATGGCTAAATTACAAAGTGTTGGTGTAGCTAGGGATGATATTGAGCAAATGACAATTGGCTATCGTTGGCAATTAGACACGGATAATCAGATCGTTACGTTGAACCCAGAATGGTGTTTTGAACAAGATCATGTTTGGCGGTCAGTCAATGAGCAAGTTAAAAGTGAGCAGGGAGGTCATTAAATGGATTTTAAAAAAGTCTTAGCGGCCTTCTTGGTAGTGTTTGTTGCGGTAGATATTTTTTTAGGTGTGCAGTGGGTACAGGAATATCCATTTAGCGATAATCGTACGACTGATCAGCAAATACTAGATGAAATGAGTGATGATGGGATTTCCTATGGTAAATTGTCACAGAATCGCCATACGGGTTCGTATTTGGCAGGTAAAAGTGGTAAACAAGAACTTGCTAATCAGAAAAAAGAGTTGAAGTCAGGTTGGCAATCATTATTTTCAGATGACCAATTGGTAGTCATACCAGCCACAGATGTGCAATTAGGTACGGATGAAGATAGCGATCGTGTAGCTTTAGATAAATTAGTCGCCAAAGGTAATCGGGTTATTAAAGGTGATGAGTATCAATATAGTCAGAAGATGACCGAACTCGTGCGGGCTAAAGAAAATACATCTGCAAAACTTTATGCTTATGTAGAAAAAGTACCATCAGATAATCACACTCTTGTGACTGGCCAGGCGCAAATCGTTTTTGAAGTTGATAGTAAGCATCGTCTACAAAAATACGAGCAGCAATATGTTAATCAATTGCAGTTCTTACGAGATGATATGCAATTGATTTCTGAGAAACAGGCTTTGATAAATCTCTATCAATACAATGAATTACCTAATAATAGTACGGTTAAATTGTCAAAATTAGGTTATGCACCATTAACAACAGTCAAAGATGATATTATTTTTATACCTGTCTGGCAATTCCTAGTAGAAACCAGTAATAAAGAAACGACCCTGATTACTGTTAATGCAATAAATGGGTCGATTATGAAATAAATATTCCATCACGTGTTAGAATATAACTTATAGTGGAATCATAGATGAAAAGCGCGTTGACATCGTTGCCTTTTCTTGGTTGCCCGTAATCTCACAAAAATTAGTGGATTGCGGGCTTCTAAGTATACTTTGACAGGAGACGTCGTATTTTCATTTAGTAAGGAGTTAGGAATGGCGAACGATTTTAAAGTATCAATGTTAGCATCTGGTAGTAAAGGTAATGTGACGTTTATTGAAACGCCACAGCATAATGTACTGGTGGACGCGGGATTATCTGGTAAGAAAATAGCTGGTTTAATGGCTCAGATAGGACGGTCCTTGACAGATGTGGATGCTTTGTTTGTGACCCATGAACATAGCGATCATATCGCAGGTGTTGGTGTTTTGGCCCGTAAATACGGGATGGATATCTATGCTAATCAAAAGACATGGGCGGCCATGCAAAATAAGATTGGTAAAATCAATCCAGATCAGATGCAATTATTTGAACCAGGTCGCACCAAGTTAATGGGAGACTTGGATATTGAGAGTTTCAGTGTATCTCATGATGCAGCTGACCCACAGTTTTACGCCTTCCACCATGATAATAAAACCTTTGCTATGTTAACGGATACCGGGTACGTGAATGACCGGACGATTGGTGTCATTAAAAATTCGGATGCTATTCTAATGGAAGCTAACCATGATTATGAAATGTTACGCATGGGCAGTTATGCTTGGCCGTTGAAGCAACGTATTTTGAGTGATCAAGGTCATTTGTCTAATGAGGATGGTGCATTGGCCTTGACACAAATTCTTGGTAATCGTACAAAACATGTCTATTTAGGACACTTAAGTCAAGAAAATAACCAAAAACCACTAGCGCACTTAACCGTACAATCAGTATTGGAGGAACACGATTTTGGTGTTGATCATGATTTCGGTTTATTAGATACGGATCCGTCTGTTGCAACGCAATTGATTCAAATATAGGATAAATCACCATGAGTTAAGGCGATTTAAAGGGGAATGTCTTAAAATCGTGGTTACATAGACAAACAAAAATTAAAACAGGGAAACATAAGATACGGGGCATAAATATGAAATTATCATCAGGAACAAAAATTGTGGTAATGAGTGTCGTCGCTGGATTGATTGGTGGGGGAGCTGCTGCCGGGGGTGTGACATATTTTTCACAGGACAACCAGGCAGCCGAAACGTCTAGTAAGACGACCGCTGTCAAAGTGAACGACAATAATGTTAAAGGAACTTCAAGTGCGACTAAGGCATTTAAGAATGTGTCTGGTGCGGTCGTTTCAGTTATTAACCTACAAAAACAACAGTCGCTACAGTCAGGCATGTATGGTGGTATAACTGGTGATTCGTCTGATAGCGATTCGTCTGATCTTGAGACGGCCTCAGAAGGTTCAGGTGTTATTTATAAAAAGAATAATAACACGGCCTATATTGTGACGAATAACCATGTTGTTTCGGATTCAAATGCTATCCAAGTCTTGTTGAGTGATGGTACAAAGTTAACGGCTAAATTAGTTGGTACTGATGAGCAAACCGATTTGGCAGTATTAAAGGTGTCAGCAAATAAAATTAAGGAAGTTGCCGATTTTGCCGATTCGTCTAAGGCCGAGGCTGGACAATCAGTGCTGGCTATTGGTTCACCACTAGGTTCTGACTATGCAACGTCAGTGACAGAGGGAATCGTTTCAGCGACAAAACGACAAGTTGATGCAACTGATGAGAGTGGTAATTCATTAGGGAAAGCAACCGTTTTGCAAACTGATGCAGCTATTAATCCTGGAAATTCAGGTGGTCCGCTAGTTAACTTGGCTGGCCAAGTAGTTGGTATTAATTCAATGAAATTAGCATCCTCAGAAGATGGGACATCTGTCGAAGGGATGGGCTTTGCAATTCCTTCAAATACGGTCGTAAGCATTATTAATGAGCTAGAGAAGAATGGTAAGATTGAGCGGCCGGCCTTAGGAGTGTCAATGGTTGATTTGAGTAATGTTTCTACGAGTGATCAAAGCGATGTTTTGCATTTGCCTGCTAGTGTATCAGGTGGTGTTGTCGTGGTTGACACTGAGAGAGATTATCCAGCAGCAAATGGTGGCTTGACGCAATACGATGTGATTACCAAGGTTGATGGTAAGAGTGTCGATAATTCAGGTGAGCTCCGTGATGTACTGTATAAACACAAAATTGGTGATTCCGTTAAGTTAACTTACTACCACAGTGGTAAGGAAAAGACGGTGACGGTGAAGTTGAATAAATCAACGAGCTCGCTAAGTAACGCCCAATAGATAACAATAAAATGTGAGAAAGGTATGAATAAATTCGTACCTTTTTATTTTGTAAAACAAAATGAAATATTTACGTAACGTAAGTGAAACAGTGATTGTTTATACTATAAATATCCGCTTTTGTTAGTGGAATTCATTACTCCCCAAAGTATATGAAAAATTACATAGTTCTCCAAACTATGTATCCCCCCTTCGCTGGTTGCGATAGTAGCCGGCGGTGGACCATCGCTGCGTTCCCCCTCTTGCACGATGGTCTTTTTTTTATCCAAAAAAGTCGTTTACAAAAGATAATTTGACTAGATGTCAATTTTTTTGTAAACGACTTTTCTTTTTATGATTGTATGTTTAATGTTAGTTGGTATTGGCCAATGACTGCATGGTTATTTAACAAAGTGTATGCGACGACTAATTCGCCATAAGGGTGATCGGACGTGATTTCGTTGCTTAATTGGTCAGTTCTAACTGCAATGGGGATATTTCCCTGTGATGTTACGTAATGTGATGGGAATTCTTGATCAGGAACAAAGTGTAGTTGCACATCCGTGAAATCATTATGCCGATGTAGCGATATATCGTCGCTTTGTGCTATTTTAAAAGTGACAGGTGTTGCGACACCTTGCTGATGCTCAGTATAGCGTAAGTACAGGGCATTCATCGTTAAGGTTAATTTACCAGCTTCCTCAAAGTTAAAAGTTTCAACTTGGTCATCTTGTGTGATTTTGGTTGATAGGGAAATGGTTGTTGACCATGTTTTTCTCATAGGTTGCATATAAAACTCCTTAGAATATGATTGTTTCAGTCCATTATACAGGCTTTAATAGGGTATAATGTAATAAAAATACGTATTATTCGTCAGAATTAGAAAGGAAATCATGACGCAATTTATTAAAACAGGTTCAGAAAAGGTTTTTAGGGATCCCGTACTGAATTCAATTCGGGTAAAAGATCAAGTCATTCTTGAGTTAATTGGGACGTCTGAATTTCAACGTCTGCGCCGAATAAAACAATTAGGGGTCGCTGGTGCTGTTTTTCATGGTGCCGAACATTCACGCTTTTCACACTCGCTTGGCGTTTATGAAATAGCAAGAAGGTTTTCGGATCATTTAGAACGCTTTTATCCTTCACAAGAACCGGGGGATGGTTTATGGGATGTTAATGAACGGTTAGTTTTGTTGTGTGCCGCATTATTACATGATGTTGGTCATGGACCGTATTCGCATACATTTGAACATATTTTTAATACAGATCATGAAGCCTATACGCAAGCAATTATTTTATCACCTAGTACTGAAATTAATCAGGTGTTAGTTCAAGTGGCACCTGATTTTCCTGAAAAGGTTGCCAGCGTGATTGCCAAAACTTATCCTAATCCACAAGTTGTGCAATTGATTTCTAGTCAAATTGATGCTGACCGGATGGATTATTTGTTGCGTGATGCTTATTATTCTGGGGCAACTTATGGACAATTTGATTTGTCACGGATTATTCATGTCATGCGCCCATATGCAGGAGGCATTGCCTTTGATGAAAAGGGCTCTTATGCCATTGAAGATTATGTGGTTTCACGTTATCAAATGTATGTACAAGTTTATTTTCATCCAGTATCGCGTTCCTTTGAAGTGTTATTACAACACTTATTAGAACGTGCAAAATTTGTCTTTGATGAGGGTCAAAAAGATTCACGCGTTAATACGGATTTTATTTCTCCAACCCTACAACCATTATTTGCTGGCAACTTAACCTTGCAACAGTATGTGATGTTAGATGATTCCTTGATGTTAGCAAACATCAGTGCTTGGCGATATGCGGAAGATGCTATCTTGGCTGACTTAGCTATTCGATTTATTGATCGGAAACCATTGAAATCCATTGTTATTACTGATGAATCGAAAAAATTATTACCACCAATTAAGCAGTTAATTGACTCGGCTGGGTTTGACACCAGGTACTATACAGCTGAGAATGATAGCTTCGATTTACCGTATGATGCTTATAATCCAAAAGACAAAAAGCCGCGGACACAAATCGAACTCATGCAATTAGATGGTTCTTTAACTGAATTATCAACGCAAAGTGCATTGGTTGAAGCAATGACCGGGCGAATTTTTGGCAATGCACGCTTCTTTTTCCCACGAGAAATGCTCGTGCAACATGCTGTGGATGATATTATGGCGCCAATCTATGCGGATTTTCAACGTTATGTACATAGTGAGACGTTAGTTGATCCATTAAATGCTGAATTAAAAGAGGAGTAGTTTTGAATCATGGGGATTAAGTTAATTACGATCGATATTGATGACACGTTAGTGAACTCTGATAAGCAGATTACAGCACGTGTCAAACATGCACTGCAAAAAGCTTCGAATCAAGGAATTAAAGTCGTATTGGCGACAGGTCGCCCACTTTCGGGAGTACAAGATTATTTAACAGAGCTGGCACTAGCTAATCAGTCAGATCAATTTGCAATTACCTATAATGGTAGTGTTGTTCAAACAACAGCTGGTGAACAAATTGGCGGTCATGAACTATCTTTGGCTGACTATAAGAAATTTAAAGGCATTGCTGATAAATTTCACTCTTATATTCAAGTAGAATCATTATCTTATGCCATCACGGCTAACACGATGGTCAATCGTTTTGCTAATGGTGAAAATAATATGGTACGTATGCCGTTAAAATTTCAACCAATGGCGGAAATGACAAGCAATGAACATTATGTTAAATTTATGTTCATCGATACGGCAGAAAAAATTGATGAAATTGCTGATAATATGCCGCAAGATTTAAAAAATGAGTATTATATTGTCAAATCAACACCGGATTTTTTAGAAGTGATGCATAAAGAATCAACAAAAGGAAATGGCTTACAATTGTTGGCGGATAAATTAGGTATTGATATAAGTGATACGATGGCATTAGGTGATCAGTATAATGATTTAACAATGATTGCAGCAGCTGGTACAGGTGTGGCAATGGCAAATGCCGTACCAGAAGTGAAAGCAACGGCGGATGTGATGACGACTTCACAAAATGAGGATGGGGTCGGATTAGCCGTAGAAAAATGGGCTTTGAACCAATCTGTCCCAGAATTAGAAAATTAAAAGTAAAAGCATTTGCCGAAATGACAGAAATATTGTAATATTAGACATTGAGTAAGACCGCGAAAGGACGTGCAGTGATTTGGCATTAACACAATTTGACGACCAAAATAAGAATGAGCTTTCAATGATTGAAGTTGCTCGTGCAATTTTGTCTGACCGTCATGAAACCATGGGATTTAATGACTTGTTGAATGAAGTACAAGCATTTACAGGTAAGTCGGATGAAGAAATTCGGACGCGCTTATCACAATTTTATACTGATTTGAATATTGATGGTTCATTCATTTCATTGGGTGATACAATGTGGGGACTGCGTTCGTGGTACCCAATTGACTCAATTGATGAGGCTGTTCATTTGGATCTAGAAGAAGAAGTTGAAGGCAAGCCTAAGAAAAAGAAGAAGCGTAAGAAGATTAACGCATTCTTGGCTGATGCGGATGACGACGATGACGTTATTGATTACAATGACGATGATCCTGAAGATGACGACTTCGATGTTGCAGATACTGATGATGATGATAGTACTGACGATGACGATGATGATGACAAGAAAGATACCGATGGTGATTTTAATCATGATGAGGTTTCTGGTGGACTTGGTGACGAAATTAGTGGCATCAAGACAAACGTAGATGATGACTACGGTTCAGGTGATATTGAACATTAATCATCAATTAATTAATTGACAAACATGGAATTTTCATGTATTATTAAATTCCGGGCTCTTGTATTAAATACAAGGCGTAATCAAAGTTGATTAATGCTCCCAACGCTACCATAAGCATTGGGAGTTTTTTTATTTTTTGTTGGCATTGGCATAGAACTCGGAGGATATATTTATATGACGGCTAAATACATCTTTGTTACTGGTGGTGTGGTTTCATCATTAGGAAAAGGTATTGTTGCAGCATCACTAGGACGGTTATTAAAAAATCGTGGTTTTAAAATTGCGGTACAAAAATTTGATCCATACATCAACATTGATCCAGGAACCATGTCACCATATCAACACGGTGAGACATTCGTCACTGAAGATGGCTTGGAAACAGATTTGGACTTAGGTCACTATGAACGCTTTATTGATATTGACTTAAACAAATATTCAAATGTGACATCTGGACGTGTATATTCAGAAGTTCTTGCAAAAGAGCGTCGTGGTGACTATGATGGTGCAACTGTCCAAGTTATCCCACATATTACGAATGCTCTAAAAGAAAAGATGATGCGTGCAGCTGAAACAAAGGATGCCGATATCGTGATTACCGAAGTCGGTGGAACAGTCGGTGATATTGAGTCATTGCCATTTATTGAAGCATTGCGCCAAATGAAGCGAGAAGTAGGTCCTGAAAATGTGGCTTATATTCATACTTCATTGATTCCATACTTGCGTGCAGCAGGTGAGATGAAGACGAAGCCAACCCAACACTCTGTTGCTGAATTACGTTCATTAGGTATTCAACCCGATATGTTAGTTGTTCGTACTGAGCAACATATCACGAAGGGTATGCGTGATAAGTTAGCATTGTTTACTGATGTGGCACCTGAAGCTGTGATCGAGTCATTAGACGTTGATATTTTGTACGAAGTTGTCTTGAACATGCAAAAGCAGGGGATGGATGATGTTGTTTTGAAGCGCTTAGGACTTTCAGCACCAGCCGCCGACCTAACGGAATGGCGTGGTATGATTGATAAGATTCGTAATCTTAAGAAGAAAATCAAGATTGCGCTCATTGGAAAGTACGCTGACTTACAAGATGCTTACATTTCAGTTAATGAGGCCTTGCGTTCTGGTGGTTATGCAGTCGATACTGATGTTGAAATTAGTGCGATTAATTCTGAAAACGTGACATCAGAAAATGTGGCCGAAGTGCTTGCAGATGCTGATGGTGTGATGATTCCTGGTGGCTTTGGTTCACGAGGAACTGAAGGTAAGATTGCGGCTATTCAATATGCTCGTGAAAATAATTTACCATTCCTTGGTGTTTGCTTAGGTATGCAATTAGCAACTGTCGAATTTGCTCGTCACGTCTTAGGACATGCTGATGCTAATTCTATTGAGTTAGATGAAAATACAGATACACCGGTTATCGCTTTGATGAACGGTCAGAAAGAAATCACAAATCGTGGTGGTACCATGCGTTTGGGATTATACCCTGCATCATTAAAGGAAGGTAGCCTAACCAAGAAATTGTATGGTGATCAAGCAGAAATACAAGGTCGTCACCGTCATCGTTATGAATTTAATACAGCATACCGTCAAGAGTTTGAAAATGCGGGAATGATTTTTGCTGGAACTTCTCCTGATCAGAGTTTGATGGAAATTATCGAGATACCTGCTAACGACTTCTTCGTAGCAGCACAATATCATCCAGAATTAACATCACGTCCAAATCGTCCAGAACCTTTGTATGCTGGATTTGTTAAGGCTGCTTTGAATCATAAAGAAAAATAATTTTAAAAATGATTGATAATTTTAATTATCAGTCGTTTTTTTTAGGTTATTATAGTATTCAGTTGTTATAATAGTTTAAGTAGTTGTTCTTAAAGGGGCTTATTTCTCTATTTATGCTTTTTTCAAGTAAAAAGATAAATAAGCGACATATTCTTGTAATTTAATTGTAACTACTGTAAACTTGTTTAAGTGTATTGTTAGCAATGGTGACCGACCATTATCGTTCGGCGATAGTCGAATGGTTAATAACAATGAAAAAATTTTGAATGAATGGACCTTAATAAAGGATGATAGAGTAAAAACTCTAAAAGGATTGATAAAATGAAGAAGTTGGTAATCCATGGTGGACGACGGCTCAGTGGTGAAGTAACCATTGGTGGGGCAAAAAACTCAACTGTTGCACTAATTCCAGCAGCAATTTTAGCTGAAACACCTGTAAAATTTGATAGTGTACCTGATATTTTAGACGTTTATAATTTACAAGCTATTTTGAATTCAATGAACGTCACATCTACATTTGAAGGTGGTGAATTAATGATCGACCCAACTGATATTGTTGAGTCTGAATTGCCATCAACAGCAATTAAGTCATTAAGAGCATCTTATTACTTTATGGGATCTTTATTGGGTCGTTTTGGACGAGCAACCGTAACATTCCCAGGTGGTGATAATATTGGACCACGTCCGATTGATCAGCATATCAAGGGCTTTGAAGCCTTAGGGGCAACAGTTCATGAAGAAAACGATACTGTGTTTATTAATGCAGAGAACGGTTTAAAAGCCGCTCGTATTTTCTTGGACGTTGTTTCAGTAGGTGCCACAATGAATATTATTATGGCAGCCGTACACGCTGAAGGAACAACAGTACTAGAAAATGCTGCTCGTGAACCAGAGATCATTGATCTGGCTACTTTTTTGAATAATATGGGTGCGCAAATTCGTGGTGCCGGAACTGACGTTATTCGCATTACAGGTGTTGAACACTTAGAGTCTAAGAACACACATACGATTATTCCAGATCGTATTGAAGCTGGTACATATCTTGCTTTGGCGGCCGCTCAAGGAGATGGTGTGCTAGTTAAAAATGTTATTCCTGAACACTTAGAGTCATTTACAGCAAAATTGTTGGAAATGGGTGTTAAACTGGATGTTCGTGAAGATAGTATTTATGTTCCAAAATCAGTTGATTTACAGCCAATCCATGTTAAAACGGCACCTTTCCCAGGGTTTGCGACTGATTTACAACAACCAGTTACGCCACTATTGACGTTGGCTGGTGGAACAAGTGTGATTCAAGAAACAATTTATCCAGAACGCACACGTCATATACCAGAATTGCAGAAGCTAGGTGTTGATATTTCAAACAATACCTATGGACAAATTGAAGTGACACAATCAAGTGATTTTCATGGTGCTCGGGTATCTGCTGCCGAAATTCGTGCGGGTGCTTCATTAGTTGCAACGGGATTAATGGCTGATGGTGTTACTGAGGTGGTTAATGCAGAGCACGTTTTGCGTGGTTATGATCATATTATCCATAAGCTAACAATGTTGAATGCAGACATTCAAATTGCAGAAGAATAAAGAACATTTAAAAATGTAAAAAATGAGATGTTGTGCAGAAAGTTAGACATTGTTCTAGTGAAAGCGTACACATTTTGTTTTTTACATTTTTTTTAACAAATAATTCAAAAAAATAGGCTTAATGGTTGCTAATTACCTATTATCAGGATAAACTAGATAAGTTACAAAAATAGAGGACGATTACTAATAGTAAACGCAGTATGGACGCCGGATTGTGTCTAGTTTATTGTTATGTTGATAAGTTCACGATATTGAAGAACGATTGTTGCGGCAATCGTTACCGGAGGAAAAATTTTGAAGTTTTCAGAGTTAGGTCTTACGAAAGACCTGTTAACGGCCATTGAAAAGCATGGCTATGTAGAAGCAACGCCAATCCAGGAAAAAACAATTCCCTTGACTATGGCTGGTAAAGACGTTATTGGTCAAGCACAAACGGGAACTGGAAAAACAGCAGCGTTTGGGTTGCCAATCTTAGAGATGATTGACAGTGAAAATAAAGATGTGCAAGCATTGGTTGTCTCACCAACCCGTGAATTAGCCATCCAAACACAAGAAGAATTATTTAAATTAGGTCGTGATAAGCACGTCCGTGTACAGGCCGTCTTTGGTGGTTCAGATATTCGTCGCCAAATTAATGGTTTGAAACATGGTGCTCAAATTGTTGTTGGAACACCTGGCCGTTTAATTGACCACATCCGTCGTGGCACAATTAATTTATCACATGTTAAGACATTGGTTTTGGATGAAGCTGATGAAATGTTGAACATGGGATTCTTAGAAGATATTGAATCAATTTTGAAGGCCGTTCCTGATGAGCGTCAAACATTGTTGTTCTCAGCAACAATGCCTGCAGCAATCAAGCGCATTGGTGTGCAGTTTATGACTGATCCTGAGCACATTCAAATTGCTGCTAAGGAATTGACAACTGACTTAGTTGACCAGTATTACGTACGTGTACGTGATTTTGAAAAGTTCGATGTACTAACTCGTATTTTGGATGTACAACAACCAAAACTAGCAATTATGTTTGGTCGTACAAAGCGCCGTGTCGATGAATTGACACGTGGTTTGGAACTACGTGGCTTTAATGCTGCTGGTATCCATGGTGACTTAACACAACAAAAGCGTACCCAAGTTTTGAAGCAATTCAAGCATGGTGAAATTCAAATCTTGGTTGCAACTGATGTTGCTGCTCGTGGACTAGATGTTTCAGGTGTTGATTACGTTTACAACTTTGATATTCCTCAGGATTCAGAATCATATGTCCACCGTATTGGTCGTACTGGTCGTGCCGGTGCTCATGGTAATTCTGTAACCTTTGTAAGTAACTCAGAGATGGATTACCTAAAGGATATCGAAAAGCTAACTAAGAAGCGTATGCAACCATTAAAGCCTTATACTCGTGAAGAGGCTTTGGCTGGTCGTATGAACGTAGCAGCTGATTCAGTAGCCGACATTGTTAAGTCAACTGCTGGTGTTGCTGATTCAGAACAAGTTGACAAGTTAGTTGAACAATATGATGCCCAAGAATTAGCTGCTGCCTTGTTAGGTGCTGTTGCTAATGTTGAGCAAATGGATGCTGACTTTAAGTTGTCACATGAACGTCCATTGCCACACAAGCACGGTAACTTCCGTGGTGGACGTCGTGGTGGCGGACGCCGTGGTGGTGGTTATCGTGGTAACCGTGGACAACGCGAGCGTCGTTCATATGATCGTGGTTCACGTAATGGTTCAGGTGATCGCTCACAACGTGGTCGTTCAGGATCTTCACGTCGCCAATCACGTAATTTTGTGATTAAAAATAACGACTAATTAATATACTTTAAGTATAAAAGGTTGAGACAAAAAGTGTCTCAACCTTTTTTGCTGTCTTTTTTATGTTTATTAAATAAAAAAATAGTCAAACATTGATGGGCTATAGAGGGTATAATGAATATAATATTTTCGGAGGTATGTACATGATTGTTGGACATGGAATTGATGCGCAGATTATTAGTCAGGTTAGTGCCGTTGCTGAACGACGCCCCGGATTTGTTGATGTTATTCTGACGCCAGCAGAACGTGCGGTTTATGATGCAAGAAAAGGCAAGCACCGTCAAGAATTTTTAGCTGGCCGATTCTCAATCAAAGAAGCCTATAGCAAAGCAATTGGGACTGGTATTGGTTCACAAGCACATTGGCAGGATATTGAAATTTTACCTAATGAAGCTGGGCAACCTGTCATGGTCAAACACCCTAGACAAAATCAAGTTGTTGTACATATTTCAATTTCACATACTGGTGACACTGTCCATAGTTCGGTTATTCTAGAGAAGGCGGTTACGTCATCAGTAGCAGGGGAGAATCACGAGAAAGTTGCGAATCAAGCCGTTATTAGTACCAGACGCCCTGCTTGGATAGAAATTTCGGCAAGCGCGATTGCACAAAACATTGCTACGGTACGTGAGTTAACTGGTACGCATCATTTTATCGCAATTGTGAAAGCAAATGCTTACGGTCATGGCTTGGCACAGGTCGTGACGGCTGCCAAGCAAGCTAACGTAGATGGTTTTGGTGTGGCAACTATTGATGAAGGCATTTGGCTACGTCAGTATGGTGTGATGGAACCAATCTTTATCTTAGGCGTAACACCAGCTGACTATGTTGATGACCTTGTGGCACACCAATTAATACCAGTCGTTACGAGTGAAGCATGGTTGGATGCTGTAAGCTGTAAATTATCTCGTCAGGCAACCCTAGTATTATCAATTGGTGTTGATACAGGAATGGGTAGAATTGGTATTCGGCATCAGGAAGAACTACAACGAGTCGTTGAGAAAATTAATCAAAATGATCAATTAATTCTGAAAGGTATAGGGATGCATTTTGCAACAGCTGATGAAAAAGACCAGACATACTATCAACAACAGGTGAAAACTTGGCATAAATTGGTTGATAATTTACCATTACCTAGTAATATCTGGTATCATTTAGCAAATTCAGCAACATCACTGTGGCATGAGCAACCAAGTCACGATGCAATACGTGTGGGTGCTGCTATGTATGGCTTCAATCCTTCTGGTAAAGAAATAACAACAGATAAATTGACGCCAGCATTGTCCCTAAAAGCTGAGCTTGTTCATGTTAAAAAAGTCGCGGCTGGTACTGCGATTTCCTATGGTGCAACGTATACAACCACGCAACCAGAATGGATTGGTACGCTACCACTCGGTTATGCTGACGGTTACGCACGTCAATTGCAGGGAATGTATGGCTTATTGCCAGATGGTCGACATGTTGAAATGATTGGGCGTATTGCTATGGATCAAATGATGGTACGTTTACCTGAGGACATGCCAATTGGTACCGTTATTACGCTAGTTGGTAAAGTAGGCCAAGAAGAGATTACATTGGCAGGTTTGGCGGATCATTTAAATACGATTCCGTATGAAGTTGCAACTAGTTTATCAACACGCTTGCCACGAAAGTTAGTAAAGTAAAGAGAGATATATGGCTAATAAAAATGAGATGAAACGTGGTGATATTTTTTTTGCTGATTTATCACCTGTAGTTGGATCGGAGCAAGGTGGTCAACGTCCGGTCGTGGTTGTTCAAAATAATGTCGGAAATCAGCATTCCCCAACTGTAATTGTGGCACCAATTACAGCTAAAATAGCTAAACCCAAGTTGCCGACACATGTTGGTTTACCGGCAGAATCGGCGAATACAGGTATTGGAAAAGATTCTGTTATTTTATTGGAGCAAGTTCGAACGCTTGATAAGCGTCGTCTACAAGATAAAATTGGCGTTGTACCGGCAGAATTGATTGTTAAAATTGATCAAGCCCTATTTATCAGTCTTGGCTTAGTATAATGAAATAATCTGTGAATGGGGTTGGGACAAAAAAAGTGTCCCAACCTCTTTATGCTTAAAATATATCAAAGGGGGGGTAGATATGCATCAAGAACAGGCAACTGAACAAAAAAGATTAGATACTGTCGTACAAAAAATAGATCAGCAATTGTTGGAAGCAAAAGACGCCTATGCAAAGGCTCATTCAGAAACACGGGCCGTTGAAAGTAACTACATTGCTAACACATCAATTAACACGGCTGAAGTTGATGATTCGATGGAGACTAATGCTGAAATTCAACAACAACGTAATATTGTTGCTCGTGTCACAGAGACCGAGAATATTATGGCTAAATCCGTGGATACGCTAACCATGTTACGTCCAAATCCATATTTTGGTCGGGTAGATATTGTTGAAGATAACTGGCCGGAAACACTCTATATCGGGTTGGCATCCCTTCAAGATGATGAAGGTGAGTTTTTAATTTATGATTGGCGGGCACCGATTAGCGGTGTTTATTATAATGGGACTTTAGGACAAGTTAGCTATCCAACTCCTAATGGTGAGCAGACTGTTGATTTACAAAAGAAAAGACAATTTGTTATTAGTGATGCCAAGATTACGAACATGTTTGACACGAATGAAACTGTTGGTGATGAAATGTTGCAATTTGCACTGGGACAGCAAAATGATGAAGTGATGCGGAACATTGTTGCAACGATTCAAAAGGAACAAAATCAAATCATTCGCGATACAACGAGTGATTTATTAGTCGTCCAAGGAGTGGCTGGTTCTGGAAAAACATCAGCTATCTTACAGCGAATTGCATTTTTACTTTTTCATGCGCGTGAAGCCCTTAATTCTGATCAAATCGTCCTTTTTTCGCCAAATCGGTTATTTTCGAGCTATATTGCTGATGTCTTACCATCATTGGGTGAACGGAACATGCGCCAGGTCACATTAGCTGAATTTTTCAGTGCGCGTTTGCAGGGATTGACAGTGCAAACCTTATTTGATCGTTATGAACAGGAGCAACAAGTGATTGGATCGGCTAGTCGACGTATTCGTGAAGTGCTCGAAAGTGCTGATATTGTGACATTTATTCAGCAATATGTTGCACAATTATCGACGAAGGACTTACATTTTGTTGATATTTATTATGAAGATAAGATGTTCTTTAGCGCGACAGAGTTAGCTAGTTATATGGCATCACTATCTGATAACTATTCGGTTCGCGAACGTATTGATAAAGTTCAAAAACATTTTATGCAGGTATTAATGGACCGTATCGATAGTTTACAAGATGCTGATTGGGTATTAGAAGAATTAGACAATTTGACAGATCAGGAATATCAAAACTTACTGGGTGACGAAGATATTGAAGAAACATTGGTATCCGAAAATGTTGATGATGTTATTTCATTGGTGGCTAAGCGGTATCTAATGAAACATTGGCAGGTTATTGATGATGCTTTGTATAATAATTTCTATCTTGATATTTATGAGCAATATGCGGCCTTCTTGACATATATGGGTACGCAAGATGAGGCACATGCCGACTGGTGGGAAGCTAAACAAGAGCGCTTTGCAAGGCAATTAGAGTACCATCGCATTGACTTAGAGGATGCAGCACCATTGCTATTTTTGCGAGATGCTTTGACTGGTGGTGGTACAAATCAGGCCATGTCATACGTGTTTGTGGATGAAATGCAAGATTATGCGTTATCACAACTGTTGTACTTAAAACACGCATTTCCCAAAGCAAAATTCACGGTATTAGGCGATTCTGAGCAAGCTTTGTTTCGGGCTGTTGAAACTCCACAAGCTCGCCTAAACAAATACGCCCAAGCCTTCGCCGCTAAACAGCCAACCTTGATTAAGTTGAATAAGGCTTATCGTTCAACACAGGAGATTATGAATTTTGCTAAGGCATTGCTACCGGATGGTGAAGATATTATCACCTTCACGAGACATGGAGATAAGCCGTTATTGATTCAAACGGAAGCAACGCAGGTTGATGATGTGTTAACAGATGAAGTGGCACGACTACGTCAAGAGTTTCAAACGGTGGCTATTTTGACTAAAACTGCTGATGAATCAACTGCGGTAATGGATGCTTTATGCAATTATCCAGAAACAGTACAATTGCTACATGCAACGGATCGTTCACGTGTGGCTAATGTACTAGTAATGCCCATTTATTTAGCAAAGGGATTGGAATTTGATGCCGTTATTGGCTATAACGTTTCACAAGAAAATTACCCGGATGGTAAAGCAACTGGCTTACTATACACTTTGGCATCACGTGCGATGCATGCGCTTAGTTTGATTAGTATTGGGCAAGTATCTGGACTGATTACACACGTGCATGAGACGATTGAAAATAAACAATTACATAATAACTGATGAAACGCTTGTTATCGTCTTCAAAAACTTTTACAATTGGTTTTGACGAATTTGATTTTGTGACCATGTCACAATGGAAAGAAGAAAAATATGACTGAAAAGAAAGTTTTGTTAACTGGCGATCGCCCGACCGGTAAACTACATATTGGACATTATGTTGGTTCATTAAAAACCCGAGTTGCAATGCAAAACTCTGGTAAATATGACCCCTTTATTATGGTAGCCGATAAACAAGCATTTACTGACAATGCTCGTAATCCTGAAAAAATTCAAAACTCTCTTTTGGAAGTCGTTTTGGACTATTTAGCAGTTGGTATCGATCCCGCGAAGACAACGATTTTCGTGCAATCTGCCGTACCAGAACTATCAGAACTAACAGAATACTTTTTGAATCTAGTATCAGTGGCACGTGTGCAACGTAACCCAACTGTTAAGGCTGAAATTCAACAAAAGGGCTTTGGTGAAAGCATTCCAACTGGTTTCTTTATTTATCCCGTGTCACAAGCAGCTGATATTGCCCTATTTAAAGGTCAAGTCGTACCAGTTGGGGATGACCAAAAACCAATGTTAGAGCAAACACGTGAATTGGTTCGTACGTTCAACCATTACTACAATACTGATATATTGGTAGAACCTGAAGGTATTTTTCCACCAGAAGGACAAGGACGTATTCCCGGTCTAGATGGTAATGCGAAAATGTCAAAATCTTTGGGTAATGCGATTTACCTAAGTGATGATGAAGAAACACTTTGGACTAAGGTAAAGTCAATGTACACTGATCCAACCCATGTACGTTTGTCAGATCCAGGTCATGTTGAAGGTAACATGGTATTCACTTACCTTGATATTTTTGATGAAGATAAAGCATATGTTGCTGATTTAAAGGCACAATACGAAGCCGGCGGATTGGGCGATACGAAAATTAAAAAATATTTGTTTGAAGTATTAAACAAAGAATTAACACCAATTCGTGAACGTCGTGCACAATATGCAGCGGATAAAGATGCTGTTTTGGATATTGTGAAGGCGGGATCTGAAAGAGCCCGTACGATCGGCCAACAGACGATGGCGGAAATTCGCCATGCAATGGGAGTCGATTACTGGGGTTAATGATTAATTGATACCTTGAAGGAGCATGAAATGAGTTATTTGGCAGTCATTGACTTGGGTTCAAATTCAACCAGAATGGTGGTTGAGGAACTACAAGATGATGGAAATTTTGTTGAATTACGTCGACGCAAATTAGATACGCGTTTGGCAGAAGGCATGGATGAAAATGATGGTGAATTGACGGATGCGGCAATGACGCGGGTCGTTGATGCACTATTAGAATTCCAGCAAGATTACATGATGTTTGATGATGTGACGGTGGTTGGCATTGCAACAGCGGCCGTTCGTGAAGCAGAAAATCAAGCTGAATTCTTGGACAAGGTTTTTCGAGCAGTCGGTGTCGAAATTCGTGTGTTAACGGGTGACCAAGAAGCTTATTATGATTATTTGGGTGCAGCTTCAGCATTGGATATACCAGATGCTTGGTTACTAGATACAGGTGGTGCTAGTGTTGAACTAGTTGGTATTGAAGATCGCATGGCCACAAATATGATGAGCCTACCTTTTGGCGCGGTCAACTTATCTGAAAAGTTTAAGTTGAATGTTGCCGGGGTGGTGTCACCAGAAGTACTTGCTAAGGCCACTAAGTATGTGAATAATCAATATGCTAAATTGCCTTGGTTGGACGATACGGTTACATTACCAATCATTTTATTAGGTGGTGCTAACCGATCACTAGCTAGGTTAGACCGGGTACAACATGGTTTGGCCGCTGATTCTGATTTTCATGGTTATGAAATGACGACGGCAGCAGTCATGGCTATTTATGAAAAGTTGATTAAGATGACTAGATCAGAACGAGAAGAACTATTAGGATTAGAGGCTAATCGTGCGGATATTATGATCAGTGGGTTGTTACCATTGGTTGAATTGATTAAACGTACAGGTTCTAATAAAGTTGTCTTTTCATCTTCAGGAGTACGCGAAGGGCTCTTACAAGAGTATCGTATGAATAATTAAAAAATAAAAGAAGTCGAAGCTTTCCGGTTCAAATCGGAAAATTTCGACTTCTTTTGTGTAAAACAGTCCTTATAGCAGAATGCTAAGCGCTGGGTGTCACGCTCTCATAAACGCGATAAATTTTCAATCCAGCCAATATAACACCAACAATGCCTGCATGCCTACGTAGTCGCTGCGGCGAAGCAGTCACTGTTAGCGTTATATTGACTGTCAAAACGAAAATTTATCAGCTCTGCATTAAACGCGATAAGCTGCCAGTCCGTCAAAAATAAGCAATAAATATGTCACACACCTACGCAGTCGCTCCGGCGGTGCGCCAAGTTTATCACTTATTTTGGACTCCAAAACAGCAACTTATCAGCTCTGCATTAAAAAACCGCCGGTACGTTGACCCGCGGTTACTTTTGTTATATCTATGAAAAGTATAACAAGGAGAGCACTTGAGTTTGCTACCCTATATTCAATTGTAGTGGCAATGTCTAGAGGCTTAATCTGCAGATTTAAACGACTGTCGCTAGCACCACCGAAACCAAATACATCTTGCTCGCAACTACTACTCATCCACATTTATTCGTTTAAAAAGCGAACCGTGTCGGGAGCAGCCTTCAAATCAACATACATGTTTTCACCCTCAATTATAAGAGCTATCGTATATTGTTGAAGTAACCGATGCTAATGTCTGCAAGACTGTCAATTCATGACTTAATGTTTATCATTCAAAATGTGATACGAAGGTATATCTTGCATCATTACTGTGACACGCCCATATGGATTTTAGTAGCTAAAGCGATGTTTGAGGTTGAAAAGAAATCAATTTTCAAATCATCTACCTACCTTTCCTTTGGTACATCATTATAGTAACACGCATTGGAAGCGGTTACAAATATAAAGCCTCGGCTTAACGATCAAAATTTACAATATGTGGGTTAGCGCCTGTTACACCAGCCTCTAACATACGCATGGTCGTTAATAATTGATCATCAGATACTAATTTTGGTTGTTCGTTAACAAGTGTGTCAAAAATGGTATCGTAAACAGAACCATAGTCACCTTGAATAGAAGGGATGAACTTTTCTAAACGATCGTTATTTTGATTGTAGTAAGTAACTTTGCCATAATCTTGTGGTGCATCTTGACCGAAGCCAGGATCACCTGGCATAATACCAGTTTTCAAATCATATTCTTGTTGGTCAATATTGTGCTTGATATAAGATCCCTTAGTACCGTGCAAAATCCACTTAGGATAGTGATTAACAATTGTTTCGCTTGACTGTACAGTTGCCTTAAAAGCATCTTGGTAAAAATAGTTCACCTCAAATTGGTCGGATAATGTTGCTGATAAATCACGCGTTGACCTTAAATCATAGGCAACGGTTTGTGGTGCACCAAATAGTGAAACAATTTGGTCAACTAGGTGAGCGCCATGGTCAAACCAGGTTGTTTCCATGGGGTTACCAGTCAATTTGGCATCATTTGGTCGATAATGATCCATATGTAATTCAAGTTCAACGGGTCGACCAACATAGCCAGCGTTTAAGACATGTTTTAATGTTAAAAAGTCACTATCAAAGCGGCGATTTTGGAACGGCATGAAAAATAAGCCTTTTTGGTTGGCTAAGTCAACTAGTTCTGAAGCTTCTTGGGTTGTTGCCACCAATGGTTTGTCGACTAAGATGTTTTTACCAGCTAGCAGTAATTGGCGAGCAACTGTAAAGTGAGTTGGTGCTGGAGTTACGACGATAACTAAATCAAGCGTTTTGTCAGTTATGATATCTTGGATATTTGTTGAAAAAATTGTCCCTGTTTTTTCAAGAGCCGCCCGTTCTTCAGGGCGTTTATCAATGTGCGGTGCAACAACGCGACTAATATGAAACTTATCAGGTCGTTGACGTACATATGGAATGTGATAGCGGTTGGTACTTTTTCCAAATCCAACATAAGCAATGTTAAGCATAAGTATCCTCCAAAGTGTGTTTTGATACTATTTTCACTTAATTCATGTATTTGTGCAATAGATGTTAGAATAGTAATATGAAATAGAATGATAAGTGAGTTTTTATACAAAGGTATAAGCGATATTTTAGGAAAAACTGGAGAATCACCATGGTTAGTGAACTAAAATCAGATATTTTACATGAAGTTATTTTAAGGCGACCTGATCAAAGTCATAAAGGGGACTATGGTCATGTGCTGCTGATTGGGGGAAGTTTACAATTTGGTGGCGCTATTTTAATGGCCAGTCAAGCAAGTGTTGGTGCTGGAGCAGGGTTAACTTCAGTAGCAACTGATAAAGTGAATTTAACGGCTTTGCATGCCCGAACACCAGAAGCAATGTTTATCGACTGGGAAGATAGTGACCAGGTGGTAGAAAATATAAAAAAGAATGATGTGATTGTGATTGGACCAGGTTTAGGCACAGATCAAAAAGCGGTTGATTTGGTCAAACAAGTATTTGCAACCGTCAAGCAAAACCAAATTTTGGTAGTTGATGGGTCAGCACTGACGATTATGGCGGAGTATCATTTGATGTTTCCTCGCCAGCCATATACGATTGCTACACCACATCAAATGGAATGGGAACGTTTGAGTGGTGTGCAATTAAATTATCAAACAGAGCATCAGTTAAATGAAGTCCAACGTCAAATTTTGAATTTGGATGTGTTGGTATTAAAGCAACATCACACGTTGATCTATGCTCAGGATGAGCTTCGCCAGTTATTAATTGGTGGTGCTTACCAAGCAACTGGTGGTATGGGAGATGTCTTGGCTGGTACGATTGGGGGCTTTGTTGGTCAATTCAAAAAGAACCACTTAAAGGCGGTTGAAGCAGCTGTTTATGCGCATTCGATGATTGCCCAGGAAATGGCCAGACATAGTTACGTTGTAAAACCATCTTTCATAGCAGATGCTTTACCAAACTATATGGCACGTATTCAATCCAACTTATAAAGCATACATGGGTCGGTGCGAATTTCCATAAAGAAGTGTATAATTGAAAAGAATGTTAATCGTGGAGGAGTTAAATAATGACAAAACAATGGCGTGCTGAAGCGTTGAAATATGAAGATGATTTACTAAAAGATTTAAAAGAAATGTTAGCAATCAAGTCGGTTCGTGATGATGAAGCGGCAACAACTGATGCACCTTTGGGACCAGGTCCTAAAGAAGCATTGTTGAAGTTTGAAGAGTTTGCTAAGCGTGATGGTTTCCGTGTGGGTAACTATAAGGATTTGGTTGCTTATGCTGAGTTAGGGCCTGAAGATGCTGAGGAAACAGTTGCTATTATTGGTCACTTGGATGTTATGCCAGAAGGTGATGGCTGGACAAAAGACCCTTGGACACCAGTTGTTGAAGATGGTCGCCTATATGCCCGTGGTGCATCTGATGATAAAGGACCAACATTCGCAGCTTATTATGCGTTGAAGATGATCAAGGAACTTGGACTAAAGTTGAACCGTAAATTAGTCTTGGTAGTTGGAATTGATGAAGAATCTGACTGGACTGGTATGGATGAATTCTTCGCTGAGTATGGTGAACCAACGATGGGATTCTCACCAGATGCTGAGTTCCCAATTATTAACGGTGAAAAAGGAAATGTCTCAGTTGTAACACGTTTTGATGGTACCCAAGGTGGTTCATTGAAGCTACTTTCATTTACTGCTGGTCAACGACCAAACATGGTACCTGGTGTAGCGAAAGCAACGGTCGAAACAGCCGATGCCGACGCTTTAGTAGCTGCTATGCAAGCTTACTTAGATGCTGAAACTCGAGTTAAGGGTGGAGCAACAGTTGATGGGAACCAGGTAGCTGTTACCTTCTATGGTAAGCAAGTTCATGGTGCGATGCCTGAAACAGGTGAAAATGCCGGAACTTACTTGGCTAATTTCCTACAAGACCAAGACTTTGGTGGTAATGCACAAGGCTTCTTGACATTCTTGGGGACTAAATTACACGATGACACGGTTGCTGAAAAGATTGGTGCTAAGAAACATGATGAATTAATGCATGATTTGTCGATGAATGTGGGAATCCAACGCTTTACTGATGGGCAAGATGGTTTTGTTAACGCAAACTTCCGTTACCCACAAAATACAACGGCCGATGAAATTGAAAAGCATGTTGCACAGTCATTACCTGTTGGATTTGATGCAGTCGCTAAGCAAGAAGGTCATGCACAAGTGCCACATTATGTACCTGGTAATGATCCACTTGTACAAACGTTGTTACAAGTTTATCGTGAGCATACTGGCTTGCCAGCTGATGAACAAGTTATCGGTGGTGGTACATTTGGTCGCTTACTAAAGCGTGGTGTCGCCTTTGGTGCGATGTTTGAAGGTACGCCTGATACAATGCATCAAGCTGATGAGTTCTATCCAGTTGCTGATTTGACACGTGCCATGGCTATTTTTGGTCAAGCAATGTACGAATTATCAAATGTGGAATAGTTTTAAAATCAAATAATTGTTAAAAGTTAGCGAAGAGATATCGCTAACTTTTTTTCATTTTCAATAAAAACGTGTTACAATTACGTAACATAGACGCTAAAAACACTGCCATGACAATCAGGTAGTGTGGTGCAGGACAGGGATGGTGTTACTAACGTCACACCATCCCTGTCCTCTGTTTTTCCATAGTTAAAAATAACGCAAAGAACGCTATATTTTGCGACCTTTACTATGACTGATTAACGAAACTATAGTAACCTAATATTGAAAACAAGTTATTATTAAAATGTTAGGGAACCTTAAGGATTAGGCAGTATACTAATAACAGTAAAAAAAAGAGAGTAGAAAGAGTTATGAATCGAAAAGTTTTCGTTCTGACAGGTAATACGGGAACTGGTAAAACGACCGTTGCCAATTATTTAAATGAGTTTTATGAAATGCCCAAGGTGATCACACACACAACGAGACCACCCCGAGAAGGTGAAATTGACCAAATTGACTACTATTTTGAAACCGAACAGTCTTTTGAGAATAATCATTATTTAGAAAGTGTTGCGTATGCCAATTATCGTTATGGGTCATCATATGAAGGCCTTGAACGTGCTTGGGAAAAGAGTCCATTAATTAGTATTGTTCTCGATACCGCTGGTGCAAAAACCTATTCAGAAAAATTGGGGGATGCGGCAGTCGTTATCTTTTTGACCGTCACAAAAACTGATGAACTTTTGGGTAGACTATCAAAACGAGGCGATAATTTAGAAGAAACTCGTCGACGGATGGCAAGTGAAGAATACCAACGTGATGTGCAATTACCCGAACCTTTACAAGGAATTGCGCACGTTGTTGTTAATGATGATTGGTTAAGTACAAAAGAAAAAATTGACAATATTGTTAAGCAGGCCTTAGTTTTTGACCTGGAGGAGGAGTAACATCTTATGGCATATCGAACACCACCATTTATGACACCAGTTGCGTTAGTATCAATTATTTTAGCAGTTAGTGCTGGTAATGCAGTCGTTAATGTTTCTACAAATTCTTCCAATGGTGCCGCAAAGTCATCATCAGTATCTAGTAGTATGGTTTCATCATCAAGTGTTAAGTCTTCGGTTAGCTCGTCAGATGATTCCGCTAGTGTTTCAAATGAATCGGATGTGACTGATGAAGATTCAGTTGCCGATGATACATCGGTTAGTTCGGCATCGAAATCATCAGCAAGCAACTCAAGTCAATCAACTGATGAGGCGTCTACGGATACCACAACGGATGGGACAACTGATGATGCAACCAATAATGATACCGATACAAATAATACGACTGGCAATACTACTGATGATAATACAGCTGGGACAAATAATAATACGACCGGAAATGCAACCAATGACAATGCGGCACAAGGAGGAACTAATTAATGTTATCGATATTAGATTTACTTAATCATTATCTTGGTTTCTTCAACGTCAATGCTCGTTGGAAGGGGCAGATGTATACGATCCTAGCCGGTGTTGGTAATTTTTATATTTTATATCTAGCGGTACGGCATATTCAAAACGGTGCCTACTTACGGGGTGTGTTACTAGCGTTAGGATTTTTGTTTATTCTTTATTGTGTCGTTTTAAATATCGTTTACTATTACACGCAGAAAACAGTGAAGTGGGATATTTCGCCAAAACTTGAGAAAGTTTTGGGTGGCCCACAAGCAGCGAAAACAACGGACAGTCAGGCAATGCCTTATGTGCCAGCCAGTGGTCTTTATGACAAACAACAAGTTTTACCAGCAACTGCCGTTTCAGATGATGATATGGCTGCCGAGCTAAATAAAGTTGTTGATCAATTACGTGAAGGTGGCCTGATTAGTGAAAATTATGGTGGCTTATCAGAGAAAGAACAGTTAGCTTTTCTAGCTACTGGTCAACAAACTATTTTTGCTAACCATCCAGGTACGCCATTACCTTACTTCCGATTGGAAGAAGAACGTGGTGGTTTGTCGATTTATGGTGGGATGAATGAAATGTTGGCGTCACGTTTGGCGCGGATTCAAACAGTTGGTTTGCAACCAGTTGACTTAGCATTAGAATCATACAATTTATATATTGCATCTGTTGTCGTGACTGGTGGACCAGGGAAGTCCCGTGGTCGTCATGATTTAATGCCTGTCGAAAAACCTTACGAGTTAGCAGTTGAGTTAGCATATACAAAAAAATAGATAATCGCACATAATTGATTATTTCTTCATGTCAACAAACTTAACAATATGTTTGACAATTAAGATAAACTCAGATTATTATTAAATTAGCGACCCGTCACGAATAAAATCGCGGCGGGTTATTTTTATATACGGGATAATTTTTTAAGGTAAATTATCCATAAGGAGGAACCACTATGTCGATGATCGAATTCAAAGATGTCAACAAGTTTTATGGTGATTTTCATGCGTTGACGGATATCAATTTAAAGGTAGAAGCTGGGGAAACGGTTGTTTTGATTGGACCTTCAGGTTCAGGAAAATCAACATTGATTCGTACGATTAATGGTTTGGAACCAGTTCAGGGCGGACAATTAATTGTAAATGGGCAGGATTTAGCTAATCCTAAGACAGATATGAACCGTACGAGAAAGAATGTGGGGATGGTTTTCCAACATTTTAATTTGTATGCAAACAAATCAGTTTTAGAAAATATCATGTTAGCACCACGGTTAGTGTTGCATCGTGATGAAGAAGAAAATAAGAAAGTTGCCATGGAGTTGCTTGACCGTGTTGGCTTAGCTGACCAAGCTGAAAAGTCACCATCAGCTCTGTCTGGTGGACAACAACAACGTATTGCAATTGCGCGTTCATTAGCAATGAAGCCAAAAGCATTGCTATTTGATGAGCCAACATCGGCTTTGGATCCTGAGATGATTACTGGTGTCTTGCAAATTATTCAAGATATTGTGGGTGATTCATCAATGACGACTTTAGTTGTGACTCACGAAATGGGCTTCGCTAAGGAAGTTGCCGACCGTGTTATTTTCATGGATAAAGGGAAAATCCTTGAAGATTCACCAACTAAAGAGTTTTTCTCTAACCCAAAGGAGCCACGTGCACGGGAATTCCTATCGCAAATTATTCGTTAAGGAGGCGCAACATGAAAAGTAGATTTCAAGTTGTTATGAAGACAGTTCTTGCAGCTGCTGCAGTCGCCTTGTTTGCTGGGGCAACCGGAGAAACAGTCATTCACGCAGACAACGTTAAAAATGAGACATATGATCGGGTGATGAAAACTGATCGTATGAACTGGGGTGTCAAGGGCGATACGAAATTGATGGGGCTAATGAATATCAAGTCGGGTAAGCTTGAAGGATTTGATGTTGATATGGCCAAGGAAGTTACGAAGCGTATCAATCCTGATGCAAAAGTCGAGTATACGCAGATTACTTCTGGTACGCGTGTACCTATGCTGCTAAACGGTAACATCGATGCTATTATTGCGACGATGTCTGTTACACCAGACCGACAAAAAGTTGTTGATTTTTCAGACCCTTATTTTGATGCTGGGCAGTCAATTATGGTTAAAAGTTCAAGCAAGTACCATAATGTGAAGGAATTGAATACACCTAAGGCCCGTGTGTTGGCTGTGCAAGGTTCGACTTCAATTGATGAAATTAAAGACTTTGCGCCAAAGGCTAAAGTTGTTGGGTTGCAAGATTACGCAACGGCATTAACTGCTTTAAAGGCAGGTCAAGGTGATGCGTTAACGACTGATAATGGTATTTTATATGGTATGGTTGCTGGTTCTAAAAACTTAGAAGTTCGTGGTGGTACCTTCACTAATGAGCCTTACGGTGTGGCGATGCAAAAGAAAAATCCTAAGTTAGTCAAAGCCGTGAATAAGGCAATTAAGGATATTAAGTCAGACGGTACTTATGCTAAGATGGTCCAGAAATGGTTCGGTAACATTAAGGGAATGGATTGGAAGGAGTTGGCTAAATAATGATCTCACTATTTCAATCACATGCTAGTGAATTTTTGACGGGATTCGGCTGGACAATTGCTTCATCAGTTCTAGCGCTGATTGGTTCGCTTATTTTAGGAACAGCTTTCGCACTACTAGAAGTTATTCCGAACAAGCTAGCTAATATTATCGGTCGTATCTATATTGAAGTTGTTAGAAATATTCCATTGTTGGTTATTACGATGTTTTTCTACGTTGTTATTGCTAACATTATTAAAATTAGTGGTTTTGCGGCCGGAACGTTTGGTTTAACGTTATATACTTCAGCTTTTATTGCTGAAACGGTTCGAGCAGGTATTAATGCAGTGCCAAAGGGCCAACTAGAAGGGGCGATGTCAAACGGTCTTTCTTGGTGGCAAGCAATGCGTTACATTGTTCTACCACAGGCTTTTAAGTTGGTTATTCCACCACTAGGTAATCAATTTATTAATTTGATTAAAAACTCATCAGTGCTTGCATTCGTTGCCGGGCTGGATTTGATGTACCAAGCAAATCAGATTTCACAAACGACATTTGATACATTTGGTCCATTTATCATTGTTGGTATATTCTATCTTATCCTAACAATGCCAATGAGTTATTATATGCGTTATTTGGAAAACAGACTTGAAAAGAATGGAGGTCGCGCATGAGTGGATTCTTTTCAGCATTTTCGTGGGTGAATATGCGCTTCTTGATGATGGGGCTAGGTGTGACTATCCAAGTTGCGGTAGTCTCAATTGTCTTGAGTTTCATTATTGGATCAGTGTTGGGTGTGATTAGATATGTAAAAATTCCTTACTTTTCACAAATTGTGGGATTTATTATCGACTTAATTCGTAATTTACCATTACTATTAATTATCTTTTTCACCTATTTTGCTTTGCCAAAGGTTGGTATTCACTTTGGTGTTGTCACGTCAACTATCTTCGCCTTGACGATTTTTGAGTCAGCAATGTTGGCTGAGATTATTCGTTCAGGTATTTTGGCAGTTCCTAAGGGACAGCTCGAAGGTGCCTTGTCAAATGGATTAAACTTCAAACAAGCTTTGTGGCACATTATTTTGCCACAAGCATATAAGAAGATGATTCCACCGATCGTTTCACAATTTGTTTCTTTGATTAAGGATACATCACTAGCAACCATTATTATGTTGCCGGAGGTTACTTATCGTGCCCAAATTGTGTACGCACAAGAACCAAGTGCAATCATTTCAATGTTCTGTGCATTGGCAGTGATTTACTTTATCTTGAACTTTATTATTTCAAAGATTGGTGACCTATTAGATCGTCGTATGACGGCCTAGAGTTGTCATTAATACAAAGAGAGCGAGACAAAAGTCGCTTTGAAGTCGGTGTGTAACGTTGTTCGCGTTACATTGAGGCTTCAGACTTTTGGAACGCGTTTATGCTATAAAATTTATAGCCTTGTAATTAAAACATTTTTAGCACAAAGTGATTGAGACATTCATTTGTCCCAATCACTTTTTTTATTGAAAAAATGAGAAAACGATGACCTGATAAAATGAACGGATTATGAGAGTACGTTGTAGCCATCCGAACGTCATGATGTTGTCATATCAGTGATGAAATTAACAACAATGATGAAAATCCAAAGCTTCATTAAAATGAACTTAAAAAAATCGTTGACTATAAAATCGGTTTATTATATGATTATGAAAAAGTTATCACGTAATATGAATGTGGTTAAGGAATGGGGAAAATATGAATAAGACATTAAAGATTAGTGCATTGTTGTCGGGTGCAGTTATTCTAGGATCGACGGTCGTGCCGGTTACAGCTAGTGCTGCAAAGTATAAGACGATTAATTGGACTGAAAGTGCCAATGTTGGAACGATGGACCCTTCAAAGACAACGGCAGCGATTGATTTTAACTATTTACAAGCAATCGGTGAAGGTTTGTATCGTATGGATAAGACGGGTGAACCAAAATTAGCCGGTGCAACATCTGTTGATAAGTCAGACGATGGGTTAACTTTAACGTACCATTTGCGTGATATGAAGTGGTCTAATGGTGATGATGTGACTGCTGACGATTATGTTTATGGTTGGCAACGTACCAATGATCCAAAGACAGCTTCACAATACGCTTACTTGTACTCAGGTATTAAAAATGCTGATGCTGTGCAAGATGGTGACAAGCCAGTTACAGATCTAGGGGTTAAAGCAGTTGATGATCATACGTTGGAAGTAACGCTTGATCGTCCAATGCCACAACTTGAGTCAGTATTGACGATGGCTACTTTTGAACCACAAAACAAGAAGTTTGTGGACAAGGTTGGTAAGAAGTATGGTACTGCTGCTAAGTACACGATTTCTAACGGACCTTATACAATGAAGGGCTGGACTGGTTCAAATAATAAGTTCTCTTTGGTTAAGAATTCAAAGTATTGGGATGCTAAGACTGTAAAGTCACCAAAGATCAACATTCAAACTATCAAGGACCAAAATACTGGTTACAACCTCTATAAGTCAAAGAAGGCTGACTATACAGCGCTTTCTCCTGACCAATATAAGGCCTCAAAGAACAAGAAGGACTACACTGTTATCGCTCAAGCTTCAACAGCATACATCGAATTCAACGAGCATAAGAAACCGTTGGATAATAAGAATATCCGTAAGGCTTTGTCAAAGTCAATTGATCGTAAGACGATGGCTTCAAAGGTTTTGGGTGGTACAGGAACACCTGCAACTTCATTTACTTCAACCAAGTTAGCTAAGTATCCTGACATTGGCAAGGACTTTGCCAAGGTTGCTAGTGATAAAAAGGCTGTTGGTTATGACTTGAAGGAAGCTAAGAAGCTTTGGAAGCAAGGCCTAAAGGAGTCTGGTAAGAAAAAGGTTACGCTACAATACTTGACTGATGATACTGATGGTGCCAAGCGTGCCGCTCAATTTATCCAATCACAAATGGAGAAACTACCAGGTTTGAAGGTAACGATTAAGACAGTCCCATTCAAGCAACGTATTTCATTATCAGATGATAAGAAGTTCGATATGGTTAACACGATTTGGGGTGCAGATTATGCTGATCCATCAACCTTCTTAGACTTGTATACTTCAGATTCATCATTTAATAATGGTAGCTGGAAGAATGCCGATTATGATAATACAATGAAGGCTGCTAAGACGACTGATGTTAACGATGAATCAAAGCGTTATGCAGATTACGCCAAGGCTGAAAAGCTTCTACAGGAAGATGCTGCTGTTGCACCTACTTACTATCAAGCGAAGCCATCACTATTAAACACAAAGGTTAAGGGTGTTGTTTCAAATACTGTTGGTGCACCATTTGACTGGAAGTGGGCATACAAGAAGTAATTTGATTTTTAATTAATCAAACAACGTTAAAGAATTGAGAGAGTGTGGCAAAGGTATTTGTCTGGCTCTCTCATTTTTTATCACTAAATTTGTGAAAAAGTAAATTTAAATAAAAAAACTTTCATTTTTTGATAGGTATTTACTAAAGTCGATTAAATTTAGGTAAATAGCAGATACTTGCGAATATTCTCGTAATGTAAGCAGTTGCATTTTATGACAAGATTAAATGTTTATGTGAGGTTTTATAACAAACTCTTTAACATTTATGAAACCTCTGGTAAAATTAAAAACATCTAATTAATAGCTATGAGATATGAGAGTATGGTTGTTTACGCAATGACTTTCTAGCATATTATGAGTAGAACTAAAATAGGGAAGGCATGGCCATGTTCAAATATATTATTAAACGGTTAGCAATTATTGTGTTAACTTTGGTCTTGATTATTTCAGCGACATTTTTCTTAATGAAACTGATGCCAGGATCACCGCTGGCAAACGCAGAGCGTTTATCTGCTAGCCAACAAAAAATGATTGAATCACAGTATGGATTGGATAAACCAGTTATCGTACAATATGTGACCTATCTATGGGACGCATTGCACTTTGATTTTGGGGTTTCATTCCAGTTTGCAAATCAAGAAGTGTCAACTTTGGTAGGGCAACGTCTTGGCCCATCTGCACAACTTGGATTACAAGCATTAGTCTTTGGTTTGATCGCAGGTACTGGTTTGGGAGCTGCTGCAGCAGTTCGTCGTAACACGAAAACTGATACGTTCCTTTCAGTTCTAGCAGTGTTGGGTATCTCAATCCCTTCATTCGTGTTTGCGGCTTTGTTGCAATACTGGATTGGTTTGAAGTTAGGTTGGTTACCAATCGCTGGCTGGAAAGGCTTTGCAGCGACGATACTACCAACGATTGCCTTGGGAATGAGTCCTTTGGCAACCTCAGCACGTTTCATTCGTACCGAAATGGTCGATGTGTTGGGCTCGGATTACATTGAATTAGCACGTGCAAAGGGATTGTCAAAGAACGAGATCATTTGGAAGCACGCTTTGCGTAATTCATTGATTCCATTAGTTACATTGATTGGACCAATGGCAGTTAATCTGTTAACTGGATCAATTGTTGTCGAGAACATCTTCTCGATTCCTGGAATTGGTAGCCAATTCGTTGATTCAATTTTGACTAATGATTACCAAATCATCATGGGAACGACAATTGTCTACTCAATGATGTTGATGGTTGTGTTGCTATTAACTGATATCTTGTACGGTATCATTGATCCACGAATTCGTTTGGCTGAATAAGGAAGGAGTAGCTAATGTCTGAAAAAGTAAAATTAACAGCAGATGATTTTCAATTGCTTCCCGCAGATCGTCAAACTGATAGTGATAAAATTCTAAAACCTTCAGTTAGTTTTTTGAAAGATGCTTGGCGTCGCTTAAAGAAAAACAAAGGTGCTTTTATTTCACTTTGGGTGCTAGCTTTTGTATTCGTCGTTGCCTTTGCCTCGACACCAATTGCTAATTCAAAAGTGACTGCTCGACAAGACGTCACAGTACAAAATCTACCAGCTCGTCTCCCCGGTGTGTTAGGTGAAGTCCCTGGTTTCACTGGTGAAGGTAAGTTAGACGGCACAAAAATTGACCAATATGAATCTGCAGGTGTTTCTGACAAGAAAAACTATTGGTTCGGTACTGATCAATTTGGTCGTGATATTTTCAAGCGTGTGTTGTACGGTACACGTATTTCATTAGAAGTTGCGCTAATTGCCACCTTAATGGATTTGGTGTTTGGTGTGACGTATGGAATCATCTCCGGTTGGCGTGGGGGTAAAACCGATATCGTCATGCAACGTATTATTGAAATTGTTTCTTCTATTCCTAACTTAGTTGTGTTCGTGCTTTTGATTTTGATTATGAAGCCAGGAATGTTGTCAATTTCATTAGGAATTGCCTTAACTTCATGGACGTCGATGGCCCGACTCGTACGTGCCCAAGTATTGACGGCCAAGGAGCAAGATTACATTTTGGCAGCACGAACACTTGGTTCTTCAACGTGGCGGATTGGATTACGACACTTGGTACCAAACCTTAGTTCAACAATTATTGTGCAACTAATGTTTACGATTCCATCAGCAATCTTCTTTGAGGCATTGCTTTCATTTATTGGACTAGGAATTCCAGTGCCAATGGCCTCATTGGGTACGTTGTTAAACGATGGACAAAAAGCAATGCAATTCTATCCATACCAGTTAGTTATTCCAGCTGTAATTTTGGGTATTATTATGATTGCGTTTAACTTATTAGGTGATGGATTACGTGATGCGTTTGATCCACGTACAAAGGATTAATGGAAGTGAGTAGAGATATGGCAGAGAAAATTCTTGAGGTTGATGACCTTAAAATTAATTTCAATACTTATAATGGAAGTGTTCAAGCCATTCGCGACGTTTCATTTGATTTGTACAAAGGTGAAACATTAGCGATAGTGGGTGAGTCTGGATCTGGTAAATCAGTGACGACTCGTTCTTTAATGGGCTTGTTAGCTAAAAATGCACGTGTTGAAAAAGGATCAATTACATTTAAAGGCGAGGAAATTATTGGTAAGTCTGAAGCACAAATGCAAAAAATTCGTGGTTCAGAGATTGCAATGATTTTCCAAGACCCAATGACGTCGTTGGACCCCACCATGAAGATTGGTCAACAAATTGCTGAACCATTAATCAAGCATCAACATTATAGTAAGAAAAAGGCTTGGGATAAGGCCTTGGAAATGATGAAACTGGTTGGTATTCCAAATGCCGCCGCTCATATTAATGATTATCCACACCAGTTTTCTGGTGGAATGCGTCAGCGTATTGTGATTGCGATTGCTCTAATTGACAATCCAGAAATTCTGATTGCCGATGAGCCAACAACTGCATTGGATGTAACGATTCAAGCCCAAATTTTGCGTTTGATGAAGGACATTCAAGAACAATCAGACAGTTCAATTATCTTTATTACCCACGACTTGGGTGTGGTTGCCGGCATGGCTGATCGTGTTGCGGTTATGTACGCTGGTGAAATAATTGAAATTGGTAAAGTTGATGAAGTGTTCAACTTCCCACAACATCCTTATACTTGGGGCTTGTTGAATTCAATGCCAACGACTAAGACAGAACGTGGTAAGTTGGAGGCTATTCCAGGTACGCCACCAGATTTGTTGAATCCACCAGTTGGGGATGCCTTTGCTGCACGTAACCGTTATGCAATTGCTGCTGATGAAAAGGTTAAACCACCATTCTTTAAGTTATCACAGACGCATTACGCTGCGACATGGCTATTAGACGAACGTGCACCTGAAGTTGAACCACCTCTAGAGGTGCAAAAACGTTGGGCACGCTTCCAAGCTGAGCATCCAGAAGCGGATCGTTCAAAGGCCGTTGCTGTCGACAATGCTGCTGTTCTTGGAAATGGAGGTGGCAAGTAATGGCCGATGAACGTAAAAAATTAGTTGAACTGCAAGGATTAGATATTACTTTTAATGAAGGTAAGTCTAATGAAACTAAAGCGGTTCAAAATGCTTCATTTGATATTTATGAAGGTGAAACATTTGGCTTGGTTGGTGAATCAGGTTCAGGAAAGACAACTATTGGTCGGGCAATTATGAAATTGTATGAACCAACTAATGGTAAAATCTTGTTTGAAGGTGAAGACCTGGCCAAATTAAAAAAGCGCGGTAAGTTAAGCAAGTTCCATCAAGCCGTTCAGATGATTTTCCAAGATCCGCAAGCATCACTTGATTTGCGTATGAAGGTGAAGGATATTGTTGCGGAAGGCATTGATGTTAACCACTTGGCTAAGAACGATGCTGATCGTTCAAAGCAGGTTGAAGACTTATTGGAAACAGTTGGCTTGAATCGTGATCATTCTAGTCGTTATCCACATGAGTTCTCTGGTGGACAGCGTCAACGTATTGGTATTGCGCGTGCATTAGCTGTGCGTCCTAAGTTTATTATTGCTGATGAACCTATTTCGGCATTGGATGTTTCTATTCAAGCTCAAGTGGTTAATTTGTTGAAAGAATTACAACAAAAGCAGGGATTGACTTACTTATTCATTGCCCACGATTTGTCGATGGTGAAATACATTTCTGACCGAATCGGTGTTATGCACTGGGGAAAAATGGTCGAAATCGGTAGTGCTGATGAAGTATATAATCATCCATTACATGACTATACGCGCTCATTACTAAGTTCGATTCCGGTACCAGATCCAAGTGTTGAAGAGCAACGTGTGCCAATCGAGTATGATCCAACCGATGAATTAGATGGTCGTGATCGTCAGATGGTCGAAATTGCACCACAGCATTTTGTTTGGGCTGGTGAAGATGAAATTGCCGGTTATCAAGAATGTGCCCGTGAATTTGGTTTAATTGATTAAAAATGTAAAAAAACGTACATTGAGTTTTAACTTGATGTACGTTTTTCTGTATACAAAGGGGCTGATTTTATGGATATGTGTGTTTATGGTATAATGATACGATACAAATAAAAGAATAGGCTAGGTGAGACGGGTGAGAAAATTTACGGCGTTACCGACATTCTTTAAAAATCAACGCCTTGGTGGCTTGGCAGCCTTAGTATCATTTATTGCAATCGTGGGGACAATTTTAGCTTGGTTCGTTAATTGGATTGTAGGTATTATTTGGTTGATACTAGTCATCATTGCATTAATCGTTATTTTTAAAACACTTCAAGGATTAAGTGAACAGACAACGCATTATATTGAAAATTTATCTTATCGTATTAATCGTGGTGAACAAGAATCAATTATTCAAATGCCTTTAGGGGTTATCCTTTGTACTGACGAAGGTGAAATTGAATGGGTCAACCCATATATTCAGCAATTATTAGGTAATGAAGCAATTGTTGGTAGTGACTTGCAACAAGTTTCTGAACAATTGGCTGAGATCGTTAGTCTTTGGCCGGATGAGGAAAAGCGTGTGACTGAATTAGAGTGGTTAGGGCACGTATTTCAATTACAAGTACAACCAGAATTGAATGCGGTCTATTTAATGGATCGCACGACTGCGGCACAAGTAACAGCAGATTTTGAAGATCATAAATTGTTTTTAGGAATTGTCTCACTAGACAATTATGATGAGGTGACTGAGGGAATGAGTGATGCCGAGGCATCGACTTTACGTACTTATGTCACGAAAACTTTATCGGACTGGATGACAGATCACGAGATTTACGCACGGCGTTTGTCGGTTGATCGGTACTTACTGATTGGTTATCGCTCGGCTTTAGAAAAAGCTGAAAATGATAAATTCAATTTATTAAAAGTGATTCGTGAATCAACATCTGTGCAAAATGCTCAGATTACGTTGAGTATTGGTATTGCTTATAATGAAATGGCAATTGATACATTAGCTGAAAATGCGCAAGCAAACTTAGACTTGGCATTAGGTCGTGGTGGTGACCAGGTCGTTGTTAAATCATCGACCGGTTCCGCAAGATTCTATGGTGGTAATACAAATCCAATGGCTAAAAGAACGCGTGTTCGTGCGCGTGTTATTTCACAAGCATTGGCTGATTTGTTTGATCAAGCCGATCAAGTCTTTGTGATGGGTCACAAGCGTCCGGACATGGATTCATTTGGTGGTGCACTAGGTGTTCGCAGATTAGCCGAAATGTTGGGAAAACCAGCGTGGGTAGTTTACGAAGAGACCGGTCGAGAACATTCAGATATTGGTTTGTTGCTTGAACAAATGTCTGAAGATGTTGCTGATGAGAATGCACTATTAACACCAAATGAAGTTTTGACACAAATGACCGATCAAAGTTTGTTAGTACTTGTTGATCATTCAAAGCCATCGTTGTCAGAGTCGCAAGAGGTCTATGAAGCCTTAAAAGATCGGGTAGTAATTATTGACCATCATCGACGTGGTGAAGAATTCCCAGAGGAACCACAATTGGTTTATGTGGAATCGTATGCTTCATCAACTTCTGAGTTAGTGACTGAATTATTTGAATATCAACCAAGACGCGCACAAGGATTGCGTAGGTTGGAAGCAACAGCAATGTTGGCCGGTATTCAAATTGATACGAAGTCATTTACACTACGTTCTGGTACTCGTACATTTGATGCAGCCAGTTACTTGCGTGCCGTCGGTGCTGATGGTAATTTGTTGCAGGACTTTATGAAAGAAACAGTCGATTCATATCGTAATCGAGCCCATCTCATTGAGCGGGCCAAAATTCATGGTTCAGTAGCAATTGCGGTTGGTGAAGATGATATACAATACGATTCAGTTGTCGCTGCACAAGCGGCAGATTCATTGCTACAAATGATTGGGGTGACGTCATCATATGTTATTACCAGACGTGACAATGACACTGTGGCTGTCTCAGCCCGTTCAACCGGAATCGTTAGTGTCCAACTAGTTATGGAAGCCATGGGTGGTGGTGGTCATCTAAGTAATGCGGCAACTCAGGTTAAAGATACGTCTACTGAGGAAGTTTATGAGTTACTGTTAGCCGAAATCAACAAAGATGATGATGAGCAAGAAAATTAGTAAGAAGAGGGTATGAAACAATGAAAGTTATTTTCTTAGAAGATGTAAAAGGTCGCGGTAAAAAAGGTGAAGTAAAGAATGTTCCTGATGGTTATGCCAATAACTTTTTGATTAAAAATAAAAAGGCTAAGCCAGCAACGAATACGAATGTTTCTGCCTTACGTGGTAAAAAGAAAGCCGCTGACCGTGAAGCTGCCGAAGAGAAAGCTGAAGCCATTGCCCTGAAGAATAAGTTAGAGGATGACAAGACGGTCGTTGAGCTAAAAGCAAAAGCAGGTACCGATGGTCGTTTGTTTGGAGCGGTTTCTTCAAAGCAAATTGTCGCAGCTTTACTTGATCAATTTGGGATTAAGATCGATAAGCGTAAGATGGATATGAAAGAGCCTATTCGTGCGCTAGGTTATCGTAATGTGAAGGTCAAGTTACATCGCGATGTTGAAGCAAACATTCGCGTGCATACTGATGAACAATAATTAAATAGGCATTAAATAGAGATTTAACGGTAAAATGATACGGTTATGTCTCTATTTTTTAATTGTTAGTTATTTGGTACAATGAACAGTAGACTATTTTGGAAGGAGGTTATGTTCACATGGCTGATCAAAATGAAGGTGCACCATTACGTGTGCCACAAGATGCTGAAGCAGAGCAAGCTGTGCTGGGTTCAATTCTGTTGGCAACAGATCCCCAAGATTTATTGGCGGATATTATGACAATTCTTGAGCCTAATGATTTTTATCGGACAGCGCATCGTTTAATTTATTCAGCTATCTTAGCGCTGGATGAGACACAGAGAGCAATCGATATCTTAACCATCACTGATGAATTAGATAAAGATAATCAGGTTGAGAATGTGGGTGGCATGGCCTACCTAACTGAGTTAGCATCAAGTGTGCCGGTTGCTGGTAATGCTTTGTATTATGCTAGAATCGTGCGTGAGCGTTCAGTACGGCGTAATATGATCGATACCCTACAGGACAGTTTGACCCAAACTTATGAGGGTAGTGATTCGGTCGATGATGCAGTTGCGGACTTGTCAACAAAGTTGGATTTAATTAATGGTGGTGAAAAGAGTGCTGACTTTAAGAATATCGCCGACGTTGTTAATAAGTCTTTTGAACAAATTGAACAAAATTCACGTACTGATGAAACTGTTACGGGGTTAGCTTCAGGTTTTCCGGCACTCGATAATTTAACGACTGGTTTTCATGATGGTGAAATGGTCATTATTGCTGCCCGTCCTGCCGTTGGTAAAACGGCATTTGTATTGAACATTGCTCAAAAGGTAGCGGTTGCTGACCCGACACTACCAGTTGTTATATTTTCGTTGGAAATGCCAGATACGTCTTTAGTTAATCGTATGTTAGCGGCGGAGGGAAATATTAATTCGCAGCATATGCGAACTGGACAGTTGGAACCTGAGGAATGGAATTCATTAGCGGTGGCAACAGGGTCACTGGCGCGAACAAATATTTATATTGATGATACACCTGGTATTAAGGTAACAGAAATCAGGTCGAAGTTACGGCGCCTGTATAAACGTGAAGGTCGCTTAGGTTTAGTGATTATTGATTATTTGCAACTAATTGAAGGTACAAGTAATGAAGGACGTCAGCAGGAGGTCTCAGCAATTTCACGTGCGATTAAGATGATGGCGATGGAGATGAACGTACCAATCATTGCATTATCACAACTTTCGCGTAGTGTTGAGCAGCGTCAAGACAAGCGACCAATGTTGTCGGATATTCGTGAATCTGGATCAATTGAGCAAGATGCGGATATTGTTGCTTTCTTGTATCGTGAAGATTATTATGAAAAGTCTAACGATGATACAGATAATCAAAACGATCCTCGTGATGAAGAACAACAAGACATTGGTGAAATTGAAGTCATTTTAGAAAAGAATCGTTCGGGAGCTCGTGGAACTGCCCGGTTATTATTTGTTAAGTCATATAATAAGTTTTCGAATATTGATTTTCATAATGAAGAGCCGGGTGGATTCGGCTAAAGAAAAAGAAACAAAAAGCTCAGGTATATTGTAAAGTTCGTTACGATGTAGGAAGAGTTTTTTAACATAGATTGCAGCTTAAAATTAATCAAATAATAATGAGATTTAAGCAAAGCGAGGCTAGGACATTTTGTCCCAGTCTCGCTATTTATGTGAGTAGGTAAAAAGAGGTTTATGATGCAAAGTGTTGGAAAAGGAATGTCGTTACGCTGGTTATTAGCAGCGAGTTTTATTAATAGTTTTGCGTTTGGTTTTATTTGGCCATTAACGTCCGTTTATTTATATAATGAACTTTATCAAACGTTGGTAACGATTGGTTGGGTCATGATGGCTAATGCTGTTGGGCAAGCGATTGGTTCGATCATTAGTGGGCGACTGTTTGATCAGTTTAAACCTTATCGACTCATTCAGTTTGGTGTGATCACGATGATTATTCTACAAATTGCGTTTATTCTTTGGCATGGTTGGCCAACATATGCAATCATTTTGACGTTAGTCGGTTTTTTTGGTGGCTGGTTAACAGCTTCCATTAACGCCTACGGTACACAAGTCCGTTCGCATGATGGGCGCTTTGTGTTTAATATGCTTTACTTTATGAGTAATTTCGGAATGGTCTTCTCAACAGCGTTAGTTGGGCCAATTTATCCGTTTGGTATTACATGGCTGTTTGTATTAGCACTCATACTTTACGTTGTATTATTTTTTATTGTACATAGCAAGTTTCGCATTAATTTGGGCAGTTATAAACGCGAGCAGCAGACGAGCAAGGTTACTTTACCAAAATGGAACTTACTCCTTGTTTACTCTAGTATCTTGGGACTTGTTGTTTTGTGGATTTCATATGCCCAGTGGCAGGGAAATCTATCAGTGTATATGAATAGTGTGTTGAAATTACCACTTTGGCAATATTCAATGCTTTGGACGATCAACGGGGCTTTGATTGCGGTAATTCAATTAGGTATGAATGCACTGAACTTATCAGCTAATCGACGCTCGATGTTTGTTCAAATATTTGTGGGAATTATCATGTTTGGTTTGTCATTTCTAGTATTGCCATTTAGTCGTCACTTTACTGGTTTTGCGCTAGTAATGGTGATTACGACTATTGGTGAAGCGACAGCCTTTCCGATGATTCCGGCATTAGTTAATGAACTAACACCGTTATCTTTGAAAGGACGTTATCAAGGGTTATCGGCGGCTGCTCCCTCTGTAGGTAGGGCAGTTGGTCCCTTAGCAGGTGGTTTTATTATTCAACAACAGGGCTATAGTACTTTGTTTTATGCAGCTGCTGCATTGACCTTTGTGGCATTTGTTGGTGTTTTGCTAAGTATTGTATTGGGTTATCGTCATACGGTTCGATATGAGGAAAGTTAAAATTAATCCATTTTAATCATAAAGAGGTTGGAACAAAATAACGGTTCCAACCTTTTCGTGTTAAAAATGCATTGATTATAAGGGCATAAATTTTACAGTATAAACGCGTTCCAAAAGTCTGAAGCCTCAATGTAACGTGATTTGTGTCATTCTGGTCCTTCGCTTTGCTCTGGCCAAGAATGACGCAAATCAAGTTACAAACCGGCTTCAAAGCGACTTTTGTCTCGCTCTCTTTTTTTAATCCAATGATTATTATTTAACTAACTTTGTTTCGCAATTAATGTCAACTTGCTATAATTAGAATAATCTATGAAAGGACTTGGCCACGATGGAAGTATTAGAGCAAGCCTATGCAAAGTTAAATATTAGCCTTGATACCCCGTTTATTCATAAAAATGGTGAACAAGAATGGGACATGTTAATGGTGGCCATCGACCTAGCTGATACGGTGACAATTCGTACCACGACTGATCATCAGAATATTGTTGTTGAATCAACGAGTGGTTTATTACCACTTAATGAAAAAAATTTAGCGTACCAAGCAGCGCGTTTGATGCGCACGATAGCCGGTAAAGATGAGGGAATCGAAATACATATCATGAAGCGTGTACCGGTCGCTGCAGGACTGGGTGGTGGCTCTTCGGATGCCGCGGCGGTTTTGCGGGGATTAAATCGTATTTGGCAACTTAATTACACTGAAGATAAGTTAGCAGTGTTGGGATTGCAGATTGATGCCGATGTACCTTTCTGTGTCTATTCTCGTCCGGCTCGTGTTCGCGGACGTGGTGAGGTTGTTGAACCCCTGACTCAGGCGTTGCCACCTTTATGGGTGATCGTTTCTAAACCAGGTATTAGCGTTTCGACGCCTAAAATTTTAAAGCTGGTAGACTATGCTAATATGCAGCATGGGGATATGATTGGGCTAATGTCAGCAGTCAATGCTGGTGATTTCCAGTCGGCATATTGCAAAATGTTTAATGTCCTTGAATCTATTACTGGTACAAAATATCCAGAAATACTACGTTTGAAACAAAAGATGTATGATTTTGGTGCTGATGCAGCACAAATGTCAGGAACGGGGCCAACCGTATTTGCAATTTCTGAAAAGGCATCACGTGCAAAACGCATCTATAATGCCGTCAGAGGTTTTGTGTCGGAAACCTATTTGGTTCGGTTAGTAAATTAAGATTTTTAATAGCAAAGAAGTAAAGTTCGTGTTTTAATCATTTTAACTTGTTTCTTTGCTTTTATTTGTATTAAAAACGAACAAAACTATTTACTTTTTGAACATTACCCATTATATTTAATATGTAGTTCGTGATTGACGAACGATATGAGTAAGCTTTTATAAAAAGGGGATAGAAAAATGGCTTCAAACGCAAAGATGTGGGTGGCAGGTGCCGCGGTTGTAATTATTGCAGGTGGTGCATATGCTGCTTGGTCTGGAAACAAGTCAAGTGATGATAAGAGTGATAAGACGTCAGTTGCGCTGGTGACCGATGGTGGTGGTGTCGATGATAAATCATTCAACCAGTCAGCATGGGAAGGTATGAAGTCGTGGGCAAAGGATAACGATGTGAAGCAAGGCAAGGGCGGTTATGCTTATTATCCTTCAAAGACTAATGCAGATTTTACAACGAATATGGATCAAGCACGTTCAGACGGCTTTAAGAATGTTTACGGTATTGGCTTTCAATTGGTTTCAACAATTAATGAGCAATCAAAGAAACATCCAGATACAAATTATATGATTATTGATGATGTTGCCAAGGCTCGTAAGAATACAGTGTCGGTTACTTTTAAGTCTGAACAGTCATCTTACTTGTCTGGTGTTGCGGCTGCTAAAATGACAAAGACAGATAAACTTGGTTTCGTTGGTGGCTTGCAATCATCTGTTGTTAAGACGTTTGAGGCCGGCTTTATTGCGGGAGCAAAGTCAGTTAATCCTGATATTCAAGTTGATGCGCAATATGTAGGTAGCTTTACCGATGCTGGTAAGGGAAAGACGATTGCTTCGTCGATGTATCAAAACGGTGCTGATGTTATCTTTACGGCAGCCGGTGGTTCAGGAGCCGGTGTCTTTACTGAGGCAAAGGATTTGAATGAGGAAAAGAACGCGGCAGACAAGGTTTGGGTCGTTGGTGTCGATCGTAATCAAAATGATGATGGCGCCTACAAAGCTAAGGATGGTAAATCTAACTTTACATTGACTTCTGCTGTTAAGAAGGTTGGTAAGGCTGTGATTGATGTGACTGACAAGACGGCTAAAGGTAATTTCCCTGGTGGTAAGCACTTAGTATATGGATTGAGTGATAAGGGGGTTGCAATTACACGTGGTCATATGACAAGCGACGCCTGGCAAGCTGTGCAAGATGCTCGCAAGGATATTGTCAGTGGGGATGTTAAAGTTCCTGCTAAATAATTAACAAAATATTGTCATTACAATGTATTTCATAGCGCATTTTATGCTATTCCTGGTTAAACAAGTATTGTTTTTATGATACTTGTTTTTTTATTGTCCTGAAAATAGGTAAAACTTAAAACCGTTGACCACATTAATGAATTTAAGCGTTTTCATTTTTTATATTTTAAATACTAACAGATTTATATTTTATTTATATTAACTTGACTGTACATGGTTAAAAGTATTAATTTAGTAAGGTAGGTTTTATTTAATTTTTATTATTAAGGAGAGGTCTGTTGGAAGGTAAGGAGAAGTTATTCAATAAGGGATTTATCAGTATTACACTGGTTAATTTCTTAGTTTTTTTGGTTTACTATTTATTAATGGTAATCATTGCTGTTGTTGCTCAAGAAAATTTGGGCGCAACGTTGAGTCAAGCGGGATTAGCATCAGGTATTTACGTTATTGGGACACTATTAGCTCGGCTTTATGTGGGAAAGAAGCTAGAGGTTCTGGGACGTAGACAAACATTACGTGTTGGTATTGTTTTGTACTTCATTACAACATTGATGTACTTGTATATGCCATCACTAATGGTTCTTTATATCGTCCGTTTATTAAATGGATTTTTCTATGGAACCGTTTCGACGGCAACGAATGCGATTGTGACAGAATATATTCCATTATCACGGCGTGGCGAAGGAATTAATTATTACGGTTTGAGTACAAGTTTGGCAGCGGCCATTGGTCCGTTTTTAGGTATGCTATTGTTACAAGCAACTAGTATTGACTTCATTGTTATGATGTCGAGTGTTATTTTGGCATTCACCGTTGTCGGTTGCTTGATGTTGAAGGTCAATAACTTGGACTTGACGAAGGATCAACGTGCATTAGCTGACAGTTGGAAAATTAATACCTTTATTGATTCAAAAGTCGTCTTTATTGCGACAATTGCTTTTGTTATGGGACTTGCTTATTCAAGTGTGTTATCATTTCTGGCATCGTACGTTGAGACGATTGATTTAGTATCAGTTAGCTCATTTTTCTTTGTGGTGTACGCCTTAGTTATTACAGTGACCCGTCCAATGGCAGGCCGTATTTTTGATCGATATGGTGAGAACTCAGTGATGTATCCTAGTTACTTGTTCTTAGCAATTGGGTTGTTTGTGTTAAGTATAACGACCTCTGATTGGGAATTGCTATTTTCTGGTGCTTTGATTGGTTTGGGATATGGAACGTTTATGTCAAACGGTCAGGCGGTTGCTTTGCATTTGGAGAAGGATGTCAGCCGAGTTGGTGTTGCTTTATCAACGTATTTCGTTGGCTTGGACTTAGGAATCGGTGTTGGGCCTTACGTGTTAGGTGCCTTGCGTAATTTTGTTGATTTCAAACAAATGTATTTGATTGCAGCAGTGCTACCAATTATATGTGCTATTTTGTATAAATTATTCTATAAAGGTGCCAAAGATTAAAAAATATGCGACATATTAATAAATGTTCGTGTTTTGCTTAAAATAATCTTTTATATTAATATTATTAGGCAATAAACACAATATTATTGACTATCCGCTATGGTAAATCAATAAAACACGAAGTATGTATTTACTTTAAGCGACTTTTAAGCTATGATGAATTAGTAGCTTGAGGGGAAACGCAGAGCACATTAAAATACATATAGTGGATACAATTATTTGGCATTGATTTAATGGCCAGATATTGACCTTGATTTGTCATAATGTGAAACAAGAGGTTGGGATAAAAATTTCCCAGCCTCTTTTTGTGTTTAGCATACATTGATCATCATTTTTGAGAGCTAGGATTGTCCTTTGTATGATGGCAAGGTGAGCCCCTGACAAACATAGGCTTTTCCGTTATACTTGTTAAAAAGAGATGAGAAATTATAAGGAGAATGATTACGCATGGATAATGATGAAGAACTACGTAACGATAAATTGCTTGATGCGATAGCAGTTTTTCGTGAGGAACAAAATGAGGTCACGGAGCATAACTTTATCCAAGCATTAATTGATGCTGTATTTATTGCGCCAGTTAATTTTTCAGAACCACCCATTGTTAAGGATGATGGTGGTGTTGAAATTCCAGATAATGCGCAAATGCAGCTGGTAACGTTTGAACTAGAAAATGGTAACGGCGTTTTCCCTGTGTTTACTGATTTGGAAGCCTATAATACACAAACTATTGAAGCTGATTTACCTGTTTATCCTTGGGCAATGGCGTTATCAGATTACTTACCAATCTTGCAAGACGATGATACACAGAATATCGAAGGATTAGCCTTAAATCCGTTTACTAATGGTATGCCAATCACGCGTGATAACATCGCTTATATAGCACAACAAATTGCTGAACAACAGCGAGCGGATGAACATGATGAAGCAGGCGACAATGAAATGGAAATTATGTCAGCTGAAGAGTTGATTCCAACGCCACTGCGTTATGAATTGATTGGAATTGCTGACGATGCAATGGGAACCATTGAAAGCATGTATCTTCTTTGGTTGACTAATAATGATGCCAATACATCAAACTATCTATTAGTAGTGGATGGTCCAGATCGGGATGCAGTGCAAGCTCTTTATCAACAAATAGCAACAGCATTTGAAGAAAAAGCAGGTGATGAAGGCAGCGCAGTTGACATTGTTTATGCAGCTGACTTTCAAGTCGATCTGTCAGAGTTTGATAGTTTATACAATCGAACTTTAGGTTAAGTGAGTCGTTCTCAATAAAATAGTAATAGGAAGTTTTCTATAATAATGAATGAAGAAGTAGATTTAACAATTATTGGTGCTGGTCCAGTGGGTATGTTCGCGGGCTTCTACGCTGGTTTACGAGAATTAAAAGTGGCCATTGTTGAAAGCTTGCCCGATGTGGGTGGACAAGTTACGAATTTTTACCCCAAAAAAACCATCTTAGACGTGGCGGGATTTACGAATGTTTCTGGTCAAGCATTGATTGATGATTTAACTGAACAACTGTCTCAATTTGATCAAACAATCTTATCAGGCGCAACTGTTACGGACATTATCCCGGATGAGGATGGTTATCAAATTAAGATGGATCAACAGGCAGGGTTCCATACAAAAGGTATTGTACTAGCCACTGGGGCAGGTGCCTTTGAACCACGCCGCATTTCAGCAGATTTGTTAGGGGATGATGTTGCCGATAATATTCATTACTCTATTCATGAACAAGAGTTATTCGCTGGTAAACGTGTTTTAGTAGCTGGTGGCGGTGATTCAGCAGTCGACATGGCATTACAACTAGAATCAATTGCTGCCGAAGTTAGCCTTACGCATCGTCGTGATAAGTTTCGTGCATTAGAACACAATTTGACACAACTTGAGCACTCATCAGTAAGTATCGAGACACCGTATACAATTAAAAACATTACGCGTGATGTATCTGGCGCTTTATCAGTGACCTTGCAAGTTGCTCGCGCTGAGGAAACGAAAGTTATTACGGTAGATGAAGTTGTGGTTAGTTACGGCTTCCAAACCGAGAACAAAGTGATGGCTGGTTGGACGATTAAGCCGGCATTAAACGATCAAAATCGGGTTTTGGTGGCGCAAAACATGGCGACGTCAGTCAAAAATGTGTATGCAATTGGGGATGTCGCTGCTTATGATGGCAAATATGATGTGATTGCGACTGGTTTTGGTGAAGCGCCAACTGCTATTAATGATTTGATGACACATATTCTACCTGAAAAGCAAGGACCAGCACATTCTACGGCATTGACGGTTGAAAATGGGACTGTTAAACGTTAGTGATTATTTTGTGAAAAGATTACCAATTACTACTAAATATCTTGAAAATTTGTTACAATAATAACGAACAAAATTAGAAAAAAGAGGTGTACCAATGGCAAAGTTGGTTTTAATTCGTCACGGTCAAAGTGAATGGAATGCATTGAACTTATTCAATGGATGGGTTGATACAAAGTTGAGTGACAAAGGTGTCGCTCAAGCTAAGACAGCTGGACAATTGTTGGCTAAAGAAGGTATTCAATTCGACCAAGCTTATACGTCAGTTTTGACACGTGCCATCACGACATTGCACTTGGCTTTGGAAGAAACAGATCAAATGTGGATTCCAGAAGTTAAGTCATGGCGTTTGAACGAACGTCATTACGGTGCTTTGCAAGGTTTGAACAAAGCTGATGCAGCGAAGAAGTGGGGTGATGACCAAGTTCATCAATGGCGTCGTTCATATGACGTTTTGCCTCCATTGCTAGAAGAGCAATCAGAAACAATGACAATTGATGGTAAGACTTATCCTGCATTGGATCGTCGTTACCAAGATGTGCCAGCAGGTGAAATGCCAAAGGGTGAGAACTTGAAGGTAACTTTGGATCGTGTCTTGCCATTCTGGGATTCAGATATCTCAAAGGCCTTGAAGGCTGGTAAGAACGTTATTATCGGTGCCCACGGAAATTCATTGCGTGCCTTAGTAAAGCACATTGAGCAAATCTCTGATGATGACATCATGGGTGTTGAAATTGCTAATGGTGAGCCATGGGTTTACGACTTGGATGAAGATTTGAACGTTGTTTCAAAGAATATCTTGAAGCCTGAAGCTTAATTAGAAATATGAGATAGAGACTACTGACAGTGATGTTGGTAGTCTTTTAATATGCTCAAATAATAAATGTACAAGATTTTTCATTTGACTATAACTAACTGATTAGTTATTATATGCGTATGAGAACAACAGATATTAACAAAATTAAAGCAATTAAAGAATCAGTCTTGAATTTAAGTCAAGATGTTGGATTGTCAAATATGACCACTGCGAAGATTGCTAAAGAAGCTAGTGTTAGTCCAGCAACAATTTATTTGCACTATCACGATAAAACTGATCTGCTAAGTCGTCTATATGAGGAGGTTAAAGTAAAATTACATGAAGGATTAGATCAAGCCATTGATCAGACACAGAATCTTGAAGTACAGATTGGACAAGCAATTCGTTTTTCCGTGGCACAATATCGTAAATTTCCAAAGCAGGCCTATTTTATGGGTACTCTTTGGAGCAACCAGGAATTATTAGATCAGCATGCTATCGAGTTTGGTAATACTATGGAAAGTCCTTTAGCGGATCTTTTTGTAAGAATTCAGCAATCACCTGAGTATTCGCCTCTTTCTCATGATGTTTTGGAAATATTTTTTACTGTACCGACTTTGGTTTTAGAACGAGAGCCAAAGATGGATGAAAAAGAACTCAATCAAATTATTAATATGGTAACAAAAGCTATCAAGAAATAGCTTTTGTTATTTATCTATAAAAAACTAACTATTCAGTTTTAAAGGAGGAACAATTCATGAATAAAATTATTTTAGTAACTGGTGCCACTGATGGTATTGGAAAAATTACGGCAACAGAATTAGCCAAGAAAGGAAATCATGTCATTATTCATGGTCGTAATGAACAAAAAGCTCAAAAAACTGTGGCAGAAATTAAACAGCAGGTTCCAAATGCGGAAGCAGAATACTTAATTGCGGATCTTTTCTCATTACCAACGGTTAAACAAATGGCTGAACAGTTCCAGGAAAAATATGATCATCTTGATGTTTTGATTAATAATGCTGGTGCTGTGTTAGATGATACGCGTAGGGAAACAGACGGCATCGAAAATACAATGGCCCTTAATGTCTTAGCACCATTGTTGTTAAATCAACTATTGTTGCCTAGTCTAGAAAAAAGTTCAGACGGCAGAATTATTAACATGTCATCTGGCACTCATCGTCAAGCCAAACCAGATATGGACGACCTAAATTTGAAAAATGAGCCTTCTGGGCAAAAACGCTATGGCATCAGTAAATTATTTGTTATTTGGAATTCGCAACATTTGGCAGCTGAATTACAAAAACGAGGTATAACAAATGTAACGGTCAACTGCTCTCATCCAGGTGCAGTCGGGACTAATTTTGGTCAAGATAGTGATAATGGATTTATCAATAACATGATTTATAAAGTTGCCTTGCATTTAATGCCAGCACCAGAAAAAGGAGCTATTACAAACATTTATCTAGCTTCATCGGATGAAGTAAAGGGGGTGACTGGCAAATTCTTTAATAATAAGAAACAACTTGAAAAACCACAAATGAAGGAGCATACCCCTGAAAGGGAACAACAACTGTGGGATTATTGCATGAGGGTCATTGCCCCATATCTTAAAGAAACAACACATGCCTAAATTTATTTATTGCAAATCATTTTTAAACCAAAGGAGAGAACATTATGTTTACTTCAATTAGTGGAAATGTTGCAATCGTTACCGGTGCAGCTTCAGGTGCTGGACTAGGGGTTGCAAAAGTCTATGCTAAAAATGGTATCTCAGTCGTTATTACTGGTCGCACAGAATCAAGGTTATTAAGCGCCAAAAAAGAAATTGAAGAACAAACACTTAGTTGTTGTTGCAGATAATACTGATCATGATGCTGCAGAAAAAGTAGTTTCTAAAACAATTGAAACTTTTGGAAAGTTAAATATTTTGGTTAATTGTGCACAAACTTTTCGTGCAAATATCAAAGTAGAGGATGTTAGTTGGGATGATATTACCGCAGTTTATGAATCAGGGGTTTTTGGAGCTTGGCGCTTAATGCAAGCGGCATTTCCATATTTGAAAGAAAGCCAAGGAACGGTAATCAACTTTGCTTCTGGTGCAGATACAACTAACGTACCACACTATGCTGTCTATGCCTCAAATAAAGCTGCTCTACGGTCGATTACCCGAATAGCTGCTAAAGAATGGGGACCATACAACATCAATTTAAATAATGTTAACCCACTCAATCCTTCCAGAGAAAGTGACAATATCAATGAGGATCCGGCCGCTGCTGCCTCTACAGAAGCGGTGGTTAACGCAATTCCAATGCGCCGCTGGGGAGATATCGAAAAAGATGTCGGTAGTGTTTGCTTATTTCTTGCCCTACCAGAAGGACATTATCTAACTGGTATGACATTTGATGTGGATGGTGGCACGACAATTAGAAGTTAAAAAGGCTACGAAAAGGAGAAATTAACTATTATGAAAAAGCTTATTTTGGCAACAAGTTTAGTTTGTAACGCAGTTTTATTGTATCGATTGAACGAAGATAAAAAAGATATTTACGATTTGACAGAACGTGCACACTTTTATAAACAAAAGTTTGATGAAAACTTAGAAGATCATTAAATTGAATAGGTGATTTTTTGTAAGGAAGGAGTAATAATCGATGAAACCCAAAACGATATTAGTTACAGGTGCCAACAGTGGTATTGGTTATCAAACAGCTTTAGCACTGGCACGACAAGGTTATCATGTCATTATGCATGGTAGAAATGAGCAAAAAGTTAAAAAAGCCCTTGAAGAAATTAAAGAACAATCAGGTAACGAAAATATTGATAGTGTCATTGCGGACCTGTCTTTGATGGCAGAAGTAAAAAAATTAGCAGAAAAAATCAAGGACAGGTATGATCATTTAGACGGACTGATTAATAATGCTGGTACACAGATGGGAAATGTCAGAGTTGAAACTGCGGAAGGACATGAAAAAACAATGGCAACGAATGTTTTTTCACCGTTGTTACTAACTACTTTATTGATACCATTACTGTCAAAAAGTGCTGACGGCAGGATTATCACGGTTTCTTCTGCTTCATATAATCAAGGAACAAGTGACAGATATTTAGATGATATTGAACTTAAAAACAATTATGAATTTAGTCGTGCGTATGGTTTATCAAAGCTCTATGTATTATGGACTATGTGGCATTTAGAAAATCAGTTACGACAAAAAGGAATTAATAACGTTACGATCAATTGTATGGAGCCAGGTAGTGCTTACTCTAATTTAGGTAGTGAGTCACTCAATCAACGTCCAATTTGGATGAAAGCGCTAGTTGCTGTATGGGAAAAACTTCCCTTGACTAAGGATCCTAAAATACCCGGTACAACAAATGCTTTGCTTGCCACTTCCAATGAATTTAGAGGGTTAACTGGTAAATTCTTTGACTTTGAAGGCCGAATCGAAAAAGAAAATCGGGAGTATTATTCTCCACAAAACGACCAACGCTTATGGGATTATTGTATGACAATTTGTGAACCATTCTTAAGTGAAGCTTTGTAATGAAAAGGGGGGAATTGGATTGGAGACTGTTACACTCAATAATGGCATTGAAATGCCCGTAGAAGGATTTGGTGGCTGGTTTGGTACTGGAAAAGAAAAACAACAAAGGTGTGAAGAGGCGGTTACAACTGCGTTGGAGTTAGGATTTCGTTTGATTGACACTGCTCAAGCTTATGGTACAGAAAAGACAATTGGTAAAGTTATAGCTCAAAGTGGCATACCACGAGAAGAATTGTTTGTCACTTCAAAATTATGGATTACTAATACTGGCTATCGCAAATCAAAAAGGGCTTTCTTTGATTCTTTGGCTAATTTAGGATTAGATTATTTAGACCTGTATATTATTCATGAACCCTTGGGAGATTACATGGGTTCTTGGCGTGCTTTGGAAGATTTATATAAAGAAGGTAGGATTCGGGCAATTGGGGTTTCCAATTTTTATGAACGCCATTTAACGGATTTGATTGCTAAAAGTGAGATTAAGCCCGCAGTAGACCAAATTGAAATCAATCCGTTCAAACAACAACAGAAGATGCGACAGGTTTTATTGGCTAATAATATTGAAGTTGAAGCGTGGGGACCCTTGACTCAAGGTAAACAAGATTTGTTTCATGATCCGACTTTGACAATGATTGCCCAGGAACATGACAGAAGTGTGGTACAAATTATTTTACGATGGCTGGCTCAAAATTCAATTGTTTCGATTCCTAAATCGACATCAAAAAAACATATTCAAGCAAATCTCGATATTTTTGACTTTGAATTAACAACTGACGAATTAGTGCAAATTAGTAGCTTAGATCAGCAAAAAGAACTTGCTGATAAAAACAAGCTTTCGCAATTGATCAGTACAATTTTCAACCAAACGTAAAAAATTTGAAAGGGTCCAATTTTTATGACTAAAAGAAGCAAGTGGGGAATTTCTTTATTGATAGCTGCGCCACTGATTTATATACTAGGCGAATTCATTAGCTCTCTAGCATGGGAAAATCCGGATTATCATTATTTGACAAATTGGATTAGTGACTTAGGCGTACCAATCGTGACTAAAACAATCAATTCTCCTTGGCACAACATTATGAATACTGGCTTTATTACGTATGGTATTCTTGCTTTTCTTGCCTTTTATTTACTTCAAAAGGTATTTTACAAAAGAAGACGAGTTGTTCTAAGCTTTGCCTTTATTCAAGGTTTGGAAATTAGCTTAGTGGGTCTTTTCCCTGGTTATCCCTGGTGGGGAGTTGTTTTTCATGGCTTGGGTGCATTAATGGCAATCGTGGGTGGAAATCTGTGCCTTATCTTTGCCAGTCATGCGGTTAAACAAACGTCATCAAAAAAATCATTTGTCAGATTCAGTAATCTTGTGGGAACCATCGGTATAGTTTAGTTTTATCCTATGCCTATCTTTGAGTACAGTATTTACTTACGATGCCGTTTTTGAACGTCTTTCAGTTTATACCATTATGTTGTGGGATATTATTTTTGCGGGCTACCTATTAAGAACGAAGCCTTTTGTACATGAAATTTAAACAGAACAAGAACTAGAAAGGATATTATTAATGAGTAAAAAAATTGTTTTAATTACAGGCGCTTCCAATGAAATTGGAAAAGAAACGGCTTTAGAATTGGCAAAGGGAAACTATCAGTTGATCATTCATGGTAGAAATCCAGAGAGAACTAAGGCAGTTTACGATGAAATTATTGCGTTGGGAAACCATGATGTTAGCATGATTACAGCTGATTTCTCCTTGCTATCAGAAGTAGCCAAATTTGCTGACAAAGTAAAGGCACAAGTTGGTCATTTAGATGTACTCTATAACAATGCTGGTGGACAGTTTGGTGAGGAAAGAGAACTAACGTCAGAAGGTCACGAAAAGACTTTTGCCATTAATATGTTGGCACCGTTCTTACTTACTAAGCTACTTCTTCCTCTATTGGAAAAGAGTGCATCGGCCAGAATTGTGACACAGTCATCAGAAAGTTACCAGAGTGCAGATCCTATTTTAGATGATATTGAGCTTGAAAATCATTACAGTTTCGGGGCAGCTTATGGTCTTTCAAAATTGTATGTTTGGTGGATCATGCGTGAATTTGCAGAACACTTAAAAGAAAATAATGTTCAAAATGTTACCGTAAACACAGTGGAGCCAGGAACAGCGTTATCAACAGGACTACAAAGAATATCAGGGGAAATACCTGAAATGCAAAAATTAATGGATGAATATCAACAATATTCATGGTCAATTCCTGATGCAGCTGCTACAGGACTCTATATGATTACCTCATCAGATGTAGAAGGTGTCTCTGGCAAATTCTATGGTGATAAAAAAGAGAAGGAAATTGATTCTAAGTGGTACTCTGAGAATGGTCAAGAACAAATTTGGAACTACTGTAATCAGGCTACTGAAAAATATTTATAAAAAATTGAGTAGAGAGTTCTATCAATGCAATGTAATAATGTACTGGTCAGAATCATATTAGTCACTAAATTTTGCTAGCGACCGCTGCTACACTGATTAACAGTGGGACAAGGAAAGACGGGAAAATGATTTTGGGGAAATGACAGGTTGATTGGGTTGAAAGAGGCGTTATTATCGGAGCCCTCAGAAACTCTTTGCGTGTCTTAGTGAAGCACATTGCGCAAATCGCCAATGATGAGCCATGGGTTCACGACTTTGATGAAGATTTGAACGTTGATTTAAAGGATATTTTGAAGTAATTAGAAATATGAGATAGAGACTACTGACAGAAATGTTGGTAGTCTTTTTTTGATTTGGTAATTTCGTTAAAAATGTTCAATTCATGATGAGATTGGCTGTTTTTTTGGCGTGAGTAACCTACTGATTAATTGTATATCGTAAGTAAATAATATTTTAAAAAATTAACCCTTGCATAATATCTAAAGACGACTATCATATAGGTCGGACATACTTTTAGCTTTAGGAGGCAATAAACAAGAAAAATGGACAGCGGAACCGATAAATCTAGTGATAGACGGCGCTTTATTGATGTAAATAGCAGGGTTAATATTGTGAGGTTGATTAGTATATTAGCAACCATTATGTGTGTGCTCATGTATTTATCTTATATAACCGAAATTCAAAGTAACCTTGCTGGTAATCCGGTACCCCTTATTCAGCCACTAACCATGATGTTAGATGCCATGTTATGGGCAGGATATGGTTGGTTAAAAAAATACCGAGATTGGCCATTAGTGATATCAAATGTACCAGGTATATTCTTGGGGATTGTTACTATCATTACAATCTACGTTCATTAAATTTGAATATAATTAATAAAGACAAAAGACTACTGACAATGTTCGGTAGTCTTTTTTAGCGGTCTGAATATGCATTATAAAATGAATATACGTTTAATTTATGAATAAAACGCGAAAAGTGTTGCGTTTACTGTATATTTATTCTATTATTTAGAAAACGTTCAAAGAGAGGGAATTGTTATGAGTAATGAGAAAGTTGTTTTAGCTTATTCTGGTGGCTTAGATACGTCAGTCGAGATTGCCTGGTTAAAAAATGCCGGTTATGATGTGATTGCATGTTGTATCGATGTTGGTGAGGAAAAAGATTTGGACAAGATCCAAGTCAAGGGTAAGCAGGTTGGTGCTATTGAATCGGTTGTTATCGATGCACAACAAGAATTTGCTGAGGAGTATGCATTAGTTGCGTTACAAGCTCATGCTTATTACGAAGGGGAGTATCCATTAATTTCAGCATTGTCACGACCTTTGATTGCCAAGAAATTGGTTGAAGTTGCTAAGCAGTATGGGGCAACTGCGATTGCCCATGGTTGCACGGGTAAGGGAAATGACCAAGTCCGTTTTGAAACAGAAATTCATGCCTTAGCACCTGAGATGAAAATTGAAGATCCTATTCGTGATCAACACATGTCACGTGAAATGGAAATCGCTTATGCTAAAGAAAATGGTATTCCTGTGCCAATTACAACCGAAAGCCCATATTCAATTGATGAAAATCTTTGGGGACTTGCAAATGAATGTGGTATTTTGGAGGACCCATGGGCCACAGCACCTGAAGATGCTTACGAGCGTACAACTGCTTTGGAAAATACACCAGATGAACCGGATTATGTTGAAATTGCCTTTGAGCAAGGTGTGCCAGTTGCCATTAATGGGCAAGAATATGCCTTAGCCGATTTGATTAAGGAATTAAACCAAGTAGCTGGTAAACATGGGATTGGTCGGATTGATCACGTTGAAAATCGTTTGATTGGTATTAAGTCACGTGAAGTTTATGAAGCTCCCGGTGCAGAAGTATTACTAAAAGCACACAAGGATTTGGAAGATTTGACTACGACTAAGGATCTTGCGCATTTCAAACCCATTATTGAAAAAGAAATTGCGGATATAATTTATAATGCTTTGTGGTACACACCTTTGTTTGACTCATTGAAAGCATTTATTGATGAAAGCCAAAAAGAAGTGAATGGTGTGGTTCGCGTTAAGTTGTTTAAGGGTAATGTGATTTGTGAAGGTCGTCAATCAAAGAATTCACTATATAGTCTAGATTTGGCAACATACACATCAGCTGATGCCTTTGATCAGGAATCAGCTGCCGGATTCATCAAGCTATATAGCTTACCTTCAGTCGTGCATGCGCAAGTACAACAAAAATTGGCAGATGCAGAAAAAGTTGTTTTAAAGTAGAAAGTAGGCAAAATCATGGCAACAAATCAAATGTGGGGTGGCCGTTTTGAAAAAGGCAATAGTGCTGATGTTGTAGCTTTTAATGCGTCGATTTCCTTTGACCAACGTTTAGCAAAACATGATTTGAAAGGTTCAATTGCCCACGCAAAAATGTTGACGCATACGAAGATACTTTCCAAAACAGAAGGTACGCAAATTGTTGGCGGATTGGAAAAATTATTGAAAAAATTAACTACGGGAGAGTTAACTTTTTCTGATACGTTCGAAGATATCCATATGAATATCGAGCATCTGTTACAACAAGAGATTGGGGATGTTGCTGGTAAGCTACATACAGCGCGCAGCCGTAATGATCAAACAGCCACTGATATGCATTTGTTTATGAAAGATGAAACGGTACAAATCATGGCATTATTAGATGAATTGCTAAACGTTGTGGTGATAAAGGCTGACGCTAACGTCAACACATTGATGGCAGGTTATACTCATTTGCAACATGCCCAGCCTATTTCATACGCTCACTATTTAATGGCGTATTATGAAATGTTTACCCGCGATAAACAAAGGTTTGAAATGGCCTACCACAGTACAAATCAATCACCGTTGGGGGCTGCTGCTTTAGCAGGAACGACCTTCCCGATTGATCGGGAGGATAGTGCACAAGAATTGGGCTTTGCTGGCAACTATCAAAATTCAATCGATGCTGTGTCTGACAGAGATTACCTGTTAGATTTCCTACATGCTGCAGCGACTTTGATGATGCATTTAAGTCGATTCTGTGAAGAGATTATTCAATGGAATTCTTATGAGTTCGGGTATATTGAAATTAGTGATGAATTTGCTACTGGTAGTTCAATCATGCCGCAAAAGAAAAATCCAGATGTTGCTGAGTTGATTCGTGGAAAAACTGGTCGGGTCTATGGCTCATTGTTCTCATTGTTGACGACCCTAAAAGGTTTGCCATTAGCCTATGACAAAGATTTACAAGAAGACAAGGAAGGTGTTTTTGACACGATTGATACGTTGAAAGCTTGCGTCTCATTGTTTACGGAAATGTTGGCTACTATTCAAGTGAAGTCAGATAAGTTAGCAGCTTCATTGCAGGATGATTTTTCGAATGCGACCGAGTTGGCAGATTATTTAGCTGACAAAGGGTTACCGTTTAGACAAGCGCATCAGGTAGTCGGCAAGTTAGTTCATTATGGGGTTGCCAATAACTTACCCTTACAAAAAATGTCCTTAACCCAGTTACAAGAATTTGAGCCTTTGATAGCAGATGATGTTTATGATGTACTTGACCCAGAAAATGCGGTCGCCCGGCGAATTTCTTTGGGGTCGACTGGCTTCGAGCAAGTGAAATATCAGATTAAAAAAGCGCAAAAAAAGTTAGCTAGTAAAAGTTAGCTAGTGAATGATAATGAAAAAACATATGAGTTAGATAATGCTGTCCAGCGAGACAGATCTAACTCATGTGTTTTTTATTTCTATTATTATTTTTTTGATTGGCGATGGTGATTATCATGTGCCAGGCTTAAGTAAATTAGAATCAATATAATAGCAGCACCGCTAATTGTATAAAGGTTATTAACTACCTTATGATCAGCAACTGCCCATGCTAAGTAAATGAGGGTAATTTGTAAAAATCATTAGATAAGGGATTGGCCAGCGAAAATTTTATTGAACAGTTTCATTAGTGGGTACTCCTTTTAGTATGTGTATTAGTATCAGGCAAATCACCATTTTCTGGAATGTAGTCCAGGATATCCTCAATACGTTTAGGAATCGGGATTTGTGGATCAATGTGCGGATTATTTTGATGAACTAACCGATAAGATTTTCGATAATCCGTAGGCGATAGGCTAGTCGTCGACTTGAATTTATGTGCAAATACTTTCGGGTCGGTAAAATAAGCAGCCGTTGCAATTTGCTTAATCGACATTTCTGTTCGGATTAATAATAATGAAGCGACTTCAATTTTTAAATGATTCAGATATTGTAACGTTGTCATCCCCGTATATTTTTTAAATAAGCGGGTTAGGTAATCTGGATTTAAATGGACATGGGTAGATATCTCTGCAACAGATAATGTTGCGGAGATATTAACACGTATCCATTCCTTAATATAATTAATTTTCGAACGTTCATCAGTTTGATTTTGCGATAAGAATTCTTTAAATAAATAGATGAGTAGTGTTGAAGTTAAGTAATCACGCTCATCAATGTAGGATAACTGATTATTTATTGATAACATTTGATGCACAAGAATCAAAATTTGTTGATCATTTTCTAATGTGAAGTGTCGCGGTAAAGCAATTTTTTGATGTTTATCTGTTACTGATTGCATGTGATCAATTAATTCTGTGACTGTGCTGGTAAATATTTTTTCTTTGTACTGTGAAAAGAAGTGAAGCCAGTAAAAATCAACAAGATCATCACTTTTACGAAAACCTCCAAATGGGGTGAATGGTGGAATGACTAGTACATCATGAGCGTTAAGTGTTACATGTTGCTGTTCAATTTCCAAGTAAATAGGGCCTTTAATGCAAATAATTACTTCATAATCACCTTGATGGAACATTTGCTTATGCTGCCAATGTTGGTTGCTAATGAATTCACCACCTTTATAAAATAACATGGTCTTGTCTAGCGTAAATGTAGAGAAAAGCATAAAATCTCACCTCGATTTAAAAGTCGGAAACGGTCACTTTATATCGTATATGAACTTCATGATACTTATGTATAGAATACCGTGATAGTAAATCATTCGTTTAATTTATCTTAAATTTAAAATAGTCGGAAATGATTACCTTATGTGCAATTATAAATCTTTTTTGATAATTTGAAAACGGTTACAATTATTTTGTGAATAGGTAATCAAATGATTGATTGCCAGCATAATAATTAGAGGGAGACAACTATCATGGAATCAAATACTAATACTAATGATCGAGTGAATAGTGAAGTTGATGCAGCAAAAAAGATGTTAGCACAAGACAAATTACCATTTCATCGTAAAATTACGTATGGATTTACAGACCTGTTAGGTAACTTACTGTACTGTATTATCAGTTCGTATATGTTATATTTTTTCACCAATGTTTTCGGCCTTTCTGTCGGAGTTGCGGGAGTTTTACTATTAATTGGTCGTATATTTGATGCAATTGGTGCACCAATTATGGCGATTCTGGTGGATCATACACATAGTAAATATGGAAAGAGCCGACCATGGTTCTTATGGGGAGCATTGCCATTTGCAATATTTGTTTGGCTGCTATTTACAACACCGGATATCAGTAACACAGCTAAGATTATCTATGCTGGTGTCATGTATATTTTGGCTGATTTTTCGTATACTGCTATGTCGACACCGATTACATCGGTCTTGCCTAATTTAACCACAAATACAGATGACCGGATGCAAGCCAATTCTATTCGTCTGGTTTTGGGAAATGTTGGTAATTTCTTCGCAGTGACATTTATTATTCCGTTCGCTGACTTGTTAGGTCAGGGTAACGATCAACGAGGTTGGTCATTAGCAGTTGGTATTTATGCAATTGTGGCATTTATATTGTTGATTATTGCGTTCTTTGACATGCGTGAGAAAAACATTGCTAAAGAAAAAATTATTAGTATTAAGGAAAGTTTGAAAGCGACTAAAGGTAATTGGCCATGGGTAATTATTGTTTTGGCTAATTTAGCTTATTGGACAGCATACACGGTACGAAATTCGGCATTACCTTATTATTTTCAATATAACCTAGGTGATAAGTCGTTAATTTCATTCTTTAACGGTTTCTCAATTATCCAGGTTATTGGGATGGCTTCAGTACCATTTGTTGTAAAGCTATTACACAAATGGGGATCAACAGTATTTTTCCTTTCTTTGACAATTGTTGGTCAAATTTGGTTAGGACTTGCGGGAAGTAATATAGTTTCGGCATTAATTGCTTGGTGTATAGCATGTATAGGTGCTGGATCAGCATGTACCATGTTTTTTGCTATGGTTGGTGATACCGTTGATTTTGGTGAATGGAAAACAGGTATTCGTGCAAATGGATTCTTAACGGCTATTGGCGCAGCATTTTGTATTCAAATGGGTTCTGGTTTAGGTTCGTTCATTGTTTCTATGTTGTTAGATAGCGTCGGTTTTGATGCATCACGTGCTGCACAATCAACAAGTAGTCTAACAGGTATCAACCTATCTTTTGTTTGGGTACCAATTATTATTTATGTCATTAGTTTGGTATTAATGATTGCTTATCGTAAATGGGAGCACCATGAACCAATCGTTTAAAAAGAATTAGCTGAACGAGAAGTTGAAGCAGAAAAAGTTTAACTGAAAGGATTTTTTAAATATGAGTGATCAAGAGACAATTCAACTAAATCAAGTGAAAGTGACGTCAGAATTTTGGCAACGCTATCGGGAGCTTGTTGTTAAGGAAGTATTACCTTATCAATGGCAAGTTATGAATGATCAAGCAAATATCGATATTGCTGATGATCCGCAAAATAATGGTCAAGACAAAAATAGTCATGCTATTGCTAATTTGAAGATTGCAGATGGACGTGAAGAGGGACATCATTATGGTTTTCCCTTTCAAGATACGGATGTTTATAAATGGTTAGAAGCAGCAGCTTACTCATTTTCGTATCAGCAGGATGATAATCTTAAAAAAATCACTGATGAATTAATTGATTTGATAGCTGATGCACAAGATGAGGATGGCTATCTATCGACTTACTTTCAAATTGATGCTCCTGAAAGAAAATTTAAGCGTTTGCAGCAGTCGCATGAACTGTATACAATGGGTCATTATATTGAAGCAGGCGTTGCATATTATCAAGCAACCGGAAATAAAAAAGCCTTGCAAATTGCCAAACGCATGGCAGATTGTATTGATCAAAACTTCGGATTGAAAGAAAATCAAATTCATGGCTATGATGGGCATCCAGAAATTGAGTTAGCCTTGGTTAGACTGTTCGAGGTAACACAAGAGCAACGTTACCTTGATTTAGCGCATTATTTCTTAAATCAACGTGGTCAAAATCCTGATTTTTTTGATGAGCAAATAAAATCGGATGGTGAAGACCGTGATTTGATAGCTGGTATGCGTGATTTTACGCGGCGCTACTATCAAGCGGCAGAACCAATTAAAGACCAGCAAACAGCTGATGGGCATGCAGTTCGCGTTGTCTATCTATGTACCGGCATGGCAATGGTTGCTCGTCATACAGGCGATCAAGAGTTATTAACGGCATGCAAGCGATTTTGGAATGATATTGTCAAGCGCCGTATGTACATTACGGGTAATATTGGTTCAACAACAACTGGAGAAGCTTTCACCTATGATTATGATTTGCCTAATGATACGATGTATGGCGAAACTTGTGCTTCAGTAGGTATGTCTTTTTTTGCAAAAGAAATGTTGAAAATTGAGGCAAAAGGTGAATATGGGGATGTTTTGGAAAAAGAGTTATTCAATGGCGCACTAGGCGGCATGTCGTTGGACGGTAAACATTTTTTCTACGTTAATCCATTAGAAGCAGACCCAGCAGCTTCAAAGTCAAATCCAGGAAAGTCACACATTCTGACGCATCGTGCCGACTGGTTCGGTTGCGCTTGTTGCCCGGCAAATTTGGCACGATTAATTACATCGGTTGATCAATATATTTATACGGTCCACGATAATACGATTTTAAGTCATCAGTTTATTGCAAATAAAGCAAACTTCAGTGATGGTATTACCGTGACTCAGAACAATAATTTTCCATGGCAAGGGGATATTAATTACCATCTTGAAAATGATAATCACAAATCATTCCAGTTTGGTATTCGGATACCTCAGTGGTCGCAGGACAATCTAAATGTTTCAGTTAATGGGAAACAAGCTGATGTTACAATTGAGGACGGCTTTATTTATTTAACCGTGAATCAGACTAATATTGATATTGAGTTAACATTGAACATGACAACAAAATTGATGCGTAGTAGTAACCGTGTGAAAGATAATTTTGGTCAAGTTGCCGTGACACGTGGTCCGCTAGTTTATGCGGCTGAAGAGGCTGATAATGAAACACCCCTTTGGGATTATCATGTTGCTACTGAAGATGATGTGACAACCTATGCCTATCATGCAGACTTGCTTGGTGGTGTTGGCGTTATTCATTTGCCGGCGACAAGAGAACGACTTGATTCCGCAGATGACGCATTGTATCAGACATTAGAGGAAGCACCGGTCAGGGATAAGGCTCGGCTAACATTAGTGCCATACTATAGGGCTAATCGTTCAAATGGTCAAATGCGAGTCTGGCTATATAGATAAAAGTATTAACAAATTAAATTAATCATCTAACGTGTGATTGAAAAGCGGTTTAACCTTTTCCATCACACGTTTTTAACAATAGATACATGGGTGATTAACATTGATATGTTGATTTTCATTACATTTATTAAATAACAGAAAAGAGTGACGAATGGAGAGTGGGTTACCTTGGTTAATTCTATTTGCCATTATAATCATTGTGCTACTAGATTGTCTGTTGGGTGGTAACCTTTCTAAGTCGTTACTGGTATAATGAAGGTACGAAATGATATGAAAGAGGGGGTCAGTACTTATGTATCAAGAACATGCCGTTTTAAACGGATTACATTGGGTTAGTATTACTGATCCAACACATGATGATATTCAAAAATTACATAAAAAGTTTGACTTAACGCCTAAATTTCAATCATACGTACAGGATCCACGCGAACGTTCACGTTATGATTATAATGAAGCGACAGATACGAGTATGCTGATTTGGCAAGTTGTTATTAAAGACGAATCGGATCAGGGATACCATGTGATGCCGGTAAGTTTTATTGTGACAGTTGATACCTTGATTTCGGCTGTACCTGCACAGGCACAACGAGTTAATGACGAATTACAACATTTATTTGCTCAAAAAAGTAAGCAACGACAAAGTATAATCACGATTTTATTGCAACTGTTGTGGCGTTTAAACGACCAATATATGGATCAAATAGATGATATTAATGCAATCCGTGCAGACTTAGCAAAATATCGCAAAAATCCAACAAATAAACAAATTGAAGCGCTAGCATCGCTTAGTAATCAATTAGTACACTTAACCACAGCCACTGATAATAATGTCATGGCTATTAAACAAATGAAATTGAGTGGGAATGCCGATTCTGATGCAGTGTCATTAAATAAGCGTGAACGTGAGATGGTAGCTGATGTGGAAATTGAAACAAATCAGAGTCAACAAATTACGCAAGATACTTCTGATTTGGTTGAACGGCTATCCAATACGTATAATAATATTCTGAATAATTCATTGAATGACACGATGCGCTTTTTGACAGTGTGGTCACTTATTTTGGCAGTTCCGCCCATTATTTCAGGTTTTTACGGTATGAATGTGCATTTACCACTAGCTGTTGGCCAATGGGCTTGGGTAGGCACGTTATTTATGACAGCTGCATTGATTGCTGCAGTGGTGTGGTTAGTGCATCGAAGAAAATAATCTTCTAATTGTTAATGTTGACAAAAATCAGCCTTTATCTTATTATTTATATAAATTAATTAGTTTTTGCTGAGAAAAGATGAGTAATTGATTAGCGACTTTTGACAGAGAACCACATGAGGTGAAAAGTGGTAGAGAAGCGTCGATGAAGATGGTCTTGGAGTACAGACAAACAGTGAGTTTATTAAATGTTATATGAGCTGTTTGCGGGTCCGCCCGTTATCGCGGACAGGTATAGCTAGTAGTAGTGTATCTGATTGAGGGTATTGTTTGAAAAAATAATACCGAATAATGGGTGGTACCACGTGAACAATTAACATCACGTCCCTAGGAAACAAGCACACACTTGTTTCCTAGGGACTTTTTTAATGCAATTATCAATTAATCATAGTCTTGTTCATTAGTATTTATTAGAAAGAGGGGATTTAATCATGGCAACATTGACAGCAACAAAATTACATTACGATATTGTCGGTAGTTTTTTGCGTCCAGATTCAGTTAAGGAAGCACGCGCAAATTTTGCGGCAAATAAGATTAGTCAAGAACAATTAACGGCAGTTGAGGATGAAGCAATTCGCGATTTAGTTGCTAAAGAAATTGACGCTGGCTTGAAGGTTGTGACCGACGGTGAATTTAGACGTAGTTACTGGCATCTAGATACTTTCTGGGGCTTTTCTGGTATTGAACACACATATGCAGAACATGGTTATTTGTTCCATGATGAAGAGACTAGAAATGATTCTGCTCAGGTAGTGGGCAAGATTGCTTTTAATCCAGAACACCATGATTTAAAAGCCTTTAATTTTTTAAATGAATTGGTAAAGGATCAACCGGGAGTGACTGCACGGCAGAGTATTCCATCACCTGCCCAATTTTATGCTGAGTTAGCGCGTGGTGCCGAAAATGAAGCTGCTCTGCAAAAGTACTATCCTAATCAAGAGGAGTTAGTACAAGATATTGGTAACGCGTATCATGATTTGATTTTGGCATTATATGATGCGGGTTGTCGAGATGTGAAGATTGATGATTGTACTTGGGGCATGGTAGTCGATGGTGATTTTTGGCAAGAAATGACAAATGGTGAATTTAATCGTGATGCCTTACAAGACCTTTATTTAGCATTGAACAATGCGGCCATTACTGATTTACCATCAGATTTGCGCATTAGTACGCACATTTGTCGTGGTAATTATCATTCTACATGGGCCGCTAAAGGGGGGTATGCACCAGTTGCGGGCCACTTATTTGCCCAAGAAAAAGTGGATGCATTCTACCTAGAATTTGATGATGAACGTTCAGGTGATTTTGCACCATTAGCCGAAGTACCAGCAGGCACACAGGTAGTTTTGGGACTGGTTACTAGCAAGCGACCAGAACTTGAGATTAAGGAAACATTACTTCACCGGATTGATGAAGCCACACAGTATGTTCCCTTAGAAAACTTGTCATTAAGTACGCAATGTGGCTTTGCTTCAACTGAAGAAGGTAACCAACTGACTGAACAACAACAGTGGGATAAAATTCGATTGGTTGTTGATACAGCGCAAGAAGTTTGGGGAGATTAACTTAAAAGGTCGAGACAATTGTTGTTGTCTCGACCTTTTACGATAGATAGAAATAGTGATTAATTAATGTGTGAAATCAACAACCATGCGTCCCACGATTTGGTTGTTCTTCATTTCGTCAATGATATCGTTGATTTCTGATAATTTGCGTCTTTGGACAATTGGTTTGACACGTTTTTCAGCACCAAATTGGAAGGCTTCCGCCAAATCCTGGCGAGTACCAACTAATGATCCGGCGACTTTAATACCATCAAGAACAGTCTTTGAAATGTTCAATCCCATATCCCCTTGAGGTAGGGCAATGGCAACCAACGTACCATCAGGACGCAAGGCATTGACTGCAGTTGTAAATGAATCTGGGCTAACAGCCGTGATGATTGCACTGTGGACACCACCTACTTTATCTTGCAAAACTTGTGAGGCATCTTCATGAAGTGAGTTGATTGTTAAATCGGCACCTAAATCTTTAGTAGCAGCCAGTTTATCATCATCAATATCAACTGCGGCAACATGAGCGCCGAAGACATTGTGAGCATATTGGACGGCTAAGTTACCTAGGCCACCAGTACCGACAACTTCGACCCATTGACCAGGCTTTAAATCACCAGTCTTGAGCCCTTTGTAGACGGTTACACCAGCACAAGTTAATGAAGTTGCTTCGATTGGATCAAGTTCATCTGGTACTTTAACTGCATAGTCAGCTGGGACGATGCACTCCTCAGCCATGGCACCATCAACATTAAACCCCGAATTTTCAACATTACGGCAAAGTGTCTCACGGCCAGTTGTACAGTATTCGCAATGGCCGCATCCCCGGTAGAACCAGGCGACAGACACGCGATCACCAATGTTTAGATTCGTCACGCCATCTGCAATTTTAGTTACTTTACCGACACCTTCGTGGCCAATAATACGACCGGGAACTTTACCAAAATCACCAGCGGCAACATGTAAATCTGTGTGACATAAACCACAATATTCCATTTTTACAAGTGCCTCACCGTATTTTAAGTCTCGCAATTCAACATCTTTAATATCCACGTATCCATCACAATTATCTCTAACAACAGCTGCTTTCATAATCTTATCCCCCAAAACTGTTTTGTTATATTTAAACACCTAAAGCATAACAAAACAGGATATAAAAATAAAGTGAAAACAATCACAAAAAACAACGTATAATAGTCACTTTATTTGACAACGTGTTAAACAAATTAGTTACTATTGTGTAGTGAATTTTCAATTAAATGTGTGTATTCTAAAGATAAGGGATACGAGTTAATGGGTATTTCTTAAGTATTTTTGTTTTGAAGGGCCATGGTTTTGTTGTACGAAAGAGGGAGGAAATTTATGAATTACAGTAGTGGTAATTTTGAAGCTTTTGCACACCCACGGAAGCCAGAAGGTGTTGAGCAAAAATCAGCTTATATTGTCGGTGGTGGTTTAGCTGGACTATCTGCAGCGGTGTTTTTAGTTCGTGATGCTCAAATGCCGGGAAATCAAATTCATATTTTAGAAGAATTGTCGGTACCAGGAGGATCCCTAGATGGTACTGAACGACCAAATATTGGTTTGGTCACTCGTGGTGGTCGTGAAATGGAAAATCATTTCGAAACCATGTGGGACATGTATCGGTCGATTCCATCATTAGAAATTCCAGGTGCATCATATTTAGATGAGTTTTATTGGTTAGATAAGGATGACCCAAACTCATCAAACACACGTTTAATTTATAAGCGTGGCCAACAGGTACCAACTGATGGTCAGTATACCTTAGATGAAAAATCAGTTGAACTTATCAAACTGATTATGACACCTGAGTCAAAGTTAGGACGAACAACGATTGAGGAATTCTTTTCACCAGAATTCTTTGAGAGTAATTTTTGGATGTACTGGGCAACGATGTTTGCTTTTGAAAAATGGCATTCAGCCGTGGAAATGCGGCGCTATACGATGCGGTTTATTCACCATATTGATGGCTTGCCTGATTTTACGGCGTTAAAGTTTAACAAGTATAATCAATATGATTCAATGGTTTTGCCAATTATCAAATATCTTGAAGGTTTTGGCGTTGATTTCCAATACAATACGACAGTAGATAATATTGACGTTGATTTTGATGACGAAAACAAGACCAAGACTGCCCGTAAACTATATTTGCATGTAGATGGCGAACAAAAGGAAGTTAAATTAACACAGAATGACTTAGTATTTGTCACGAATGGTTCGATTACTGAAAGTTCAACTTATGGTTCACACCATGAGGCAGCACCAGTAACTCACGAACTAGGTGGTAGTTGGACACTTTGGAATAATCTAGCCCAACAATCCGAAGAATTTGGTCACCCAGAAGTATTCTATGATAATTTACCAGATCGTAGTTGGCATGTTGCAGCAACCTTGACGATTAAGAATACGGCCTTGGATCCTTATGTTGAGCGCCTAACTAATCGTGATTTACATGATAATAAAGTTAATACAGGTGGTATTGTTACCATCACAGATTCTAACTGGTTAATGAGCTTTGCTGTCCATCGCCAACCACATTTTAAAACACAGGCTGAAAATGAAACTGTTGTTTGGGTATATGCTTTGTATTCTGATACAAAGGGAAACTTTATTGATAAGACCGTTGTTGAAAGTACAGGTGAAGAAATTACCCAAGAGTGGCTATATCACTTAGGGGTACCAGAAGCAAAGATCAAAACATTGGCCAAGCAGGATAGCGTTAATGCCGTCCCTGTTTATATGCCATTTATTACATCATACTTTATGCCACGAGTTGCGGGTGACCGTCCAGCAGTAGTACCGGATGGCTCAGTGAACTTGGCATTTATCGGTAATTTTGCTGAATCACCAACACGTGATACGGTCTTTACAACAGAGTACTCGATTCGAACAGCGATGGAGTCAGTATACTCGTTACTCAATGTTGAGCGTGCCGTCCCAGAAGTCTATAATTCAGTTTATGATATTCGAACATTGCTACGTGCGGTGTACTACATGAATGATAAAAAGAAGTTAGCAGATATTGACTTGCATTTGCCGAAGTTGGTGCAAAAGACTGCTTTGCGTAAAATTGATGATACTTGGGTAGCAGAGTTACTTAAAGAAGCTGGCTTGCTTTAATATCTTGATACTAGTTATCAAAAAATGAATCTAGGAGAAATTAACGTGCCAAGTACTGAAATTAAAAATTATTGGGAAAAATTTTGACAGGCTAATCACCTGGATACGACGACGGCCTACTCAGCTTGGTCATATGGTAATAGCCCTGAAATGGCCAATGATTTAGCAGATCTGACTGTTCGTGGTATTAAAACGGCGACGACTTCGGCGGCCGAACTGTATGAGTTTGGTGAACCTAAACCGTATGCTGGGGAATATAATATTATTTTAAATGGTAATCAAAAACCTGTTTGTATTACACGAACAACTGTCGTCGAAACGATACCCTATGATTTAGTGTCAGCTGAACATGCGTATCATGAAGGTGAGGGTGATCGTTCATTAGGCTATTGGCGTAAGGTTCATGAGCCGTTTTTTAAACAAGAATATGCGCAAATGGGTCAGAATTTTCATGAAAAAATACCATGTATTTGTGAAGTGTTTGAAGTTGTGTACAGTGGTACTGACTAGTGTGTGCAACAAAAGTTATTTAGTATTTAATTATAAATAGTACATTTCAATTACAAAACATATAAATAAAGTAATAAACAGACGTTGATAACAACACCTACTGGATAGGTCGTTAGTTATCAACGTCTGTTTGATTATGGCGATAAAAATTTACTTTGTTTCTGTCGCATTAACTTGTGATGAATGCTTGGAAATTGATGCGTCTTGTACGCCGAGAATACTTAGGATAAAGGCAACAATTGGGACACCAATAATTAGACCCCAGGCACCTAATAAATGCTCCATGACAATGATTGTTGCAAATGTTAAAAAGATTGGTAATTCTGTTCGAGTAGCCATTAATCTTGGGTGTAAGAAGTATGATTCAAATAGATGAATAACGGCAATTAAAATCCAAACTTCAATCATACCAGTCCATCCCAGCGCTGCGAATGAAATGACACTTAATGGAATTAGTGAAACCAAAACACCAGCAATTGGAATTAGGCCAAGAATAAAAATTAATAGCGCCATCACTAGAATACTAGGAACCTTCAGTAGGCTCAAACCAATCACCATGAGTACGGTATTGATAAAAGCAATGGTCATTTGTACTTCGATAATGCTTCCTAGAATTAAGACAAAGGTGCTTGTTAGTTCATAAACATTAGTGAAAAATTTAGGATAATTTGAATTAGCAAATTGTGTGCCAAAAATGCGTAATCTTTGCCATGAAATGGCGAAGATAAAACTAAGAAAGATTGAAAGCAATACTTTAGAAAGCACACTACCAATAACATTAAGGGTATCCCAGCCGCTCTCGAGCAGCGTCCGCCAATTTTTTGTCACCTCATTCAACAAATCCAGATTTTGATAAGTGTCATTGAGGTATTTTTTGACATCCGGGAAGTTTTTCATGAATTTCATGACTTCGTCAGGAATAATGGCAAATTGATTGACTAATGTGGGGACGATATACATAAAAGCTGTAACAAAAATAACTATACTAACGGTGAAAAAGATTAGTACCGAAAAACCATAAGGGATTTTAGTCCAACGGTTAATTTTACGTGCACTCTTAACGGCTAAATAACTAAAAATGGTCGTTAATAGCACGATACTAATTAAATCACGGATAATATATAAAACACCTAAAATAAAAATCAAGGCAATTAGTTTCTGAACATCGGCCCGTTTAAATATTTTCTTAAAATCTGTCACACACACTACCTCATTCTTCCTATAAGGACCACTCTACTTATAAATCTTATCTAATTATAGACATAGTTATTGCGAAAAGTGCAAGCGGGTTATTGATTAGTGTATAAAAAATCAGTTAGCTAATTGATGATTATCCAGAAGGAATCCCCGGAGAAACATGATGATAACATAACGTTATGCATTGTATTTGGTGAACTAATAACGTATAAGTTGTGAACTAAATTCAAACAATATTCGTTTATAAAATGAAATTCCTTTTGTATCAGTCGTTGTTAGGGGGTTGTTATTTTAAATAACGAAAAATAAACTTGAAAAATAGCGAATGTTAACCGTATAATTTGAATGGTAATAAATAAACGGATAACAGAACGTTACTTTTAACGATTCAGAAAGCGGGCAAAAATGGTTTCACGACGACTAAAAATAATTGGTGGTGTTGTAGGGGTTATTATTATTGGCGGGGTCGCCTATGGCATGATCAATTCATCTGAGTCTTCAGATAAGAAAAATTATACGGTAGCAATGGTAACTGATGTTGGTGGCATCGACGATAAATCATTTAATCAATCGGCATGGGAAGGATTGCAAAGTTGGGGTAAGGAACACGATTTAACAAAAGGAAGTGACGGTTATAATTATTTACAATCTAAGTCACAAGCTGACTTTGCGCCCAATTTTCAACAAGCGATTCAAGGTAAGTATGATCTGATTGCTGGTATCGGGTACTCTTTGCACAATGCGACAATATCATCAGCTAATAAAAACCCAAAAACGGATTATGTCTTGGTTGATGATATTGATACAAAGAAAACAAAGAACGTTGCCTCAGTTATGTTCCGTTCTGAGCAGTCATCATATTTGGCTGGTGTTGCTGCAGCGACAAAAGCTAAGGCATTAAACCAAAATACTGTTGGTTTTGTTGGTGGAATGCACAGTAACATTATTGATGCATTCGAGGCAGGTTACACTGCTGGCGTGAAATCAGTTGATAAAAACTTGGCAGTTGATGTCCAGTATGCTAATTCATTTGGTGATGCAGCGAAAGGACAAACGATTACTGATGCGATGATGGCCACAGGCGAAAAGATTATTTTCCAAGCAGCTGGTGCTACTGGGAATGGTGTGTTTACTGCAGCAAAAGATAATAACCAGGATTTAACAGCTGATTCGAAGGATAAGGTTTGGGTCATTGGAGTTGATATGGATCAATCTAATATGGGAAATTATCAAACCAAAGATGGCGAGAAAGATAACTTTACTTTGACTTCATCAATTACTGGTGTTGGTCGTGGCTTGCATCTGATTGCGAATAAAGCCTTGAAGGATCAATTCCCTGGCGGTAAGATTGTTGCATACGGTTTGAAAGAAGGTGGTGTTTCAACACCAACCAAGAATTTGACTAGCGATGAGAAGAAGGCAGTCTTAAAGGCTAAGAAGGCCATTATCAAGGGCGATATTGATGTGCCAGCCCATCCAGAAAATTCAAAATTCAAGCAAACATTCTAAAATTGTTACATAAACGTAACTTAAAAAAATAACGAATAGACGTCATTAAATATTATTAATATATTCATTTAAAACGTTTTATAACAAACCTTTTAAAACTTATTGTTTTGTTTGTTCGTTTTTACACGATATAACTAGCTAAAATATTCATAAAACGTTTTACTAAATTACACTTTTCTACCGTTTGTTTATTGCGGATAGGGGAAGCTCAGGCTATACTATTCAAAGGAATTAGCGGTCTAAACGATGTTAACCTACTGTTAACTAAATAATATGAGTCGCTTAGATGAACGAAAGTTGAGGAGAATGAAACATGGTTTCACGTCGTAATTTAGTAATTGGTGGCGTTGCTGTCATCATAATCGCTGGTGTAGGTGCAACGTTGGTTCAAAACAAGCAATCAAGCACTGATAAGAAAGATTTTTCGGTTGCCATGGTGACTGACGTTGGCGGTGTGGACGATCGGTCGTTTAACCAATCTGCGTGGAAGGGAGTTACTGACTGGGGAAAGTCACATAACTTACAGAAGGGTAAGGATGGATATAATTACTTCGCTTCAAAAACTAATGCGGATTTTGCACCAAACTTTCAACAAGGGGTTTCTGCAAATTATAATTTGTTAATTGGTGTTGGGTACGCAACTAATGATGCTTTAGTCGAATCAGCTGAGAAAAATAAAAATACAAAATATGTTTTGATTGATGATAAGGCTAAGAAGTCGTTAAAAAACGTAGCCTCAATGATGTTTAAGCAGCATGAAGCTTCTTATCTAGCTGGTGTTGCCGCAGCGACAAAAGCACAAGACTTAGGTGATGACAAGGTTGGTTTCATTGGTGGTATGAGTTCAGCAACAATCAAAGCTTTCCAAGCTGGTTATATTGCCGGGGTGAAATCTGTTGATCCTAACATGAAAGTTGAATCTCAATTTATTGAATCATTTACGGACACAGCAAAATCAAAGACCATTGCGGATGCTATGTATACATCTGGCTCACACATTATTTTCCAGGCGGCTGGTCCTGCAGGAAATTCAGTGTTCACATCGGCTAAAGATATTGATGCAAAGCTAGCGGCTGATGACAAACAAAAAGCTTGGGTAATCGGGGTCGATATGGATCAAAAGGACCAAGGAGTGTATAAAACTAAGGATGGCCAATCAGCAAATCTAACGTTAGCTTCAGCAGTCAAAAAGATTCCTAGTTCGGTAGTGAAATTGGCCGATCAGGCGATGAAGGGCGATTTCCCCGGTGGCAAGACAGTAACGTTTGGTTTGAAGAATGGTGGCGTTGGTCTAACAAGCGATAATTTGGATAGTGCAGAAAAGCAAGCTGTTCAAAAAGCTACGGATGACGTAAAGTCTGGGGATGTAACTGTACCAAGTAAAATGAAGTAAAAGTTAATAATCAGTACTTATATGGGAAAGCGGGGCAGTTAATGTTCGGCTTTTTCTTAGATTTCTACCTCTTTTAAGATTAGTTTATGTCAAATATATTAAAAGACGAATGATTTTTAAATAGGTGCTAGCAATACGCAAACAAAATATGTAAAATAATTGCTATATATTGAGTTTTATAGATCAGCAAGTGAATTTTTTTCAGGGAGAGAGAAAATATGGCAGATGAGCCAATTGTGTTAGAAATGCACAATATAGTTAAGCAATTTGGCGATTTTCGTGCAAATGATGAGATTAATCTGCAAGTAAGACGTGGACAGATTCATGCCTTACTTGGAGAAAATGGTGCAGGAAAATCAACCTTGATGAATCAATTATCAGGTCTACTCCAGCCGACCTCTGGTGATATTTTAATTAATGGCCAGAAAATCACCGTGGATAGTCCAGCCAAGGCAGCAGAACTCGGCATTGGTATGGTACACCAGCATTTTATGCTAATGGATGCTTTTACCGTCACTGAAAACATTATTTTAGGTTCTGAACCAGTTAATGGTATGAAGTTGGATATCAAAAAGGCTAGCCAGGATATTAAGAAATTATCTAAAAAATATAGATTGGATGTTAATCCGGATGCCCTAGCCGGGGATATTTCGGTTGGTATGCAACAACGTGTGGAAATTTTGAAGACATTGTATCGTGGCGCCGATATTTTAATATTTGATGAGCCAACGGCTGTGTTAACACCACAAGAAATTGACGAATTGATGGGTATCATGCGACACCTTGCATCAGAAGGTAAGTCGATTATCTTAATTACTCACAAATTAGATGAAATTAAAGCGGTGGCGGATCAAGTGACGGTTATTCGCCGTGGAAAATCAATTGATTCGTTTCCGGTAGCTGGTGTGTCATTGCAAGAGTTAGCAGATATCATGGTTGGACGTTCGGTTTCTTTGTATGCAACTGAAAAGTCACCAGCACGACCTAAAGGAACGGTTATCTCATTAGATCATGTCACTGTTAAAGATAGTCGTGGTCTGACAGCCGTTAAGGACTTAAGTCTTGATATCCATGCGGGCGAAGTGGTTGGCCTTGCTGGTATTGATGGTAATGGTCAATCTGAATTGATTTCAGCTATGACGGGCTTGATGCCAACAGCTTCAGGGAAAATCATGTTAAATGGTAAGAACATTGCCAATAAAAAGCCACGTCAAATTACTGAAGCGGGTGTTTCTCATATTCCTGAGGATCGACAACGCTATGGGTTAGAGTTAGACATGACTCTTGCTGAAAATATTGCCTTGCAAACGTATTATAAGCGACCACTTTCAAAGCGTGGTGTCCTAGACTATGAAGCAATTAATAAACATGCGCGTGATTTAATTACTAAATTTGATGTGCGGACGGTGAATGAATTAGTACCAGCCGGTTCATTATCTGGTGGTAATCAGCAGAAAGCCATCATTGCACGTGAGTTAGATCGTAACGCTGATTTCATTATTGCTGCACAACCAACACGTGGACTTGACGTTGGCGCGATTGAATATATTCATCAACAACTAATTTATCAACGTAATGCGAATAAAGCCGTGATGTTGGTTAGTTTTGAATTGGATGAAATTTTGAATGTTGCTGATCGTATTGCCGTCATTTCACATGGTGAAATTACAGGTATCGTGAATGCAAATGAAACAACGAAGAATGAGCTCGGTTTGTTAATGGCTGGTATGTCATTAGACGATGCTCGTGCACAATTAGCAGGAGAATGATCTCGTGAATAAAATTAATTCATATAGTACTGGTCTCGTCGCTGCCTTGGCAGTCTTCTTTGGGTTGCTGGTTGGTGCGATTATTATGCTTGTATCAGGATTTAACCCCGTTACAGGTTATATCAGTTTAATTCAGTCAGCCCTTGGTTCATCTTTAAATATTGGTGAAGTCTTGCGAGCAATGACACCATTGATACTAACAGCAGCTGGATTTTTGGTGGCTCAATCTGCTGGATTCTTTAACATTGGACTTTCTGGTCAAGTTTGGGTCGGTTGGATTGCATCAACCTGGTTTGTGTTGGCAAATCAAGGTATGAATCCTTGGATTTTAATTCCAGTTGCCGTGATTATCGGTGCGCTTGGTGGGGCTATCATGGGCTTTATTCCAGGATGGTTGCGTGCTCAGTTCGGGGCTTCGGAAGTTATTACAACAATTATGCTGAATTATATTGCTTTATATGGTGGTAATGCGATCGTGCAAGGGTTGCCTAATAAGATGATGGCAACAACTGATATGACGAAGACATTAGACGCATCTGATTCATTACGTTGGGATTTCTTGTCAAACCTAACAGGTGGGTCGCGTTTAAATATCGGTTTTCTTATTGCACTGATTGCGTTGTTGGCAATTTGGTTTGTCATGAAACGCACGACCCTTGGTTTTGAAATTCGAGCCGTTGGGTTAAATCCAAATGCTGCCCGCTATGCAGGTATGTCAGCTAAGCGCAATGCGATTACAGCAATGACAATTTCTGGATTGTTAGCTGGTTTGGCGGGTGCGACTGAAGGATTGGGAACTTACCTAAATATCTTTTCACAATCGGCAGCACCGCAAGTTGGTTATGATGGTATGGCTGTTGCATTGTTAGCTTCGGGTTCATTCTTAGGTATTATATTTGCCGGCTTTTTGTTTTCTGTTTTGTCAGTTGGCGGTTTGGGAATGCCGCTAGCGACAGGTGTTCCGACTGAACTGGTTTCAGTTGTGACGGCTTCAATTATTTTCTTCATTGGTGCCAATTATTTGATTCGTTTAATTTTAGTTAAACTAGATGAGGACGATTCAAAGGATAAAGGCAAGCAGAAAAAACATAAAACAACAAAAGCTGATCAAAAGGAGGCAAAGTAATCATGAGTGTGGAAACAATCTTACAATTAGTGATTTCAAGTACATTAGTTTACTCAGCACCTTTGATTTTTACTGCGTTGGGTGGTACGTTCTCAGAACGTGCGGGTATTGTTAACGTTGGTCTTGAAGGAACGATGATCATGGGAGCCTTTGCGGGGGTGGTCTTTAATCTGAGCTTTGCCGACCAATTTGGTAGTGCGACACCTTGGTTAGGATTAGTTGCCGGTGCTGTTATTGGTCTGATTTTCTCATTGATTCACGCGGTAGCGACGGTGACTTTACGTGCTGATCATATTGTTTCAGGTACGGTCATGAACTTGATGGCACCGGCGCTTGGTGTTTATATCATTAAGTTGATGTATGGTAAGGGACAGACTTCAATGATTTCACAAAACTTTGGTTACTGGAATGTACCAGGTTTAAGCAAGATACCTTTTATTGGTCCAATTTTGTTTACAAAAACATCATCAACCGCTTGGGTAGCAATTTTTATCGCCTTTGTGGCATCGTGGTTACTATATAAAACACGCTTTGGATTGCGTTTGCGTTCTGTCGGAGAAAATCCACAAGCAGCTGATACGTTAGGATTGAAGGTATATACGCTACGCTATTCTGGTGTGCTAATTTCCGGTGTCCTTGGTGGTATTGGTGGTGCATTATTTGCGCAATCAATTGCTGGTAATTTCTCTGCTTCAACCATTGTTGGACAAGGTTATATGTCGATGGCAGCGATGATTTTTGGTCGTTGGAATCCAATTGGTGCCATGGGAGCTGCGTTATTCTTTGGCTTTTCACAGTCAATGGCCATCGTTGGTGCGCAATTACCAGTTATTAACCAAATTCCAGCTGTTTACCTACAAGTTGCACCTTATGTGCTAACAATTTTGATATTAGTTATTTTCTTTGCTAAGTCAAAGGCACCAGCAGCGGATGGGGTCAATTACATCAAATCAGTTTAAAAACTTCTAGGCTAGGACAAAATAAAAAGTTCTAGCCTTTTTTGTTGCTATAATAGACATATCCATGACTAAAAAAGGTGGCTAATGATGATTACGACAATTGCACTAGATCTAGATAATACATTATTGAATTCAGCAAAAGAAATTTCAGCGGAAAATGAACGTGTTTTGAAACAATTACATAAAATGGGTAAACGTATCGTTTTATGTACCGGACGACCTATTCAAGGTATTCAAAGATTATTAACACAATTGGAATTATTTGGGCCAACGGATTATGCTATTACATTTAATGGTGGTTTGATTCGACATAATCAAACGCAACGTATTTTAGCGCAGACTACCATTAGTAAACAAGAAGTTGCTGCTCTATATCAGGATGCGGAGCAACGGCACTATCCGATTGATGTGATTGGTGCTGATAAAGTTTATTCAATCGTTACATTAGGCAAATCTGATTATGAATCATCAATGGGTGCGGTGTTGCCATTTGCTGATATTTCATTTGATGAACTACCAGCAGATCGTGCGTTTGGTAAAGCAGTGTGCGCGGCACCAGCAGAGGTTGTGCAGCGTGTGCGTAAAGAAATGCCTACTGGATTGACTGATTTGCTGCATATCGTACCTTCGCGTGCAGAATTGTTGGAATTCTTGCCAAATAATGTCAATAAGGCCCATGGATTGTCGCAGCTGATGGCGCACTTTGGTGAGACATTGGATAATGTGATGGCATTTGGTGATGAAGAAAATGATTTTGAAATGATTGCACAAGCCGGGGTAGGGGTTGCTATGGGGAATGCGATTCCTCAAATTAAACAAGTCGCTAATGCTGAGACGCTAACAAATAATGAAGATGGCGTGGCTGCTTATTTAAAGCAATACTTTGACTTGCGGTAAAATAATAAATCAAATTAAGGGCCGTCAATCTACCAGTAACTGGTTAGATTGGCGGCCCTTTTTAAGTAACTGCTAACTTTATTAAGTTATTTTTTAAGTTGAGCCACGATATTTTCTAGATGAACACCATGTGAACCTTTCAGCATAATTTCATCATCTGGGGTCAAATCAGCTAGCAGGTCCTTTAGTAATGTGTCTGCATCATTGATTGCATATCTCTTAACTGTACCAGCCGGGTAAAGTGGCTTTAAGGCATCCTCAAGTGGTGCAATCTCTTCACCAACTAAATAGACATGGGCAATTTTGGTTGGATCAAGGCTTTCAATAAGGCTAGCATGTAATGCTGGTGAAGCTTCGCCAAGTTGTAGCATGTCACCTAAAACGGCAATGCGTTTACCTTGAGTTGGCGTATCGGCAAAGAAATGGAGTACTTCTTTAGCAGCAGTTGGATTAGAATTATAAACATCAGATAGAATTTTACCACCGAACTGGCCGTCTAACCACTCAGTGCGATTTTCCGTAATTGGTGCTTCGACTAGTGCTTGTGCAATTTTTTCATCTGAGATGTGTAGTAAATGACCAACCGTAATGGCAGAAAGTGCATTGGTTACATTGTAACGTCCTGTCATTGGAATGGTGAACCGCTGAGTGCTTTGGTTAGTCGTGAAACTTGTTTGTAATGGCGTCATGTCAATGTCACTAGCAAATAAATCGTTAGTGCTGTTTAGTCCGAATGAGTCACGTAATAAGTGGGGATGCTGACCAACGCGTTCAAGCAATAAAGGTTCATCCCCATTAAATACTAAGTGACCATTTTCTTTCAAACCAGTGATAATTTCCATTTTACCGTCAGCGATGCGTGCACGTGTCTTGAAAAATTCAATATGTGCTTCACCAATCATTGTTAGTAGGGCTATGTCTGGTTTTACAAGATTTGATAGGAAAGTTAAATCGCCAGGATGATCCATGCCGATTTCGATAACCAGTAGTTCGGTATCGGTAGGCATAGAAAGAATCGTCTGAGGGACCCCAATTTCATTATTGAAATTTTCGGGTGTTTTAACAGTTTTATAACTTGTTTGTCCGATAGCGGCAATAAAATCTTTGGTTGTAGTTTTACCATTTGAACCAGACACTGCGACGACTAGCGGATCGACTTGGGCAAGATAGTGGCTTGCTAATTGCTGGTAGGCTGCTAAGGTATCGGAAACAATAATAACTGGTAAATCGGTGGGGATGTCTTTATGGTCAGCTTGCCATAAGGCCACCGTTGCCCCATTATTTTTAGCCGCATCAACATACTGATGACCATCATTATCGGCCACTAAAGGTATGAATAGATCGCCAGGTTTGACTTGGCGCGAATCGAATGTGGTATTCGTAACAGTGACATCAGCCTCATTTTTTATTGGCGCATTTAAGATGTTTGCCATTTCTTTTAGAGTTAGTTTCATTAGTTTTATGTCCTTTGTAAACGTTTTTCTTTTATTTTACCTTGTTCAGTAAGGGCCGGCAAACAAAGATAACGGTTATGGATTTTTCAAGATTTTTTTTGGTGTATGGTTTATACTATTAAAGATAGTAATTAGAAAGTTTGGACGGGCTTGCTCAATGAAGAACTTGCTCGATAAAAAATAAGAGGTGAATTTCATGGCCAAGGAAATCGGCGTTGATTTAGGGACGGCAAATGTGCTGATTTATGTTGATGGGGAAGGCATTATTCTAAATGAACCTTCCGTAGTGGCAATCGATACAAAAACAGAAAAGATTTTGGCTGTTGGAACGGAAGCTTACCAAATGGTCGGTCGTACGCCGGGTAATATAAGAGCCGTTCGTCCGCTAAAAGATGGGGTTATTTCAGATTTTGATATGACTGAGGCAATGCTGTCACGGTTTATGTCAAAATTAAATGTCAAAGGTGTTATGTCACGACCAAATATTATGGTTTGTGCACCAACAAATATCACTAGCATTGAGAAAAAGGCTATTATTGGGGCAGCCGAAAAATCTGGTGGCGGTAAAGTTTATTTGGAATATGAGCCCAAAGTTGCGGCAGTAGGTGCTGGATTAGATATCTTTTCACCAATTGCATCAATGGTCATTGATATGGGTGGTGGAACAACAGATATCGCTGTGCTCTCGCTTGGGGATATCGTCACTTCTGAATCGATCCGCGTTGCTGGTGATAAAATGAATACCGATATTACCAACATGGTGAAAAAAGATCATGGATTGATGATTGGTGAGCGAACAGCTGAACAAATTAAAATTCAAATTGGTACCGCAACACCCTTAGACGAACCAGAAGAAATGGAAGTTCGTGGTCGCGATAGCTTTACCGGTATGCCACGTACGGTAACGCTAAATACGAATGAGGTTGAAGCATCAATGCATGATACTTTAACGCAAATCGTTGAAGCAGCCCATGCAGTCTTGGGACGAATTCAACCGGAATTGGCATCAGATATTATTGATCGTGGTATTGTGCTAACAGGTGGTGGTGCACTATTGCGTGGTGTTGACAAGTTGATTGCACAACATCTCGGTGTACCGGTTATGATTTCAGAAAAGCCACTAGACAACGTTGCTAAGGGAGCAGGAATGTTACTTGCTCACATGCATGCAAATTAAGGAAGGTAAATATGTCACGAAAAAACAAACCAGTTGCTGTCGAAATTAATGAATTAGATGATAGCGTTTCAGAAGTGATGATCAATAAGGTAACGTTAGGAACGGTTGATGAAAAGAATTCACCACTTGTTGTAACATTTGCTGATGGTCATCAAACAACAGCAGATAGTTTTGATGATGCAGTCGCAAGTTTACTTGCAGAATTTAATTTGCACCATTAATTAATCGAATAAATAAACCAATAAAATAAGGGGGAAACATGCTAAAACGTTTTTTCTCAAAAGATGGTGGTGAAATAGATTGGTCGATCATTTTCGTGGTTTTGATGTTGGCATTGATTGGTTTAGCGTCGTTGTATGTCGCTGGGACGCATGATGCTAGTGTTAATGTGACGCGAATGGTGCTACTGCAATTAGCCTATTATGTCGTTGGTATCGTTGGTGTCATGATTATCATGCAGTTTGATTCCGAACAGTTATGGCGAATCGCACCTTATGCGTTTGGTGTCGGTATGGTACTGATGGTTGCAGTTCTATTTTTCTACTCGAAATCTTATTACGCTAGTACAGGTGGAAAATGGTTTGCTCTTGGACCGATTACTTTCCAACCTGCTGAAATCATGAAGCCGGCCTTCATTATCCTGTTGGCCCGTGTAATTACTGACCATAATATTTCAAATCCTGATCATACCATGAAGTCGGATTGGCGCTTATTGTGGAAGATCATCCTATGGACATTACCAGTTTTGATTGTAAATGGTAGTGATTTTGGAACTAACTTAGTCTTTATTGCCGTAGTATTTGGGATGACTTTGGTGTCAGGTCTATCATGGTTATATTTGGGACCGATTATTGCCATTGTCGGTTCACTTGGGACAGTAGCGATTTTGTTCGTTACGCAAACTTGGGGACGTCACTTACTTGAACAAATTGGCTTTAAAGCTTACCAATTTACACGTGTGGATGCGTGGCTGAATCCACAAAATGATACTTCAAATGGTGCCTATCAATTGTGGCAGTCAATGAAGGCGATCGGCTCTGGTGGAGTTACCGGAACTGGCTTTAACGTCTCACATGTTAATGTGCCTGTTCGTGAGTCCGATATGATTTTCTCAGTCATTGGTGAGAACTTCGGTTTCGTCGGCGGGGTCTTGCTACTGATTTTATATTTCTTGTTGATTTATCAAATCATTCAAGTCGTTTTTGATTCATCAAATCAATTCTATGCGTATATTGCTACTGGTGTTGTCATGATGTTGTTATTCCATATTTTTGAAAATATTGGTATGAACATCGGATTGGTGCCGCTAACTGGAATTCCGTTGCCATTTATTTCGCAAGGTGGTTCCGCACTGATTGGTAATATGATTGGTGTCGGATTAATTATGTCAATGCGTTATCATAATAAGTCTTTCTCGTTATCTGAGCGTGAAGGATTTTCATAAAATAAAAGAGTTGAACAAAAGGTTGACTGTACCATATTAGATGGCTTGCAGCATGCAAAACTTTTGTTCGACTCTTTTTTATTATTGCTATGTTATGATAAATGTAATTATTATTAAAAAAGGGGTGTCACATGCTAACTATCGGATTTATTGGTGCAGGTAATATGGCACAGGCCATGATTAAAGGATGGTCAGGTAATCAAGAAATTCAACAGGTCGTTTATTCGCCACATGTTGGTCAAAAGGTGGCCGATGATTTACACATTGAAGCTAAATCTTCAGCTTTGGAAGTCTGGCTAGCATCTGATTTGGTCGTTTTAGCAACACCGCCAGATCAGTTGGCGGCTGTTGCTCGTGAGTTACAACCAGGTATTTTAATTAAGCCAAGTGTTATTGTTGCATCGGTTTTGGGTGGTATCTCATTAGAGCAATTACACAAAGCCTTAGGTAATACAGTGGTGGTTACGCGAACCTTACCTAACGTGAATGTTGCTGTTAAGTACGGTTATACAGCTTTGGCATTTGATGAGCAGGTTGATGCCGACATCAAAGGTGCCGTTGCTGCCTTGTTCTTGGAGTTAGGTCGTACGGACGAGTTAACAGAAGAGCAATTTGGTGCTGCGAGTGCGATTGCTGGCTCTGGTCCAGCCTTTGTGGCTGCATTTACTGAGGCGTTCAAAGAAGCCGGGATAGCAAAAGGTTTGGATGAAGAAGTAGCTGCTAAACTAGCCGAACAAACGGTGGCGGGCACAGCACAACATATGACCCAGGCTAAGAAAGCACCATTGGATTTGGCTAATGAAGTCATGACACCTGGTGGGTCAACTGCAGCTGGTTTTGATGCGTTAACGCAAGGTGGATTAAATCAATTAGTGTTAGATACCATCACGGCAACGATGGCTAAAAATGCGGAATTTGAATGAATTATATTTTTTGTGAAAAAAAGGGTTGCAAACGTCTGATGAAGCTGGTATTATTATTTATGTTGTTGAGGCAACGAAATGATATTGGCTCATTGGTCAAGCGGTTAAGACTCCGGTTTTTCACACCGGCATCCAGGGTTCGACTCCCTGATGAGCTATCAATTTAAAAAGGACTGACAGTTTTCTGTCAGTCCTTTTTTGTTTGTAATGTACAAAGGCTGACTTCAAAGCGTTTTTTGTCACGCTCTGTGTAGACAATCATCAAGTACACTGACCATAACTCTATGATAAAATGAAAGCAGCTAAAATATTATCAATCAATTTGATATTGTGCGATACAAAAAAGGGGATTAGGGATTTATGGTAGAAGGACAGCGTTTGGTCGACGTATTTCGACCAACTCATTATGATATTTATTTAGATATTAATCGAGAAACAAAAGTCATTGCTGGTAAAACAACGATCAAAGGATCTGCTACGCAAACGGCAATTACTTTAAATCAAAAGTTCTTATCAGTTAATAATGTTACCGTTGATGGTCAGACTGTTATCGCGACGACTAACGATACGGATGAGACACTGACATTTACTGTACCAAAGCCGGGTGAAATGACCATCGTGGTTGATTATACAGCTCCCTTGACGGATACAATGATGGGTATTTATCCTTCGTACTATCAAATTGATGGTCAAAGAAAGCAACTGATTGGGACACAGTTTGAAACAACAGCTGCCCGTCAAGCCTTTCCAAGTATTGATGAGCCAGCTGCCAAAGCAACTTTCTCATTAGCAATCAAATATGATGAACATGAAAATGAAACAATTATTGCCAACATGCCTGAGGAACGTGTCGTTGACGGTGTTCACTACTTCGCTCAAACAGTTAAGATGTCAACATACTTAGTTGCCTTTGCATTTGGTGAGATGCAGAGTAAGTTAACTGAGACTAACAGTGGTGTGAAGATTGGGGTATTTGCGACAAAAGCTCATCAACCAGCTGAATTAGATTTTGCCTTGGATATTGCAAAACGCTCAATTGAATTTTACGAGGACTATTATCAAACACCATATCCTTTGCCACACTCATGGCAATTAGCCTTGCCAGATTTTTCTGCTGGAGCGATGGAAAACTGGGGCTTAGTAACTTACCGTGAAGCTTATCTAGCTATTGATGCAGATAATGCCTCGGTAGAGATGAAGCAACGTGTGGCAACTGTTATTGCACATGAGCTAGCTCACCAATGGTTTGGTGATTTAGTGACAATGCAGTGGTGGGATGATTTATGGCTAAATGAAAGTTTTGCCAACATGATGGAGTACGTGGCAATTGATGCCTTACAACCAGATTGGCATATTTGGGAGCTATTCCAAACGTCGGAAGCAGCTTCGGCATTGCAACGTGATGCTACTGATGGTGTCCAATCTGTGCATGTCCAAGTTGAAAAGCCAGCCGAAATTGATGCTATCTTTGATGCTGCCATCGTCTATGCGAAGGGTTCACGTATGTTAGTGATGGTTCGCTCATTGATTGGGGATGATGCCTTACGTCGTGGCTTGAAAGATTACTTTGAAACACATAAGTTTGCGAATGCCAAAGGAGCAGATTTGTGGGCAGCACTTGGCAAAGCCGCTGGTATTGATCTAACAGCAATGATGGCTACGTGGCTAGAACAGCCTGGTTATCCAGTGGTCAATGTTAGTGTGGTTGACGGTAAACTGACCCTTGCACAAGAACAATTCTTTATTGGGGAAGGCATTGATCAAGATCGCCAATGGCAAATTCCTTTGAATAGTAATTATGCAGCATTGCCAGAACTGATGGTTACGAAGACATTAGAACTTGGTGATTATGAAGAATTACGTCAAAATGCTGGGACACCATTCCGTTTAAATGTTGATAACACTGCTCACTTTATTGTCAATTACGAACCAGCATTGTTGCAAGATATCTTAAATCATGTTGATAGCTTAAGTGCTATCACGCAACTGCAATTGCTGCAAGATTTGCGTTTGTTAGCTGAAGGGCGTCAAATTTCGTATGCAGTGGTGGTACCACTATTAAAGAGCTTTGCAACAAGCCAATCAAGTGTTGTGAACACAGCACTTTATCAAGTAGTTGGTAATTTGAAAAAATTTGTGGCATCAGATTCTCCTGAAGAAAAAGCTTTGCAACAATTAGTAGATACACTAAGTGCGGCACAATTCGATCGTTTGGGCTGGCATAAAAAGGCTAATGAGACCATTGATGATCAAGTTAGTCGATCAGTGATTGCTGATGCAGCTTTGTTCGCTGGAAATAAAAATGCAGTGGCATCAGCTCACGACCTTGTACAACAAAATCAACAAGCGCTTGTTCAATTACCAGCTGACATTCGGGCACTCGTCCTTGCTAATGAAGTTAAGCACTATGGTAGCCAAGCATTGTTTGATCAACTGTTGACTGATTACCGGGCAACGTCAGATGGTGGTTATCAACGTGATATCATGGCTGCATTAACTAAGACGTCAGATAAAGCGTTGCTAGAGCAAATCGTTAGTCACTTTGAAGATAGTGAAACAATTAAGCCCCAAGACTTACGCGGTTGGTATAAAGGCGTCCTTGCTAACGATGCTGGTCAACAATTAGCTTGGGATTGGATCCGCGATGATTGGGCCTGGCTTGAAAAGACGGTTGGTGGTGACATGGAATTCACCACGTATATTACGGTGACTGCTCGCATTTTTAAAACAGTTGAACGTCTTACAGAATTTAAAGCTTTCTTCGAGCCAAAGTTAGACACACCGGGACTAACTCGTGAAATTACAATGGATATTAATGTTATTGCCAGTCGTGTAGCGTTGGTTGAGGAAGAAAAGCTAGCAGTTCAACAAGCAGTTAAGGCATCGCTATAAAATATTGCATAAGGAGAAATAAGATGACACGCTTATTTGTGACAGATTTAGATCAAACATTTTTAAATTCAGAACGTCAATTTAATGTGCCACGTTTTTCGGCCATTTTGGATCAACTTGATAAAAGAGGTGATCAGTTTGCAATTGCGTCAGGTCGTGACGAAAATTGGGTCCGTAATAAGTTTGGGAAATTAGTTGACCGCATGCATTTGGTTACTGGCAATGGGGCGACATGGCGTGTTAAGGGTTCAGATGAGTTACATGTTCGAAATATTGATGCGTCAGCACTGAAAAAATTAGAAGAGATTTTAATTAGTGATACTTTTGAAACGATTAGTGTTGTCGCCTTTTCTGCTGATAATATGTATAACTTGGCAGGATTACAACAATTACCCGAAAATATGCAGGACTACATGGCACAAGTTTATCCTAATATGGCGACGGTTGATCATTTAACTGATATCTCAGAACCATTGACTAGTGTTACTGGTATTTTCCCGCCGATTCATTCTGAAGAAGCAATTGCCTTGATTGATGATAATAACTTGCCGTTACATGCAACAACGTCGGGTTACGGTACCGTTGATATTTTAGCCGAAAGTGTCAATAAGGCGACGAGTTTGTCAATGTTGATTGATCAAGTTGATTTAGCACCTGAAGATTTAACAGTCTTTGGGGATGGTATGAATGATTTGGAAATGATGCAACTGGCCGGGCAGGTCTATATCATGCCAAATTCTGATGATCGTTTGTTCGGTCGCGGGTACAATGTGGTGGCTAAAGATAGTGATCACGATGGTGTCTTGGAAACCCTTGAAAAAATTATGTAGATATTTAGAAGAAGCACATCATTTGCTTATGACAGGTCTGATCGTAAGTATTGATGTGCTTTTTATTTTAAAGAAGTTAAAGGCAAGCCCTCATTTCCTTGACGTTAGTTTGTCGTAAAGGTTAAACTAAGTACCATAAATTGCACCGTAAATGAAAGCCGGAGGAAAATTAATGGCGTACTTAGAGTTACGAGATATACAAAAATCGTACTATCTTGGTAAAGAAGAGTTTCCTGTCTTAAAAGGAATCAATCTAGATTTTGAACTAGGGGAGTTTGTTTCAATTCTCGGTGAATCTGGTGGTGGTAAGTCAACTCTAATGAATATCATCGGTGGGTTAGATCGTGAGTTTGAGGGGTCTGTGACCAACAACGGTCAACTTTTAGATCACAAACAGGAAAAGCAACTTGATGAATATCGTCGCGGCACAATTGGTTATATTTATCAATCATATAATTTGATTAGCCATCTATCAGTTTTGGAGAATGTGATGGTGTCGCTAGAAATGACACCACTATCACAGGCTGAGAAGGTAAAACATGCGACTTCATTATTGGAACGAGTGGGATTAGCTGAACAAATCAAAAAGCATCCTAATCAGTTGTCGGGTGGACAAAAGCAACGTGTTGCCATTGCGCGTGCATTAGCTTCTGACCCACAAGTTATCATTGCTGATGAACCAACTGGTGCTTTGGATTCAGAGAATACAGCTGATGTCTTACGAATCTTAGATGAAATTGCTGCTGAAGGCCGTTTAGTTATTGCTGTGACGCATTCGCAAGAAGTTGCAGAGCACGGTACGCGTATCGTACATTTGGCTGACGGTCAAATTGATGATGATCAGCGTCTGCGGGAAGCATATGACGTGCCGGAGAATGATAACCGGATGACTGATCGGCCGTTACCAGCTAGTGCATCTTATCGAAATGCATATAAGCATTTGACCTTTAGTTTTTGGCGTAATTCATTAATTATGTTAGGAACTGCCATTGGATTATTTGCGGTTATGCTATTTTCGGGGTTAGGAAATGGTGTAAAGGCCTATATTGATGATCAGGTCAATTCATTAGCCAATCCAACAGCAATAACAGTTACTCGTCATCAAGATGACGAAGATGAAAATTCCGGCATTGGTCAAGCAAGTGCTGGTGGTGGTGCAACTGATATTGAAAAACAGATGATTTCTGATGATCAGATGAAACAAATTAAGCACGTTAAAGGTGCGAAAAATGTGCAACCTGGTTACCAATTGTCTGGTGTGAAATCGAAATTGCAAGATCAAGATTATAATCTAGGGACAGTGCAAACTTGGTCAGCAACGTATCAAAAGAAGCTTGTTAAAGCTGGCCATGTACCAGGTAAGAATGAAATCCTAGTTGATAAGAAGACGGTTGCTAAGAAGTTTAATACGAAAGATTGGCAATCAATTATTGGTCAGATAATGACGGTTTCATGGACAACAGTGAAAGAGGATGGTCGTACACCGGTCAACATCACGAAAGATTTGAAAGTATCTGGTGTTATCGATGCCGACAAGGCCGGAACAGCTAACGTTGTTAATTATCGGACGGTGCGTTCAGCCTATAAAGAAGCTGGAGCGCCAACTAACGCAATGTTTGCAACGGTTCGGGTAGCTAACCCAGACGATGTTAAGCCATTCCAAAAAACAATCAATAAGTTGAAGGACGACGATAATAAACGTCTATATTCAGCCATTACAGTTGGATCGATTCTTGATACCATTAACACGATTGTGACATTGGCAACGAACGTGTTGGCTGCTATTGCGGCTATCTCACTGATTGTCTCAGCCTTGATGATTATTGTGACAATGTTTATGTCAGTTTCAGAACGTACGAAAGAAATTGGTATTTTGCGTGCGCTAGGTGAGAGTAAGAAAGACATTCGTCGTTTATTCACTTCAGAATCATTACTAATTGGTATGGCAAGTTTTGTTCTATCTGTCGTATTAGCTTATGGTATCGGAGCAATAATGAATGCAGCCTTATATAAGATTGCCAAATTTGATATGATTCAGATTTCGTTTGGTAATGTGGTGACGACATTGATATTAGCGCTAATTATTTCGTTCTTGGCGGCTTTGTTGCCGGCACGTCGCGCGGCAAAGTTGAACCCAATTGATGCTTTGGCTGCTGATTAATGAAAATTAGATTGATTTAAATGATATGAAACACAGTTTGCGATAAAAGCGCTAAGCTGTGTTTTTTATTGGACGTAAACTATCTGACTAGAAAAACCGGTCTAGACCGTGTAAACTTGAAGACGATTAGAAGTGAACTTCAGGCGGTCGCTATCCGCTGGCGTCATTGAAGAAATAAGGGGAATAAATCATGAGTAAAGTTTTAACACATGCCACAATCTATACTGGAGAAGCTGAGCGCCCAGTGATAAAGGATGCTTACATTCGATTTGATCAACAAATTGAAGCGATGGGACCAATGTCAGAACTCGTTGCAACTTCGGCGGACGAATTGGTTCGTGCTGATCGCCAAGTGATCGTGCCAGGATTTATTGATGTTCATACACATGGCGCTTATGGTTTTGACACGATGGATGGTGAGACGACTGACATTGTTAAGATGGTTCATGGCCAAATTTCAGAAGGTATCACAGCCGTTTTCCCCACAACGATGACACAATCAGTTGATAATATTTCAAAGGCGATGACAGCTGTTAATGAAGCCGCTGAACAAGAGCCAGCAATTGTTGGGGTTCACCTTGAAGGACCATTTATTAATCCTCACTTTAAGGGTGCACAACCAGAAAAATATATCATTGCACCTAGTAAAGAATTGGTACAGAAATGGCATGAACTATCTGGTAACCGTGTTCGTCTGATTACTTATGCACCAGAACAGGCCGAAAATGTCGCTGAATTTGAAGATTACCTAGCTGATAATCATATTATTGGTTCGATTGGTCATTCAAATGCGACCCGTGATTTTTTGCAAAAGCAATCAAAGGCTAGTCACATCACACATTTGTATAATGCACAACGTCCAATGGCTCATCGTGAACCTGGGGTAACTGGCCATGCTATGCTTGAAGATAATATTCGTACGGAATTGATTGTTGATGGTTTCCATGTTTATCCAGATATGGTAAATGTGGCTTATAAACTTAAGTCAGCACATCGCATTGATTTGATTACCGATTCAATGCGGGCAAAAGGCCTTGGTGATGGTGAATCTGAACTTGGTGGTCAAAAAGTTTGGGTAAAAGATAAGCAAGCACGTTTAGAGGATGTCACTTTAGCCGGTTCTGTCTTGGAATTTGATGATGCTTTCCGAAATATCATGGCTTTTACGGGAGCTACTATCCACGAAGCTATTCAGATGGCATCAGTTAATCAGGCAGTCGAATTTGGACTTGATACCAAAGGAACTTTAGCAGTGGGTAAGGATGCTGATTTAAATGTCTTTAACGCAGATTTAACTGAATTACAAACAACATACAGTATGGGCCGTCGCTTTTCAAAGCAAGACGGTGTTGAAACAAAGGAGTAGAGACTATGGGTTCTCCGGTATATATTCAAATCCATGATGAAATTCATGAAGCAATAGATGCAGGTCGGTGGGTACCTGGAGATAGAATTCCAGCAGAACGTGAATTAGCGGATCAATTCAGTGTCTCACGTATGACATTACGCCAAGCTATTATGCTATTAGTAGATGAAGGTGTTTTAGAACGACGTGTGGGTTCCGGCACGTTCGTGTCTGAGCAAAAAGTGCAGGAACATTTGAATGGGATTACATCATTTACGGATTTAATGGCTGATGCAGGGAAAAAAGCGACTTCAAAGACGGTTAGTTTTCATGTCGGACGCGCAACAAATTCAGAACAGGAACAATTGCAGTTATCATCAGATGCACGGGTATTGCGAATGGAACGTGTTCGTTATGGTGACGACGAACCGATTGCCTTTGAAGTGGCTGCAATTCCCGAGTCACTCATCGAAGGGTTATCAAGAAACGACTTAACTGATTCACTATATCGAACGCTGGCTGAAGAGCGTGGCTTGAAAATTGGCCGTGCCCAGCAAACAGTGACTGCTGCGGCTGTTAATGAACGAATTTCTGAATATTTAGCAATTAAACGAGGGGATCCCGTTTTGATTCTGCGTCAAATTACTTATGATGCCAAAGAAACGCCATTTGAATACGTTCAAACCCAATATGTTGGTTCGCGATTTGAATTTTATATGGAAAAATCTTAATAAGGTCATGACTAACCAAATAGGATTATGATTTAACACTTGTTTATCGTTTCATATTTTGGTAGAATACTTAAAGTGTTGAAAACTGCAGCGGGTTGTCCGCAAGCTCGTCAACAATTTACCGACCCGTTTCAATTATGGCGGAGAACACGCTAGTACCCGCGCTGCAGCGGTGAAAGTTTGGGCGAATTGCACGAATGTGAGGCAACTCTCTAGAATTCAACAAAATAAAAAATTCTGGAGGACATTTAAATATGTCACGTTATACTGGTCCTAAGTACCGTTTGTCACGTCGTCTTGGTGTTTCACTATCAGGTACTGGTAAGGAAATTGCTAACCGTAATTATGCACCTGGTGATCACGGTGCCGGCCGTCGTTCAAAGCCATCAGATTATGGTATTCAATTAGCAGAAAAGCAAAAGGTACGTTACACTTACGGTTTGACTGAGCGTCAATTCCACAACTTGTTCTTGAAGGCAGGTAAGGTTCGTAAGGGTACTCACGGTGACAACTTCTTGTCATTGCTAGAGCGTCGTTTGGACAACATGGTTTACCGTCTAGGTTTGGCTACAACACGTCAACAAGCTCGTCAACTTGTTAACCACGGTCACATCTTAGTTGATGGTAAGCGTTTGGATGTTCCTTCATACGAAGTTGCTGTTGGACAAGAAATCTCAGTCCGTGAGAAGTCACAAAAGAATGTGTACATCCAAGCTGCTGTTGAAGCACAAGCTGGAACACTACCATTCGTTGAATTTGATAAAGATACATTAAAGGGAACTTTGGTTCGCGAACCAGAGCGTGCTGAATTGGATCACGAATACAATGAAGCCCTTATCGTTGAGTACTACAACCGTATCGGATAATTTTTATTCGCTTACCGGTTTGTGGGTACACAATAAAAAAGCCAAGGCATTTGCCTTGGCTTTTTTATTACTTTAAAATGTTTGTAAATTGTTTTTATTTATTTATTTGAACAAAAAATAGTAGAATAAGTTAAAAAAGGTTAAAGAACACCAAATAAAGTCTAAACAAATGTAAAAAATTAACATGTAATAGAAGTCACGTGGTACGCTAATCTTATTAGAATTCCCGATAGTTAGGAGTATGGTGATAATTGATCACCAGATAAAAGAGTATGACACAGATTGGACACATTGTAATTGGCTTAATCATTGTAGTAGCAGCCATTTATTTGATTATCTTTGTCTCTCAACGATTGACAGCGCGAAAAGTTAATAAGTTAATTCAAAAGAAAGCCCAATTGGCTGAGATTCCAATGCGTGATCGGTTAGTTAAAGGGCGACAGTTGAGCTTAACGGGACAGTCTTTGAAGCAATTTCAATTGTTGGAAGCAAAGTATAACCATTTGGAAACAAACGAGTTTAACAATATTGATTTAAAAGCAAATACCGTATTATTTGATTCGCAGGGGTTAAATTTCTTAAAGACTGCGCAAGGAATGAAAAGCCTTCAGCAACAAATTCGTGATGCAGAAGCAATCATTGATGTTGTGAACCAGGGTTTAAGTGATTTAGAACAAATGGATGCTGCCCATAAACAAGCAGTTAAGGATTTAGAAAGTAAGTATCAAGAACTACGAAAAGTGTTATTGTCACAAAATTTTGCATTTGGACCAGCAATTGATAAGTTGGAAGAGATATTAGGCTCGTTAGAAGATGATTTTGCAGAGTTTGCTCGTCTGACCGAGGCTGGTGATCACGCAACGGCTGCTGGTATCTATGAAACTTTAGGTATGGAAACTAACCAATTGGAACAGCGTATTGAGCAAATACCTGATCTTTTCAATAAATTGGATGATACTATTCCGGGTCAGTTATCAGAATTGCAAGATGCATATAATAAAATGTCTGCTGAAGGATTTAGGTTTGAAACGAATATTGAGAAGGAATTGGCAAATATTCGCGAAGAATTAGAAGCAGCTTTGGAGTTATTGAAAGAGTTGACGCTCAAAAAAGTGTCAGAAGAGATCACACGAATGGAAGATCGTACAGAACTCTTATACGAGACTTTTGATAAAGAAGCGAAGGCTGCCCAAACAGTTTGGGAAAATAATGAGAATTTGACAGGATACCTTGCTCATAATAAACGTCAAAATCATGAATTATATGCCCGTTTAGATCGTTTGAACCAAGATTTTGTATTTTCAAAAGATGAAGTGGGACAAATTCGTACTTGGGAAATTCAGTTATCAAATGATACCGTCAATTTTGAAGAATTAAAGCAAAAAATTGCGCGTCATGAAGCGATATTTTCTAACTTGATCAGTGAACAAGTTGCCATTCAGAAAGATCTTGAACGAATTGAACGCGAACAAGTTGCACGTTGGCAAACTTATCAAGAGTTGCCAGGACAACTGGAGCAGTCAAAGAAACGGGTAACCTTGCTGTCAGACAAGTTGCGTTTGATTCAGCGATCATTCGAACGTCAAGGGTTACCAGGGCTACCGGAAACCTATCTATCAATTTTTTATTCAGTGAGTGATGAATTAGAGCGCGTTAAACAACAACTTAATATGGCGCGCGTTAATGTTGATGATGCGCTACGACAATTGAGTATCGTGACAGCGGACTTAGATACATTGCAGGAACGAACGGATGAGTTGATTGAAGCGGCTACGGTTACTGAACGTTTGGTTCGTAAAGCATTGTTGTATCGTGATAACCCTGCAGTGGCTCAGGCAACGCAGCAAGCACGTTATTACTATGAAACGGGCTATGATTATGAACAAGCTATGAAGACATTAGGGGTCATGCTTGATCAATTGGAGCCTGGATTAACTGAACGGGTCGTTCAGCAGTATCGTCAAGAGCAAGCACGGTTACAAGCAGAATTTTCTGAACAATGATTAATATCTATTAAGTATAAAGTGGTCAAGACAAAATAAATGCCTTGACCACTTTTTTGCGTTAAAAATGTCGCAAACTACGTTACACACCGGCTTCAAACCAAATTTTTTCACGCTCTCTTTTAAACGCGTTCCAACAATCTGAAGCTTCAATGTAACGCAATTTACGCCATTCCTGTCCTACGCTCTGCTCCGGCCAAAAATGTCGCAAACTACGTTACATACCAGCTTAAAAACAATTTTTTTCACGCTCTCTTTTACCTTAAAAGTTACGTTTTTACTTAAAGTTTTACAAAAATACTAATATCTGGTAAGCTTGTATACATAAGGCATACGAAATTTTTATGAAACAAAAGGAGAGTTTATGGAAGATAAGTTACCAAGTGATCATGCGTCAACCGATGTCGAAAAAGGGTTGACAGAAGTCCAAGTGCAGCAGGCACGAGATAAATATGGAACAAATGAATTTAACGAAGCGCCAAAAGAACCATTATGGTCAAAGATAAAGCGTAGTTTAAGTGATGTGGCAACGATTATTTTGATAATTGCTGCGGTTATTTCATTAATCACATCACTTATGAAGGGTGACGGACATTATTTTGAAAGTCTGTTAATTATTGGAATTGTCATTATTAATTCAGTGCTATCTATTTATCAAGAAGGGCGAGCTGAAGCAGCTCTAGACTCCTTAAAGGGTCTAGAAAGTGCCGAAGCAACTGTCAAGCGTGATAACAAAGTGACTACGATTCCAATTGCCGATATTGTTGTGGGTGATGTTTTAGTTCTTGAGAACGGTGAAAAAATTTCTGCCGATGCGCAATTAATTGAAACAAGTGAGTTACAAGTTGAAGAATCTGCATTGACTGGAGAAAGTGATGCCATTGAAAAGGACGAGACGGAAATCTCTTCCGAAGATGACTCATTAGGAGATCGTTTAGATCATGTATATCGTGGAACTGCCGTTGTGAACGGTCGCGGAACGGGTGTGGTTACCGCCATTGGTATGCAGACTGAGATGGGTAAAATTGCCGGCTTATTAGGTAATGAAAAACGTGAACAGACACCATTACAAATTAGACTTGCCCAACTTGGTAAGCGCTTGAGTGTTATTGCGATTTTGGCAGCCTTAATTGTCATTGGATTAGGTCTTGCAGCTAGAGAACCATTACTAGAATTATTCATGACTGCTGTATCAGTAGCGGTTGCCGTTGTGCCAGAAACGTTGATGATTATCGTGACGATTACATTGGCAATCGGTGTGCAAAAGATGGCTAAGCGTCAGGCGATTGTTCGTCGTCTACCAGCCGTTGAAACATTAGGGTCAGCAACGGTCATTGCATCTGATAAGACAGGTACGTTAACACAAAATAAAATGACTGTTCGTCGAGCTTGGGACGCAGAAGCAGATCATGTTTACCATGATGAAGAGCTAGTTGAGCAAATCCCTGATGTCTTAAAGTTTGGGGCATTGTCAACCAATGTGACGAAACCTGATGATGAAGTATCTGGGTTACCAACCGAAGTTGCGATGGTCAATGCACTCGGTGAGTATTCTGAATATGAAGCTTTGCAAAACAAATATCCAAAGGTTTATGAACTACCATTTAATTCAACTCGAAAGCGAATGACAACAGTTCATCGTGTTGAAGATGGTTATCTAGCAGTTACCAAAGGGGCATTTGATGTCTTGTTGCCTAAGTTCCCAACAGAGATGCATGAACAAGCAATTAAGATAAATAAAGAGTTTGGTACGAATGCCTTGCGTGTTATCGCTGTCGGAGTTGTTAAGTTACCTGAAATTAGTATGGAACCAACTGCTGATGAATTAGAAAAAGGTATGACCCTATTGGGATTGGTTGGAATTATTGATCCACCAAGACCAGAATCGGCACAAGCTGTTGCTGAGGCCCGTGCCGCGGGTATTAAGCCACTTATGATTACAGGTGATCACGTGGTCACTGCTAGTGCAATTGCACGTGAAATTGGTATTTTAGGTGAAAATGATTTAGCTCTTTCAGGTTCAGAATTGCATAAAATGTCTGATGAGGAACTTGATAAGAATGTTGATCGGTATGCTGTTTATGCCCGTGTAACCCCAGAGGATAAGATTCGAATCGTTAAATCATGGCAAAAGCGTGGGGACGTTGTTGCTATGACTGGAGATGGGGTGAATGATGCGCCTGCCTTACGTCGTGCAGATGTCGGAATTGCAATGGGTAAGACAGGAACAGATGTTGCCCGTGAAGCATCAGCAATTGTTTTGACGGATGATAACTTTGCAAGTATTGTCCGCGCGGTTGAAACTGGTCGTGGTATTTATGGTAATGTTCGTAAGACTGTTAATTTCTTGATGAGTGCTAACATGTCGGAGATTATTATTATCATTGGTGCTATCTTACTTGGCTGGGGATCACCGCTGATTGCTACGCAACTATTGTTCATTAACTTGGTTGCCGATGGGTTGCCTGGATTTGCCCTTAGTCGTGAACCAGTTCATGATAATGTGATGAACCAAGACCCTGTTAGTCCTAAGGATAGTTTGTTTGCGAATGGTTTAGCAACTAGAATTGTTATCAATGTTATTCTATTTGCTGCAGTTAGTTTGCTAGCACAAGGTTATGGTGTTTATACTCATGATAGCGCCGTAGGAACGACAATGGCCTTTGTTGTATTGTCATTGACTTCAATTCTGAACGTGTTTAATATCCGTAGTGAAGAGTCAATGTTCAAGATTAAGTTTAGTGCTAATCCAATGTTAGTAATGATGGCAGGATTGGCAGTAGCATTGACAATTCTTCTAGTATTGCTGCCAGTGACGCAGACATTATTTAGCTTTGTACCATTAAGTGGTATGGCTTGGATAATTACAATTGTATTATCATTGGTTCCGAATATTTATTGGGAAATTCATAAAGCAATTAAATCAGCTAAATAATAACTATAAGCACAGGATGTTCGCATCTTGTGCTTATTTTATATGTTATTACTTAAAAAAATCGTTTTTAATCATTTGAATGATAGGATATAACAGCTTGAATGATTAAAAGTCGAACTTTTAACGAAAGACCGTTGAAACGAATAAAGTTTGTTGTTACAATTAAATAGGTGTTGAAAAAATTGATAATGTTCGTGTTTTGACGAATTTAAAAATAGGAGGCCATTATGGCAGGGATTGTAGTTGTTGGTAGTCAATGGGGAGACGAAGGTAAAGGAAAGATAACAAACTTTATCTCACAAAAATCCGATATGGTAGTGCGTTACCAAGGTGGTAACAATGCCGGACATACCATTTATGTTGATGGACAGAAGTTTGAATTGTCTTCTGTACCATCTGGTATTTTCAATCCAAATCGTTTGGCGGTGATTGGAAATGGTTGTGTTGTTAATCCAAAGGCTTTATTAGACGAATTACATGAAATCCAAAAAAAGGGTGTGACGACTGAAAATCTTCGTATTTCAGATCGTGCCCATGTTATTTTTCCATATCATATGTTGCTTGATCGCTTGGCCGATGCTAAGAAAGGTGATGGCAAGATTGGTACAACTGGACGCGGTATCGGTCCAACATATATGGATAAGGCTGCTCGTGTAGGAATCCGTGTCGTTGATTTGTTGGACGAAGAGGTATTACGTGAGCGTCTATCTAATGTACTTGCTGAAAAAAATGAAGTACTTGAGAAACTTTATGATCATGAGGCATTTTATCTTGAAGAATTAGTCGCAGAATATGCTGATTATGGTCAACAGTTGAAGCCATACATTGTTGATACAACTGTATTGATCAATGAATATTTGGATGATCAAAAGCGTGTATTATTTGAAGGTGCCCAGGGTGCTATGTTGGATATTGACCAAGGAACATACCCATACGTGACATCATCATCACCTGTTGGGGGTGGCGCAACTATTGGTGCCGGTGTCGGCCCAACTAAGATCACGCGGGTTGTTGGTGTTGCTAAGTCATATACGTCACGTGTGGGGGATGGTCCTTTCCCAACGGAGCTATTTGATGAAGTTGGTAATCGTATTCGTGAAATTGGTCATGAATATGGTGTTGTTACAAAGCGTCCACGTCGTATTGGTTGGCTAGATACAGTTGTTCTTCGTCACTCAGCTCGGATTGGTGGCTTTACCCACTTATCATTAAATAGTTTGGACGTTTTGTCAGGACTTGAAACGGTTAAGCTTGCCGTGGCCTATGAATTAGATGGTCAACGCATTACGCACTATCCAGCTAACTTGAAAGACGTGCAACGTGTGACACCTATTTATGAGGAATTGCCAGGTTGGTCAGAAGACATTACGGGTATTAAGTCACGTGAAGAATTACCCGCCAACGCTGAGAACTACTTGAAGCGTGTTGAAGAATTGATTGGGGTACCACTATACACATTCGCTGTTGGCCCATCAAATGAACAAACTATTATCTTGTTTGATATCTGGAATGAGGAATAATAAGCATGTTTGAAATGAGATTAGCACGAACGGTTTTATCTGTAGATGACATTGACCAAATGGTGAAGCGTGTTGCAGATGAAATCAACGAAGTACTAGTTGATGTTGAACGGCCGGTATTTGTCGGTGTCATGAAGGGCGCTTACATGTGGATGGCTGACTTGATGCGGGCTATGAACCGCGATATTGAATTGGATTATATTGACGTATCTAGTTATGTTGGTGATCAATCAACTGGTCATATTACAATTCAAAGAGATTTAAAGGTTGACTTGTCTGGGCGAACAGTTGTCATATTAGACGAAGTCGTTGATTCAGGATTAACGTTACGGTATTTAAAGGCGGATTTTGAAGCACGCGGTGCTGAGAAAGTGTATGTTGCAGTTGCAACAGATAAGCGCCAGTCAACTACTGCAGGTGGTATTACACCAGACTTTATTGGGGCCCAAGTACCTGATGAATTTTTGGTTGGGTACGGGATGGACTACAATGAATATTATCGTAGTTTACCATATGTGGCTGTTTTAGAATTATCCGAATAAACAACAAAGAGGTTGAGACAAAACAATGTCTCAACCTCTTTTGTGCTAAAAATGCATTAATTGTAAGGCTATGAATTTTATAGCATAAACGCGTTCCAAAAGTCTGAAGTCTCAATGTAACGCGATTTATGACATTCTTGTTTCGGCCAAAAATGACGTAAATAACGTTACATACCGGCTTCAGTTCAAAATCGACTTTTGTCTCGCTCTCTCTTTTGTTTATTGATTAAATGTCATTATAGGGTTCGTTTGGCATATTATTTTCAAGCTGAATAGTTGTGTGTTGAATGTGCATATCATCTTGGAGCATGTGACCGAGATCAGAGAGTAACGCCATATCGCCAGGGTCTTTAACAACTAGATGAACGGTTAATGCAGTTTCTGTTGTTGAGATACCCCAAATATGTAAATCATGTAAACTGATGACTTGTGGATTATCCAGGATAGCTTTTTTAACGGAAACTTCATCAATGTTTTCAGGGACACCATTGAAAATAAGTAGAACCGATTGTTTGAAAATATCCCATGATGACACGATGATAACAATACCAATAATGATAGAAACAACTGGGTCCAGCCAGAACCATTTGGTTAGCATGGTCAGTAAACCAGCCACAACCACTCCCAGAGAAACGCCAGCATCAGCCATTAGATGAACATAGGCGCCTTTCGCGTTGATATCTGACTTATGATCGCCAGCCATAGCAAAGAACTTGGCTGCTAAAAAGTTAACGATAATTCCAAAAGCTGATACGATCATAATCAAATTTCCAGCTGGTTCGGCACCACCGTTTAGTAGCTTAACAATTGCTTCGTACCAGATGACAAAGACGGCAACTAACAGGAACAGCGCGTTAATAAAGCTGGCTAGGATAGTTGCATTATGCCAGCCATACGTGTGAGTATCCGTGGCTCGCAAGCCAAAGACAGCCACAGCAGCCCAAGCTAGTATCAGTGATGCGACATCGCTAATACTGTGCAAAGCATCTGCAAATAAAGCTGTTGAATGGGCGTAATGGGCAAAAATCATTTCAGCAATGATAAAAGCAGTATTTAGGATAATGCCTATTAAATAGGGGACTTGCCTTTTTGGAACGGCTGCATGTTCGTGATGATTATGCATATTATAATTTTTCCTCCAAGTGGGTTGTCGCTAATGCAATGATTGAACGGATATGGTCATCCTTTAACACGTAAAAAACTTGTTTACCGTGTTTGTGAGAACTGATAATATCGGCATGTTTTAACATTTTTAATTGTTGTGAAATATTTGATTGCGAATAGCCAGTGGCTGTAACTAGATTTGAAACGTTCTGTTCATGATCAGCTAAAATCTTTAAAATTTTTAGTCGTAGAACATTTGAAAATAATTTAAAAAACTCTGATAATTTTTCATCCATAAACATATTATAAAACGTTAATATGTTTATTTAAAGAAAAAGGACCTGAAAACTAATATTGTTTCAGATCCTTTATCGTATCGTTTAGTTTTGCTGTAAAAAGATAACCATGATGGTCAATGTCTGTAGAATGGTAAAGAATACCATCCGGTAACGTTGCTTTAAATTGAAATTAATTAGTACCATCCAAGTAAAGATGATGATAATAATTGTTAGAATTGTCCAAAAATTCCAAGGTAGGGTTAGGACGTTTAGTAATAGGATAACGCCAAAAACCAGCGAAGTTAATCGTTTATTGCGGCCCTGTGTGACGAACACACTACTCATGAAGTAGAGGTAACTGAAAAATAGCGGTAATAAACTAATAATAAATGGTTGTGTTAAATATGTATTTTGTTGGTAGAAAATAACGACAGGCATGACGATAGTTGCGATACCTGAATATAAAATTAAACCAAGTACATTTTGTAAACTTAACCATGAAATATTTATTAGTAGTAGGGTAATGGGAAGTAGTGCAAGTAACATGACTTGTTGCCCAGTGAATTGTTTATACAAGAAATATAAGAATAGCAATGGGAATAAAATGACCACATAGTTTATCCAACGAGAAAAACCGCGATTAAAAGTTAAAAATATTGCTATCGCTATGATAATACTATAGGTAATTAATAGTGGATTATGTTGCCATTGTCCCCCAGCCAGGTTGTTTGAATAGATGAGCGGATACACCCACCAGATAATATTTTGTGAAATGACACAAAGTAATAAGGCCAACCATTGAATGTCTGAGTGTTTTATTTTTTTCTGTAATCGTGCTTGGCGACTGCCTGGACGTTCCGTTTCTGGTCTTTCTTTAAGTTGTTTTAAACGAGATACATTATCATGAGATTCTGGATTCATAATCATGCCTTCCTAAATCATTAAGTTAAATTTGTAAGAACTGTCTATATAATTGTAGCAAACTAACCAGCTTTCGAGTGAGTTTGGTATAATGTTTTGAGTGTTATTTTGTAAATTGATTGAAATGGAGTAACGAAATGCGTACAGTAATTGAGATGCTAAGTAAATATCGAATGCAAATTATGTATTTGATTTTTGGAGGACTGACAACTGTCGTCAACATTGTTGTCTATACGGGAGCACGTTGGTCGCATTTATCGATAAACATTGCGTATGTTCTTGCTTGGATATTGAGTGTTTTGTTTGCCTATTTAACCAATCGTAAATGGGTGTTTGATAGTCAAACAACGGGCTTTGTCAATATTTTACTCGAAATGGTTAAATTTTTCTTTGCACGTTTGGCAACGGGTGTTGTAGGATACTTAATTTTGCTATTTGGTGTACATATCCTACACCAAAATGATATGATTTGGAATATTATCCAAAATGTATTTGTAATTGTTTCCAATTATGTATTGAGTAAATTAATGATATTTAGATTGAAGGAGAAAATTGAAAAATGACGATTAAATTAATTGCAACAGATATGGATGGTACATTATTGCGTGATGATCGGACCTTTGATTATGTACGAATGGAAGATTTACTAGATGAATTGGATGCTAAGGGTATTCGTTTTGTCGCCGCCAGTGGTAACCAATATAAAATGCTTCGTTCATATTTCAATCCTGTTGATCCTGATCGCGTCACCTATGTTTCCGATAATGGGGCCTTAGTTATGGACCATGATGAGGTGGTTGCTGAAACAAATATTACCCGTGAACAGATTGATCGGGTCATTGATTGGAATAACAATGTTAATCCAGGAATGGAAAACCTAATTGTTTTATCAGGCCATAATGGTGCATATGTTTCTAACCATGCAACACCAGAAATCATTAGTATGGTAAAACAATTTTATCCGATCGTTCACCAGGTAGAGAAGTTTAAAGATATTGATGACAATATCTTCCGCTTTACATTTGTTTGGGAACAAGGTATTGATGTCCATCAATATATTCAACAACTACGAGCAGAATTTGGTGAGGAACTACATACCACTGGTTCTGGTTTTGGAACAGTTGATATTTTAGCACCAGGGGTAAACAAACGAACTGGTCTTGAAAAATTAGGTGAAATTTGGGGTATCAAGCCTGAAGAAATGGCGGCCTTTGGTGATAATGGTAACGATTTAGAGATGCTCCGTTATGTGAAGTATCCTTTTGTTATGCCAAACGCAGAAGACTTTATGAAAGTACGTATTGATAATTTAGCGGTTAATGATAACAACCATAATGGTGTTATTGATACCATTGAGGCATTATTAGCTGGTGCGTTTGATGATCGTACAAGTAAAATTTTTGATAAGTAATAGTTAATAGGCAAATATTATGTGACAAACTGGTATAATATATAATATTATGAAGTGTGTCATATTTCATAGTGATTATTTGTTAGAATCTTGGAGGGTAAATCGTGTTTTTTAATGACCGACATGAAGAACGTGCTGATAAACAGGCCATCGAGCTGGACGGTCAGCAGATACCACAACATATCGCGATTATCATGGATGGTAACGGACGATGGGCTAAGGGCCAAAATCTACCACGAGTTGCTGGGCATCAGCGTGGCATGGAAGTCGTTAAAGATATTACTAAAGCTGCCAGTGATTTGGGTGTGAAAGTTTTAACGTTATATGCTTTCTCAACTGAAAATTGGAAACGTCCGGAAACTGAAGTTGGATTTTTAATGAAGCTACCGGGTAAGTTTTTTGATACCTTTGTACCCGATTTAATTGCAAATAATATTCGCGTCAATGTTATTGGATATGTCGATCAATTGCCTGCTTACACACAAAAAGCCGTTAAAAATGCCGTTGCGCAAACGGCTAATAATACGGGCATGGTCTTAAACTTTGCCTTGAATTATGGGGGTCGGAGTGAGATTGTGTCCGGTGCGCAGCAGCTTGCCCAACAGGTATTAAATGGGGAAATCAAGCCAGAAGATATTGATGAGACGCGGTTTGGTCAATCTTTGATGACCGCATCACTAAATAAGTATGCTGACCCTGATTTGTTGATTCGTACGAGTGGTGAAGAACGACTATCGAATTTTTTGCTTTGGCAGATTGCCTATTCAGAGTTCGTCTTTGTGGACGAACATTGGCCTGACTTTACGTCAGAAGTCTTAAAGCGTGCTATTATGATCTATCAGTCACGTCATCGACGCTTTGGTGGTTTAGCAGAAAATAAAAGTGATAAAAAATAGGAGATAAAATAATGAAAACACGGGTAATCACGGCGGTGGTAGCATTGGCAATTTTTATACCCATTTTGATTGCTGGTAATATCTGGATTCAAATTGCTGCTTCAGTACTTGCCGTTGTTGCTGCATCAGAAGTTGTCTTAATGCGTCGCACATTGTTAGTTGACTTTGGTGCTATCTTGACGATGCTTGGGGCATTTATCATGACGTTGCCAAACGATATTTGGCAAAATCTTGATCTACCAACGACATTACAACCTGCTTCTTTACTTTACATATTTGTGATTTTGATGTTATTACATACAGTAGTAGCTCGCAATAAGTTTAACTTTGAGGATGCGGGTGTCTTTACATTAACAATGATGTATGTTGGTTTAGGATTTGGTATGATGGTATCAGCACGTGAAGCTGGTCTGGATACGTTGATGTATGCCTTTTTGATTGTTTGGATTACTGATTCTGGTGCATACTTGGTTGGTAGACAAATTGGTAAGCATAAACTAACGGCTATTTCACCAAATAAAACTTGGGAAGGTTCAATTGGTGGTAGTGTCATTGCGGTGATTGCAGCAGCAATTTATACGTATTATTTCCCACAAGCATACGGCTGGTGGATCATGCTGGCAATCAGTATTCTGCTTTCAGTTGCTGGCCAGTTTGGTGACTTGGTTGAATCTGCTTTGAAGCGTTTTTACCATGTCAAAGATTCTGGTTCAGTATTACCAGGTCATGGTGGCATTTTAGATCGATTTGATTCAATGTTGATTGTTTTGCCAATCATGTACTTACTGGGTGTTTTTTAATAAGTTAATGACAAAAGGCTGATGTTAGACGTCAGCCTTTTTTAGTTTGGTTTAACTGTAATAGCATAAACAACGTTACCCTCGAATTCAAAGCATCTTTTGTCACACTATGATTAAACGTGCTCCCAAAGACTGAATTCTCAATGTAACGTCATTTACACTATTCCTGTCCTACGCGTTGCTACGGACAAAAATAGCATAAACAACGTTACATCCGAATTCAAAGCATCTTTTGTCACACTATGATTTATAGTATACTAACCCTACTTAGATTGGGATGGAGATAAGGAATGACAGCAATTATTACATTTATTATTGTATTTGGAGTCATCGTGATTGTTCACGAATTTGGTCACTTTTATTTTGCAAAAAAATCTGGCGTTCGAGTACGAGAGTTTGCAATTGGGATGGGACCAAAATTATTGCAAACGCAACGCAATGGGACAACTTATACTTGGCGCATTTTGCCGGTTGGTGGTTATGTGCGTATGGCTGGTCGTGCAGATACTGAAGAAGAAACGATTCAGCCGGGGATGTCGATTACTGTTGTTCTGACTGATGGTATGGTCACCCGCATTAATTTGTCGGATGAAGAGGAGTTGGTGGGTGGCCGTACGATTACTGTTAATCAAGTTGATTTAGTTGATGATATGGTGATTGAAGGTTATTGGCCTGAAGATGGTGAGTTAGTACGTTTACCGGTAGATCATGATGCTTCAGTTGTTGAGGCAGATGGTACAGTCGTGTTAGTAGCACCAAGAGATACGCACATTGAATCCGCAAAATTATGGCAACGTGCGGTGATTAACTTTGCTGGTCCTATGAATAACTTTTTGCTGACTTTGATTTTGTTTATTGGTTTGGCATTTACGTTACCTGGTGTTTCTACAACTACAGTAGATCACGTTGCTAAAGATTCACCAGCAGCTATGGTCGGGATTAAATCTAACGATACAATCACCGAAATCAATGGTAAAAAAGTTAATTCGTGGCAAGGTATGCAAAATAAGATTCAAACATTGCCTGATAAAAAAGTTTCATTGACATTTGAACGTCATGGTCAAACGAAGCATACGACGTTGACTCCCAAGGGTGTTAAAAATGGGGGAATGAAGATTGGTCAAATCGGCGTGACATCTAAACAGACAACCGCCTTGGGGGCTAGGTTACGATATGGATTCCAAGCAACTGCGCAATCGATGACACAGATCTTCCGAGCAATTAAAAATCTTGTACAAGGATTTTCACTTAATAAGCTAGGCGGACCAGTTGCTATTTATAAAAATACTTCAGAAGTCAGCACTATGGGAATATTAGCCATTGTGTCCTTTATGGCCTGGTTGTCAGTTAACTTGGGGATGATGAATTTGCTACCTATTCCTGGATTAGATGGTGGTAAGTTATTGTTGAATGCGGTCGAAGCGGTAATTAGACGTCCGGTACCAGAAAAAGCTGAATTAGCAGTGACCTTAGTTGGTGTGGGATTATTATTTATTTTAATGATTGCGGTAACAGGAAATGATATTCTACGCTATTTCGTGAAGTAAGTAGTAGGTGTTTATCAGCTGTTAGAACGAAATATTTTGACTGCTAATAATATGAAACGTTTTCGGTTATATGTAGGTCAACGTTAAATAAACAAATGTGGTAAGATAGAAAAAGAATTTTAATGCGCTTTTTTGTGCAAAGATTAGGGATGGGTATAAGTCATGAAACAATCAAAGGTTTTTATTCCAACGTTGCGTGAAACACCAGCAGATGCGGAAGTCATTTCGCACCAAATGATGTTACGTGCGGGGTATGTTCGCCAAGTAACAGCGGGTGTATACGCGTATTTGCCATTGGCACAACGTGTATTAAACAAGATAAAAGCAATCATTCGTGAAGAGATGGAAAAAGTTGATGCGACAGAAATGACGGCACCAGTTCTTTTGCCTGCAGAATTATGGCAAGAATCGGGACGTTATGAGACTTACGGTCCAAACTTGTTTAAGTTAAGAAATCGTCATGGACGTGATATGATTCTTGGACCAACGCATGAAGAAACGATGACGACGTTGATTCGCGATGATATCAAATCATATAAGCGGTTGCCATTAACAATTTATCAAATTCAAACCAAGTTACGTGACGAGGATCGACCACGCTTTGGTGTTCTTCGTGGTCGTGAATTTATTATGAAGGATGCTTATTCATTCTCAATTGACGAAGCTGGTCTGGATGATGCTTACAAGAAGATGGAATCAGCTTATGTTAATATCTTCAATCGTGTTGGTTTGGACTACCGGGTTATCGTTGGTGATGCTGGTGCCATGGGAGGCTCAGATTCTAAAGAATTTTCTGCGCCAGCCGCAGCTGGTGAAGACACAATTGCCTACTCAGATGAATCAGATTATGCAGCAAACTTAGAGATGGCTAAGGACTTGTATACACCAAACAAGTCACATGCACCTTTGGCTGATTTGCAAAAGATTGCAACGCCTGACGTTGCCACAATTTCTGAATTGGCTGACTATCTACAAATTGCTGAAGACAAACTAGTCAAGACGTTGTTCATGATAGCTGATGGGGAACCTGTTATGCTTTTGGTTCGTGGTGATTATGAAGTCAATGAAGTTAAAGTGAAAAATTATTTGCAAGCTGGTGAATTACGTTTAGCAACTGAAGAGGAAGCGCAACAATACTTAGGGGCACCATTTGGGTCATTAGGTCCTGTTGGCGTTGGCGAAGAAGTGAAAATTATTGCCGATGAATGGGTCACAGATATGGCTAATATTGTCGTTGGTGGTAATGAAGCTGGTTTCCATTACTTAAATGCTAATGTTGACCGTGATTTCCGTATCGATGAAGTAACCGATATTCGTATTGCGCGTGAAGGAAACCCAGCTATTGATAATAAAGGTCATCTACAATTTACTAAAGGAATTGAAGTTGGGCATATCTTTAAGTTAGGTACTCGTTATTCTAAGGCTATGGGTGCACAAGTATTGGATGCAAATGGTCGCCAAGCTGATGTTATCATGGGTTCTTATGGTATTGGTGTGTCACGTCTTTTGGCAGCGATTGCTGAACAAAATGCCGACGAAAATGGTTTGTCATGGCCAGCAGCTATTGCGCCATGGAATGTTCACTTGATACCAATCAAGTACAAAAATGAAACGCAAGCAAAGTTGACAGATGAATTAAATGATAGCTTGGTAGCAGCTGGTTATGAAGTGTTAGTCGATGACCGTAATGAGCGTCCTGGCGTAAAATTTGCTGATTCAGACTTAATTGGCTTGCCAGTACGAGTAACGATTGGTAAAAAAGCGAGTGAAGGTATTGTTGAAGTTAAGTTACGTCAAGCAGATGAGGCTATTGAAGTTCGTGCTGATGAACTTGTTTCAACACTACAAGTTTTCCTAGATGGACATAAAAATTAAATATTATTAGATCATTTATCCTTGTTTTAAGATTATGGCTTTATAGTGTAATTATCGATGAGGGATACAGAGATATCCTATCGATGCCCATAATGATTACTCATAACCTAGCAGGAATGCCCGTTCCTGCAACTACTCCTTAAATTTGGTATATGTGAGTATACCGTTAATAATAGATTAGGAAGCCCATCCATATCTATTATCGATGATGGCATAGCACTTTGAGCTATTTATCATCAGTAGAGGAAGCAATTGCCCATTGCTTCCTCTTTTTTTGTGCCTCAGTATTAATTAATTCATCTATTTGATATTTCCATGACTCATGGACAATGTATAATAGCAATAGATTGTAAAACAAATGAAAGGGGCTATAAGTGATGGCGTTGAACCCACAAGAACAATTTCGAATATTGTTACAACAGTTGCAATATGAGGAGGTGCCCGACATCTTCCAAGAAGCAACCCTGACCAAATTGACAATTCATAAGCAGTCACGAGTTTGGCAATTCCATTTTGCACTACCTGAATTACCTGATGTGACCACTTTAGCGACATTGATCAGTAAATTGCAGACAACATTTGCAAATATTGCATCTGTTAATTATGAAATTAAATTAACTTCTCAGCCACGTATGACACAGGCTGTTGATTATTGGCGCTGGGTTTTACAACAACATCAAAATGAACCAGGTGCTTTTCAACAAGCATTTAGTCAAGTGATGCCGGTTGCTGAGAATAATCAACTTGTTCTCACTTTTGATTCACAGGCGTGGGCAAATTATGCTCAGCAAACAGGCCTTAATTTAATTCAACAAACTTACCGCCAAATTGGTTTCACTGAGAGTTTACCATTCGTTATTAATGTTGATGATGAACTCGTTGCCCAGTCACAAGCTGAGGCGATTGCCCAACGAGCTTCGCAAGATGAACAGTTAGCTCAAATGGCCCAAGTACAATTAGAACAAGCATCAAAACAACGCCACACCTCTAATCATGGTGGTGGCAATGGTGGTAATAATTTGGGTCGTAAAATAGCCAATGATGCTGAAACAACTGACATGGTCAATATTATTGACGAAGAACGATCGGTAATTGTTGAGGGTTATGTATTTGATGCAGAAGTCAAAGTACTTAAATCAGAGCGCCAGCTATTGACGATGAAAGTGACTGACTATACGAGTTCGTTTATTCTTAAGAAATTCTCACGTGACGAAAATGACGAAGCGTTTTTTGCGAATGTTAAGGCAGGCATGTGGATTCGAGCACGTGGTCCAGTGCAACAAGATGACTTTTTACATGACCTCACGATGATGGCGTATGATATCCAAGTCGTTAAGCATGAGCCACGTGTTGATAAATACGAGGGGGATCCAAAACGTATTGAATTGCATGCACATTCTTTGATGTCAACGATGGATGCAACTAATGGGATTAAGGATTATGTTAAACAAGCCAGCGATTGGGGCATGGACGCTATTGCAATCACTGATACTGCAGGTGCACAAGGCTTCCCTGAAGCAGCATCTTCTGCAGCCGATAATAACATCAAAATGATTTATGGTATTGAAGTTAATTTGGTTGAAGATGGCGAACCAATTATTTTTAATCCCGCCCACATAGCTTTAGATGATGCTGAATATGTTGTATTTGATGTGGAAACAACTGGTTTGTCAGCTGCTTATGACAAGGTTATTGAATTATCCGCCGTTAAGATGGTCAAAGGAAACGTGACAGCAGAGTTTTCTGAATTTATTGATCCAGGCTTCCCGTTAAGTCAGACAACTGTTGATTTGACTTCAATTACTGATGATATGGTTCAAGGATCAAAATCTGAACAAGAAGTTTTTGCGGCTTTCCGTGAATTCTATGGGGATGCTATTTTGGTCGGCCATAATGTGACCTTTGATATGGGCTTCATGAATGAAGGGTATGAACGTCATGGTATGGGATCAATTACCAATCCAGTTATTGATACATTAACCTTAGCGCGCTTCTTATACCCTAATATGCGTTCGTATCGCTTGAATACATTGGCTAAACATTTTGGTGTTCTATTAGAGCAACACCACCGTGCAATTTTTGATTCGGAAACAACGGGAAATTTAAATCGTATCTTCTTGGAAGAAGCAAATGAGTCTTATGGCATTGCGTATGCTGATCAATTAAATGATCATATGACTGACAATGATGCTTGGCGCCATGGTCGACCAAATCATGCGGTTGTCCTTGTTCAAAATCAAACCGGGGTCAAAAATCTGTATAAATTGATTTCAGAATCTAATATTCACTATCTTTATCGCACACCCCGCGTACCACGATCAGTATTGAATAAGTACCGCGAAGGCCTACTATTGGGAACAGGTGATAGTTCCGGTGAATTCTGGGAAGCGTTAATGCAAAAGGGATACGCTGCCGCAAAAAATAAGGCGAAATATTATGATTATATTGAAATCCAGCCGTCAGCCAATTATTTACCACAAATTGAGGGTGAATTAATTAAGGATGAAGCACGCTTACGTGAACTAATGATGCAAGCTGTCAAAATTGGTGATGAATTAAATAAGCCGGTTGTTGTGACGGGGGATGTTCATTATTTAAATCCTGAGGACAGTATTTATCGTAAGATTTTAATCAGTTCACAGGGAGGTGCTAATCCGTTAAACCGGCATAGCTTGCCTGAGATGCATTTTAGAACGACCCAAGAAGTGCTAGATGATTTTAGTTGGATGAAACCAGAACTAGCAAAGAAATTAGTGATTGATAATACACATGTTATCGCTGATATGATTGACGATGTCGAGGCTATCAAAACGGGTAATTATCCACCAAATATGCCGACGGCCAATGATGAGATTCGCCAAAAATCATATGACACGGCATATCGCATGTATGGTAATCCATTGCCGGAAGTTGTTGAAGCCCGGATTGAACAAGAATTACATTCAATTATTAAGAACGGGTTTGCGGTTATCTACTTAGTTGCTCAGCGGCTCGTTGCGAAATCAAATAAAGATGGTTACTTAGTTGGTTCACGTGGATCGGTTGGTTCTTCACTTATTGCCTTGTTAATTGGTATTACTGAAGTTAATGCCTTACCACCACATTATCGTAGTGTGAATGGGGATTATGTTGAATTCGTTAATCCACGTGATTACGAATCTGGGTATGATTTACCGGAGCGTTATAGTCCGATTGATGGGACCAAGTTGATTGGGGATGGTCACAATATTCCTTTCGAGACTTTTTTGGGATTCAAGGGTAACAAAGTGCCCGATATTGATTTGAACTTCTCAGGGGATTATCAACCTTTCGCGCATAATTATATGAAATCACTGTTCGGGGAAAATAACGTTTTCCGTGCAGGAACCATTGCGACAGTTGCTGATAAAACAGCTTTTGGATATGTTAAAGCCTATGAACGTGACCATGAAAAACAATTTAGAGGTGCTGAGGTCGAAAGATTGGCTATGGGAGCCACTGGTGTGAAACGTACGACTGGTCAGCACCCGGCCGGTATTCTAATTGTGCCAGATGACATGGAAATTTATGACTTTACACCTATCCAATATCCAGCAGATGATTTGTCGGCCACTTGGCGAACGACTCATTTTGATTTCCACTCAATTCACGATAATATTTTGAAGATGGATATTCTTGGACATGATGATCCAACGATGATTCGTGCCTTACAGGATATGTCGGGAATTGATCCAACGACGATTCCAATGAACGATCCAGGTGTTATGAGTCTATTTTCATCACCAGAAGTGCTAGGGGTCACTGAAGACCAAATCTTTTCGAAAACAGGTACTTTAGGTGTGCCAGAATTTGGAACAGCCTTTGTCCGGGGGATGTTAGAAGAAACCCATCCAAAGAATTATTCGGAATTGCTACAAATATCAGGTTTATCTCACGGAACAGACGTTTGGCGTGGTAACGCTGATGAATTGATTGAACGTGGTGTGGCGACAATTGGTACGGTTATTGGAACGCGTGATAAAATCATGACCGACTTGATCAATTATGGTGTTAATCCGGAATCATCATTCCAAATTATGGAAAAAGTGCGTAAAGGTAAAGGAATTATCGATGAATACCAAGCTGAAATGCGCGCAGCAGGTGTGCCAGAATGGTATATTGAATCTGGTTTGAAGATTAAATACATGTTCCCACGCGCCCATGCCGCTGCATATGTGCTGATGGCCTTGCGAATTGCATACTTCAAGGTTTATTTCCCAATGCTGTATTACGCAGCATACTTTTCAGTTCGTGCAAGTAATTTTGATATTGTGTCAATGTCACGAGGATTAAATAGTACGAAAGCTAAAATTATGGAAATTAAACATCAAGGTAATGATGCTTCTGCTAAAGACAAGGACTTGATGACTGTACTCGAAATTGCTAATGAAGCCCTAGAGCGTGGGATTAACTTTAGCATGGTCGACTTATATAAGTCTGATTCAGATGCTTGGTTAATTGATGGTGATACATTGATTGCACCATTTAATTCGGTACCTGGACTAGGTGATAACGTGGCAAAGCGTATTGTTGCTGCAAGGGCTGAAGGTGAATTCTTATCGAAAGAAGACTTAGCGCAACGGGGTGGTATTTCAAAGACTTTGTTGCAGTTTATGGATGATAATGGGGTTCTTAATGGTATGCCAGATGAAAATCAATTGGCTCTATTTTAGCGCAGTCCCAGTTTTGAAAATTAATCATGTAATATAGAAGGCTATTTAAAGCCTTATGGTAAGCAAGCTAAAGGCCGTCAATCTAGTTAGGTTGATGAACTGAACCCCGTAAGTTGGAGTAATTTCCAAACTTACGGGGTTTTACTATGTTTTCAAAAGAAGTACAAATTGAAGCAGTCACGATGTACCTACAAGGTATTCCGCCTTATAAAATACGGAAAAAGTT